>NZ_LMLK01000002.1:0-231326 GCF_001422605.1 Erwinia sp. Leaf53
GTGCAATCAGTGCCGAAGCTTGTGCAATCAGTGCCGAAGCTTCCTGTTGCGAGGTGGCGTATATTACGCTTTCCTCCTTCGGAGTCAACTTCTTTTTGAGAAGTTTTTTCCGGCGGTTCAGAGTACTTCCTGAACCTCTCAACACGCTGGCCTGTAAGCCGTTGTTCCGTGTCGATGGATGCGCATTATAGGGATCCGAATTTAATGCACAAGCCTTTTTTGGATCTTTCTTATCGGTTGCTTTCTTTTCATTCTCTTCGTTGATATATCAGGCTAATCGCGCATTTTTAAGGCATTTTTAAGGGGCGAAAAGCGCTGCAGGATCGTTTAGTCTCAACGCGTACCCTTAAGGATCTAACAGAGAGGCTGTCATGAGCACGAATTTGCGTAGTTATAAAGGTATGAGTCCGCAACTGGGCGAACGGGTGAGAGTCGATAGCAGCAGCGTGGTGATTGGCGATGTCCGGCTGGCGGATGATGTGGCAATCTGGCCGCTGGTCGCCATCCGCGGTGACGTCAACCGCGTGACCATCGGGAAACGCAGCAATATCCAGGACGGATGCGTACTGCACGTCACCCATAAGTCTGCGGCAAAGCCTGAAGGTCACCCGCTGGTGATTGGAGAGGATGTTACCGTTGGCCATAAGGTGATGCTGCACGGCTGCAGGATTGGCAACCGGGTACTGGTTGGCATGGGAACGATCGTACTGGACGGTGTAGTAATAGAGGATGATGTGATGATTGGTGCCGGTAGCCTGGTCGCGCCGGGCAAGCGGCTGGAGAGCGGCCATCTCTATTTAGGCAGCCCGGCCCGCAAAGTCCGCCCGTTAACGGAGGCTGAAATTGCCGGCCTGCTCTATTCCGCGAACAACTATGTCGGCTGGAAGGATGACTACCTGGCCGAAGAGAGCCAGACCTGACCCCGATCGTTTTACCTGCTCTCCTTTATTGCCGGGTTCACGCGCTCATCTCCTGCTTCAGCCGGGCAATCACCGGGGTGATATCCGGCATAACGCCGTGCCACAGCATAAAGGCATGCGCCGCCTGGCCCACCAGCATTCCCAGGCCGTCAGCCATCTGGCTGGCTCCCTGCAGACGGCACCAGTGCAGGAACGGGGTATCTCCCACCTGATAGAACATGTCGTAGCAGCGCGTACCGCTATTCACCAGCTGTGCTGGCAGGTCGGGCACCGCGCCGGATACGCCACTTGAGGTGGCGTTGATCACCAGCTCAAACTCTGCGCCGGCCAGTTCGTCACGAGCGAGCGCCCGCACGCCGCCGTGGTGGGCAAACAGCTGTGCCAGCTCCTCAGCCTTTGCGTGCGTGCGGTTAACAATGGTCACGCTGCAGCCGGCAGAGAGCAGCGGCAGGATCACGCCGCGCGCGGCCCCTCCCGCCCCAATCAGCAGGATCCGATCGCCGGACCGGATCAGCTGCTGGCGCTGAAGATCGCTTAACAGGCCAATACCGTCGGTGTTGTCACCGAGCAGACGGCCATCGTCCAGCTTCTTCAGCGTGTTCACCGCACCGGCCAGCGCCGCACGCTCGGTCAGCTCATCGGCCAGCTCGAACGCCTGCTGCTTAAACGGTAGCGTCACGTTGGCACCGCCGCCGCCCGCCGCGATGAATTCAGCCACGCTGGCCGCAAAGCCATCCACCGGTGCGCACAGACGATCGTAAGGATGGGGAATCGCGGTCTGTTCAGCAAACAGCTGATGGATGCGCGGAGATTTACTGTGATTAATCGGATTGCCGAACACTACAAATGAGGACATCGTATTTTATCCCTGACGAATAAGGCCACCGGTGATGACATCACGAATTTCCGAAGGATTCTGACGGCCGCCGGTTTCTGCCACCAGCACCGGGAAATCGTCACCGAACTGAGCCCGCACTTCAGCCACGTTGCGGCACGGCTCAAGACCTGTCAGATTGGCACTGGTAGAGACCAGCGGTTTACCGAAGGCCTGGCACAGTTCAACCACGCCGGCATGATCGCTCACGCGCACCGCCAGTGAGCTAAACCGCCCGGTCAGCCAGCGCGGCGTATCCGCCCTTGCCGGCAGTACCCAGGTCACCGGGCCAGGCCAGCGGGAAAACATACGCTGGCGTTGCTCAGGGGTGAGCCGCTCATCGGCAATATAGGGCATCAGCTGCTGATAATCCGCGGCGATCAGGATCAACCCCTTCTCCACCGGGCGTCGTTTCAGCGCCAGCAGTTGCATTACCGCCGCTTCGCTGTCGGGGTCACAGCCTAAACCAAACACCGCTTCTGTCGGGTAGGCAATAACCGCTGACTGGCGCAGCTGCGCCACGCACTGCGATAAAGAGTCATTCACGTGATTCATCTTCACTACTGTTTCCTGCTATGACGGGTTTTCCACAGGCTTTACTGGCGCAAAAACGCTTCACGCCTCTGGCCGTTTTCTTTTCAATCAGCAACGGGAAATGGCAGTACGCGCACTCCCCTTCCTGCGGGGTAAAATTCACCGCAAACTGACAATCCGGATAACGGTCGCAGGCGTGGAAGGTTTTGCCGTAGCGCGAGCGCCGCTGCACCAGCTTGCCGCTGGAACACTGCGGGCAGGCGAGCGTCGTCTCATCCGGTTTATCGATGGTTTCGGTGTGATCGCATTCGGGATAGCGGCTGCAGGCGATAAACATGCCGTAGCGCCCCTGCCGCAGTGCCAGTTCGGCACCGCATGCAGGACAGAACTGTCCCTCAAGTACTTTAATGATGTGCCCGTCAGCCTGACGCTGAAGTGGGCGAATGAAGTCGCACTCCGGGTAGTGTGAGCAGCCCATAAAGGCACCGTGTTTTCCGGAGCGAATAACCAGCTCTGCCCCACACTGGGGGCAGGGATCATTTTTGTGCACAGCGAAAAGCGCTGTTTTGTTCATAACGTTGTCTACACCCGATCAATCTTCAGTGCAGTGTACCTTCATTGACGTCGAAAAGTAGCTCTTCCATTTGCTGGTAGGCATTTTCACATCCCGGGATGTTAAACAGCACCATCAGCACCACCCATTTGAGATCGTCCAGATCAAACTCGAGGGTATCCAGCGCCATAATACGTTCGATAACCATTTCGCGGGTGTCCAGATTCAGCACCTGAATTTGCTCAAGGAACAGAATAAAGCCGCGACAATTGGCATCTAAACGATGGCCCTCTTCCTCGGTGTAGATACGCATAGACAGCGGATCGGATGCCAGCTGAATCGGAGCGACCAGACCATCCTGATAATCTCCCAGCTTTTCCAACCAGTTCAACGCATTATAAATATCTTCACGATGAAAACCGGCGTCGGTTAAATCATCAGTCAGCTTATCCTGATCGACGCGCATTTCGGCATCGCTATGGATATAGGTTTCAAATAAGTACATTAGAACGTCGAACATGGCTTGCCCTCCTCAATCGGACATAGCCGCCGGGTACAGCTGCGATCCACCCTGCTAACTCCAGCTCAAGCAGCTTAGCTACGATGGCTGGCACAGGTTGGCCGGCACGTTCAGCGACGACGTCAACAGGTGTAACCTCATCTCCTACGTTAGCCAACAGCTCGGAAAATGGCAATGAAGGAATGCCACTCTCTGTGGAAATGTTTACCAACTGTGGCCGTTCGGGCAACCAGGCCAAATCGCTCTGTAACTGTTCAATAATATTATTTGGATGGGCAACCAGCAACGCCCCCTGTTGAATAAGCCAGTGGGTTCCTTCACTGCCGGGGTTTCCCAGCGCGCCTGGCAGCGCGAAAATGTCGCGGTTTTGCTCCAGCGCCAGCCGTGCCGTCACCAGCGACCCGCTGCGCATCGCCGCTTCCACCACCAGCACGCCCAGACTTAACCCGCTGATGATCCGGTTACGGCGGGGAAAATGGCTGGCCACTGGCGGCAGGTGCAGAGGAAATTCCGAGACCAGCGTGCCCCCGGCGTCGACAATCTGGCGGGCCAGCAGCCGGTTGCGAGCAGGATAGATGGTGCTCAGCCCGCACCCCAACACCGCCAGCGTTTTTCCCTGTACCTCCAGCGCCGCACGATGCGCCACGCTGTCAACGCCCAGCGCCAGGCCGCTGGTGATGGTCAGCCCACTCAGCGCCAGCGCCTGGCAGAACCAGCTGCCCCACTCGCGGCCATAATGGGAACAGTTGCGGCTACCGACCACCGCCAGCTGTGGCGACGATAGCAGTGCCGCATCACCCTGCACGAATAACATCAACGGGAAATTACTGATGTTTCTCAGCCGGTCGGAGTAGCGGGGGTCGTTGGCAGTCAGGAAAACGTTGCCGTCCGTTTCCAGCCACGCCAGCGTTTGTTCGATGATGCGAGGGTCATAATCCAGGAATGCCCGCTGCTGCTCGACAGACAGACCCGCTGCTGCCAGCTCCACACCCGCAGGCCGGTGCAACGGCACTAGTTTGTCCAGCAAATGCAGGCGACGAAGGCTGGATAATCCCGCCACCCCGGATAATCGCAAGGCACACTCGACTGGCAACATCGTCTCTTCCCTGATTTGCCCCTTCCGGCGGAAGGTTCCCTGCGGTGAATGCTGTCAATCAACGACTGAAATGTCTACAATACGACGAATAATTCTTTCATCCCTTGAATACAGATCTGGAACGTTATGTCAGTTTTGCAGGTATTACATTTTCCTGACGATCGCCTGCGCATCGTCGCGACCCCGGTTAAGGCAGTAAACGCCGATATTCAGCGTATCGTTGATGATATGTTTGAAACGATGAAGGCCGAAGAAGGCATCGGTCTTGCCGCTACTCAGGTCGATATTCACCAGCGTATTATCGTGATTGACGTCTCAGAGAATCACGACCAGCCGCTGGTGTTAATTAACCCGGAACTGCTGGAACAGAGCGGCGAAACCGGCATCGAAGAGGGCTGCCTGTCGATCCCGGAACAGCGTGCGCTGGTACCGCGTTCAGAGAAAGTTAAGATCCGCGCGTTAGACCGTGATGGCAACAGCTTTGAGCTGGAGGCCGATGGCCTGCTTGCGATCTGCATTCAGCACGAAATGGATCACCTGGTCGGTAAACTGTTTATTGATTATCTCTCGCCGATGAAGCGTCAGCGCATCCGTCAGAAGCTCGAAAAACTGTATCGCCAGAATGCCCGTGACTGAGAGCCTTGACTAAAGGGAACACCGTGTCCGAATCGTTAAAAATCATTTTTGCCGGCACCCCTGACTTTGCAGCGCGTCATCTTGACGCGCTGTTGTCTTCCGGGCACCAGATCGTCGGCGTATTTACTCAGCCCGATCGCCCCGCCGGCCGCGGCAATAAGCTGACTGCCAGCCCGGTTAAACAACTGGCTGAGCAGCATCAGATCCCGGTGTATCAGCCTAAGTCTCTACGCCCCGAAGAGAACCAGCAGCTGGTCGCCCAGCTGAACGCTGACGTGATGGTGGTAGTGGCCTATGGCCTGATTCTGCCGAAAGCCGTGCTGGAGATGCCGCGGCTTGGCTGCATCAACGTCCACGGTTCGCTGCTGCCGCTGTGGCGTGGTGCCGCCCCGATCCAACGCTCACTGTGGGCCGGTGATGCCGAAACGGGCGTGACCATCATGCAGATGGACGTTGGCCTCGATACTGGCGATATGCTGCATAAGCTGGCGCTGCCGATTGAGCCAACCGATACCAGCGCCACGCTGTATGACAAGCTGGCACAGCTTGGGCCGGCCGGCATGCTCACCACGCTGCAGCAGTTAGCCGACGGCACCGCAGAGGTAGAAGTGCAGGACGAAGCGCGGGTCAGCTACGCTGAGAAGCTGAGTAAAGAGGAAGCGCGTCTGGACTGGTCGCTGTCTGCCGCCCAGCTGGAGCGCTGCGTCCGTGCGTTTAACCCGTGGCCGGTCAGCTATTTCATCATTGATGAACAGCCGGTTAAAGTCTGGAAAGCCTCGGTGCTGCCTGCGGTCAGCGGCCATCAGCCGGGCGAAATTCTGCAGGCAGATAAGCAGGGCATTCAGGTGGTGACCGCGAATGGCGTGCTGAATATTGAAGAGCTGCAACCCGCAGGTAAAAAAGCGATGAAAGCTCAGGACCTGCTTAACTCCCGCCGTGAATGGTTTACGCCTGGCAATATCATTGCCTGATCCCCCCGCCCGGCAGCATTGCCGGGCCGTTTGACTTGCGAATCTCACTATGAAAACAAAGATCAATTTACGCAGCGTTGCCGCGCAGACTCTCGAAAAAGTCATTGAGCAAGGGCAGTCTCTCAGTAACGTGCTGCCTGCCGCACAGAAAAGCGTGGGCGAGAAAGACAGTGCTCTGTTACAGGAGCTGTGCTACGGCGTGCTGCGTACGCTGCCGCAGCTGGAGGGGATCGTCAACAGGCTGATGTCCCGCCCGATGACCGGCAAGCAGCGGGTGCTGCACTTCCTGATTATGGTAGGCCTGTATCAGCTGATGTTTACCCGCATTCCGGCGCATGCCGCACTGGCGGAAACCGTCGAGGGGGCGGTAAGCCTTAAGCGACCGCAGTTAAAAGGGTTGATCAACGGCGTTCTGCGTCAGTTCCAGCGCCAGCAGGAAGAGCTTACACAGCAGATGAACGTCGGCGAGCAGCGCTATCTGCATCCGAAATGGCTGCTGGAACGGCTGCAACGGGCCTGGCCTGCAGAGTGGCAGCAGATCGTCGAGGCTAATAACCAGCGCCCACCGATGTGGCTGCGCGTTAACCGCCAGCACCACACCCGTGACGCCTGGCTGCAGCTGCTGCAGGAGAGCGGCAAACAGGCGTTTGCTCACCCTGAGCACGCGGATGCGCTGCGCCTGGAGGCACCGTGCGCCGTCAGCCAGCTGCCGGGATTTGAGCAGGGCTGGGTCACGGTACAGGATGCCTCCGCTCAGGGCTGCGTTGCCCTGCTCGATCCGCAGAACGGCGAGTCAATTCTCGACCTCTGCGCCGCGCCGGGCGGAAAAACCACCCATATTCTGGAGGCGGCACCTCAGGCTCAGGTGATGGCGGTCGATGTGGATGCTCAGCGCCTGGCCAGGGTCAGTGAGAACCTGCAGCGCCTGGCTATGCAGGCAGAGGTTAAGCAGGGAGACGGCCGCACGCCGGCAGAATGGTGTGGCGATCGGCAGTTCGACCGTATCTTACTGGATGCCCCCTGTTCGGCCACCGGTGTGATTCGTCGCCATCCGGATATCAAATGGCTGCGCCGCGATCGCGATATTCCTGAACTGGCCGCGCTGCAGCAGCAGATCCTCGATGCGGTCTGGCCGCACCTGAAAACCGGCGGCACTCTGCTTTACGCCACCTGCTCAATTTTGCCGGAAGAGAATCACCTGCAGATAAGCGCATTTCTGCAGCGCCACGCCGATGCCCGACTGACGGAAACCGGCACCCAGCAGCAGCCGGGCATTCAGGTGTTCCCACAGCCGGAAGGCGGTGATGGCTTCTACTACGCTAAGTTGATAAAACAGTAACAGAGATGGCACCGTCCCGCGGTGCCATAACCCGCACGATCACCAGACAGACTGAATATCATGAAAATTATCATTCTTGGCGCAGGACAGGTTGGCGGTACGCTCGCAGAGAACCTTGTCGGTGAAAACAACGATATTACCGTGGTCGACACAGACCCTCTTCGTCTGCGCCAGCTGCAGGATAAGTTTGATCTGCGGGTGGTTCAGGGCCATGGTTCGCATCCACGCGTGCTGCGGGACGCCGGCGCGGAAGATGCCGACATGCTGGTTGCCGTGACCAACTCTGACGAAACCAATATGATCGCCTGTCAGGTTGCTTATTCGCTGTTTAACACCCCAAACCGCATCGCCCGTATCCGCGCGCCGGACTACATCCGCGCCGCAGATAAGCTGTTTATCCCTGAAGCCGTGCCGATCGACCATCTGATCTCTCCCGAACAGCTGGTGATCGACAATATCTACCGGCTGATCGAGTATCCGGGTGCGCTGCAGGTGGTTAACTTTGCCGAAGGCAAAGTCAGCCTTGCGGTCGTCAAAGCCTACTACGGTGGGCCACTGGTGGGGAACGCCCTGTCGATCATGCGCGATCATATGCCACACATTGATACCCGCGTGGTGGCAATCTTTCGCCAGGACCGTCCGATCCGCCCGCAGGGATCGACGGTGATCGAGGCCGGGGATGAAGTATTCTTTATCGCCGCCAGCCAGCACATTCGGGCGGTGATGAGTGAGTATCAACGTCTGGAGAAGCCTTATAAGCGCATAATGATCGTCGGCGGCGGCAACATCGGCTTTGGCCTGGCGCAGCGGCTGGAGAAAAACTACAGCGTGAAGCTGATCGAGCGTGACCAGCAACGTGCCGCAGAACTGGCAGAGAACCTGCAGAACACCATCGTGTTTTACGGCGACGCCTCGGATCAGGAGCTGTTGGCCGAAGAGCATATCGATCAGATCGATCTGTTTATCGCCATCACCAACGATGACGAGGCCAACATCATGTCCGCGATGCTCGCCAAGCGGATGGGAGCGAAGAAAGCGATGGTGCTGATCCAGCGCCGCGCCTATGTTGACCTGGTGCAGGGCAGCGTGATCGACATTGCCATCTCCCCGCAGCAGGCCACCATTTCGGCTCTGCTGAGCCATGTGCGTAAAGCAGATATCGTCGGCGTCTCTTCCCTACGCCGCGGTGTGGCGGAAGCGATCGAGGCGATTGCCCACGGTGAAGAGTCCACCTCGCGGGTGGTGGGCCGGATGATCGAAGAGATCAAACTCCCACCGGGCACCATCATCGGCGGCGTGGTGCGCGGTAACGATGTGATGATCGCCAGTAACGATCTGCGCATTGAGCAGGGCGATCATGTGATCATGTTCCTGACCGATAAAAAATTCGTCCCTGATGTTGAGCGTCTGTTTCAGCCCAGTCCGTTCTTTCTGTAATCGCGACCCAGGCAGTTGGCAGTTCGGGACTGGGCGGGCGTTAAGGATTAATCTTTTCACGTTATGGAAAAAGTGCGATCGTTTGTTAGACTTGTATCATTGGCACAGGAATGGAGAGAAGCATGAGTTTATTCAAAGAGTTTCGCGATTTCGCGATGCGTGGCAACGTCGTCGATCTGGCGGTGGGTGTCATTATCGGAGCGGCGTTTGGCAAGATCGTCTCATCACTGGTAGCAAATATCATTATGCCGCCGCTGGGGTTGCTGATCGGTGGTGTCGACTTTAAACAGTTTAGCTGGGTGCTTAAGCCCGCTGATGGCGCCACCCCGGCCGTGGTGATGGAGTATGGTGCGTTCCTGCAGACGGTGTTTGATTTTGTTATCGTTGCGTTTGCCATCTTCATGGCCATCAAGCTGATGAACAGGCTCTATAAAAAGAAAGAAGTCGAGAAACCGGTAGCCAAACCTTCAGCGGAAGAGACCCTGCTGTCAGAAATCCGCGACCTGCTGAAAGAACAGAATAACAAACCGCTGTAATAACCGGTCAGCCTGTCAGTAAAACCGCCAGTCTGAGAGCTGGCGTTTTTTTTGCCTGAGAAAGCAGAAGGCCAGTGGTAACGTCGCTGTTAGCGGCTTTACCACTGGCCTCCCAGTTACCTTTCTGTGCGTGTTTTGCTTTGCGCCGGTAGCTGCCTTTGCCCTTCTGATTTTCTTCAACTCTGATTTTATACAACGGGTCATGCAACAGGGCTTCAAGTGCGTTATCGCGGATAATGCCTTTCTTGTGTTGATAGCGGGTCATGGATCTCTCCTTTGTGTGATTAGCGGCGATAAATATAGTCCGCTATTCGCTGAATTTCAATCTGCCGCTTTAGCATTTGATGTGCTGGCCCCCTGCTCGAGAGCTTCCAGAATAGAACAGTACCGGCTGCTGTGCGCGGTGCCGCAGCAGGCATCATTGAGCCGCGTCAGCGAACGGTGCATATGCTGCAGCTCGGCGATCATGCTCTCCACCTCGTTCAGACGCTTCTGTACGATCGATTTCGACTCCTGACAGGTATGATGCTCAGGGTCGACGCGGATCGACAGCAGTTCGCGGATCGCCTCCAGGGTGAAACCCAGCTGACGACCATAGCGAATAAACTTCAGTCGCTGCAGGTCGTTCTCACTGTAAAGCCTAAAGCCGCCCTCAGTACGAACCTGATGATCCATCATCTGTTGCTTCTCATAGAAACGAATGGTGTCCGGCGTGACGTCAGCCAGATTTGCCAGTTGCCCGATGCGGTACATAACTTCTCCTCAGTGAAACGCAAGCGGTTTTCCCTGCGGAACAGGTTAGCCTGATAGCCGGCCGATATTCGACATGGCTGCCTGGGTAAAAGAGTGGGTTAGCATAGCGCAGTTTCGGGGGAGATGACGAGCAGAGGAATTTTGGATATAAAAAAACCGGGCAAGCCCGGTTTTTTTACGTTGCAACTACAGATTACTCTGCAGCAGCTTCTGCTTGAGCTTCTGGACGATCAACCAGCTCGATGTAAGCCATCGGAGCGTTGTCACCAGCGCGGAAGCCACACTTCAGAATGCGAGTGTAACCACCGGCACGGCTCGCGAAACGCGGGCCCAGCTCGTTAAACAGTTTTGCCACGATCTCGTTATCACGAGTACGGGCGAATGCCAGACGACGATTAGCTACGCTGTCGGTCTTGGCAAGAGTAATCAGCGGCTCAACTACGCGACGCAGCTCTTTCGCTTTTGGCAGGGTCGTCTTGATAATCTCGTGACGAACCAAAGAGCCAGCCATGTTGCGGAACATAGCCTGACGATGGCTGCTGTTGCGGTTCAGTTGACGACCACTCTTACGATGGCGCATGACCTTATCCTTCTCAGTGAAACCTTAACCTGTGATCGGGTTATTCATCAGCAATGCTAGCTGGCGGCCAGTTTTCCAGGCGCATGCCCAGAGACAGACCACGAGAAGCCAGCACATCTTTAATCTCAGTAAGAGATTTTTTACCAAGGTTAGGCGTTTTAAGCAGCTCAACCTCGGTACGCTGTACCAGATCACCGATGTAGTGGATAGCTTCTGCCTTAAGGCAGTTAGCAGAGCGGACAGTCAATTCCAGATCGTCAACAGGGCGCAGCAAGATCGGATCGAATTCTGGTTTCTCTTCTTTAACTTCCGGCTGACGAACATCACGTAAGTCAACGAAAGCTTCAAGTTGTTCTGCCAGGATGGTAGCCGCACGGCGGATCGCTTCTTCAGGATCGATAGTGCCGTTGGTTTCCATTTCGATGACCAGCTTGTCCAGGTCAGTACGCTGTTCAACACGCGCTGCTTCAACATTGTAGGCAATACGCTCTACAGGGCTGTAGCAGGCGTCGACTAACAGACGACCGATCGGGCGCTCATCTTCTTCCGAATGAATTCGGGCAGACGCCGGCACATAACCACGACCACGCTGAACTTTGATACGCATGCTGATAGCGGCGTTCTCATCGGTCAGATGGCAGATCAGGTGCTGCGGCTTGACGATTTCGACATCACCATCATGGGTGATATCGGCTGCAGTCACAGGGCCAATGCCAGATTTATTCAGAGTAAGAATAACTTCATCTTTGCCCTGAACTCTTACCGCCAAACCTTTAAGGTTGAGCAGGATTTCCAGGATATCTTCCTGTACACCCTCTTTGGTGCTGTACTCATGCAGTACACCATCAATTTCAACCTCGGTCACCGCGCAACCCGGCATTGATGAAAGCAGAATACGGCGCAGCGCGTTACCAAGAGTATGGCCAAAGCCACGCTCTAAAGGCTCAAGGGTCACCTTGGCGTGCGTCGAACTCACTTGCTCGATATCTACCAGGCGCGGTTTTAGAAACTCTGTCACAGAACCCTGCATTGTGTCCTCTCTTTGGTACTAAGCCTTACTTGGAGTAAAGCTCGACGATCAGGTGTTCGTTAATGTCCGCAGACAGATCGGTACGTTCAGGAATACGCTTGAACACACCTTCCATCTTAGTCGCATCAACTTCCAGCCAGGTTGGCTTTTCACGCTGCTCAGCCAGCTCCAGAGCGGCTTTCACGCGAGACTGCTTTTTGGCTTTCTCACGGATGCTAACAACGTCATTCGGAGTTACCTGATAAGAAGCGATGCTGACAACGCGACCGTTTACCATAACAGATTTGTGGCTAACCAGCTGACGTGCTTCTGCACGAGTGGCGCCAAAGCCCATACGGTAAACAACGTTATCCAGACGACCTTCCAGCAGAGCTAACAGGTTTGCACCGGTGTTGCCTTTCAGACGTGCTGCTTCTTTATAATAGTTACGGAACTGACGCTCCAGCACGCCGTAGATACGACGAACTTTCTGCTTTTCACGTAACTGTACGCCATAGTCAGACAGACGTGGCTTGCGCGCACCGTGCTGACCAGGAGCTTGTTCAATCTTACACTTGGTATCAATCGCGCGAACGCCAGACTTAAGGAACAGGTCTGTGCCTTCACGACGGCTCAGCTTGAGCTTAGGACCCAAATATCTTGCCATTTTCTTTCTCCAACATTCCTAAAAAACGGGGCGTTATACGCGACGTTTTTTCGGCGGACGACAACCGTTGTGAGGGATCGGAGTCACATCAGTAATATTAGTGATGCGGAAACCAGCAGCGTTCAGAGCACGAATCGTTGATTCGCGGCCTGGACCTGGACCCTTAACCATAACTTCCAAGTTCTTAATACCGTAATCTTTCACGGCCTCTGCGCAACGTTCAGCAGCAACCTGTGCAGCGAACGGCGTAGATTTACGAGAACCACGGAAACCGGAACCACCGGCTGTTGCCCAACCCAGCGCATTACCCTGACGATCGGTAATAGTGACGATGGTGTTGTTGAAAGATGCATGGACATGAGCCACGCCATCAGAGACTTGCTTTCTTACACGCTTACGTGCACGAACTGGTGCCTTTGCCATTATTCAATCACCCCGATTATTTCTTGATCGGTTTACGCGGACCCTTACGGGTACGTGCGTTGGTCTTGGTACGCTGACCGCGTACTGGAAGACCACGACGATGGCGTAAACCACGATAGCAGCCAAGGTCCATAAGACGCTTGATGCTCAGGGTAATTTCACGACGCAGATCGCCTTCAACAACATACTTTGCAACAGCGTCACGCAGAATGTCGATTTGCTCTTCAGACAGCTCTCTGATCTTAACATTTTCAGCAATACCCGTTGCTGCACAGATAGCCTGTGAGCGGGTTTTACCGATGCCGAAGATTGCAGTTAATGCAATAACGGTATGTTTCTGATCAGGAATGTTAATGCCTGCTATACGGGCCACTATGCACTCCTATTAAATTACTTATGCGTCCCATGCCGAAAAGCCCGTTTTCAGGATACTCAAATGGAAACGCATAGACATACAAAAGATTGGCTGGCTAATCTAGCCAGCTCAACCCAACTTTGCAAGAAAAATATGCGATTAAATCAGCCTTGGCGCTGTTTATGCTTTGGCTCGGCGCTGCAGATCACACGTACGACGCCGTCGCGACGGATGATTTTGCAGTTACGACATAATTTCTTGACGGAAGCACGAACTTTCATTTTTACTCTCCGTAACTTCTCAAGCGCCTGAATTAACGGCCGTAGCCCTTCAGGTTTGCTTTCTTCAATGCAGACTCGTACTGACTAGACATCATCAGAGTTTGCACTTGAGCCATAAAGTCCATGATGACAACCACTACGATCAGCAGTGATGTACCGCCGAAGTAGAATGGAACTTTCATCGCATCACGCATGAACTCCGGGATCAGGCAGATAAAGGTAATGTACAGCGCCCCGATAAGGGTTAAACGCGTCATTACTTTATCGATGTACTTCGCCGTTTGTTCTCCCGGACGAATACCTGGTACAAATGCACCAGACTTCTTCAGGTTATCTGCTGTTTCACGTGGGTTGAACACCAACGCTGTGTAGAAGAAACAGAAGAAGATGATTGCAGTCGCATAGAGTAACACATAAAGCGGCTGACCTGGTTGCAAATACATCGAAATAGTTGTCAACCAGTTCCAGCCCGTACCGCCCCCGAACCATGACGCGATGGTTGCCGGGAACAGAATGATGCTGGAGGCGAAGATCGCTGGGATAACCCCGGCCATATTCACTTTCAACGGTAAATGTGTGCTCTGCGCAGCATAGACACGACGGCCTTGCTGACGTTTCGCATAGTTCACCACAATGCGGCGTTGACCACGCTCAACGAAAACAACGAAGAAGGTCACTGCAAATACGAGAACTGCAACCAACAGCAACAGGAGGAAGTGCAGGTCGCCTTGCCGCGCTTGCTCGATGGTATGGCCAATGGCCGGCGGTAGACCCGCAACGATACCCGCGAAGATTATGATCGAGATACCGTTGCCGATACCTCGTTCAGTAATCTGCTCACCCAGCCACATCAGGAACATGGTTCCGGTGACCAGGCTGACAACAGCGGTAAAGTAGAAGGCGAAGCCAGGGTTTAACACCAGACCTTGCATTCCAGGCATATTCGGCAGGCCGGTAGCAATACCGACCGCCTGGAATATACCGAGTACCAGAGTACCGTAACGGGTGTACTGGCTTATCTTACGACGGCCAGCCTCCCCTTCTTTCTTGATTTCAGCTAACGCGGGATGAACCACCGTCAGCAGCTGGATAATAATAGAGGCCGAAATGTACGGCATAATACCCAGGGCAAAGATAGAAGCACGGCTCAGAGCACCACCAGAGAACATGTTAAACATCTCAATGATGGTGCCACGCTGTTGCTCAAGCAACTTGGCAAGTACAGTGGCATCAATACCAGGGATTGGAATAAAAGAGCCAATACGGAAAACAATCAGCGCCCCGATCACAAACAGAAGTCTGCGTTTCAGTTCGCCAAAACCCCCTTTGGCACTTTGAAAATCTAATCCCGGTTGTTTAGCCATCTGCTACTTATTCCTCAATTTTCCCGCCGGCAGCTTCGATTGCAACACGAGCGCCTTTGGTCACACGCAGACCGCGGATTGTTACCGGTACAGAAACTTCACCAGACAGGATCACTTTCGCGAACTCAATCTGAATACCGATAATGTTTGCCGCTTTCAGCGTGTTCAGGTCGACGATGCCGCCTTCAACTTTCGCCAGGTCAGACAGACGAACTTCAGTTGTCACCATTGCTTTACGCGAGGTGAAACCGAACTTCGGCAGACGACGGTACAGAGGCATCTGGCCGCCTTCGAACCCACGACGTACGCCACCGCCAGAACGAGAGTTCTGACCTTTGTGACCACGACCGCCGGTTTTACCGAGGCCAGAACCGATACCACGACCCAGACGCTTGGAAGCGTGCTTAGAACCGTCGGCCGGAGACAGAGTATTTAAACGCATCTGTTACTCCTCCACTTTAACCATGTAGGAAATCGCGTTAACCATGCCGCGTACAGCTGGCGTGTCTTCGCGCTCTACGGTGTGGTTAATACGACGCAGACCCAGGCCAAGCAGCGTTGCCTTATGTTTAGGCAGACGGCCGATCGAACTACGGGTTTGAGTAATTTTAATAGTCTTAGCCATGGTCATTACCCCAGAATGTCTTCAACGGATTTGCCACGCTTGGCAGCAACCATCTCTGGAGAATTCATGTTGGCCAGGCCATCCAGAGTTGCACGAACCACGTTAATCGGGTTGGTGGAACCGTAGGCTTTAGCCAGAACGTTATGAACCCCAGCGACTTCCAGAACGGCGCGCATTGCACCGCCGGCAATGATACCGGTACCTTCAGAAGCAGGCTGCATGAACACGCGAGAACCTGTGTGCACGCCTTTAACAGGGTGCTGCAGGGTGCCGTTGTTCAGCGCGACGTTAATCATATTGCGACGGGCTTTTTCCATCGCTTTCTGGATCGCTGCTGGAACTTCACGCGCTTTACCGTAACCAAAACCGATGCGGCCATTACCGTCACCAACAACAGTCAGAGCTGTGAAGGAGAAAATACGACCACCTTTTACGGTTTTAGATACGCGATTTACCGCGATCAGCTTTTCCTGCAGTTCGCCAGCTTGTTTTTCGATGTGTGCCATCTTACACCTCTACCTTAGAACTGTAGGCCAGCTTCACGGGCAGCATCTGCCAGTGCCTGGACACGACCATGATATTGGAAACCAGAACGGTCGAAAGAAACACCAGTGATGCCTTTTTCGATTGCGCGTTCAGCAACTGCTTTACCAACAGCAGCAGCAGCGTCTTTGTTTCCAGTGTACTTCAGTTGCTCACTGATAGCTTTTTCTACTGTAGAAGCAGCCACCAGGATTTCAGAACCGTTAGGTGCGATTACCTGTGCGTAAATATGACGCGGGGTACGATGTACCACCAGGCGAGTAGCACCCAGCTCTTTGAGCTTGCGACGTGCGCGGGTCGCACGACGGATACGAGCAGATTTCTTATCCATAGTGTTACCTTACTTCTTCTTAGCCTCTTTGGTACGCACGACTTCGTCGGCGTAACGAACACCCTTGCCTTTATAAGGCTCAGGACGACGGTAGGCGCGCAGATCTGCTGCAACCTGACCAATCAGCTGTTTATCAGCGCCTTTCAGCACGATTTCAGTCTGAGTTGGACATTCAGCAGTGATCCCCGCTGGCAGCGCATGCTCAACTGGGTGAGAGAAGCCAAGAGCTAAACTCACTGCGTTGCCTTTGATGGCTGCACGATAACCTACACCAACCAGCTGCAGCTTCTTAGTGAAGCCTTCGGTAACACCGATAACCATACCGTTCAGCAGGGCACGAGAAGTACCAGCCTGCGCCCAAGCGTCTGAAAAACCTTCGCGCGGAGCGAAAGTCAGGACGTTGTCAGCATGCTTAACTTCAACAGCGCTGTTAATAGTACGAGTCAGCTCGCCGTTTTTACCTTTAATCGAAATTACCTGACCGTCGAGTTTTACCTCTACGCCGGCAGGAATAACGACAGGTGCTTTAGCAACACGAGACATTAGTTTCCTCCGATTAAGCTACGTAGCAGATAATTTCGCCACCAAGACCAGCTTGGCGCGCTGCACGATCGGTCATAACACCTTTAGAGGTAGAAATAACAGCGATACCCAGTCCAGCCATAACTTTTGGCAGTTCGTCTTTGCGCTTATAAATGCGCAGACCTGGACGGCTAACACGCTGAATGCTCTCTACCACAGCTTTGCCCTGGAAATACTTAAGAGTCAGTTCCAGTTCTTGCTTGATGTCGCCTACAACTTTAAATTCTTCGACATAGCCTTCTTCTTTCAGCACAGCAGCAATTGCCACTTTCAGCTTGGAGGAAGGCATGGTGACCGCAACTTTGTTAGCGGCCTGACCGTTACGGATACGGGTCAGCATATCCGCGATCGGATCTTGCATGCTCATCTGTATTTACTCCCGTGATTCAATTGGTAATTACCAGCTAGCCTTTTTCAAGCCAGGCACTTCACCGCGCATGGCGGCTTCACGCAGCTTGATACGGCTCAACCCGAATTTGCCCACATAACCATGTGGACGACCAGTCTGGCGGCAGCGGTTACGCTGACGGGACGGGCTGGAATCACGCGGCAGAGTTTGCAGCTTGAGAACAGCATTCCAACGATCTTCGTCGGATGAGTTCACACTAGAGATGATAGCTTTCAATTCCTCGCGTTTAGCGCGGTATTTATCAGCCAGTTTTACGCGAACAACTTCGCGTGCCTTCATCGATTGCTTAGCCATGAAGTAACCCTACCTTACTTGCGGAACGGGAAGTCAAAAGCAGCCAGCAGTGCACGGCCTTCATCGTCAGATTTCGCAGTAGTGGTAATGGTGATATCCAAACCACGAACGCGATCGACTTTATCGTAGTCGATTTCTGGGAAGATGATCTGCTCACGAACGCCCATGCTGTAGTTACCACGACCATCGAATGACTTAGCAGACAGGCCGCGGAAGTCACGAATACGTGGAACAGCAATAGAGATCAGACGCTCAAAGAACTCCCACATGCGTTCGCCACGCAGAGTTACTTTACAGCCGATCGGATAGCCCTGACGGATTTTGAAGCCTGCAACTGATTTGCGTGCTTTGGTGATAAACGGCTTTTGGCCGGAGATTGCTGCCAGGTCAGCTGCTGCGTTATCCAGCAGTTTCTTGTCAGCGATCGCTTCACCAACACCCATGTTCAGGGTGATCTTCTCGACCCGAGGGACTTGCATGACAGAATTGTAGCTAAACTCAGTCATGAGTTTTTTAACTACTTCGTCTTTGTAGTAATCATGCAGTTTCGCCATCGTACTACTCCAAATTACTTGATAGTTTCACTATTAGACTTGAAGAAACGGACTTTTTTGCCGTCTTCGAATCTAAAGCCTACACGGTCAGCCTTACCGGTTGCCGAGTTGAACAGCGCAACGTTAGAAACCTGAATAGCAGCTTCTTTTTCAACGATGCCACCTGGTTGGTTCAGAGCCGGAACCGGCTTCTGATGTTTCTTCACCAGGTTGATACCTTCAACGATCAGTTTTCCTGCAGACAGAACATTTTTTACTTTACCGCGCTTACCTTTATCTTTACCGGTAAGAACGATAACTTCGTCATCGCGACGGATTTTAGCTGCCATTTTTCGCTCCTTAGAGTACTTCTGGTGCCAGAGAGATAATTTTCATGAACTTTTCAGTACGAAGTTCACGAGTTACCGGCCCAAAAATACGCGTTCCGATAGGCTGCTCGCTGTTATTGTTTAAAATAACGCATGCATTACCATCGAAGCGAATGACAGAACCGTCCGGGCGACGAACACCCTTCCTGGTGCGCACCACTACCGCTTTCAGCACATCACCCTTCTTAACCTTACCGCGAGGAATTGCTTCCTTGATGGTAATTTTGATGATGTCGCCTACGCCTGCGTAGCGACGGTGCGAGCCACCCAGAACCTTGATACACATTACGCGACGTGCACCGGAGTTGTCGGCGACGGTCAGCATAGTCTGTTCTTGGATCATTTTAGTGCTCCGCTAATGTCAACTACTACTTCGGGACCTGATTCAGGTCGATTAAAAGCCCCACAATTGAGGGCGCGGCATTATAACACCACTTCTCGCATATGGGTAGAAAAAATGAACGGCCCTGTCGAGCCGTTCATCTTATTTTTAGAGAAGGCGAATTCTATTACAGAATCGCTTTCTCTACAACGCGAACCAGCGTCCAGGACTTAGTCTTGGACAGTGGACGGCATTCGCGGATTTCAACCACGTCGCCGATACCACATTCGTTGTTCTCGTCGTGTACGTGCAGTTTGGTCGTACGCTTGATGAACTTCCCGTAGATTGGGTGTTTCACAACACGTTCGATAGAGACAACGATGGATTTCTCCATTTTGTCACTAGTCACACGACCTTGCAGAGTACGGATTTTATCGGTCATTACGCACCCGCCTTCTCAGTCAGTAAAGTCTTAACGCGTGCAACATCACGACGAACATTCTTCAGGACATGAGTCTGTTGAAGTTGGCCAGATGCTGCCTGCATGCGCAGGTTAAATTGCTCACGCAGCAGATTAAGCAGCTCAGTGTTAAGCTCTTCAACGCTTTTTTCACGCAGCTCAGTTGCTTTCATTACATCACCGTCTTAGTTACAAAGGTGGTTTTGATAGGCAGTTTTGCTGCTGCCAGCTTGAATGCTTCACGGGCCAGCTCTTCCGGAACACCGTCCATTTCATACAGGACTTTACCTGGCTGGATCAAGGCAACCCAATACTCCACGTTACCTTTACCTTTACCCATACGCACTTCCAGCGGCTTCTCGGTAATTGGTTTGTCCGGGAATACACGGATCCAAATTTTACCTTGACGCTTAACTGCACGGGTCATAGCACGACGTGCTGCTTCGATCTGACGTGCAGTCAGACGACCACGGCCAACAGCTTTCAGACCGAAAGTACCGAAGCTAACATCCGTACCCTGCGCCAGACCACGGTTGCGGCCTTTGTGCACTTTACGGAATTTTGTACGCTTTGGTTGTAACATCAGCGACTCTCCTTACTTACGGCCTTTACGCTGCTGCTTTTTAGGTTGAGCAGCCGGTTCCGGTTGTTCAACAGCAGCCATACCACCCAGGATCTCACCTTTGAAGATCCATACCTTAACGCCGATTACACCATAAGTGGTGTGGGCTTCAGAGGTGTTGTAGTCAATGTCTGCACGCAGAGTGTGCAGTGGCACGCGGCCTTCACGGTACCATTCGGTACGCGCGATTTCTGCACCGCCCAGACGGCCACTAACTTCAACTTTAATCCCTTTAGCGCCCAGACGCATTGCGTTCTGTACAGCACGCTTCATAGCACGACGGAACATCACACGACGCTCCAGCTGTGAAGTGATGCTGTCAGCAACCAGCTTAGCGTCCAGCTCCGGTTTACGGACTTCGGCGATATTAATCTGTGCAGGAACGCCAGCGATATCCGCGACGACCTTGCGCAGTTTTTCTACATCTTCACCTTTCTTACCGATAACGATGCCAGGACGAGCGGTGTGAATGGTCACACGGATGCTCTTAGCCGGACGCTCGATAACGATACGAGAGACGGATGCTTTAGACAGTTCCTTGGTCAGGAACTGACGAACTTTAAAGTCGCTGTCCAGGTTGTCAGCGAATTCTTTGGTATTTGCGAACCAGGTAGAGTTCCAGGGTTTAACAATACCCAGGCGAATACCATTAGGATGTACTTTCTGACCCATTGCTAGTCTCCAGAGTCTCAGCGATCGGACACAACCACAGTAATGTGGCTGGTGCGCTTCAGGATGCGATCTGCACGACCTTTTGCACGAGGCATAATGCGCTTCATGCTTGGGCCTTCGTCTACGAAGATCTTCGTGACTTTCAGATCATCAATGTCAGCGCCATCGTTGTGTTCGGCGTTAGCAATGGCAGATTCCAGGACTTTCTTAACCAATACAGCAGCTTTCTTATTGGTGTAGGTCAGAATATCCAGAGCCTGCGACACTTTCTTACCGCGTACAAGATCTGCTACCAGGCGAACCTTCTGGGCAGAAGAACGAGCGTGGCGATGTTTAGCGATAGTTTCCATCTCTTCCTCCTGTTAGCGTTTCTTGGCTTTCTTATCTGCCGCGTGGCCGCGATAAGTACGAGTCGGTGCAAATTCACCCAGTTTGTGACCGACCATTTCGTCGGAAACAAAGACAGGAACGTGCTGACGACCATTATGGACAGCGATGGTCAAACCGATCATGTTAGGGAAGATCGTTGAACGACGGGACCAAGTGCGCAGTGGCTTCTTGTCTCCGCTTTCCAAAGCTTTCTCTACCTTCTTCAGCAAGTGCAGGTCAATAAAAGGACCTTTCTTGAGAGAACGTGGCATGGCTTATCCTCTAAAATTATTTGCTACGGCGACGTACGATAAATTTATCAGTACGCTTGTTGCTGCGGGTTTTCTTACCTTTGGTCTGAACGCCCCACGGAGTTACCGGGTGCTTACCAAAGTTTTTACCCTCACCACCACCGTGCGGGTGATCGACTGGGTTCATCGCAGTACCGCGAACGGTAGGACGAACACCACGCCAACGAGTTGCACCGGCTTTACCCAGAACGCGAAGCATGTGCTCCGAGTTACCGACTTCGCCCAGGGTCGCGCGGCAGTCGATTTCGACTTTACGCATTTCACCAGAACGCAGACGCAGGGTAACGTAAGAACCATCACGCGCAACGATCTGCACGTAAGTACCAGCTGAGCGAGCAATCTGACCGCCTTTGCCTGGTTTCATTTCTACGTTGTGAACGGTAGAACCCACTGGGATGTTACGCATTGGCAGGGTGTTACCCGCTTTAATCGCAGCATCAACGCCAGACTGAATCTGATCGCCAGCTTTCAGGCCTTTAGGGGCCAGGATGTAACGGCGCTCACCATCTTTGTACAGAACCAGTGCGATGTTCGCAGAGCGGTTCGGATCGTACTCAAGACGTTCAACGGTCGCTGGGATACCATCTTTGTTGCGTTTGAAGTCAACAATACGGTAAGCCTGCTTGTGACCACCACCGATATGACGGGTAGTGATGCGACCATTGTTGTTACGGCCGCCGGATTTGCTGTTTTTCTCAACCAGCGGGGCGAATGGTTTGCCCTTGTGCAGCTCCGCGTTTACCACTTTAACTACGTGGCGACGACCCGGAGATGTCGGTTTACATTTAACAATTGCCATTGTTCTTCTCCTCCGACTTACTCAGCGCCGCCTGCGAAGTCCAGATTCTGGCCTTCTTTCAGGGTGACGTAAGCTTTTTTCCAGTCGCTACGACGACCAATACGCTGACCTGAACGCTTAGTCTTGCCTTTAACCAGCAAGGTGTTCACGGTTTCTACTTCCACTTCGAAAAGTTTCTGCACAGCGGCTTTGATTTCTGCTTTGGTCGCGTCTTTCGCAACTTTGAGAACGATGGTGTTAGTTTTTTCCATCGCAGCAGATGCTTTTTCAGATACGTGCGGCGCGCGCAGTACTTTCAGCAGACGTTCTTCACGGATCATGCCAGCATCTCCTCAACTTGCTTAACTGCATCAGCAGTCATAACGACTTTGTCGAAGGCGATCAGGCTAACTGGGTCGATACCCGCTGCATCACGTACGTCAACCTTGTACAGGTTACGTGCGGCCAGGAACAGGTTCTCTTCCAGTTCGCCAGTGATGATCAGCACGTCTTCCAGAGCCATGTCTTTCAGTTTCTCTACCAGCAGCTTAGTTTTAGGCGCTTCCAGAGAGAACTGCTCGACAACGATCAGACGTTCTTGACGTACCAGTTCGGACAGGATGCTTTTCAGCGCGCCGCGGTACATCTTTTTGTTTACTTTTTGACTGTGGTCCTGTGGCTTCGCAGCAAAGGTCACACCACCTGAACGCCAGATTGGGCTCTTAACAGAACCTGCACGAGCGCGGCCGGTACCTTTCTGGCGCCATGGCTTTTTGCCTGAACCAGTTACTTCAGCACGAGTCTTCTGAGCACGAGTACCCTGACGAGCACCTGCTGCATAAGCAACAACAACCTGGTGTACCAGCGCTTCGTTGAAATCACGACCGAAGGTAGTTTCGGAAACAGTCAGCGCGCTTTGCGCGTCTTTCAATACTAATTCCATTGCTATCCCCTTACGCCTTAACAGCTGGTTTAACGATCAGGTCGCTACCGGTAGCACCGGGAACTGCACCTTTAACCAGCAGCAGGTTGCGCTCAGCGTCAACGCGTACCACATCCAGGCTCTGAACGGTTACACGTTCGTTACCCAGCTGGCCTGCCATTTTCTTGCCTTTGAACACTTTGCCCGGAGTCTGGTTCTGACCGATAGAACCCGGAACGCGGTGGGACAAGGAGTTACCGTGGGTAGCATCCTGGGTACGGAAGTTCCAGCGCTTAACAGTACCGGCAAAACCTTTACCTTTAGATGTACCAGTCACGTCAACTTTTTTCACATCAGCGAAAATGTCAACGTTAATGCTCTGACCTACGGTGAATTCTTCGCCTTCGGCGGTACGGAATTCCCACAGACCACGGCCAGCTTCAACGCCAGCTTTAGCAAAATGACCTGCTTCAGGCTTAGTTACACGGTTTGCTTTTTTAGCACCGGTAGTTACCTGAACAGCGGTGTAGCCGTCGTTCGCCAGGCCTTTAACCTGAGTCACGCGGTTTGCTTCAATTTCGATCACGGTTACTGGGATAGAAACGCCATCTTCAGTGAAGATACGAGTCATGCCCACTTTTTTACCGACTAAACCAATCATTGTTTCAACCTCTCAATCGCTCAATGACCTGATTAACCCAGGCTGATCTGCACGTCAACACCTGCAGCCAGATCCAGACGCATCAGAGCATCAACCGTTTTTTCAGTTGGCTCAACGATGTCAACCAGACGCTTGTGAGTGCGAATTTCATACTGATCGCGCGCGTCTTTGTTGACGTGCGGGGAGATCAGAACGGTAAAGCGCTCTTTGCGGGTCGGCAGCGGGATAGGACCACGTACCTGCGCACCAGTGCGCTTGGCAGTCTCTACGATTTCCGCAGTTGATTGATCGATCAGACGATGATCAAACGCTTTAAGACGGATACGGATTCTTTGGTTCTGCATGAGACCAGAGCTCCAATTATTTATAAACGAAAAGAATTACTACTCATATCCATTACGATTGATGGAAGAGTGTAATCGTTAAGCACATAACCCGCATATCGCGAGTATTGTTGGTCACTGCTTTCGCAACGACCTGCAATTCATATTGAATCGCGCCTTACCATATTGGCAGGCCCGCGTATTATACGTGCATACGCGATTAAAGCAACTACCCTGCGTGATTTATCGCATAAAAAAAGAGCGCCGAAGCGCTCTCTTTTCTGTGCTCTGGCAGAGCAGGCTCTGCCAGTACAAGTCTCACAATTAAGCGATAACTTTAGCAACAACACCTGCACCAACGGTACGGCCGCCTTCGCGAATTGCGAAACGCAGACCGTCGTCCATTGCGATTGGGTGGATCAGGGTAACAACCATCTGGATGTTGTCGCCTGGCATTACCATCTCTACGCCTTCTGGCAGTTCGATGGTACCGGTCACGTCAGTTGTACGGAAGTAGAACTGTGGACGGTAGCCTTTGAAGAACGGAGTATGACGGCCGCCTTCATCCTTGGACCATGTTGTCGCCTGGCATTACCATCTCTACGCCTTCTGGCAGTTCGATGGTACCGGTCACGTCAGTTGTACGGAAGTAGAACTGTGGACGGTAGCCTTTGAAGAACGGAGTATGACGGCCGCCTTCATCCTTGGACAGGATGTACACTTCAGATTCGAACTTGGTGTGTGGCTTGATTGAACCTGGCTTAGCCAGAACCTGGCCACGCTGGATATCTTCACGCTTAACACCGCGCAGCAGGATACCACAGTTCTCACCCGCACGGCCTTCGTCCAGCAGCTTACGGAACATCTCAACGCCGGTACAGGTTGATTTCACGGTATCTTTGATACCAACGATCTCAACTTCTTCACCAACTTTACGGCCTTCGTCCAGCAGCTTACGGAACATCTCAACGCCGGTACAGGTTGATTTCACGGTATCTTTGATACCAACGATCTCAACTTCTTCACCAACTTTGATGATACCGCGCTCTACACGACCGGTAACAACGGTACCACGGCCTGAGATGGAGAACACGTCTTCGATAGGCAGCAGGAATGGCTTGTCAATCGCGCGCTCTGGCTCTGGGATGTAAGAATCCAGGTGACCAGCCAGCTCGATGATTTTYKCTTCCCACTCAGCTTCACCCTGCAGGGCTTTCAGTGCTGAACCGCGAACAACCGGGATGTCGTCGCCAGGGAAATCGTAAGCAGACAGCAGCTCACGATCTTCCCACTCAGCTTCACCCTGCAGGGCTTTCAGTGCTGAACCGCGAACAACCGGGATGTCGTCGCCAGGGAAATCGTAAGCAGACAGCAGCTCACGAACTTCCATTTCAACCAGCTCCAGCAGCTCTTCGTCGTCAACCATGTCGCATTTGTTCATGAATACGATCATGAACGGAACGCCAACCTGGCGACCCAGCAGGATGTGCTCACGGGTCTGTGGCATTGGGCCATCAGTCGCAGCAACAACCAGGATTGCACCGTCCATCTGCGCAGCACCGGTGATCATGTTTTTCACATAGTCGGCGTGGCCTGGGCAGTCAACGTGTGCGTAGTGACGGCTTGGGGTGTCATATTCAACGTGTGAAGTGTTGATGGTGATACCACGAGCTTTCTCTTCTGGYGCGTTATCGATCTGGTCGAATGCACGTGCAGAACCGCCGTAGGTTTTAGCCAGAACGGTGGTGATAGCAGCAGTCAGGGTAGTTTTACCGTGGTCAACGTGGCCGATAGTACCGCGATCTGGTCGAATGCACGTGCAGAACCGCCGTAGGTTTTAGCCAGAACGGTGGTGATAGCAGCAGTCAGGGTAGTTTTACCGTGGTCAACGTGGCCGATAGTACCTACGTTGACGTGCGGTTTGGAACGTTCAAATTTCTCTTTAGCCACGACTATATTCCTTACTTTAATGCTCTCACCCTTTGGTGAGAGCATAGGATCAATATTTTAAAACTGTAGCTTATTTGCTACGAGCTTCAATAACGGCCTGAGCGACGTTGTTCGGCGCATCATCGTACTTCAGGAACTCCATAGAGTATGAAGCACGGCCTTTAGTCAGAGAACGCAGCTGAGTCGCGTATCCGAACATTTCGGACAGCGGAACTTCAGCGTGGATCTGAACGCCAGTAGCGTTAGATTCCTGTCCTTTGAGCATACCACGACGACGGCTAAGGTCACCGATAACGTCACCGGTGTTCTCTTCCGGAGTCTCTACTTCAACCTTCATGATCGGCTCAAGCAGTACCGGAGTTGCTTTCTTGAAGCCGTCTTTGAACGCGATAGAAGCCGCCAGTTTAAATGCCAGCTCAGAGGAGTCAACGTCATGGTAAGAACCGAAGTGCAGACGAACGCCCAGATCAACCACCGGATAACCCGCCAGAGGACCTGACTTCAGCTGCTCCTGGATACCTTTATCAACCGCAGGGATGAAATCACCAGGGATTACACCACCTTTGATGTCGTTGATGAACTCGTAACCTTTAGGGTTAGAGCCCGGCTCCAGTGGGTACATGTCGATAACAACATGACCGTACTGACCACGACCACCAGACTGCTTGGCGTGTTTACCTTCGATATCGGTAACTTTCGCGCGAATCGCTTCACGGTAAGCAACCTGAGGTTTACCGACGTTCGCTTCAACGTTGAATTCACGCTTCATGCGGTCAACGATGATGTCGAGGTGCAGCTCACCCATACCAGCGATGATGGTCTGGTTGGTTTCTTCATCAGTCCAAACGCGGAACGATGGATCTTCCTTCGCCAGACGACCCAGAGCCAGACCCATTTTTTCCTGGTCAGCTTTGGTTTTCGGCTCAACGGCGATGGAGATTACCGGCTCAGGGAACTCCATACGCTCAAGAATGATCACGTTGTCCGGATCACACAGGGTGTCACCCGTGGTCACATCTTTCAGGCCGATCGCCGCTGCGATGTCGCCCGCACGAACTTCTTTGATCTCTTCACGCTTGTTAGCGTGCATCTGAACAATACGGCCCAGACGCTCACGGTTTGACTTAACCGGGTTGAACACGGTATCGCCCGTGTTAACCACACCGGAGTAAACGCGGAAGAAGGTCAGGTTACCTACAAACGGGTCGGTAGCGATTTTGAACGCCAGAGCAGCAAACGGCTCGTTGTCGTCTGAGTGACGAACAGCCGGAGTGTCTTTGCCATCGTCTAACATACCGTTAATCGCGGTAACGTCAGTCGGTGCTGGCAGATATTCAACAACCGCATCCAGCATCGCCTGAACACCTTTGTTCTTAAATGCAGAACCACAGGTGACCAGAATGATTTCGCTGTTCAGAACGCGCTTACGCAGAGAAGTTTTGATCTCTTCTTCAGTCAGCTCTTCGCCGCCAAAGAATTTCTCCATCAGCTCATCAGAGCCTTCAGCTGCGGCTTCAACCAGCTTCGCATGCCATTCTTCTGCCAGTTCCTGCATATCAGCTGGGATCTCTTCGTATTCGAAGGTCACGCCCTGATCGGCTTCGTTCCAGTTGATCGCTTTCATTTTCACCAGGTCAACAACCCCGGTGAATTTTTCTTCAGCGCCGATAGCCAGCTGCAATGGCACCGGGTTTGCACCCAGGCGTTTTTGCATCTGATCAACAACTTTCAGGAAGTTTGCACCCATGCGGTCCATTTTATTAACGAACGCGATGCGTGGAACTTTATATTTGTTAGCCTGACGCCATACGGTTTCAGACTGTGGCTGAACGCCACCAACTGCACAGTAAACCATTACTGCGCCATCAAGCACACGCATAGAACGCTCAACTTCGATGGTGAAGTCAACGTGTCCCGGGGTGTCGATGATGTTCACGTGGTGCGGCTCAAACTGTTTAGCCATACCAGACCAGTAACAGGTGGTCGCAGCGGATGTGATGGTAATACCACGTTCCTGTTCCTGCTCCATCCAGTCCATGGTTGCTGCGCCGTCATGTACTTCACCGATTTTGTGGTTTACACCGGTGTAGAACAGAACGCGTTCGGTAGTTGTGGTCTTACCGGCGTCGATGTGCGCACTGATACCGATGTTACGGTAGCGCTCAATGGGTGTTTTACGAGCCATTTGATTCCTCTGATTCTCGGACGTTCTAAGTTAGTAAATCCCAGCGGGTTGGCTACTTGAACGCCCGCTGGGTTAATAACAACTACAGAGCTGTTACCAGCGGTAGTGAGCGAACGCCTTGTTGGCATCGGCCATACGGTGAACGTCTTCACGTTTCTTAACTGCAGTACCTTTGTTGTCTGCAGCATCAGAAAGTTCGTTCGCCAGGCGCAGAGCCATAGATTTATCACCGCGTTTACGAGCAGCTTCAACGATCCAGCGCATTGCCAGGGCATTACGACGAACCGGACGAACTTCAACCGGAACCTGATAAGTAGAACCACCAACGCGACGGGATTTAACTTCCACGGTTGGGCGGACGTTGTCCAGGGCTACTTCAAAAGCTTCCAGTGCGTTTTTACCAGAACGCTGAGCCAGGGTCTCCAGCGCGGTATAAACGATTGTTTCAGCGGTAGATTTTTTACCATCTACCATCAGGATATTTACAAATTTAGCCAGCAGATCAGATCCGAACTTAGGATCTGGCAGAATTTTACGCTGACCAATGACGCGACGACGTGGCATGGAAATACTCCGTTGTTAATTCAGGATTGTCCAAAACTCTACGAGTTTATTTTGACATTTAAGTTAAAACGTTTGGCCTTACTTAACGGAGAACCATTAAGCCTTTGGCTTCTTCACGCCGTACTTGGAGCGGGCCTGCTTACGGTCTTTAACACCTGAGCAGTCCAGCGCGCCACGAACGGTGTGGTAACGCACACCTGGCAAGTCTTTAACACGACCGCCACGGATCAGGATCACGGAGTGTTCCTGCAGGTTATGACCTTCACCGCCGATGTAGGAGGTAACTTCAAAACCGTTAGTCAAACGAACACGGCATACTTTACGCAGTGCGGAGTTCGGTTTTTTCGGGGTAGTAGTGTATACACGAGTACATACACCACGTTTCTGCGGGCAGGCTTCCAGCGCAGGCACGTTGCTTTTAGCAACCTTGCTTGAGCGTGGTTTGCGAACCAGCTGATTAACTGTTGCCATTAAATAGCTCCTGGAATTTAGCTTTTGCTTCGTAAACACGTAATAAATCGCCTCGCAGAATCACGAGGCCGCGGAATTTTAGAGCTGAGCTTAAAAGGTGTCAAGAAATAACCAGGATTACCGCATTTACCAGGTCATTTGTTGAGGATGTTTGACCGTCAGCCTGACGAAGTCAGTATAGCCTACCTGCATCACACTGGTCGAAATTTGAGCAGAAAGCCCACGCGCCTCCACATCGTCCTTCAGCACGTAGATCGATATGGGGGCAAGCTGTAGCGATTCAAGCGCCTGACTGCCTGCCAGGGCCGCCAGCACCCCATCCTGCAGCAGTAGCAGATCGTCGCCAGCGGCCAGCAGACGCTGTAACGCCGGCAGATCGCAGTGGAACGGTGAACTCATTAACGTATGGAGCATGGTGACCTCAGAAGACCAGTACGCGGTCGTACTGGTGCAGCAGCTCGCTCAGTTCGGCCGGAGACAGAACCTCGGCGTCCAGCACCCGCGGCAGCGTTTCGCTCAGACCACGCTCCGCCAGCGCCGCCGCACACAGGTAGCAGCGGTCGACGTCGTACAACGGCAACACGCCAAAGGTGGCGATGTAGTTACGCGCCAGAATCTGCCCGGGCCGCTGGCCGCTGGTCAACTGCAGCACGCCGTCGCTGACAAAGAACAGCGCAATCTCGTCGCTCAGCGCTGAGGTGGCCAGCGCGGCGTCCAGCCCTTCCCGCCCGCCGCTGGAGCCGTGCGGCGCATGGCTGAAGACAAAAGCGATGCGTTTCATCAGAACTGTACCATCCGCTCACAGCCGAGCAGCGCTTCTGCCAGCGCCCCCAGGCCGGTTAACTGAAAGCCCGCGGCAAGGTTGGCCGTGGGCAGCCCCAGCGCCAACGCTTCACGCTCGTCGCTGATGCCCCGGCGCAGAGCCGCCGCCACGCAAATGTTCAGCGCCACCCCGTGTTGCTGATGCAGCTGCTGCCACTGGCGCGTTAAATCACACTCATCGCTGGCGGGAGCGTTCAGCAGGCTGGCGTTCAGCACCCCCTCCCGATAGAAGAAGATACTCTCCAACGCGTGCCCCTGCTCCAGCAGCGCACGGGCAAACAGCAGCGCGCTGCTGGCCTGCTGGGTGCCGTAGGCTGGGCCGGTCACCATCAGGCTGAAGCGCACTACTTGTCCTGACCGTGGAAGTCGCCGTTCTTAAACTGACGGATGTAGAGATAAACCGTATGTTTAGAGATGTTCAGGCGGTCCGCCACCTGATTGATCGCGTCTTTAATGTCGAAAATTCCCTTCTCATACATGTTCAACACGATCTGCCGGTTCTTGGCGTTGTTAGAGACGTTGCGATCGGTACTGACTTCCTCAATGGTGAACTCCAGCGTCTGCATCACCAGGTCTTCCACCGATGAGGCAAAGTTAACCGAAGAGGCCACTTCCTGCGTCTCCGGCGGCATAAAGGTCGCCATGATCTGCGAGAACGGCACGTCGAGGTTCATGTTGATGCACAGCAGCCCCACCACCCGCTTGTCACGATTGCGGATAGCGATGGTCACTGACTTCATCAGCACGCCGCTTTTGGCACGGGTAAAATAGGCTTTAGAGACGTTGCTGTCGGCACCGGTCATATCATGCAGCATGCGCAACGCCAGATCGGTGATAGGAGAACCAATTTTTCGCCCGGTATGTTCACCGTTAGCGATCCTCACCGCAGAGCATTTCAAATCTTCCAGCGAATGCAGCACAATTTCGCAATGCGAACCGATCAGCATCGCCAGACCGTCAACCACGGCCTCATAAGATTTTAAAATTTCGAAGTCACCGGGCAGGAAAGGACGCTGCTCAAGCAGATCCGAATCCGCAACATCACCGGAAAACAGGGAATTAGACATTGACGACACCACCCTCTGACAAGAGCCTGTCACACGGCGCAAGGGCAGACTCATTCTTAGTTATAATGCGCGCTGGCTAGTCTAGCAAATATGGGAAAGCCGTGTCCCGACCTTTCCACGGAAATTGCACGGGTTAAAAGCCAGTGGAAACAGGAATTAATCGCAGGCGGGAGCACCGCCACCCGCAGGTGGCGGTGATACAATTACTGCGCTTTGGCTTTATCAGCCGCTGCTGCTGCAGGCTGTTCTGCTTTCTCGTCGGCTTTAGCGGCCGGTTTGATGTCCAGCAGCTCAACCTCGAATACCAGCGTAGAGTTAGCCGGAATGCCCGGAACGCCATTCTGGCCGTAGGCCAGCGCCGGTGGGATCACCAGCTTGATTTTGCCACCCTTCTTGACCTGCTTCAGGCCTTCGGTCCAGCCTGGGATCACGCCGTCCAGACGGAATGACAGTGGCTCGCCGCGGGTGTAAGAGTTATCGAACTCGGTGCCGTCAACCAGGGTACCTTTGTAGTTCACCACCACGGTATCGCTGTCTTTCGGTGACTCACCGGCACCCGCTTTCTCTACCAGGTAGAGCAGGCCGGATTCCGTTTTCTTCACGCCCTTCTCTTTGGCGAATTTCGCTGCGTAAGCCTCACCTTTAGCGGTGTTCTCTTTCGCGTCTTTCTCCATCTTGGCCTGAGCGGCACCTTTCACACGGCCTTCAAAGGACTGCAGGGTCTGCTCGATTTCCTGGTCAGTCAGCTTGCTTTTACCCGCAAACGCATCCTGAACGCCGGCAATCAGCTGGTTTTTATCCAGAGCGATGCCCAGTTTTTCCTGCTCCTTCAGGGAGTTCTCCATGTAGCGGCCCAGAGAAGCACCCAGCGCATAGGCCGACTGCTGGTCATCGTTCTTGAACGCCGCGTTTTTTGGCGCCTGCTGAGCAGCAGGAGCCGCAGCAGCGTCGGCAGCGATGGCCAGCGGTGCGGTGAACGCCGCAGCCAGAGTGGTAGCTAATAAAGTAACTTTAAACAGTGATTTCATCCATTTCTCCAAAACCGAAGCATCTCACCCCGGGGAATCGTTGGCAGACCGGCGGTCTGTGCTGTAACGGGTCTCAGGGGCGCTCCCCTGCATAAAACTAAAGTTAACTTCCGACCGCGTGATTGCCCGAAAGTTTCACCACCTTCAGTGGCGTCAGCGGTACGACTTTTCAACCTCTGGCGGCCAATCTACGTCATTTTACCTGTTTTCGCCTGCCTTTTACCCTTAGAATCGGACAATTCGCGCCGAGAAAGCGCCGCAGGTAGTAACAGGAGGAAACATAATGCAACAATCATGGCTGGAAGAGCGGCTGGAGCGGCTGGAAAGCAAACTGGCGTTTCAGGATCACACTATCGATGAACTCAACGAAACGGTGGTTCAGCATCAGCTGGAGATGGCCCGCCTGCGCGAACAGATGCGCCTGCTAACCGATAAATTAAAGGAAGCAGCGCCATCCCTCATTGCCTCACAATCCGAAGAAACCCCTCCTCCGCATTACTAATGTTCAGAATGGCTGCGCAGAGCTGCTGCTGCAGGATCGGATGCCAGGCGTATCGGACGCATCGCTGGCAGAAGCCGCTGTCGGTTCGGGTGACCGGCGTATCAGGTGCATCGCTGGCAGAAGTCGCTGCCGGTTCGCGAGCCTGGCTTATCGGGTATATCCGGAACGCGGACACGCTGTAAATACGTCCCTGTACGCTCGGCGCCGGCCATCCATGGCCGTCGACGGTCCGCTAACCCGGATATACCCGATTGCCCGAAAGTTCTGAGGTTGCTGCTACAGTCCGGCGCAGACATAGAGCCCGCCGCAATACCCGCTGACGATGTGCAGACCACCCAGAATCTGAAGCGATGGGAGCCTGTACACGAAGCAACCAAAAAAAAGGCCACGCATCTGCGTGACCTCTTTGACAGATATTCCGAGTATTTCGTGCTGCAGGAAGGCGGTAAACGCACCCGCAGCGCGAAAGACGACGGAAGATCAGTGGCTGCAGCCGCAGCCGCCGGTACCACAACCACCTTCGTGGTCATGGTCGTGGTCGTGGTGATGACCGTGCTCGCCGTGAACGTGGCCGTGGGCCAGCTCTTCCTCGGTCGCTTCACGCACCGCAACGACTTCCACGTTGAAGCTCAGGTTCTGACCGGCCAGCATGTGGTTACCGTCAACCACCACGTGCTCGTCTTCCACTTCGGTAATTTCAACCGGCACCGGGCCCTGATCGGTTTCCGCCATAAAGCGCATGCCAACCTGCAGTTCGTCCACGCCCATAAAGACGTCTTTCGGTACGCGCTGCACCAGGTTGTCATCGAACTGGCCGTAAGCGTCGTTAGCTTCGATCTTAACGTCAAACTTGTCGCCTGGCTCGCGATTTTCCAGCGCTTTTTCCAGGCCGGAGATCAGGGAACCGTGACCGTGCAGGTAATCCAGCGGTGCACTCACCGGGGATTCATCAACCAACACACCGTCTTCTGTACGTACCTGGTATGCCAGGCTGACCACGAGGTCTTTTGCTACTTTCATGATGACTCCTAAAACCGTTGAGAGCGTGAATTCGTATTCCCGCTGGTTTTAACCTTCAGCGGGAGGACTCTAAGTGGCGGCAATTGTATCGAATTTCAACCGCGGCTGTACCCTTAAGCATAAAAAAAGCGGGGCGATCGCGCTACTCCGGGTGAAAAATGCCGATGACCTGTTCGTTTTCACGCACCTCTTTACGCACCTGTTTGTCCGCCTCGCGCATCTGATGCCCGCACTTAACGCACTCAACCACATCGACATTATTCTCGCGCCACAGCGCCAGGGTATCTTTCTGCTGGCACTTCGGACAGGTGGCGCCAGCGATAAAACGTTTACGCATAATCATCTCGTTGAGTTCGTGGTTAATGCTGCTCATCCCAGCCGTCATACTGACTTTTTTCGTATTTCATCTCGGTGCGGAAGATATCTTCCAGCTCGCGCCGCGCTTCTTTCACGCGGGAGATCTGCACGCTGTCGTCGTGGCTCGGCATCAGCTCACGCAGCATGCGCATATCCAGCCGGCGAAAGTGCTGTTGCGCACGGTGCGCCTGGTGCGGGTGCATGCCGACGGAGATCAGCGACTTGCGGCCCAGCTCCAGCGCGCTGCTGAAGGTTTCACGCGAGAACTGGGTCACGCCGGCCTGCAACAGTTCGTGTGCCTCCACGCGGCCGCGGGCGCGGGCGAGGATCGCCAGATGCGGGAAGTGCTGCTGGCACAGGTGCACGATATGCATCGAGTCTTCCGGATCGTTGCAGGTTATCACGATCGACTGCGCGGTTTCTGCCCCGGCGGCGCGTAACAGCTCCAGCTCGGTGGCATCGCCGTAATAGACCTTGTAGCCATATTTACGCATCAGGCTGACCGCGCTGATATCGCGCTCCAGCACGGTGACCCGCTTGTCATTCGCCATCAGCAGACGCCCCACCACCTGACCAAAGCGGCCGAAGCCGACCACGATCACCTGCGGCTTATCGTCCTCGACAAAGTGTTTCTCCGCGCTCTCATCGGGCTCGTTGAAACGCCGTTCAAGAATTTTATCCACGCCCTGCATCAGCAACGGCGTCGTCATCATCGACAGCGTGACCGTCACCAGCAGCAGCGGCATCTGATCGCCGCTAAACAGCTTCGCCGACGACGCCGCGGAGAACAGCACAAAGGCAAACTCCCCGCCCTGGCTCAGCACGCCGGAGAACTGCAGACGTTCAGAACTGCGCAGGCCGTAGATCCGCGCCAGCAGGTAAAGCACGCCGGTTTTTACCGCCACCAGGCCGACCACGCCGATCAGGATCTCAATGATATGGGTATAGAGCACGCCCAGGTTAAGCGCCATCCCGACCGAGATGAAGAACAGCCCCAGCAGCAGCCCTTTAAACGGGTCGATCGCCGTCTCCAGCTCGTGACGGTACTCACTCTCCGCCAGCAGGATCCCGGCGATAAAGGTGCCCAGCGCCATCGACAGCCCCAGCGCGTCCATAAACAGCGCCGAGCCCAGCACCAGCAGCAGCGACGCGGCGGTAAACACTTCCCGCACGCCGGAGGCAGCGATAAAGCGGAAGATCGGCCGCAGCAGATAGCGCCCGCCGACCAGCATGCCGGCAAACGCCAGCACCTTCATGCCCACCTTCATCCAGTCGGTATGACCGCTGTCGCCGCCGGCCAGCAGCGGCACCAGCGCCAGTGCCGGGATCACCGCCAGGTCCTGGAACAGCAGCACCGAGAAGCCGAGCTGACCGGATTCGCTGCGGTTCATGCCTTTGTCACGCATCAGCTGCAGCGCCATGGCGGTGGAGGACATCGCCAGGCCGATACCGCCAATCAGCGCCGCCTGCCAGGAGAAGTCGGTCAGGTAGAGCAGGCCGCCAAGGATTGCGGCGCTCAGAATCACCTGCGCGGCACCGACGCCGAAGATCGAGCGCCGCAGTTGCCACAGCTTAGACGGGTTCAGCTCCAGCCCGATGATAAACATCAGAAACACCACGCCCAGCTCGGAGAAGTGCAGGATCTCATCCACGTCACTGATAAAACCGAGTCCCCACGGGCCGATGGCGATCCCCGCCAGCAGATAGCCGAGCACCGCGCCAATACCGAGCCGGGCGGCGATCGGTACCGCAATCACCGCGGCAAACAGATAAACCACTCCCGCGGTCAGGAGGCTTTGACCTTCCATTTACACTCCTCCATAGGGCAGCGGATTGCCCAGCCAGTCGCCGTAGGCGCGGGCATAATTTTGCATCACGTCAGCCGTCTGGCGACGCGCCCAGTAAATAATCATCGGCGTCATCCAGTGCATGCGGCACATCTGCGCGGTCAGTTCAAAGGGTCGCATAATGTCTGACATCGGGTAACGGTTCAGCCCTTCCTGGTGGTAGGCGGCCTCCGGCTCTCCGGTGGTGATCACGCTGCGCCAGTATTTACCCTCCAGCACGTTGCCACCGGGGCCGCTGGCAAAGCCGCGCGACAGCACGCGGTCCAGCCACTCTTTCAGCAGAGCAGGGCAGCTGTAGGTATAAAGCGGATGTTGAAAAACGATAATCTGATGTTCGCGCAGCAGCTGTTGCTCGCGGTGAATATCAATAAAAAAATCCGGATACTCTGCGTACAGGTCATGGACCGTCACATGTTCCAGGCGCCGGGCCGGTTGTAGCAAAACGCGATTGGCAATCGAGTCCTGTGACTCCGGATGGGCATACAACAGCAGGACCTTAGGCGGCTGCGACATCATTCCCCTCCAAATCGTCGTCACGGCAGGCGAAATCCGCTACCATGCTCGACGCAACGGAATCAGTGATTCCGGAAACTTATTTATGATGGATTAATTTAACATATTATGGACTAACGGCGCTTATGATTGTCTTCTCCTCGTTACAAATACGTCGCGGCGTGCGCGTCCTGCTGGATAACGCCACCGCGACCATCAACCCCGGCCAGAAAGTGGGCCTGGTGGGCAAAAACGGCTGCGGCAAATCCACCCTGCTGTCCCTGCTGAAAAACGAGATAAGCGCCGATGCCGGCAGCTTCAGCTATCCCGGCAGCTGGTCGCTGGCCTGGGTCAACCAGGAAACGCCGGCGCTGGATATGCCCGCCGTTGAGTATGTTATCGACGGCGACCGCGAATTTCGTCAGCTGCAGTCTGAATTAGATCGCGCGAATGAAATTAACGACGGCCACGCTATCGCCACGCTGCACGGCAAGCTGGATGCCATTCAGGCATGGACCATACAGTCCCGCGCCGCCAGCCTGCTAAGCGGATTGGGCTTTAGCCAGGAACAACTGCAGCGCCCGGTCAGCGATTTCTCCGGCGGCTGGCGCATGCGCCTCAACCTGGCCCAGGCGCTTATCTGCCGCTCCGATCTGCTGCTGCTCGATGAACCGACCAACCACCTCGACCTTGACGCGGTGATCTGGCTGGAACGCTGGCTGAAAAGCTACAGCGGCACGCTGATCCTGATCTCACACGACCGCGACTTCCTCGACCCGGTGGTCGATAAGATCCTGCATATTGAACAGCAGAGCATCTTCGAATACACCGGCAACTACAGCTCGTTTGAGATCCAGCGCGCCACCAAACTGGCGCAGCAGCAGTCGATGTTTGAACACCAGCAGCAGAAGGTGGCGCATCTGCAGAGTTTTATCGACCGCTTCAAGGCCAAGGCCACCAAGGCCAAGCAGGCGCAGAGCCGCATCAAAATGCTCGAACGCATGGAGCTGATTGCCCCGGCGCACGTCGATAACCCGTTTACCTTCAGCTTCCGCGAGCCGGAAAGCCTGCCGAACCCGCTGCTGAAGATGGAGAAGGTCAGCGCCGGCTACGGCGATAAAAAGATCCTTAACTCGATCAAGCTGAACCTGGTGCCGGGTTCGCGCATCGGGCTGCTCGGGCGTAACGGCGCCGGTAAGTCGACGCTGATCAAGCTGCTGGCCGGTGAACTGGCCCCGCAGGCCGGTGAGATCGGCCTGGCGAAGGGCATCAAGCTCGGTTACTTTGCCCAGCATCAGCTGGAGTTCCTGCGCGCCGACGAATCACCGCTGCAGCACCTGGCCCGACTGGCGCCTAAAATTCTGGAACAGCAGCTACGCGACTACCTCGGCGGCTTTGGTTTCCAGGGCGACAAAGTGACGGAGCAGACCCAACGCTTCTCAGGCGGCGAGAAAGCGCGGCTGGTGCTGGCGCTGATCGTCTGGCAGCGCCCTAACCTGCTGCTGCTCGATGAACCGACCAACCACCTGGATCTCGATATGCGTCAGGCGCTGACCGAAGCGCTGATCGACTACGAAGGTGCGCTGGTAGTCGTCTCGCACGATCGCCACCTGCTGCGTTCCACCACCGACGACCTTTACCTGGTGCACGATGGCAAGGTTGAACCCTTCGACGGCGATCTGGAAGATTACCAGCAGTGGCTGAGCGACCTGCAGAAGCAGGTTCAGGCCGACGCGTCACCGAAAGCGGAAACCGCCAACAGCGCCCAGGCGCGTAAGGATCAGAAACGCCGCGATGCCGAACTGCGCACCCAGACCCAGCCTCTGCGCAGGCAGATTGAAAAGCTGGAAAAGCAGATGGAGAAGCACAACGCGCAGCTGGCCGACGCTGAAAACAAGCTGGGCGATATCGCGATTTACGAGCAGAGCCGCAAAACAGACCTGACCGCCGCGCTGCAGCAGCAGGCCAGCGCCAAATCGGCGCTGGAAGAGTGTGAGATGGAATGGCTGGAGGCACAGGAACAGCTTGAATCAATCATGAACGGCTGAGATAACGGGGGGGATGACAGTCCGTCGTCCCCCCCGCTTCGAGCGCCGGGGCGCATCGTTGTGCCGCCCCGCTCAGCGTTCCCGCCTTATTCCGCCGCCAGCCGCTGGCGCAGCGTGGTCAGATCCTCAACGTTGAGCAGTTTACCGTTCAGGAAGCGGGTTTTCAGCTCCCCCCCCTGCTCCTGCTGCCAGCTCTGACCATCCAGCAAACGGTAGTTCCCCTGTTGATCTTTCTCCACCCGCAGCAGGCCACGCGCGGAGTTTTTCAGCCCGCTGTCGGTTTTCGGCTGTTTAAAGATCTCCCGCCCCACGCCGTTCACTTCCCCATAGGTTGCTTTCATCGCGAAGCCGAAGGTATCACGCGTGTGGTACTGGTAGGTATATGAGCCGACGCCGAACACCACGTTACTGCTGGCGAAGCCTTTTGCCTCCAGCCGGCTGAGGATCTCATTGGCCCGTTCCAGCGTAATCGAATCGCCGTAAATCAGGCCGACGTGCGGGTCGAGCACCTTATAGCCTCTGGCATTGACCGTGCCGCCAAAGATCTCCCACAGCACCTCCACCGAGCCTTTCTGCTGCGCGCTGCGCGCAGGGTCACGATCCCGATCGTCGCCGCTGCCGCACAGTATGTCGACCGGGTCACCGCTGTCCGGGCGGAACACCAGCCGCCCCTCACGCGCCATGATTTCCGGTTTAAGCTCACGGCTGTACCCGGTCAGCACCTTCCAGTAGTCCCAGGTATCGGACACGATCGAAACCAGCCCGCGCGGATAGAGCTCGGTCAGCAGGCGACGGAAAGTGGCGATCTCGCCCTGCTCCTCGCCCATGCACATTACGCTGTGCTCGGTGGCAGGGATGCTGCCGCCGATAAAGGTGCCTGCCGCCGGACGGTAGTAGCGCTGGGCATAGAGAATCGACGGCAGGCTGTCGGTGCCGGTAAAGCTCAGCAGATGGCCGACGCCGGACTGTGCCGCATCGTGCACCCCGGACATGCCGCGGAACGAAAAGTCATGGCACTGAAAATCAAGGTGCGCCACGTCGTCACAGGTGCGTTCGGCCCAGCGCTGGCAGATCTGGCGATAGTGGTGCGCGACGGTGGCGGTGGTGGAGGATTTCCACAGCTCGGCCGACATCACGCTCTCGAGGTAATTCACCAGCCAGAAGAACTCGCCCAGGGTATTGGTAAGGGTCAGCACCGGCACCTTCATCGGCACTTTGCTGCCTTCGTCCAGGCTTTTGATCTCCAGCGGCAGATAGCCAAGGCGGTGCAGCGCACGGATGTGCTCAACGCTGACGCTGTTCTCCCCGAGGTAGCTGTCCATCAGTTGCTGATACTCCCCCACTACCTGCTCTTCCGGCTGGGCGAAGAACTGCTGGTTAAACAGGTCGACCATAAACCACTGCAAAAATCCCTGCAGACCAAAGAACACCAGCGACTCATCCGCCAGCGGCGACTGAAAATAGCGCTTACCGCGCGGCGTAAAGTTGGAATAAACCCGGTTTGTCCCCTGCGGGTACTGCTCACGGTGCGAGGTTTTGTAACCATCGATAGCCAGAATCGGATTAATTTGCATGGTTTGCTCCTTCACTGCGGTAAATGGTGGCGATATCAACGCGTTCAACGCCTTCCTGCGCCGGTTCAGCGCCGCCCAGCGAAGTGGTGGTCCAGATGCGGTCAATGCCCTGGCTCAGCAGGTGCTCAACGCCTTTACTGAACAGACCGTGGGTAACGTACAGGCTGACCGAGCGCGCGCCGGCGGCCCGCAATACCGACGCCGATCCGATAAAGGTGCCACCGGCATCGCACAGGTCGTCGGCAATCAGCACGTCCCTGCCCGCCACGTCGCCTTTCAGCAGTTCAAAACCGCTCAGCGCACCGCTGGCGATATCGCGATGCTTACCGAGAATGCCGTACTCAGCCGCCTTCACCTGCTGCGCCAGCGCATGGACCTTTTTCAGTGCGCCGGCGTCCGGGGCAATCAGCATCATGCCCTGCTCAAGGGCGGCCAGCAGCGAAGGGCTGTGGACCAGGCAGCGGTGCTGGGGAATGGTGACCATGCGGTCAACGACCGCGGCAGCCACGTCGCTGTGCGGATCCAACACCACCACGCGGTCAAAGCGCAGTTGATTGAGAAAACCGGCAAACACCCTGAGGGCGAAACTGTCGCCTTCACGCATCGTGCGGTCCTGGCGGGCGTAAGGCAGCCACGGCAGCTCAAGCCGGGTCTGACGCAGCAGGCAGCGCTGACGTACCGCGTCGAGCACCTGGGCGACCCGCATCAGGTCATCGAGGGTCTGCATCGCGCTGGCACGCAGCGTCAGGCTTTCCGCCTGTGGATCCAGCGGCCCGCTGACGCGCTCCCAGACCGCACCGTCTGGAAAACGTCCGCTTTCCAGCGCCACATCCTGACCATCAAGCGTTAACTGCAGTTTCATCATCACCGACTCCTTCAACTCAATTAATGTCACAGGGACATTTATATAATTGTCCAAGAGACATTAATTGACAAGCGAAAAATCAAACCGGCACAAAAATGATGCTTAACCAGTTGATTTTAAGAGTGATAAAGTTGTCAGCGCGGGTGGAAAGATTGAATGATGGCTCCTCCGCTGGTAATGTGTCCGAGCGACACTTCCTGCAGGTAATGCTATGTCATCAGAACACGAGTATCTGGCGCAGTACGACGCTTCGCGCTATCCGTCCCCGATCGTCACCGTCGACAGCGTGCTGTTCAGCCTCTGGCAGCAGCAGCTGTGCGTGCTGCTGGTACAGCGCGCCAGGCACCCGCAGCGCGGCCACTGGGGGTTACCGGGGGGATTTATCGACCTGCTGCAGGATGGATCCACGCGCGACACCGCGCTACGCAAGCTGCGGGAAAAGACCGGCGTCAATCCGCCGTGGCTCGAGCAGCTGGCCACCTACTCGGGGCCCGACCGAGACCCGCGCGGCTGGAGCCTGACCACGGCGTGGTACGCGCTGATCGCCGCCGAAGCCTGTTCTGCCGGCAGTGACGACGTCAGCGATGCACAGTGGCAGCCGGTGGCCGGGCTGGCACAGCGCAGCGACATCGCCTTTGACCACCAGCAGATCGTTGCCGACGCGCTGCAGCGGCTGCGGCAGAAAACGCTCTACTCCCTGCTGCCGGTGTACTGCCTGCCCGCCGCCTTTACCCTGACCCAGTTACAGGAGGTCACTGAGACGATCCTCGCTCGCCCGGTGCAGCGTAAAAGCCTGATCCGTCGCTTTGACGCCTCAGAGATGTTTGAAGAAACCGGCGAGAGCGTCGCTACCGGTGCCCGTAAGGCGAAGCTTTACCGCCTTAAGCCTGGCGCCGACATTCATCATTTCTCGCGCAACCTGATGAGTGAGGAGTGATCGTACCGGAGCGAGACAAGGCGCAAGGCGCTGAGCGAGCGGAGCATACATCAGTATGTGAGCATCGCGAAGGGCCGCACAACGCGGTCGCAGCTCGGTACGGAAGGCAAGTGAAAAAACCGATCGTACCGGAGCGAGACAAGGCGCAAGGCGCTGAGCGAGCGGAGCATACATCAGTATGTGAGCATCGCGAAGGGCCGCAGCAACGCGGTCGCAGCTCGGTACGGACGGTTTTAGAAGGGTTTGTCGCCGAGGATGGTGGCCCGGTGCATGATCCTGCGCGCCGGCAGATAGTCCGCATTGGCATAGTGCTGCGTCACCCGGTTATCCCAGATCGCCACGTCGCCCACCTGCCAGCGCCAGCGCACCTGGAAGTCCGGCTTGGTGATGTGTGCGAACAGGAAGTTCAGCAGCGCGTCACTCTCCTTCTCCTTCACGCCCACCAGCCGCGTGGTAAAACCTTCGTTGACGAACAGCGCCTTTCTGCCGCTCACCGGGTGGGTACGGATCGCCGGATGCACCACCGGCGGGTTCTTCGCCACCGCCTGCTGCCAGCGCTGATGCTCCTCTTCGCTGCCGCGATATTTATACTCCTGAAACGCCTTACGGAAATCGTGCTCGGCCAGCAGGCCGCTGAGCAGGGTTTGCAGCGGCTCAGACAGCGCATCAAACGCCGCGATACCGCTGGCCCACAGCGTATCGCCGCCGGTTTCCGGCAGCTGTTTGGCGGCAAGGATCGCCCCGGCTGGCGGCGTTTCAATAAAGGTCACGTCGGTATGCCAGTTGTCGTTGTCCGGCGGATTATTGTCGTGGGTATCCAGCACGATAATCTCTTCCACGCCCGGCGCATGCGGGTAGACCGGGTGGATATGCAAATCACCGAAGCGCAGCGCCAGCTGGCGCTGCTGCTGCGGCGTCACATGCTGGTCGCGCAGGAACAGCACCTGATGGCGGATCAGCGCGTGATAGAGCTGCTCAAACTGGCCGTCGCTCAGCGGGCGGGTCAGATCGACGTTGCTCACCAGCGCGCCGATATAAGGCCCCAGCGCTTCAATTTTAATACGTTCGTTCATTGCTGTACTCCATGCCAGGGGGTTAAACGACGCTGCAGGGCGCGCAGCCCCAGCTCCAGCGCAAAAGCAATTAAGGCGATTACCGTAATACCGGCCAGCACCACATCAGTGGCCAGGAACTCCCCAGCCGACTGCACCATAAAACCAAGACCACGGGTGGCGGCGATCAGCTCGGCGGCCACCAGCGTTGACCAGCCGACGCCCAGCCCGATGCGTAAACCGGTAAGAATTTCCGGCAGCGCACCGGGCAGCACCACATACCACAGCACCTGCCAGCGGCTGGCACCCAGGGAACGTGCGGCGCGCAGCCGCACCTGCTGGGCGCTTTTCACCCCGGCCACGGCGGACATCGCCACCGGCGCGAAGATCGCCAGATAGATCAGTAATATTTTCGAGGTTTCGCCAATACCGAACCAGATCACCATCAGCGGCAGATAGGCCAGCGGCGGCACCGGACGGTACAGCTCAATCAGCGGGTCGAGAATACCGCGCACGGTCTCGTTCAGGCCCATAAAAATGCCCACCGGCACGCCAATTGCCACTGCGGCCAGCAGGGCAATCAGAATACGCGTCAGGCTGGCCCCCAGATGCTGCCACAGCGTGGCGTCCATAAAGCCTGCCGGGCTGGCAATGGTTAACAGCTTCTGCAGCACCTGCTGCGGCGGCGGTAAGAACAGCGGGCCGATCAGCTGCAGGGCGGTAATCGCCCACCAAACTGCAATAAGCACCGTCAGGGTAGAGAGGCTCAGCGTCAGCTGGCGATTCAGCGGCCAGCGCAGGCGCAAACGACGGCGCGGTGCCACTTTTTCACTGGTCAGGGAACTCATATAAACACCTCGCGCTGATGGAACACCCGGCTGAGCACATATTCACGGCGTTCGATAAACGCCGGATCGGATTTGATCGCCCGGCAGCTTTCACCGGCAGCGTAGCGGCGGCCGAAATCCAGCGCCAGCCGCTCCGCCACCCGGCCGGGGCCTGGCGACAACAGCACCAGCTCACTGGCCAGAAATACCGCTTCTTCAATATCGTGGGTAATTAACAGGATCTGCTTGCCGCTGTCGCGCCACAGGGTCAGCAGCAGCTCCTGCATCTGTTCACGGGTAAACGCATCCAGCGCGCCAAAGGGTTCATCCAGCAGCAGCAGGCGCGGATCGGCCGCCAGCGCGCGGGCAATGCCCACCCGCTGACGCATGCCGCCGGAAAGCTGCCAGACCCAGCGCTTCTCCGCGCCCTCCAGCCCGACCTTTTTCAGCACACGTCGCGCCACCGCATGGCGTTCCGTCCTCTCCACGCCCGCCAGCTGTAAGCCGAAGGCGACGTTATCCAGCACGTTGCGCCACGGCAGAAGCCCTTCATTCTGGAACACCACGCCGCGGTCGGCACCCGGCCCGCGTACCGGCTGGCCGTCCAGCGTGATGCTGCCGCTGTCGGCCGGCAGGAACCCGGCAATCAGGTTGAGCAGCGTGGTTTTGCCACAGCCGGAAGGCCCCAGCACCACCACCAGCTCGCCGTTGCCGATCGACAGATTGATATCCTGCAGCGCAGGCTTGCCCTGATAGCTGGCGTGAAGATGAGAAACGGCAAGCATCGGCAACCTCCGGTTATTTAGTCAGCGGCTGGATAAAGCGGTCGGTAACGAAGCTGCTGTAATCGCTGCCCGCCTGTGGCACCTTGCCCTGCTCTTTCAGGAAGCCAGCGGTATCGACAATCGCTTTGTTCACCGGGCCGTTGAGCTGTTCGATCTGCTGCTGCGCGGTCAGGTAGGTATTACCCTTCACCAGCACCGGCACGTCCTCTTTCGGCACGCCGCTCAGGCGCGCCAGCTTCTCAAGGTTGTCGTCCTGCTTCAGCCACGCATCCGGGTTATCGATATAGGCTTTCTGCGGGGCCAGCGCGCTGCGGGCGAAGGCGGTGACCACCTCAGGATGCTTCTCGGCGAAGTCCTTGCGCACTACCCAGACGTCGAGCGTTGGGGAACCCCATTTGCCCACCTGCGCCGAGTCGGTTAGCACGTTGCCATCCTTCTCCAGCTGATTCACCGCCGGTGACCAGACGTAAGCACCGTCGATATCGCCGCGCTGCCAGGCCGCAATAATCGCCGGCGGCTGCAGATTCACGATCTGCACCTGGCCCGGCTTGATGCCCCAGTGTTTCAGCGAGGCCAGCAGGCTGTAATGGGTGGTGGAGATAAACGGCACCGCGATGCGCTTACCGATCAGATCTTTCGGGTCCTTAATGCTCTTTTTGACCACCAGCGCCTCGGAGTTGCCGAGCTGGGACGCCAGCAGGAACACCTCGATCGGCACGCCCTGGCTGGCGGCTACCGCCAGCGGGCTGGAGCCGATATTGCCGATCTGCACGTCGCCGGAGGCCAGCGCGCGCACCACGCTGGCGCCGCTGTCAAACTTACGCCAGTCGACCTTTGCCCCGCTCTCTTTGGCAAACGTGCCGTCGGCCTGCGCCACTTTGGCCGGTTCTGCTGAGGTCTGATAAGCGATGGTGACATCCACCGCCTGAACGCTGAGTGCCGTCAGCGACAGTGCCGCTGCTAAAATTGAAAGTGAAAATTTACCCGCCATAGCCCGCTCCGAAAATTATTGTTATGGGTGAACCCCTCCTTTGTAACCGGGCGGCACTATCGTAATAAAGTAATTAAAAATTCTCTGTTATACCGAAATCTGCTTAGAAAAAAGACAGCAATTCAATGCAAAAAAGCGGGATTAGCCGGTGTTATAAACCGTGTACGGCCTCATTACGTTCAGGCTGGTCGCTGTGAATTCAGGTGCCCGGCGTATCGGGTCTGTCCGAAAGTGCTGATGTCGCTGTTTCAGTCCGCACCCGGCAGACGACACCGAATCTGAGGCGATGGGAGCCTGTACAGGGAGTAAAGCGTCACGGCACAGGGAGTTGCCGTGCCGGGCTGTCACGGATGACGCTTTTTGCGTCTTGACGGAGTGGACAGGCTCCCTGAGCCAGTAGCCGGAGTGACAGGCGACCAGCCCCCAGCCCTCAGCGCCAGATCAGCAGCACACAGGCGGCGGTGAGCAGCCCCATCGCCACGTTGAACAGGCGCCACGCCCGACGGCTGCGCAGAATGCGGCCGATCAGCGCCCCGAAGCCGATCCAGATAATCCCTGAGACCAGATTCACCAGCGCCATGCCGAAACTGATGGCCAGCACCGAGTGCAGATAGGCCTCCCCCGCCAGGCTGAAGCTGGCTACCGCGCCCAGCGCCATCAGCCAGGCTTTCGGGTTGATCAGCTGCAGCAGCCCGCCCTGCCAGAACGGCATCGGTGTGGCCGGGGCGGCATCGGTGTTCAGCTCTTCATACCCGGCGCTGCCGATTTTCCACGCCAGCCACAGCAGGTAGAGGCTACCGGCAATTTTCAGCAGCAGATGCAGCGCGGGATAGAGCAGGATCAGGCCACCAACGCCAAAGGCCACCATGAGCAGCATCAGCTGCATACCGATCATGATGCCCACCAGCAGCATCAGCGAACGCAGCAAACCAAACCTGGCACCGGAAGCGGTGAGTAACATATTATTAGGGCCCGGCGTGATGGCAGCGACCCAAAGAAAGCCTAACATAGATAAAAACAGACTCAGTTCCATACAACGGGCGCCTCTCACCCACTACCGATCGTTAACCCGATGAAGCTAACAGCGAGCCATGGATTCAACAAGCCCGGACGTTATAAATTTCGCCCCCCGCCCCGGCGAGGCTTTTCACCCGTTGCCGGGCGCGGCCAATCCGCACCTGCAGACGATTCTGCCGCGCCTGCTGCGCCGCCGCATTGCCCTGCGCCCCCACTGGCAGCGCCTGACCCTGCCGGACGGCGATTTTGTCGATCTGGCCTGGAGCGAAGACCCGGCGCAGGCGCGCCACAAACCGCGCGTGGTGCTGTTCCACGGCCTGGAGGGTAGTTTCAACAGCCCCTATGCCCACGGCCTGATGCAGGCATGGCAGGCGCGCGGCTGGCTGGGTGTGGTGATGCATTTTCGCGGCTGCAGCGGTACGCCGAATCGCCTGAACCGCATCTATCATTCCGGCGAAACGGAAGATGCCAGCTTCTTCCTGCGGTGGCTGCGTGAGACGTGGGGCGACGTACCGACCGCCGCGGTAGGCATCTCCCTCGGCGGCAATATGCTGGCCTGCCTGATGGGAAAACAGGGGGACGCGTGTCTGCTGGACGCCGGGGTGGTGGTCTCTGCGCCGCTGATGCTGGAGCCCTGCAGCCGGCGGCTGGAGCAGGGATTTTCCCGCGTCTACCAGCGCTATCTGCTGAACCTGCTGAAGCAGAACGCCCGCCGCAAGCTGCTGGCGTGGCCCGGTACGCTGCCGGTCGATCTGCAACAGCTGGCGTCCCTGCGCCAGCTGCGCGACTTTGATGATGCGATCACCGCCCGCGCTCACGGCTTTGCCGATGCCACCGACTACTATCGCCGCTGCAGCGCCCTGCCGCTGCTGCCCGGCGTGCGTAAACCGCTGCTGATCGTGCACGCCAGCGACGACCCTTTTATGACCCCTGAAGTGATCCCCGACCCCGCACTGCTGCCGGCGTGCGTTGACTATCAGCTGACGCAGCACGGCGGGCATGTCGGATTTGTAGGTGGAACCCTGCGTCAGCCACAGATGTGGCTGGAGCAGCGCATTCCACAGTGGCTTACCCCCTGGCTGGAGCAACGATGATTATTCCCTGGCGCGATCTTAACCCTGAAACCCTTGATAGCCTGCTGGAAGCCTTTGTGCTGCGCGAAGGCACCGACTATGGCGAGCAGGAGCGCACGCTGGCCGAGAAGGTGGACGACGTGCGGCGCCAGCTGGTCAGCGGCGAGGTAGTGCTGATGTGGTCTGAACTGCATGAAACCGTCAATATCATGCCGCGCGGCCAGTTCAGGGAGTGACGATAACGCGCTGGCCGGGTCAGGCGGCGCATGCAGCACTGGTGACATTACCGCGCCAAACGTGATACCAATGCAGCCTGGGTTCGAAGTTTAAGGGAGTTGTCCGTCATGTCAGCCAAACATCCGGTTATCGCCGTCACCGGCTCCAGCGGGGCAGGAACCACCACCACCAGCCTGGCGTTCAGGAAAATATTCCAGCAGCTTAATCTGCGCGCGGCCGAGGTGGAAGGCGACAGCTTTCACCGTTTTACCCGCCCGGAGATGGATATGGCCATCCGTAAGGCACGTGACATGGGGAAACACGTCAGCTATTTCGGGCCGGAGGCTAACGATTTCGGCCTGCTGGAGCAGACCTTCGCCGGGTATGGCCGCAGCGGTAAGGGCCAGTCACGCAAGTATCTGCACACCTATGATGAAGCGGTGCCGTGGAACCAGGTGCCGGGCACCTTCACCCCGTGGCAGCCGCTGCCGGAACCGACCGACGTGCTGTTCTATGAGGGGCTGCACGGCGGCGTGGTAACGCCACAGCACAGCGTGGCAGACCACGTTGACCTGCTGGTGGGCGTGGTGCCGATCGTCAACCTCGAATGGATCCAGAAGCTGGTACGTGACACCAGCGAGCGCGGCCACTCGCGCGAGGCGGTGATGGATTCGGTGGTGCGCTCGATGGAGGACTACATCAACTTTATTACGCCACAGTTCTCGCGCACCCACCTCAACTTCCAGCGGGTGCCGACGGTGGATACCTCCAACCCCTTCGCCGCCCGCGGCATTCCCTCGCTCGACGAGAGTTTTGTGGTGATCCATTTCCAGGGTCTGGAGGATATCGACTTCCCGTATCTGCTCGCCATGCTGCAGGGCTCCTTTATCTCGCATATGAAAACCCTGGTCGTGCCCGGCGGTAAGATGGGCCTGGCGATGGAGCTGATCATGGCACCGCTGGTGCAACGGCTGATCGAAGGTAAAAAAATCGTCTGAGCCCCGCCGTTCGGACGGTGGCCGTCAGGTGCGCCCGTCCATCAGCAGCCGCTGGATAAACCCGATATGCAGCTTCACGCCCAGCGGCAGCACCGCCTCATCAAGGCGGAAGTGGGGGTTATGCAGATTCCAGCAGGCCCCGATTGCCTCGTTGCCCGAACCGACAAACAGGAAGCAGCCGGGCACCACCTGCTGGTAGGCCGAAAAGTCTTCACAGCCGAACATCGGGTGCGGCAGAATTTTCAACGCCTGCTCGCCCAGCTGGGCTCGGACATTCTCTGCAGCGATCTGGCAGGCGTCGCGGTGGTTAACGCCGGTGACGTAGCCGCGCGTCCAGTTCAGCTGGTAGCTGCCGCCAGAGGCCCGGGTCAGGCCCTCCAGCATCTGCTCCATCATCTTAGGGATCTCTTCGCGCGCCTCGCGGCTTAGCGTGCGCAGCGTACCCCTGAGGTGCGCGCTGTCCGGGATCACGTTGTAGCCACCGTCGGCAAGAAAGCTGGCCACGGTCAGCACCGCGCGGTCGTTCGGGTTCAGCCGCCGCGACACCACCTGCTGCAGCGCGTGCACCACCCCTGCCCCCATCACGATCGGATCGCAGCTTTTATCCGGCATCGCCGCGTGCGCGCCGGTGCCCTGCAGGATCAGATCAAAGTTGTCGCTGGCGGCGCTGAACACCCCTTCGGTAAAACCGACGGTGCCGGTGGGAAAACCGGGCATCACGTGCAGGCCGAAGATCGTCTGTACGTCACGCATCGCCCCCAGTTCCACCAGCTCCTGCGCTCCGCCGGGCGGTACCTCCTCGGCATGCTGGAAAACGAAGCGCACGCGTCCGGCAATCTGCGAGCGCAGCTGGCACAGCACTTTGGCCGCGCCCAACAGCATCGCGGTGTGCGCGTCGTGTCCGCAGGCGTGCATCACCCCCGGATGGCGTGAGGTAAACGGCTCATCGTTCAGCTCATGGATCGGCAGGGCGTCCATATCCGCGCGCAGCGCAATACACGGGCCGCTGCGCGCGCCGGTCAGCTCCGCCAGCACGCTGTTCGGCGTCAACCGCGTCAGGGCCAATGGCCCCATCTTCGCCAGCTCCGCGGCCACGTAGTCGGCCGTCTCCTGCTCGTAAAAGGAGAGATGGGGGTTAGCATGAATATGCCGCCGCCAGGCGACCACCTGCGGTGTGACATCCTCAATCAGTGAAGCAACTGCAGCGTTCATAGTGACTCCTGATGTTGCGGTGAGATAAGCGGCCGCCGGCTGCCGGGCAGCAGCGCCAGCCCGGCAATCACGATCGCGACCATCATAAACAGGAAGCTGGTGAAGTAGTCCCCTCCGCTGGCCGCCACCAGATACCCGATGACGATCGGGCCAATAAACCCGCCGGCCACACCGCAGGCGTTAAGAAAGCCCACCGTGGTGCCCATAATGCGCGGTTCGAAACGTTTCAACGGCAGCGTAAAGGTAAAGACAAAGGTGCAGAAGGTGGCACCGTTGGTGATCATCAGAATGACAATCGTCGCCATCAGCGAGGTGGAAAAATAGATGCCGAGCAGGCCACAGGCCGCAACCAGCGCGGTGCAAAGGATCACCAGCGGCTCGCGACCGGAGCCATAGCGCCCCACCAGCCAGCCGCCGATAATCGACGAAGCCCACGCCCCAATACCGCCGATGGAGATGATCTCACCGGTAACGGCCATCGACAGGCCATGCTCTTTGACCAGAAAGCTGGGTAGCCAGGCCATCAGGCTGTAGGCGGGAAGATTGACGCAGACGTTGGCGATAATCAGCTGCCAGATTAGCGGATGACGAAACATCAGCCGCCAGCTACCCCGCGACGGCGCGGCCACCTCCTGTTGCTGCTGTCCGTGTTTTGGCAGTAGCACCAGCATCAGCAGCGCCACCAGCAGAAAGAGTGCGGCAAACACCATATACATCTGCTGCCAGTGCATCACCCGCAGCGCCCAGATTGCCAGCAGCGGCCCGATCACCATCGCCATTCCTGAGGAGGAGAGCAGTAGCGACTGTACAAAGGTTCGATGCTGCAGATCGAAGGTCATGGTCACCGTTTTCGCGCTGGCGCTGGGATAACCGGAGTGACCGATGCCGGCCAGCATGCGAAACAGGATCAGCCAGCCAAGGCCCAGCCCCCACCAGCCAAACAGCAGGGCACATACGCCCACCAGCGCCAGCGACATCACCAGCATCGCCCGGTAGCCCAGCCGGTCGTTTAACCAGCCGGCGGGGATCTGAAACAGGGTGTAGGAGAAAAAAAATAAGCCCGGGATCAGGCCGACCTGCTGCGGGGTGAAGTTAAACTCTGCGCGTATCGGCAGAAGCGCAAAGCCCATCACGGTTTTATCGATATAAATCAGGGTATAGCCGGCAAATAACATCAGGATCATTCCCAGGCGTGCGCGTCTATCCATTGCTGTTTCTCCTAATTAACTGAAAAGGAATCAATCAATTACGTCCGTCAGTCTCTGTCCCGCGCTGTGAGCAACATCACAACGAAACAAACACAATGATTTAACATGTCCACAACACCATCAGGGATTTACATCAGTCAGGTAAGATGAAATTTTCGTTGCCCTGATACGTTTCTGGCATCAGTGAAGGAGAACGGGATGCGCTATCTACCTAAAATGCAGCAGCTGCGGGTGTTTGAAGAAGTCGTGCGTCAGGGCAGTATCCGCTCGGCGGCCCGCACGCTGGCACAGTCACAGCCGGCCATCAGCCGGGCGCTGAAGGAACTGGAAAATACGCTGCAAACGGAGCTGTTTCTGCGCGGCCCTGGCGGGATCACGCTTACGCCCAGCGGCCAGCTGTTCGCGGTACGCAACCGCTTTATCCTGCAGGAGCTGCAGCGGGCGGGGGATGAAATCTACTCCGCCCAGCATCCTCAGCAGGGGCAGGTGGCGGTGGGAGTTTGCAGCCTGGTGGGCTCAACGATGCTGGCGGAGGTGGTCGAAAAATTCCGCCTGCGCCACCCGCAGGCCCGGCTAACCGTCAAAGAGGGCCTGATGCGCAGCCTGCTGCCGCTGCTGAACAGCGGCGAGATCGACTTTGCCGCCGGGCCGGTTCCCGCTGACCTTAAGCAGGAGCGGCTGGTGATCACCCCGCTCTTTCAGGTGCCGCTGTGCGTGGTCGCCAGCAAAAATCATCCGGCGCGGCGGGCGCGGGCGTTAACCCAGCTGAGCGAGCAAAAATGGCTGCTGGCAGAAGATGAGAGCGCCACGCTGTCATCGTTAAATGATGAGCTGAAACGCTTTTTTCAGGCGCTGCCGCAGCCTGCATTACGCACCAGTTCGTTACTGTCCGCCATCGAACTGGTCGAGCGTGCGGGATACCTGATGCTGTTACCGGAACCGGTGGTGAGCCGCTGGTCGCACAGCCTGGTGCAGCTGCCGATCGGCACGCTACCCGCGCTGCGGTATGGCGCGGTCTGCTCCAGCCACTCGCCGCTGACCGCCAGCGCGCAGCAGCTGTTGAAAATACTTGAGAAAGCCAGCGGGCGTGACGCGTGGCGCTGTTCTACCGGCAAAAACAGCACGCCCTCCCTTTTCCCGCTATGCTGAAGCGATACAACACAAGACAGTTATGTAAAGCTGTGCTACAAACAAAGCTGTAATATTTACTGTCACCATCATGCACGGTAAAAACGGGCCCCCTACGCGAGCCATGCTCTGAACAGAGACCCGTATCATTTTCCCTCAGGGAAACGCTTGACTATTTCAACGCCTGGCAGGGAGAGCAGCCCCTGTTTTTGGGCTCGATGACAAAACAGAGGATAACAGCGAATGGTTCTCGGCAAACCGCAAACAGACCCGACTCTCGAATGGTTCCTGTCACATTGCCATATTCACAAATATCCATCCAAAAGCACGCTGATCCATCAGGGTGAAAAGGCAGAAACCCTCTACTACATCGTCAAAGGCGCGGTAGCGGTGCTGATCAAGGATGAAGAAGGCAAAGAGATGATCCTCTCCTACCTGAACCAGGGCGACTTTATTGGCGAACTGGGCCTGTTTGAAGAGGGGCAGGAGCGCAGCGCCTGGGTGCGCGCGAAAGCGGCCTGCGAAGTGGCTGAAATTTCCTACAAAAAATTCCGTCAGCTGATTCAGGTAAACCCGGATATTCTGATGCGTCTCTCCTCGCAGATGGCGCGTCGTCTGCAGGTGACGTCTGAAAAGGTCGGCAACCTCGCCTTCCTCGACGTGACCGGCCGTATTGCCCAGACCCTGCTCAATCTGGCCAAACAGCCCGATGCCATGACCCACCCGGATGGCATGCAGATCAAAATCACCCGTCAGGAGATCGGCCAGATCGTCGGCTGTTCCCGTGAAACCGTGGGCCGTATCCTGAAAATGCTGGAAGATCAGAATCTGATCTCTGCACACGGCAAAACCATTGTCGTTTACGGCACCCGTTAACCGATCTTAATCCTGCGGCGCGACAGGCTTCTGTCGCGCCTTTTTTATGGGTACGGTGCATGTGGCGTAGACTCATCTATCACCCTGAGGTCAACTACGCCCTGCGGCAAACGCTGGTGCTCTGTTTGCCGGTGGCGATTGGCTGGCTGTTCGGAGCCCTGCAACAGGGTCTGCTGTTCTCTTTAGTCCCCGCCTGCTGCAACAACGCCGGCCTTGATACCCTGCATAAACGCTTCTTTAAACGCCTGATCGTCGGCGGCTCGCTGTTTGCCGGCTGCAGTTTTCTGATCCAGTACGCCGGGGCACAGGGCGTGCCGCTGCCGCTGATCCTGCTGCTGATGACGATGGTGCTTGGCGTGCTGGGTGAAATCAGCCCGCTGCACGGCCGCCTGCTGCCCGCGTCGCTGATCGCCGCCATCTTTACCTTAAGCCTGGCAGGCCGGGTGCCTGTCTGGCAGCCGCCGCTGCTGTTTATCTGCGGCACCCTGTGGTACGGACTGTTTAACGGCTTCTGGTTCTGGCTGTGGAAAGAGCAGCCGCTGCGGGAAACCCTGAGCCTGCTTTACCGTGAACTGGCGGGTTACTGCGAAGCCAAATATACCCTGCTGACCCGCCTGACCGACCCCGATACCGCGCTGCCGCCGCTGCTGATTCGTCAGCAGAAGGCGGTCGACCTGATTAATACCTGCTATCAGCAGATGCATATGCTCTCCGCCGGCCGCGATCAGCACTACCGGCGGCTGACGCGCGCCTTTCAGGTGGCGCTGGATCTGCAGGAGCATATCGCCGTCAGCCTGCATCAGCCGCAGGAGGTGCAAAAGCTGGTCGAACAGAGCCATGCAGAGGCAGTGATCCGCTGGAACGCCCGGATTATTGCCGCGCGGCTGCGCACGCTGGCGGATGATATCCTCTACCATCGTTTGTCAGCGCGCTTTGGCATGGAAAAACAGCTACAGGCGCTGGAGAAGATCGCCCGCCAGCATCCTGACAATCCGGTCGGCAACTTCTGTTATTACCACTTCAGCCGTATCGCCCGCCTGCTGCGCACCCAGCAGCCGCTCTACCGCCGCGACCTGATGGCCGACCGCCAGCGCCGCCTGCCGCTGATCCCGGCGCTGAAAAGCTACCTGTCGCTGAAGTCCACCGCGCTGCGCACCGCCGCCCGTTATGCGGTGATGCTGACCTTTGCCAGTACGCTGGCGCTGTTCTTTAACCTGCCCAAACCTTACTGGGTGCTGATGACGGTGATGTTCGTCAGCCTCAACGGTTACAGCGCTACCCGGGTACGCATTCAACACCGTGCGCTGGGCACACTGGCCGGGCTGGCGGTGGCGGCACTCACCCTGCGCCTGCACGCGCCGGAGTCGGTGGTGCTGCTGCTGATGCTGGCGATTACGCTGGTGAGCTACCTGATTATCCGCCCGTTCTACGGCTGGGCCACGGTCGGCTTTACGGTGACCACGGTATGGACGCTGCAACTGCTGTCGCTGAACGGTGCCGATTTTCTGCTGCCGCGGCTGATGGATACGCTGATGGGCTGCCTGATCGCCTTTGGCGGCATGATCTGGCTGTGGCCACAGTGGCAGAACGGCCTGCTGCGGCAGAACGCGCACGACGCGCTGGAGGCGGACCAGGAGGCTTTGCGGCTGTTACTGGGCGACGAGCAGGATGCCGGCAAGCTGGCGTATCAGCGCATGCGCGTCAACCAGGCGCACAATGCGCTGTTTAACTCGCTGAACCAGGCGATGCAGGAGCCGGGCTTTAACTCACGCTATCTCTCCGACATGAAGCTGTGGGTGACCCACAGCCAGTTTATCGTCGAACATATCAACGCCATTACCATCCTGGCGCGCGAACATACCATGCTGACCCGATCGCTTGCGGAGCGCTATCTGCAGTCCTGTGAGATTGCCCTGCAGCGCTGCCAGCAGCGGCTGGAGTATGACGGACCGGGATCGGAGAGCAACGTGCTGGAATCGCCTGAGGCGCTCCACGGCGGGCCAACCACCGTGGTCGAACGCCACGTTAAGCGCATCCTCAGCCACCTCAGCATAATGCACACTATCTCGTCGCTGACATGGAGCCAGCGCCCGCACCACGGCGGCTGGCTGCGCCGCCGTCTGGGCAAAAAAAACTGAGGGCGGGATCGCTCCCGCCCTCAGCATCACCGTTACCCACCGGCATCCGTCGCTGTCGTCGCTGCCGTTGGGGCCAGGCTAAGTGCCCGCCCGCCAGCACGCCACACGATCGTTCAGCCAGTCAGCCAGTCAGCCAGTCAGCCAGTCAGCGTGTAAAGTCGGTGAGGCTTACGCCAGCACCTTTTCCACCGCCGCCGCGAAGCGTGCCATACCTTCGGCAATGTCGGCAGGCTCAATCACCAGCGACGGAGCAAAGCGGATCACGTCAGTCCCTGCAACCAGCACCATTACCCCTTCCGCCGCCGAGGCGGTAAGGATGTCACGCGCTTTGCCGGCGTGCTGTGGCTTCAGCGCCGCGCCGATTAACAGGCCCTTGCCGCGGATCTCGCTGAACAGGTCCAGGCGGGCATCCAGCGCCTGCAGCGCCTCGACAAACAGCTGACGGCGCTCGGCCACGCCGTCCAGCACCTCAGGGGTATTGATGATATCCAGCGCCGCTTCGGCGACCGCACAGGCCAGCGGGTTGCCGCCGTAGGTCGTGCCGTGCACGCCCGGAGCCATCACCGAGGCGATCTCATTGGTGGTCAGCATCGCGCTGACCGGGAAGCCGCCGCCCAGCGCTTTCGCGGTGGTGATAATGTCCGGCTGCACGCCGTAGTGCTCATAAGCGAACAGCTTGCCGCTGCGGCCCATACCGCTCTGCACCTCGTCCAGCACCAGCAGCGCGTTGTGCTGGTCACAGAGCTGGCGCAGGCCCTGCATAAATTCCGGCGTAGCCGGCGTGACCCCGCCCTCGCCCTGAATCGGCTCGACCACAATGGCGCAGGTGTGATCGTCGATCACCGCCTTCACCGCGGCCAGATCGTTAAACGGCACGTGAATAATGTCGGCCGGTTTCGGGCCAAAGCCGTCGGAATACTTCGGCTGACCGCCAACCGACACGGTAAACAGCGTGCGGCCGTGGAAGGCGTTGTGGAAGGCAATAATCTTGCTTTTAAACGGACTGTGACGCTGGCTGGCGTAGTAGCGCGCCAGCTTAAAGGCGGCTTCGTTTGCTTCCGCACCGGAGTTAGCAAAAAATACGCGGTCGGCGAAGGTGGCGGCAATCAGCTTTGAAGCCAGGCGCAGCGCAGGTTCGTTGGTAAATACGTTGCTGGTGTGCCACAGGGTCTCGCCCTGCGTTTTCAGCGCCTCAACCAGCGCCGGATGGCAGTGCCCCAGCGCCGTTACCGCGATCCCACCGGAAAAATCCACGTACTCTTTTCCCTGCTGATCCCAGACGCGGCTGCCTTTTCCTTTCACCGGCACAAACTGTGCAGGTGCATAAACAGGCAAAATCACCTCATCAAAGGTCGCCCGCGTAACCGCCATTTTTTCAGCCGCCATTCCCTACCTCACCCGTTGAACGTTAAATTAACATGAAAATATAGTCATAAAATATGCATAAAAAATCACACAAAGGCAACCGTTAATCAGGTTCTGAGAAAATTTTCCAGCAGCTGATGGCCCTGCTCGCTGAGAATGCTTTCCGGGTGAAACTGCACCCCCTGCAGCGGCAGCGTGCGGTGGCGAAAACCCATGATCTCATCGGGCTGACCGTCGCGCAGCGTCCAGGCCGTCAGTTCAAACTCAGCGGGCAGCGTACCGTTTTCCACGATCAGCGAATGGTAACGGGTAACGTTAAGCGGATGATTCAGCCCGGCAAACACGCCGCCGTCATTATGCTCGATGGCCGACGTCTTGCCGTGCATCACCTGGCGCGCGCGCACCACCCGTGCGCCAAACGCCTGGGCAATCGCCTGATGCCCGAGGCAGACGCCGAGGATCGGCAGCCGGCCGGCAAAGTGGCGGATCGCCTCCAGCGAAATACCGGCTTCGTTCGGGGTACAGGGGCCGGGGGAGATCACCAGCTGACGCGGTGCCAGCTGGCTGATTTCATCCAGAGTGATCGCATCGTTGCGGCGCACGCAGACCTCCGCGCCCAGCTCGCAGAAATACTGGTAAAGGTTCCAGGTAAAGGAGTCGTAGTTATCAATAAGCAGCAGCATGAAAAATCCTGATCGACGGGTTGCCGCTTATTCTACGGATTTTAGGCCGGGCTGCAGATCTGTTTCCACCGAGGCGGGCAGAACAGTGCGGCCGGTGCAGCAGGCGTGGCCTGCCACACGGGCCGCGCGGGGTGCGTTACGGCAGGACTTTGGCGGAGAGGATCACCACCGGCGTCACCGGTACATTCTGGTACGGGCCGACGTTCTGAGTCGGAACCTGCGCAATCTTGTCAGCAACGTCCATCCCTTTCACCACCTTGCCGAACACCGCATAACCAAAATCGCGCTGGCCGTGGTCAAGGAAGGCGTTATCCGCCACGTTAATGAAGAACTGGCTGGTGGCGCTGTCCTTCTCTGCGGTGCGCGCCATGGAAATGGTGCCGCGCTTGTTCAGCAGGCCGTTATCCGCTTCATTCTTGATCGGCGCGTTGGTCGACTTCTGCTGCAGATCCGTGGTAAAGCCACCGCCCTGCAGCATAAAGCCCGGGATCACGCGGTGGAAAGTGGTGTTGTTATAAAAACCACTGTTCACATAATCGACAAAGTTTTTTGCTGAAATCGGGGCTTTCTGGTTGTTCAGCTCCAGCTCAATGTTGCCGGCTGAGGTGGTCAGCAGCACGTGCGCATCCCCTTTTGCGGCCAGCGCAGAAGCAGAGAGGGTAGAGAGCGCGAGAACGGCCGCCATGGCGGTCAAAGTACGTTTCAACATGAAAGATTCCTTACGGGGGGCGATAAGCCATAAAAGCACAGCTGATTGTAAAGAGGCACCCGGTGCCGCGCCAGTGTTTTACCTTTATTTACTCAGCCGGGCCGCCGGCGCAAACGTTATCGTATTGCACGAAACGGTGATCCTGATCACATTATGAATGAAATATGAAAATTAATGTTTCAGTAAAGATTTATGCAGATCACGAATATCGTTAAACTTCCCCGGCAACTCCCCGGGCGCCCTGCCCGTTGACTTCCTTCTAACAGGTTTCCACTATGACTAATCGCGATCGAATTGGGCTTACCTGGATCAGCTTTTTCTCCTACGCGTTGACGGGTGCTGTGGTCATCGTCACCGGCATGGTACTGGAGAATATTGCTGCCTGGTTCCATCTGCCGGTAGCGCAGATGAGCAACACCTTTACTTTCCTGAACGCCGGTATCCTGCTTGCCGTGTTCCTGAACGCCTGGCTGATGGAGATCGTGCCGCTGAAGCGCCAGCTGATGTTTGGCTTCGTGCTGATGATCCTGGCGATCGCCGGCCTGATGACCACCCACAGCCTCAGCGTGTTCTCTCTGTGCATGTTTGTGCTCGGCGTCGTCAGCGGTATCACCATGTCGATCGGTACCTTCCTGATCACCCACATGTACCAGGGCCGTCAGCGCGGGTCCCGCCTGCTGTTTACCGACTCGTTCTTCAGCATGGCCGGTACCATCTTCCCGATTATCGCCGCCGCCCTGCTGGCGCGTGCGCTGCCGTGGTACTGGGTATATGCCTGCATAGGCGTGATCTACGTGGCGATCTTTATTCTCGCGCTGTGCTTCGAATTCCCGGTACTGGGTAAAAAGAGCCACAGCGGACAACCGGTGGAAAAAGAGAAGTGGGGCATCGGCGTTGGCTTCCTGTCGATTGCGGCGCTGTGCTACATCCTTGGCCAGCTCGGCTTTATCGGCTGGGTGCCGCAGTATGCCACCAAAGAGATGGGCATGGATATCACCCAGGCCGGTACGCTGGTGGGCAACTTCTGGACCGCCTATATGGTCGGCATGTGGGCGTTCAGCGCCATTCTGCGCTTCTTCGATCCGCAGCGCATCCTCACCGTACTGGCGCTGGTGGCCACCGGGCTGATGTACTGGTTTATCTCCAGCAGCGATGCCTCGATGCTGAAGTGGATTATGATCTGCCTGGGCTTCTTCTCAAGCGCCATCTACACCACCATCATCACCCTCGGCTCGCTGCAGACTAAGGTCTCCTCACCGAAGCTGGTGAACTTTATCCTGACCTGCGGCACCGTCGGCACTATGCTGACTTTCGTGGTCACCGGCCCGATCGTCGAGAAAGGCGGCGCACACGCGGCGCTGGCGACCGCCAACGGGCTGTATGCCGTGGTGTTCATCATGTGTCTGCTGCTCGGCTTCGTCAGCAAGCACAAGCAGCACGGGCATATGGGTTCCCACTAAAACAAAAAAGGCCGGAAGCGATTCCGGCCTTTTTTATGCGGCGCTGTTATCGCTCATCCAGACGCTGTCGATGCGGATTTCAAAATCGGTATACAGCGCACGCGGTTTTATCGAATTTCCCCGCTTTTCCAGATGTACAAAACCATAGCCGCTCAGCGTTTTCAGCGTGACGGATAAATTGCTCACCTGCCTGCCAGACAGCCGGGCCAGCGCGCTGATCGTTTGCGGCTGCTGCTCTGCCATCAGCCGTAACAGCGCGATATTTTCATTGCTGAGGATCTGCCCGATGGCGTTCACCGAAGCAAACCAGACTTTCGGTTCATCCGGCAGCGGCTGATATTTGCCTGAGGCAATCGCCAGCATCCGCTTTCTCAGAATCTGTTCAGGGATCACACCGATTAATGCTTTCATTATTTACCTCTATCCTCACTGACAACGCGATCTACTGCGGCAAAAAAATCATCTAAAAGCTGAGCGGCAGAGTGAAAGAAATAGGGATAACCCGGATCGATTGAGTTTCGGTGCAGATGGCCATACACCACCAGACGCGCAGGGAACCCCCCTTTTTTGGGAGGATCGATCGCATGTGCATTATCCATCCCAAAAGCGATGGTTGTAGCGGTTATGCAGAGTCAGGTTGTAGCGGATACCATGCGGTCTGAACCGTGATTTCTCAACGCCATAGGCCTCGATTTTCCACCAGTAGCCGTTATCCAGCGTGAACTGGTAGCCATGCATATCAAGCAACGTTCGTAAGCCATAATCTTCCTGATCCATTCTGTCACCCCATATCCTTATGGGCGGATCATAACATCAGAATAAGGACATTCAATCTCCCGCGCCAGAAACAGCACAAAGAGGCTTTGCATACATAGCCAAAGGGCCGTAAGTCCGGATTATGGGTACAAGGGACGTTCAGAGGAGGTGGAGGTAGAAGTGGAAGGAAGTAGCGGGCCGCCTGACGGCCCGCGGGTAAGGATTACGGCTGGGCGACGAAGCCAATCGCTTCGTATACCTTCTTCAGCGTCTCCTGCGCGCGGGCGCGGGCTTTGGCCGCTCCGTCACGCATCACCTGCTCAAGGAAGGCTTCATCGTTGCGGTAACGATGGTAGCGCTCCTGCAGCTCGCTGAGCATCGCGGAAACGGCGTCCGCTACCGCGCCCTTCAGGTGGCCGTACATCTGGCCTTCAAACTGTTTTTCCAGCTCGGCTACCGGAGTGCCGGTCACGCCGGAGAGGATATCCAGCAGGTTAGAGACGCCCGGCTTCTCTTTCACGTCGTAACGCACCACCGGCGGCTCGTCGCCGTCGGTCATCGCACGTTTGATCTTCTTGACCACCGACTTCGGATCTTCCAGCAGGCCGATAACGTTGTTGCGGTTGTCGTCGGACTTGGACATCTTTTTGGTCGGCTCCAGCAGCGACATTACGCGCGCGCCGGACTTAGGAATAAACGGCTCAGGCACCTTGAAGATCTCACCGTACAGCGCGTTGAAGCGTGAAGCGATATCGCGGCTCAGCTCAAGGTGCTGCTTCTGGTCGTCACCCACCGGCACCTGGTTGGTCTGGTACAGCAGGATATCGGCCGCCATCAGCACCGGGTAGTCAAACAGCCCGGCGTTGATGTTCTCTTCGTAGCGCGCGGACTTATCCTTAAACTGGGTCATGCGGCTCAGCTCACCAAAATAGGTGTAGCAGTTCAGCACCCAGCCGAGCTGCGCGTGCTCCGGCACGTGGGACTGAACGAAGATGGTGCTTTTCGCCGGGTCGATACCGCAGGCCAGGTAGAGCGCCAGCGTATCCAGTGAGGCTTTACGCAGGGCCACCGGATCCTGACGGACGGTAATAGCATGCATATCCACGATGCAGTAAACGCAGTGATAGTCGTCCTGCATCTGAACCCACTGACGCAGCGCACCCATATAGTTGCCGATGGTCAGTTCACCTGAAGGCTGTGCGCCGCTGAATACGATGGGTTTGCTCATGATAGTCATCCTGATAATGGCAGCCCGAGTGCGGGCAATAAATCGTTAAAGTGATCGAGCGTGAGGTCCGGCTGGCTGGTGGCGATCGGCTCACCGTGGTTGTAGCCGTAGGTCATACCGATGCAGGGACATCCCGCCGCCTGCGCCGCCAGAATATCATTGCGTGAGTCGCCGACAAACAGCAATTCCGCGGGCAGCAGGCCAAACTGACCCAGCACCATAAACAGCGGCGCCGGGTGCGGCTTTTTCACCGGCACATCATCACCGCCGATAATCAGCGAGAAGTAGCTGTCGATGCCGAGGGACGCCAGCAGCGGCGCGACAAACGGCGTGGGTTTGTTGGTGACCAGCGCCATCGGCAGGTTGTGTGCCGCCAGCACGGCCAGCGTCTCACGCACCTGCGGATAGAGCAGGCTGCCGCTGTTTATGCTCTGTGCGTAGTGCTGGTCCAGCAGCAGGCGCGCCTCGCGCAGGTATTCAGGCTGCGGTGCATGGCCCTGCGCCCAGGTCAGCGCACGTTCAATCAGCACGTCGGCGCCGTTACCAATCCAGGTGGCCACCCGTTCGAGGCCGGCCACCGGCAAATCCAGCTCGGTTAAAGCCGCGTCCACCGCGGCCGCCAGGCCCGGCGCGCTGTCGGTCAGCGTACCGTCAAGATCAAACGCCAGCGCGCGAGGTTTAGTGAAACGCGCCATGATGAGATTTCTCCAGTTCGGTACGCATTTCGTCGATCACTTTCTTGTAGTCAGGATGACCAAAAATGGCCGAACCGGCGACAAACATATCGGCACCCGCCGCTGCGATCTCAGCAATATTATCGACCTTCACGCCGCCATCCACTTCCAGGCGAATATCAAAGCCGCTCTGGTCGATCAGCTTGCGCACCTGACGCAACTTGTCGAGGGTGCCGGGGATAAACGACTGGCCGCCAAAGCCCGGGTTGACCGACATCAGCAGGATCACATCCAGCTTGTCCATCACATAGTCGAGAATGCTCAGCGGCGTCGCCGGGTTGAGCACCAGGCCCGCTTTACAGCCGTGCTCTTTAATCAGCTGCAGCGTACGGTCAACGTGTTCAGAGGCTTCAGGGTGGAAGGTGATATAGCTGGCGCCGGCTTTAGCGAAGTCCGGCACCAGACGGTCAACGGGTTTGACCATCAGGTGCACGTCGATCGGCGCGGTAATGCCATAATCGCGCAGCGCTTTCAGCACCATTGGCCCCATAGTGAGGTTGGGCACGTAGTGGTTATCCATTACGTCGAAATGCACCACGTCACCGCCAGCGGCAAGCGCCTTCGCCGTGTCTTCACCCAGGCGGGCAAAATCTGCGGCCAGAATCGATGGGGCAATTAAAAACTTTTTCATTCGTTTCTCCCAAATCACTTCATGGTTTTTTACCGACGCCGCTGTACAGCGCCAGAAGCTCACTCACCTTACTACGCGTGGTGCCGCTGCGGCTGATCGAGCGTCGCACCTTAATTTCGTGCAGTTTCGCCTGATGATACCACTCACGCGTCAGCGGCGTGTCATGGTTGGAGATCAGCACCGTAACGCTCTCACTCGCCAGCGTCATCGCCAGCTCGGCCAGATGCTGCTGCTCGCGCAGGCTGAAACTGTTGGTGTGGTAGGCCGTAAAATTGGCGGTGGCGGACAGCGGCGCGTACGGCGGATCGCAGTAGACCACCGTGCCCGGCAGCGCCTTGGTCAGCGTAGCATCGTAGGATTCACAGACAAAGATCGCCTTCTGCGCCCGTTCAGCAAAGCCGTAAAGCTCCTCTTCCGGGAAATAAGGCTTACGATAACGACCGAAAGGCACGTTGAACTCGCCGCTCAGGTTATAACGGCACAGGCCGTTGTAGCAGTGGCGATTCAGGTACAGGAACAGCAACGCACGCCGGTATGAATCACGGCTGAGGTTGAACTCCCGCCGCAGGGCATAGTACACCTCCGAATCATTCACTTCCGGGGTAAACAGTGCACGTGCGTCGCCGACAAACTCGTCGGTGCGGTCTTTAACGATGTTATAGAGGTTAATCAGGTCGCTGTTGATATCAGCCAGAAGATAGCGCGGATACTGCGTATTGAGAAAGACCGACCCGGCACCGACAAACGGCTCGATCAGACAGTCCCCTTCCGGCAGATGGCGACGGATGTCGTCCAGTAGGGGATACTTCCCTCCTGCCCACTTCAAAAAAGCGCGATTTTTTTTCATGCCGTCGTTAATTATTTTTACTCATCAGGCTGTGGTTACACCGACAGCATATCTGCGCTCAGAACTGTCCACGTGCCTGCGGCACGCTCACACACTTCAGTAATCGCCGGGTTGCCCCGGCGGAGAATTATTTTCCGGCTTCTTTTTTCACCTGGCTGACCGGCTTCACCCAGGGGTTCTGCGCCCGGACTTCAGCAGGTAATGTCGCGACAGCGCGTTTGGCATCGGCAGAGGTGGCATAAGAACCACTGACCAGCACGTACCACGGCTGACCGTTACGCGTGGTCTGATAGACATGGTAGCCGTTGAGATTCTGCTTTCTTGCCCAGGCGTTCAGCGTATCTGAACGGGATGCGCTGCTCAGCTGCAGGGTGAAATTCCCGCCAGGCGTTGAACCGCCTGCGGCCACCGGGCTTCTGCTGGCGGTGTTGCTGGCGGCACTGGTGCCGGTGCTGCGGCTGGCGGTGTTGCTGGCGGCACTGGTGCCGGTGCTGCGGCTGGCAGGAGCGCTGCTGGCGGCATGATTAACCGTACTGCGCGCCGTGGACTGGGGTTTGCTTTCAGCGTGAGCCGCTTTGCTGTTGGGCTTATGCGCCGCCGCAGGTTTGCTGCTCTGCTGCGCGCCAACGGACGAACCGGCCAAGGCACGGCTGCCCGCACCTGCGGCTACGGTAGCCGGAGCCACCGGCAGGGTGGAGTCGCCGATGCCGCTCTGGGCTGCCGCATCCACCTGCCCCTGCTGATTGCTCAGGGCGTTATTCAGATCGCCCGGCAGCTCGACCCGCTGCTGATTTTGCGGTGTTGGCAGTGCCTGCGCTTCGGTTGGGCTGGACGCAATCTGCGGCGCGCTCAGCTCCTGTGGCGAGCTGCCCTGGCCGCTGGTCAGCGGGCCTTCAGCCGCTGCCGCAGAGGGGGATGAACCACTCATCGACGAGGAGCCAGAAAGGTCGATATTTTTCTCTGCGCTGCCGCTGGCCGGTGTGTTGCCGCCACTCTGTGCCGTGCTGTTGTCCGGCGACTTCAGCGCCGATCCAATCCCCACCACCAGCAGGATCAGCACCAGGATACCGATCGCCATCATCATATGCTGACGTGATACCGGTACCTTTGGCGCAGCGGAAGGCGTTTTACGGGGCCGCGTAGGTCGGCGATCGCTGGTGTCAGGTTTTAACTCGTCTTCCGGTTTAAACTCGTCCATTTAATCTCCTCCCATAGAGCAGCAAAGCCGTTCAAACCCTGTGAACGGCCGTAACATCTGAAGATGAACCCGCGGCAGAGCGCGGGTGGATATCACGGCTTCAGACAATCCTGAACAGAAGCCAGCACCATATCATGTGGCACATCACTACGCACTTCGGCCTGGCCTACCTTTAACGGCAGGACCAGACGCAGTTTACCGCCGATCACTTTTTTATCACGCATCATCAGTGGTAAATAGTCGGCGGGAGCCATGCTTTCCGGGCCATGTACCGGTAATCCGGCACGCTGCAGCAGCGCAATAACCCTTGCCACGTCTTCGGCAGTGAACTGACCCAGGCGCTGTGCGTTACGCGCGGCCATCACCATACCGGCCGCCACAGCCTCACCGTGCAGCCAGTTGCCGTAACCCATAAAGGTTTCGATCGCATGACCGTAAGTATGGCCCAGATTAAGCAGCGCGCGTTGCCCACGCTCATGCTCATCGGCCGCCACCACTTCCGCTTTCAGTTCGCAGCAGCGGCGGATGCAGTAAGCCATTGCGCCAGCATCCAGCGCCAGCAGATCGTCGATATGCTGTTCCAGCCAGCTGAAAAACTCGCCGTCGAGGATGATGCCGTACTTAATCACTTCCGCCAGGCCAGAGGCCAGCTCGCGCTTCGGCAGCGTTTTCAGGCAGTCGAGATCGATAATAACCGAGGCCGGTTGATAAAACGCCCCGATCATGTTTTTACCCAGCGCATGGTTCACGCCGGTTTTACCGCCAACGGAGGAATCCACCTGTGATAACAGCGTGGTGGGGACCTGAATAAAGCGCACGCCGCGCTGATAGCTGGCGGCAGCAAAACCGGTTAAATCACCGATCACTCCACCACCCAGCGCGACCAGCGTAGTATCACGGCCGTGGGGTTTAGACAGCAGCGCGGTAAACACCTGGTCCATCACGGCCAGCGTCTTATGCTGTTCACCGTCGGGCAGGATCACGCTGTCGACCAGCACGCCGGCACCTTCAAGGCGTGCGCGCACGACGTCCAGATAGAGAGGAGCCAGGGTCTGGTTGGTCACCAGCATAACCTGATCGCCTGCCTTCAGTGGCCAGAATGAAGCCGGGTCGTTAAACAATCCGGCGGCGATAGTAATGGGGTAACTGCGCTCCCCCAGCGTTACTGTAATCCTCTCCATGACGCCATATCACCTTTTGTGCGCTGCCCATGACAGGGCATCAGAGCGTTATCAGCTCTTCTCCAGCATATTGATAATCTGATTAGCGACCACTTTCGCACTCTGATCGTCGGTGCGGATGGTAACGTCAGCAATCTCTTCATACAGCGGGTTGCGTTCGTCAGCTAAGGCTTCCAGCACTTCACGTGGCGGAGAGGCCACCTGCAGCAACGGACGCTTTTTATCGCGCTGAGTACGTGCCAGCTGCTTTTCGATGGTCGTTTCAAGATAGACCACCACGCCACGAGCGGAAAGACGGTTGCGCGTTTCGCGAGACTTGACGGAACCGCCACCTGTCGCCAGCACAATGCCCTGTTTTTCAGTGAGTTCGTTAATGATTTTTTCTTCGCGGTCGCGGAAGCCGTCTTCGCCTTCAACGTCGAAAACCCAGCCCACATCCGCTCCGGTACGTCGCTCAATTTCTTGATCGGAATCGAAAAATTCCATATTGAGTTGCTGAGCTAATTGACGCCCAATAGTGCTTTTGCCGGCACCCATAGGCCCAACCAGAAAGATATTGCGTTTCTCTGCCATTTTTTCGATATAACTAAGACAATTCGTTGATGATACCCCACCCTAAACCAGGCAGGACATGAACTGAAACCTCATGAGCGATAGTGCGAGAGTCAGACTAAAAATTATCTCAACACTGAAGGTGTTTTGGCAACCGATTAAATTTACCTTGCCCATTGCACACAGAACTGTCGCGCGTTTCAGTCCGCTTCATTTATCAGCCGGATGTGGTTGCAGCGGCTACGCCGGTTGCGCACGATAAAAAACGGTTAAAATGCATACGCTAATGGGCCGCTGGCCCGTAATTCAAAATCGCTAAACCTTGTAAGCTAATTCCGCCCTTGCGTCAAACGTAACCGTTACCAATTCCGGAAAAAACATGCTGGTGCTTCAGTTTGGTTCAAAATTCGCATTAATCGCTGCGGATCAGCCTTGGTGTGATGAAGATCACCAATTCTCGCCTTTTCTGCTCACGAACACCGTGCCGGAACAGGGCGCCCAGCAGAGGAATATCCCCGAGCAACGGTACCGCTCTCCGGCCGGCAGCGCTCTCCTGCTGGAAAATACCGCCCAGCGCCAGCGTCTGGCCATCCTTCAGCGTCACCTGGGTGGTGATCTCCTGTTTATCGATGGTCAGCACCTCGCTGTCACCGCTGCGCATCGTGCGCCCGGGCACGTTCTGCGTGATGTGCAGCTTCAGCAAAATACGTCCGTTGGCCTGCACCGCCGGGGTCACCTCCATGCCCAGCACCGCCTCTTTAAACTCCATGGTGGTCGAGCCACTGTTACCGGTCGCCACTTCATACGGGATCTCAGTGCCCTGCTTGATGCTGGCTGTCTGCTGGTGCGAAGTAAACAGGCGCGGGCTGGCGATGATATCCGCCTGATGCTCACGCTCCAGCGCGCTGAGCTCCAGCTCCAGCAGGCGGCCGTTCAGCCGTGCGAGGGTAAAACCGGCCGCCGCCGCGGGCCGCGCCACACCGAGGTCAACGCGCAGCTGGCTGGCACGCAGGGCGTCAGCGACCGGCGGCTCGCCGCCCAGCCCCCAGTTAACGCCAAGCTCACGCAGGCTCTCTTCACTCAGGGTAACAATCTGCGCGGCCAGCTCGATCTGCTGTAGCGGCACGTCAAGCGAGCGCAACCAGCGGCCGGTCTGCTCTAACGCCTGCGCCGTGTCGCGCAGCAGCAGCGTGTTGGTACGGGTATCCAGCGTTACCGACCCGCGTGGCGTCATCAACTGCGCACGTTCACTCTGCAGGCTGGCATTGACCACGCTGGCATCGGCATGCTGCAGCGTCAGGCTCAGCGTCTGCAGCGGCATACGGCGCTCGCGATCTTCCCGTTGCTGCTCGGCCTCACGCTGCTTCTCCTGCTGCCGGCCGGGGGGATAGATCAGCATCACGTTGCCCTGCTGTTCCAGGCTAAGCCGCCCCAGCTTCAGTACCAGTTGCAACGCCTGACGCCAGGGCACCCCCTCCAGGCGCAGGCTGATGCGCCCCTCCACGCCGGGTGCCAGCATCAGGTTAAGCTGCTGGTAGTCGGCCAGCGCCTGCAGCACCTGGCCCACCGGCGCATCATCAAAGTTAAGCGACAGCGGCACGCGCCCGGCCTGCGGCCTGCGTTCATCGGGCAGCGTTCGTTTAGCCAAAGAACTGCGTTCAGCGGGCAGCGTCCGCTCAGCCAAAGAACTGCGTTCAACTGGCAGCGTCCGTTTAGCCAAGGAGCTGCGTTCAGCTGGCAGCGTCCGTTTAGCCAAGGAGCTGCGTTCAGCTGGCAGCGTCCGTTTAGCCAAAGAGCTGCGTTCAGCTGGCAGCGTCCGTTTAGCCAAAGAGCTGCGTTCAGCTGGCAGCGTCCGCTCAGCTACCGGAGGGCGGTCAGCCAGCAGCACAGGCTTAGCCAACGGCGTACGTTCAGGTTCAGCCAGCGCCGGACCGCTGAGCGCCAGCGCCAGCGCCAGCAGCAGCAGTGGGATTGGTAGTCTGTCCACGGTTTCTCTCCTTGAGTGCCAGCCTCAGCGGCGGCGGGCAGCCGTTATCTGCGCCCAGCGTGATGCTGAACCGGGCAATCTCCACCACCTGCCAGCGGGTCCCCGGCAGAGTTTCACCGGCCCGCAGCCGCAGCCGGGTCGCCGGCGGGGCCACCAGCCAGGCATGAAACTCGCCCGGCTGGCCAATCACCCCCTGCAGTTGCCAGCCCAGCCGTTCGGCGGCCTGCAGCTCACAGCGGGCCAGCGCCGGCGGGGCAAAAGGGTCACGCAGAGTCACCCCCTCCCCGGCCAGTAAAGGCCCCGGCAGCAGCAGGGAGAGTATGAAGGTCGCTCCACGCACCTTAAGCAGTGTGCAGCGTGGTATAGCCGCACAATGCCTGTTAAGCAGCCGACAGCGCGATATGGCTGCACAAAGCCCATCAGGCAGCAGACAGCGCGATATGGCTGCACAAAGCCCATCAAGCAGCCGACAGCGCGATATGGCTGCACAAAGCCCATCAGGCAGCCGACAGATCGTGGTAGCCGCTCTGAGCGGCACCCTCAGCCAGCGGTAACGCGTGCTCATCGCGCGCCCCCGGCATCCTGTTCCGTCACCAGCGTCAGCAGCAGACGCAGCGCCTCGGCGTTACCGTGCAGCGAAAGCCGTACGATCGACACCGGCGGCCGCAGCGTGGTCAGATAATCCAGCAGCCGGATAAACTGCGGCCACTGCAGCGTCAGCGCCAGCTCCCCGCCCTGTGGGCCGGGCTGCCAGTGCTGCAGCCGCGCGCCGCTTTCACTCAGCAGTGCGGGCAGGGAGAAGTCGCGCCGTGACTCACCAGCCGCCTGCAGTTGCTCTAGCCTGGCGCGAAGCGTGCTCAGCGCCGGTATTTTTTGCAGCTGTTGCAACTGCAAACGATAACGCAGCAGCGCCTGACGCTGCTGGTGTGCCAGCTGGTCAGCCTGCTGCAGCACCGGGCTGGCTCCCCACAGCCACCCCAGCGCCGCCAGCACAGCCACCAGCGCCAGCACGCTGGCGGTTTTCAGCCACCACGCGGCCTGCAGCCACCTGAGCAGATAACGTTGAGTCATGCGTGTTCCCCCTGTCGCCTGCAAACCGGCAAAAAATACGTCACTGTCGCTCGTTCTGTCGTCAGCCGGACAGATAAGCCCGGATCATGAAGGTTCTCCTGCAGCCCGCCCAGCCGGCAGTCCTGAATCACGGGGGCGCCGGTTGACGCAAATGAACCTGCAGGCTGAAATGCACCTCGTCCTCTGCGTTACGCACCACGCTGCCGGACGTGACCTGCTGCACCCAGCTCAGCTGCCCGAGACGGTCACGGAACCTGTGCACGCCCGCAACGCCACGGCTGGCACCTTGCAGCTGCACGCCAGCGGTGCCTGTTTTCAGCTCGCTCAGCCACACCCCGGCAGGAATGACCTGCGCTATCCGTTCTGCAACATCCCGCCACAGCAGAAGCCGTTGCAGCCGCTGCTGCTGCTGCAGGCGCTGCAGTTGCAGAGCGTTCAGCGGCTGCAAAACGGCCTGCGTGCGCGCCTGCAGTGCGGCGGCCAGCCGCTGCGCCTCGACGCAGGTTGCCAACAGCGCCTTCTGCTGGCGGTTAAGCTGATGCTGCCACTGCAGCCACAGACCCGGCAGGGCACTCAACAACGGCAGAGCCACCAACAGCAGCAGACACCAGCGCCGCCACTGCCGCCGCAGGCGCTGCGTGCGCCACGGCAGCAAATTGACCGGCACCATCAGCGATCCTCCGGGCGCAGCGCCAGCCCGATCGCCAGCGAAAAAGCACCGGCACAGGCAGGCAACGGCGGCTGCCAGAAGCGCATCGCCTGCAGCGGTGACAGCGCCAGGGTGCCCGGCGGCGGCGGCTCCGCCAGCGCCGAGCTGTACCAGATCTCACCCGCCGCCGGCAGCTTACTCAGATGCAGGCTGCCAAAGTCTGCCGCCTCCTCCAGCGCACACCATCCCCACGGCTGTTCTGCATGCTGCGGTGCATACCACAGCCAGTGATCGCTGGTGCGGTGTACCAGCGTGGCGTGAGGGTCAAGGTTCAGGGTACCGGCCAGCACGCCGAGTGCACCGGGGGTCAGTTCCAGCACCTGCGCCACTAGGCCGGCCTGCTGCAGACAACTGACCCAGCTGTGTAACGCTTCCTGGCGGGTGGCGGTCAGCATCAGTTGCCCGGCGGCCGCAGAGCGGTAATCCAGCGCCAGCGCCTCCGGCTCGATCGGGAACAGCTGACGCGCCGCCGCGGTGATATAGCGGTGGCGATCGGGTTCGTGCAGGCGCATCGCCGGCAGGCTCAGCGGGCGCTGCATTACCGGATGTGGCGGGAACCCCACCCGTAGCGAAAAGCGGCCCGGCAACAGCCGACGCCAGCGCTGCAACAGCGCGCTAACGATGTCCGGACGTTGCATGAGGCCATTTCTTAACGTATCTTGCGGCAGGTCGTGTTGCCACCAGTGGCGGAGCTGCCAGCCGTTGCGGCGTTGCTGAACGGCAAGGGCACACAGCTGCCCGTTTTGAATATCCAGCCCGATCTGCCATATCTGAAGAGCCATGCGGCGATCTCCTTATCGTCAGTTTTAAAAGGACGTATCCAAGCTACTGGCTAGCCTTTATACTACCGCGCGATTGTTTATAAACTGCCCAATCGACTTTAAATGGGAAATATCAGGTGAAGTTCGTAAAGTATTTATTGATCCTTGCAGTGTGTTGCATTTTGCTGGGAGCAGGCTCGATCTATGGTTTATACAAATACATAGAGCCGCAGCTGCCCGACGTCGCCACGCTGAAAGATGTGCGTCTGCAGACGCCGATGCAGGTGTTCAGCGCAGACAACGAGCTGATCGCCCAGTACGGTGAAAAACGCCGTATCCCCCTGACGTTGCAGCAGATGCCGCCGCAGCTGGTGAAGGCCTTTATTGCCACCGAAGACAGCCGCTTTTATGAGCACCACGGCGTCGATCCGATCGGCATTTTCCGTGCTGCCAGCATTGCGCTGATGTCAGGGCACGCCTCGCAGGGTGCCAGTACCATCACCCAGCAGCTGGCGAGGAACTTCTTCCTCAGCCCCGAAAAAACGCTGACGCGCAAAATCAAGGAAGCTTTCCTGGCGATTCGTATCGAACAGACGATGAGCAAAGATGAGATCCTTGAGCTGTACCTGAACAAGATCTACCTCGGCTACCGCGCCTATGGCGTGGGCGCGGCGGCGCAGGTCTACTTCGGTAAAAACGTCGATGAGCTGTCGCTGAGCGAAATGGCGATGATTGCCGGCCTGCCGAAAGCGCCGTCGACCTTTAACCCGCTCTACTCCCATACCCGGGCGGTGCAGCGCCGTAATACGGTGCTGGCGCGCATGCTGGACCAGCAGTACATCACCCAGTCACAGTATGATGAGGCGCGTAACACGCCGCTGGTCGCTAACTACCACACGCCGGAGATCGCCTTCGGCGCCGCGTATCTGACCGAAATGGTGCGCCAGGAGATGGTTAAGCGTTACGGTGAAGGCGCCTACAACGACGGCTACAAGGTCTACACCACCGTCACCCGCAAGCTGCAGCTGGCCGCGCAGGACGCGGTACAGAACAACGTGATCGCCTACGATATGCGCCACGGCTACCGCGGCCCGGCCAGCGTGCTGTGGCAGGCCAGCCAGCCGGCCTGGGGCCATGCGGAGATCGTGAAGACCCTGAGAGCGCTGCCGGTCTATGGCCCGCTTAATCCGGCGGTGGTCACCCAGGCGAGCAGCGAGCAGGCCAGCGCCACGCTGCGTGACGGCAGCATCGTCAGCCTCGATCTGGCGGCCGTCCGCTGGGCGCGTCCGTTTAAGTCGGATACGCTGCAGGGCGCCACACCACGCTCCGTGAGCCAGGTGCTGCAACCCGGCCAGCAGATCTGGCTGCGCCAGGTGGACAACGCCTGGCAGCTCGCCCAGGTGCCGGACGTCAACTCCTCGCTGGTGTCGCTCGATCCCAACGACGGTGCCGTGCGCGCGCTGGTCGGCGGCTTCGACTTCAACCTCAGCAAATTTAACCGCGCCACCCAGGCGCTGCGTCAGGTCGGTTCGAACATCAAACCCTTCCTGTATACCGCAGCGATGGATCGCGGCCTGACGCTGGCCTCGATCCTCAACGACGTGCCGATCTCGCGCTGGGATGCCGGTGCCGGTGCCGACTGGCGGCCGAAAAACTCACCGAACACCTACGCCGGGCCAATCCGCCTGCGTCAGGGGCTGGGTGAGTCGAAAAACGTGGTGATGGTGCGCGCCATGCGCGCCATGGGCGTCGACTACGCCGCTGAGTATCTGCAACGCTTCGGCTTCCCGGCGGAAAATATCGTGCATACCGAATCGCTGGCGCTGGGCTCGGCCTCCTTCACCCCGCTGCAGATGGTGCGCGGCTATTCGGTGATGGCCAACGGTGGTTTCCTGGTCGATCCGTACTTTATTACCCGCATTGAGAACGAGCAGGGTGACAAGGTCTTTGAGGTCAAACCGAAAATCGCCTGCCCGCAGTGCAATCTGCCGGTGATTTACGGCGAGACCCAAAAGGCGGTGGCGCTGAGCGAAGACAGCGTGGAAAACGTGGCGGTATCGCAGGAGAAAACCAACTTTGCCGTACCGCAGCCGCAGCTGGGCGAAGTCACTCAGCAGCAGGTGCAGCAGGACGGTGAGCAGCAGTATGCGCCACACGTGATCAACACCCCGCTGTCGTTCCTGATCAAAAGCGCGCTGAACTCGAACATCTTCGGCGAGCCGGGCTGGATGGGCACCGGCTGGCGTGCCGGCAAGGAGCTGAAACGCAACGATATCGGCGGCAAAACAGGCACCACCAACAGCTCGAAGGACGCCTGGTTCTCCGGCTACGGCCCTGGCGTGGTGACCTCGGTGTGGATTGGTTTTGACGACCACCGCCGCGATCTGGGGCGCACCACTGCGTCAGGGGCGATCAAGGAGCAGATCTCCGGCTACGAAGGCGGGGCCAAGAGTGCTCAGCCGGCGTGGGATGATTATATGAAAAGCGCGCTGGATGGCGTACCGCTAGAGCCACTGACGCCGCCGCAGGGCGTGGTGACGGTGAATATCGACCGCGGCACCGGTAAGCTGGCCAACGGTGGCGGCAACACCCGCCAGGAGTACTTTATCGAGGGCACCCAGCCCACCGAATACTCCGTGCACGACACCGGTACCACGCTTATTGATAACGGCGAAAGCCACGAGCTGTTCTGATCGAATGATGCCGGGCCAGCCCGGCGGTTCAGCGATACAGGCCGGGGCAACCCGGCCTTTTTTTATCTCCGCGCCCGATCCTGAATAACGTTGTGATTGCGCGTTTACTACAAAGGCGTCACCGCTGTATGACTGCGCGTACCGCGTTTACCTGCGGATCAGTACGCTATACGCCCCTGCTTCACCAGCCATTCACGCACCAGAAACAGCGCGCTGACGTTACGCGCTTCGCGGAAATCCGGCTCATCAAGCAGCGCCAGCAGGTTGTTAAGCGGCCAGCGCAGCTGCGGCAGCGGCTCCGGTTCATCTCCTTCAAGCTGTTCCGGATACAACCCTTCCGCCACCACGATATTCATTTTACTGGAGAAATAGGAGGGGGCCATGGTCAGCCTGCCGAGACTTTCCAGCTGCTCTGCCCCAAAACCGGCCTCTTCTTTCAGCTCACGGTTCGCGGCCTCAAACGGGGTTTCACCCGGGTCGATCAACCCTTTAGGGAAGCCCAGCTCGTAGCACTCCAGCCCCACCGCGTACTCCTGAATCAGGATCAGGTGATCGTCAACGATCGGCACAATCATCACCGCTTCACGATCGGACGGGCGCATCCGTTCATAGACCCGGCGTGCGCCGTTGCTGAAGGCAAGATCCACCGCTTCAACGGTAAACAACCGCGATTGCGCCACCGTCTCGACCTTGAGGATGTCAGGTTTTTGTAATTGTCTGGTCATCATGGCCCCAGGATATAACCGAAGTAAGCGCCGGTACCCGCGTCGACAGCGGGAACTGACCGTATTAACGTTCATTGTGCGGCAGCCACCGCAGGAATCCAATCATCGCATGAATCATTTCACCTATTTATAACAAATCATTGTAAACATAAGGAAATTCTTTTAATGCAAGTCAAGCCACCCGCAGATAAATAGGATTATGCCGATATTCTTCATGAGAAATTCCGGGTACCATTCAGGACGGGCATCGAATACAAACATTATAACGCTATGATTTTTATTACTCTTTTTCCATTTATTGCTGATTGCAAGCACGGCGCAAACTCGCCACAATTGGTCAGGGCATGACGAGAGTCTTACGCGAGAACGGTGACAGGGGAATCGTGGCGGAAATGAGGGAAGCATGAGCACAGTGGTCATCATCCTGGCTGTAATGCTGGCCGGCTTCGTCGTGGCCGGCTGCCTGTTCTGGTTCGCCATGCGCCATCGCCCGCCTTTTGCTAAACCCCTGCCGTTTATCAGCCCCCCCAATCGCAAGCTGAACAGCACAGAGCGTGCGGCGGTTGAACGCTATCTGTCCGCGCTGGCGCGCCATCGTAGCGGTACGATCCCGTCAGGATCCAGCAGCTCGCCGCAGCAGCTCGCCTTAACGTCACAAAGCAACAACGTTTACCCGGTCACTCGGGCCATCACCCGCTACGGTCTGTCGACCGACGAACCGCATAAGTGGCGCTACTACCTTGATGAAGTTGAGGTGCATCTGCCCGCCCAGTGGGAGCAGTTCATTGCCGAAGAGAACTTCGTCGAGCTGATTAAAACGCAAAGCGTGCCATTAGTTATCTCCCTGAACGGCCATACGCTTGACGAATACCGCTGGGAGCCCCCGGTGCTCAGCAGCGCCCTGCGCGTCAGCGGACAAAACGCCTCAATCCGCCAGGAAGAGAGGGAAAACGTTGAGCTGCTGCGCGTGCGTAAAGAGAGTGCGGAAGAGTACGCGCTGAACCGGCCGGACGGCACGCGTGAGGCGCTGGTGATCGGCGTGGCCCTGCTGCTGTTCTTCGTTGCCCTGACCGGACCGCTGGTGCTGATGCCGTGGCTGGTGCTGGCCGGCGTCAGCATGGTGCTGGTCAGCTGCTGGTTCCTCTATCGCCCGCCCGCCAGCAAGGCACTGCGTGATATCCACTGCCTGCGCGGCACGCCGAAACGCTGGGGGCTGTTTGGTGAATCGAACCAGGGCCAGGCCAGTTCGATCTCGCTGGGCATCATCGATCTGATCTATCCGCCGCACTGGCAGAACTACGTCACCCAGGATCTCGGCCAGACCACAGAAATCGATCTCTACCTCAGCCGCCACGTAGTGCGCCAGGGGCGCTTCCTGTCGCTGCAGGATGAAGTGCGTAATTTTCCCCTGCAGCGCTGGCGCAAAAACGTGGTGCTGGCGGCCGGTTGCCTGCTGGTGCTGGCGCTGCTGATGAGCTGGGTTCCCCTCAGCATGCCGTGGAAAATCAGCCTGGCGTGGATTAAGGGCACCGAAAGCCTGCAGGTCAGCCAGGTCAGCGAGCTGGAAAAAGCCCACCTGCGCGTCGGCGACAGCCTGCGGGTAAAAGGTACCGGGATGTGTTCAGTACCGGCCATTTATCAGGGCAACCGAAACTACGCGTTTATGCCGTTCGACTGTTCTGCGGTGTACTGGAATAACGCCGTGCCGCTACCGCTGCCGCAGTCAGAGGTGATCGATAAGGCCACCGCACTGGTGGACGCCATCAGCCAGCAGCTGCACCCGCAAACCGGCGGCGATGCCAAGCTGAACCCGCAGCTGGCCAGCGCCATTCAGAAGGCCGGGATGATCCTTCTGGATGACTTTTCGGATATTGTGCAGAAAACTCAGGCGCTGTGCAGCCAGGAGCAGGATTGCGTCCGGCTGAAAAACGCGCTGGTCAACCTCGGCAGCGCCAAAGACTGGCCGACGCTGGTACGCCGCGCGGACTCCGGGGCGCTGAACGGCACTAACGTGATTCTGCGTCCGGTCAGCGCCGACGCGCTGGAAAATCTGGTCAACACCGCCACCGCCACCTTCTTCTATCGCGAAACGCGCCGGGCTGCCGAAGCGCTGAACAGCCCGCCGCCGGGCGGTTTTTTGCTGATCAGCGACGAAGGCCGTCAGCTGGTCAGCCAGCCAGCCCCGCCGGTATCACTGTTTGACTACAACGCGCCGGACCAGTGGCCGGCGCTGCAGCGGCTGGCCGGCATGATGCTGCATACGCCTTTCAACGTTTCCGGCATCGTCACCGGTATCACCACCGATGCCAACGGCACCCGACACGTGGTGCTGCACAGCGAACCCGACGTCACGACTCTGTGGCGTTATCTGGGCACCAGCCTGCTGCTGCTGGTGCTGCTGACAGGTTTTATCCTCAACACGCTGCTGGCCCTGCTGCGTATTCAGCGCAATCGTCAACGCCTGCTGGCTATCCAGCAGTACTACGATAAGTGCTTCAGCCACTCGCTGGGCGATATCAAGGCCATCCGCCCGTGACAGGCCCTGTAAAGTTTGTGCTATTTTTAAGTCTAATCTGACTTCACCGACCCGGTACCTCCTGCGGCGATCCCTTCGCTGACTTGAAAGCACCCAGGGTGCCCACATATAGGGGTATTCCCAAGGAGCCACGATGAAAGAAAAACCCACTGACGGGGTCCGTCTTGATAAATGGCTGTGGGCGGCGCGCTTCTATAAAACCCGCGCCATCGCCCGCGAGATGATCGAGGGCGGCAAGGTTCACTATAACGGCCAGCGCGGTAAGCCGAGCAAACTGGTAGAGAGCGGTGCCGAACTGACGCTGCGTCAGGGAAACGACGAGCGCACGGTAGTGATCCAGGCCGTCAGCGACAAACGCGGCCCGGCTGGCGACGCCCGGCTGCTCTACCTGGAAACCGCGCAGAGCATTGAGAAGCGCGAAAAGGTGGCGCTGGCGCGTAAGCTGAATGCGCTGAGCATGCCGCACCCCGACCGCCGCCCGGATAAAAAAGAGCGTCGCGACCTGATGAAATTTAAAAATTCCGGCGAGGGTGCTGAGTAACCCCGGCCCGCCACAACGAGAGAATAAGCTATGTCCCAGCAAGATCAGATGCACCGTTACCTGTTTGAAAACCACGCCGTGCGCGGCGAACTGGTCAACGTTTCCCAGACCTGGCGTGAAATCACCGCCGGGCACGACTACCCGCAACCGGTGCAGCAGATCCTCGGTGAGCTGCTGGTGGCCACCAGCCTGCTGACCGCCACGCTGAAGTTTGACGGTGATATCACCGTACAGCTGCAGGGTGACGGCCCGCTGAATCTGGCGGTAATTAACGGTAACAATCAGCAGGAGATGCGCGGCGTGGCGCGCGTGCAGGGCGAGATCGCCGACGGCAGCAGCCTGAAACAGCTGGTCGGCAACGGCTACCTGATCATCACCATTTCGCCGAAAGAGGGTGAACGCTATCAGGGCGTAGTCGGTCTGGAAGGCGACACGCTGGCCGCCTGTCTGGAAGATTACTTTATGCGCTCCGAGCAGCTGCCAACCCGGCTGTTTATCCACACCGGTGAGGCCGAAGGCCAGCCGGGCGCAGGCGGCGTACTGCTGCAGGTGCTGCCGGCCCAGGACAGCCAGATGGACGATTTCAGCCACCTCGCCACCCTGACCGAAACCCTGAAAACCGAAGAGCTGCTGACCCTGCCAGCGAACGAAGTCCTGTGGCGTCTCTACCATCAGGAAGAGGTGACGGTGTACGATCCGCAGCCGGTTTGCTTTAAGTGCACCTGCTCGCGCGAGCGCTGCGCCGATGTACTGAGCACCCTGCCGCAGCACGAAGTCGACGAGATCCTGGCGGAAGATGGCAATATTGATATGCACTGTGACTACTGCGGCAGCCACTACGTTTTCGACGCGGTGGATATTGCGGCCATCCGCAGCGGGTCGGCGGCAGCGGACCAACAGGTTCACTGATTTATAGCGGCATTGCGCCCGCGCCACTAGCGGGCCCTCAACTGAGGGCCCGCTAGTGGCGACTTCAGCGGCGGTCTATTTCTATCCTGCCAGACTCCCCGATGGCCTGAATCATTTTACCCACCGGGCTTTCCCTGTTTTCTCCTGCGCAGTCGTGCCGTTCAGGTGCCCCGCTCGCGCCGGGAAGTGGCTCATATTCCCCTGAGTCGCCGCAATACCGCATCTTCTGACACGACTCCTGCGGCATCCTGCAATCCGAACGGACGAATAACGTACGGCCTCTCACTTTTACCTTTTACCCCTTTCCCTTACTCGTAGCAGGTGTACACTGCGCGCGATCTCTCCAGCCGATTTTTATCCTGCCCTGACCGAAACCTGCGGATTTAATCGCTATTCATCCAGAAACACGCCATTTATGTTGTTGCAGCACACCACCAAAGGAGCCGTTATGAGCGTATACAGCCTGACTTCCGGGGAGCTTGCTACCTATGGTATTACCGCCACGACTGAGGTAATCCATAACCCCGATTACGACCAGCTGTTTAAGGAAGAGACCCGCCCCGGGCTGACCGGTTACGAGCGCGGTACGGTGACCGACTCCGGGGCCGTTGCCGTCGATACCGGCGTCTTTACCGGCCGTTCGCCAAAAGATAAGTATCTGGTGCGTGACGAGACCACCCGCGACATGCTGTGGTGGAGCGACCAGGGCACCGGTAAAAATGATAACCAGCCGCTGACGCCGGAGACCTGGCATGCGCTGAAGGAGCTGGTTAGCCGCCAGCTCTCCGGCAAGCGGCTGTTTGTGGTCGACGCCTGGTGCGGCGCTAACCCGGATACCCGCCTGTGCGTGCGTTTTATTACCGAGGTTGCCTGGCAGGCGCACTTCGTCAAAAACATGTTTATCCGGCCGGACGACGCGTCGCTCTCCTGTTTTACCCCGGACTTCGTGGTGATGAACGGCGCAAAATGTACCAATCCGCACTGGCAGGAGCAGGGGCTGAACTCAGAAAATTTTGTCGCGTTTAACCTGACCGAGCGTATGCAGCTGATCGGCGGCAGCTGGTACGGTGGCGAAATGAAGAAGGGCCTGTTCTCGATCATGAACACCCTGCTGCCGTTGAAGGGGATCGCATCCATGCACTGCTCGGCCAACGTGGGGAAACAGGGCGACGTGGCGATATTCTTCGGGCTTTCCGGGACCGGCAAAACCACCCTCTCGACCGATCCGCAGCGCCAGCTGATTGGCGATGACGAGCACGGCTGGGATAACGACGGCGTGTTTAACTTTGAAGGCGGCTGCTACGCTAAAACCATCAACCTCTCCGCGCAGGCCGAGCCGGAGATTTATCACGCCATCCGCCGCGACGCGCTGCTGGAGAACGTGGTGGTACGCGCGGACGGCTCGGTGGATTACGCCGACGGCAGCAGGACCGAAAATACCCGGGTTTCTTACCCGATTAATCATATTGAAAATATCGTTAAGCCGGTCTCGAAAGCGGGTCACGCGAAAACCGTGATCTTCCTCACCGCCGACGCCTTTGGCGTGCTGCCGCCGGTGTCACGGCTGACCCCGGCACAAACGCAGTACCACTTTCTGTCCGGCTTTACCGCCAAGCTGGCCGGCACCGAGCGCGGCGTCACCGAACCGACGCCAACCTTCTCCGCCTGCTTTGGCGCGGCGTTCCTCACCCTGCACCCGACGCAGTACGCCGAGGTGCTGGTAAAACGTATGCAGGCCGCCGGCGCGCAGGCGTGGCTGGTGAATACCGGCTGGAACGGCAGCGGTAAACGGTTTTCGCTGCAGGACACCCGCAACATCATCAACGCCATTCTCAGCAGCGAACTTAACGAGGGGGAGACGGTAACGCTGCCGGTGTTTAACCTGGCGATGCCGCTGCAGGTCAGCGGCGTAGACGGTCAGCTACTGGATCCGCGTAACAGCTACGCTAACGGGTCGGAGTGGCAAACGAAGGCGCAGGATCTGGCGCAGCGCTTTATCACCAACTTTGAAAAATTTACCGATACCGCAGCGGGTGCCGCGCTGGTGAAGGCGGGCCCGAAACTCTGAGGACGTTTGTGACCGCGGTCAGGCGGTCAGGCGGTCAGGCAGTCAGGCAGTCAGGCAGTCAGGCAGTCAGGCAGTCAGGCAGTCAGGCAGTCAGTCAGGGTGCCGGCGTGCCCGGCAGGGTATTCACCGGCGGCAGCGGCAGCCAGGCACGGATTTTCAGGCCGCCCCTGTCGCTGCGTCCAATCTCCAGCGTGCCCTGGTGGGCGTCGATAATACGCTGCACGATGGCGAGGCCAAGGCCGGTACCGCTGGTGCTGCGCGCGCTGTCACCGCGTACAAACGGCTGGAACAGATGCTTGAGCTGATCCGGCTCAATGCCCGGACCATCATCCTCCACCTGGAACCATGCCCGCTGCAGCTCACGCCCCGAACTCACCTTGATCCAGCCGTTGCCGTAGCGCGCAGCGTTCACCACCATATTGGCCGCAGCGCGCTTGATTGCCAGCGGGTTAATATCCAGCATCAGTTCAGACGGCATCACCGCGCTTTCGATCTCGCGTTCATAGCCGCTTTCGGCCGCCACGACCTCGCCCAGTACGCCGTTCAGATCGGCGACCTCAAACTGCATCTCCTGGCCGGTGCGCAGGTAGTCGATAAACTGCTCGATAATCGCGTTGCACTCTTCGATATCTTTGTTGATCGACTCGGCCAGATAGCCGTCCTGCCCGGACATCATCTCTGTCGCCAGGCGAATGCGCGTCAGCGGCGTGCGCAGATCGTGGCTGACCCCGGCCATCAGCAGCGTGCGATCGTCGGCCAGCTGCTTCACGCCGGAGGCCATCTGATTAAAGGCACGGGTTACCGATCGCACCTCCGACGCGCCGTACTCGCGCAGCGGCGGCGGAATAATGCCTTTTCCCACCTGCACCGCAGCGTGCTCCAGTTCCACTAAGGGTCGGTTCTGGATGCGGATAAACAGCCAGGCACCGCCGATCGCCAGCAGCATAATCGCCAGCGTGTAGCGGAACAGCGGCGAGAAGTCGCCCTGGTGGATCTCCGTCAGCGGCACGCGCACCCAGATATCCGGCGACAGCCAGGTTTTCAGCCACACCACCGGCGAGTTTTTATTCACCTCAACCCGCACATCGGTCGGCCCGCCCAGCTGCTGCGCCATCTGCTGGCTGAGAAATTCGTAGTGTTGCGCCCAGCGTAATCCGCTCTCTTCCGCCGCCGCATTGGTATACAGCGAGATGCCCAGCTCGCGGTAGATCTCACGACGGAAGGCCGGTGGCACCTCCAGCTGCGTGCCATCTTCCAGCTGCAACCGGTCGGTCATCAGCATCCGCACCTCATAGGCCAGCACTTTATTGAACTGCTGCAGGCTAGGCAGAATGGCAAAGTTCAGCACCACCAGGTAGGTCGTGACCAGGCTGACAAACAGCAGGGTCACGATCAGCAGCAGCGTGCGGGCAAATGAACTGCGGGGAGAGAAGCGGAATCGCCTCATGCTTTACTGCCGTCCGGTACAAACACGTAGCCGAGGCCCCAGACGGTCTGGATATAGCGCGGGTGCGCCGGGTCCTCTTCCACCATGCGGCGCAGGCGGGAGATCTGTACGTCGATCGAACGTTCCATGGCGCTGTATTCGCGGCCACGCGCCAGGTTCATCAGCTTATCGCGCGACAGCGGCTCGCGCGGGTGGCTCACCAGCGCCTTCAGTACCGCGAACTCCCCGCTGGTCAGCGGCATCGGCTCATCTTCGCGGAACATCTCGCGGGTGCCGAGGTTCAGCTTAAACTTACCGAAGGCGATCACCGCCTCTTCCTGCGACGGCGCGCCCGGCAGCTCGTTGGCCTGGCGACGCAGCACGGCGCGGATACGGGCCAGCAGCTCACGTGGGTTAAACGGTTTAGGAATGTAGTCATCGGCACCGATCTCCAGGCCGACGATACGGTCAACTTCTTCCCCTTTCGCCGTCACCATAATGATCGGCATCGGGTTGCTCTGGCTGCGCAGACGGCGGCAGATCGACAGGCCGTCTTCGCCCGGCAGCATCAGGTCCAGCACCATCAGGTGGAAGGACTCACGGGTCAGCAGGCGGTCCATCTGTTCGGCATTGGCGACGCTGCGCACCTGGAAGCCCTGTTCGGTCAGATAACGTTCCAGCAGCGCACGCAGGCGCATATCGTCATCCACGACCAGAATTTTGTAGTTTTCTTGCATTTCGTTACTCCCAAAGGCGCTATTGCCCGAGCTGGTATTTTTAAAAAAGATGCCTGAATGTAACAGTCAATAATGGTTTATATTGTAGCCGAAATTGTTACAAAGCATATTAAACAGGGGTTTATATTGCCATCATCCCTCACCGTTAGTCCCCGGACGAGCGGCGAAACGGATGAATTCGCCATCACGAACAGAGAGTAAGCACAGTGCTGACAGCCCCCTGCACAGCTACGCACCTCAGTCGCCCATAAAATTCGAGCGGTACGATAGCGACTGGCGCTGGCTGGATGAACAGTGCCAGCTCAGCGTGACTGGCCTCGCAATCAGTTAGTCAGCCGTTCAACGTCATGCCCGGACGCCAGTAGTATGCTGGCGTCAACGCCGACTGTCTGACGATGGCTACCGACAGCCCGGGCTTTTCAGATTTTCCGTTCTGATGCCGACCCGCCATTTTTACGCCATCCATGCCCCTCCCGCACGATCTGTTACGTTATTTGCATCCCACCCCACCTTCATCACAAAATAGCCCCCTACCCGAGGCAACCACGGCTGAACCATGAAAACCAAACTGATCACCCGCGAAGGCTACGATCTGCTGAAGCAGGAGCTGGATTTTCTGTGGCGCGAGGAGCGCCCGGAAGTGACCAAAAAAGTCACCTGGGCCGCCAGCCTTGGCGACCGCAGCGAAAACGCCGACTACCAGTACAACAAAAAGCGCCTGCGTGAAATCGATCGCCGGGTGCGCTACCTGACCAAATGCCTCGAGCAGCTGCGCATCGTTGACTACTCGCCGCAGCAGGATGGCAAAGTGTTCTTCGGCGCCTGGGTGGAGGTGGAAAACGACGACGGCGAGATCAAGCGTTTCCGCATCGTCGGCTATGACGAGATTTTTGCCCGCAACGACTATATCTCCATCGACTCGCCGATGGCGCGCGCGCTGCTGAAGAAAGAGGTTGGCGATGCCGCTACGGTACATACGCCGCTGGGCGAGGCAGTGTGGTACGTCAATGAGATCACCTATATCAACGCCTCGTGAAGCCTCTGCGCCGGTATCATTACCTGCACTTATCCTGAATCGCTCTGCCCGATCGCCTGCGTAAAAACGCGCTTAAGCACACACTGCACATCCCCGGCAGAACAGACGAAAAATTTTCCATCAGCGCTGCCTGCCGGGTTAAAGAGTCTTAAAGCATGCGCCCTGTGCCGCATCCGGCCGCCCCACTGCTGGTAATAACGCGCTGTAATCCGTATAACTGTTGCCCTGTTTCCAACGCCATAAAGTATCGAAAAAGATGAATGAATCGCTGAGCCGCATTATTGCAACCGAGCTGCAGGCCAGAGCAGAACAGGTCGACGCCGCCGTTCGCCTGCTGGATGAAGGGAATACCGTGCCGTTTATCGCACGCTATCGTAAGGAAGTGACCGGTGGGCTGGATGATACCCAGCTGCGCCAGCTGGAAACGCGCCTGAGCTACCTGCGCGAGCTGAGCGACCGCCGCCAGTCGATTCTGAAATCCATTACCGACCAGGGCAAGCTGACCGACGAGCTGGCCGCCGCCATCAACGGCACGCTGAGCAAAACCGAGCTGGAAGACCTCTACCTGCCCTATAAGCAGAAGCGCCGCACCCGCGGGCAGATTGCCATTGAGGCCGGGCTGGAGCCGCTGGCGGAAACGCTGTGGCACGAGCCAAAGCATGACCCCGAGCAGCTGGCGGCGGGCTACGTTGACGCCGATAAAGGCGTAGCCGACGTGAAGGCCGCCCTCGACGGCGCGCGCTATATTCTGATGGAGCGCTTTGCCGAAGACGCGTCGCTGCTGGCGAAAGTACGAGACTATCTGTGGAAGAACGCCCACCTGGTGGCGAAAGTGGTAGCCGGTAAAGAGGAAGAAGGCGCCAAGTTCCGCGACTACTTCGACCATCACGAAGCGCTGGCCAGCGTGCCGTCCCACCGTGCGCTGGCGATGCTGCGCGGCCGCAATGAAGGGGTGCTGCAGCTGGCGCTGAACCCGGATCCGCACTCTGACGAACCGCCGCGCGAAAGCCACGGCGAGCAGATTATCACCAGCCATCTTGACCTGCGCCTGAACAATGCCCCGGCAGACGCCTGGCGTAAAGCGGTGGTCAGCTGGACGTGGCGCATCAAGGTGCTGCTGCACCTCGAAACCGAGCTGATGGGTACGGTGCGCGAGCGCGCGGAAGATGAGGCGATCAACGTCTTCGCCCGCAACCTGCACGATCTGCTGATGGCCGCCCCGGCCGGGATGCGCGCCACCATGGGCCTCGATCCGGGCCTGCGCACCGGAGTAAAAGTGGCCGTGGTCGACGCCACCGGCAAGCTGGTGGCTACCGATACCATCTACCCGCACACCGGCCAGACCGCCAAAGCGGCCGCCAGCGTCGCCGCGCTGTGCCAGAAGCACAACGTCGAGCTGGTGGCGATCGGTAACGGCACCGCCTCCCGCGAGACTGAGCGCTTCTACCTCGACGTGCAGAAACAGTTCCCGGCGGTGAAGGGGCAGAAGGTGATCGTCAGCGAAGCCGGCGCCTCGGTCTACTCCGCCTCCGAACTGGCGGCGCTGGAGTTCCCGGACCTCGACGTCTCGCTGCGCGGTGCGGTCTCCATCGCCCGCCGCCTGCAGGATCCGCTCTCCGAGCTGGTGAAGATCGACCCGAAATCGATCGGCGTCGGCCAGTACCAGCACGACGTCAGCCAGAGCCAGCTGGCGAAGAAGCTGGATGCGGTGGTGGAAGACTGCGTAAACGGCGTTGGCGTCGATCTGAACACCGCTTCGGTGCCGCTGCTGACCCGCGTGGCGGGGCTGAGCAAGATGATCGCCCAGAATATCGTCAGCTGGCGCGACGAGAACGGCCGTTTTCAGAACCGTCAGCAGCTGCTGAAGGTCGGCCGCCTCGGGCCGAAAGCCTTTGAGCAGTGCGCCGGCTTCCTGCGCATCAACCAGGGTGATAACCCGCTGGATGCCTCAACCGTCCACCCGGAAGCCTATCCGGTGGTGGAGCGCATTCTGGCCGCCACCAAGCAGGCGCTGAGCGCGCTGATGGGCAACCCGGCGGCGCTGGGCGGCCTGAAAGCCGTCGATTTTACCGACGAGCGTTTCGGCGTGCCGACGGTCAGCGATATCATCAAAGAGCTGGAAAAACCGGGCCGCGACCCGCGTCCTGAGTTCAAAACCGCGCAGTTCGCCGACGGCGTGGAACAGATGAGCGACCTGCTGCCGGGCATGGTGCTGGAAGGCGCGGTGACCAACGTCACCAACTTCGGTGCGTTTGTTGATATCGGCGTGCATCAGGATGGCCTGGTGCATATCTCGTCGCTCTCTGACAAATTTATCGACGATCCGCACAAAGTCGTGAAGGCCGGGGATATCGTTAAGGTCAAGGTGATGGAGGTCGATCTGCAGCGCAAGCGCATCGCGCTGACCATGCGTCTGGACGAGCAGCCGGGCGAAGGCAACGCGCGGCGCGGGGGCGGCGCGGGTGCCGGTGGTAATGCACCTGCCCGTGATAACGCCCGCCCGGCCAGAGGCGCGAAGCCGCGCCCGGCGGCGCAGCCTGTCGGTAACAGCATGATGGGTGACGCGCTGGCGGCGGCGTTTGGAAAAAAACGCTAAGCCTGTTCAGGTAAGTCTTCTGCTTATCCGAAAAACGGCGAATCAGGGCGGATCGTAAGGTCCGCCCTGATCCTTTATCAGCCACCACTGGCTTTACTCCGTCACTCAACTGAAATGCACTGCTGCTTTGCAGCGACTACCGGGCTGAACGGTGATGCCTGTAATCTCCATGATGCCTGTGACGCCTTAAATGCCTAAGATGCGTGTGACGCCTGTTTGACACAGTGAATACCGCTTCAGGTTAATCCGGTCAGTATCGCTCCGGTTCTGCTCTGCTCTGCTCTGCTCTTCTCTGCTCTTCTCTGCTCTTCTCTGCTCTGCTCTGCTCTGCTCTGCTCTGTCAGGCTGGCGATTTTTTCCCCAGAGACTACAGTGAAATCAACCTACGCACTCTTCAGGCCGGTTCACTGACTATGCAACGCATCACCGCCCTGCTCGACCAGATCTACGGCACCACCCTCTCCGTCAGCCATCGGCAGCAGCTGCTGAAAGCCATTAATGATGCCCGCGAAGGCATCGAACATCAGCGCAAGCCGCACTGGGACGAGCAGGACGTGGTGTTAATCAGCTACGCCGATCAGTTCCGCGAGGAGGGCGTGCCAACCCTGCGCGCCTTTAACCGCTTCCGCCAGCAGCACCTGCAGGGCAGCTTTACGCTGCTGCACCTGCTGCCGTTCTATCCCTGGTCGGCGGACGACGGCTTCTCAGTTGTCGACTACCACCAGGTTAACCCGCCCTACGGCGGCTGGGCGGATATTGCTGAACTGCATCGCCATACCCGGCTGATGTTCGATTTTGTCTGCAACCATATGTCGGCGCACGGCGCGTGGTTTAAGCACTACCTGGCGCAGGAGCCGGGCTGGGACGACTTCTTTATCAGCATGCCGCCGAACGCCGATCTCAGCGCGGTGATCCGTCCGCGCACCTCGCCGCTGCTGACTCAGTTTACCCTGCAGAGCGGCGAAATCCGCCTGCTGTGGACCACCTTCAGCAGCGATCAGGTCGACCTGAACTTTGCCAGCGGCGCAGTGCTGCTGAAGATGGCCGGCGTGCTGCTCGACTACCTGCAGAAAGGGGCCGACTACGTGCGGCTGGACGCCGTCGGCTATATGTGGAAAACCCCCGGCACCACCTGCATCCACCTGGAAAAAACTCATCTGCTGGTGAAGCTGTTTCGCGCTATCGCCGATGAGGTGGCCCCCGGCACGGCGATCGTCACCGAAACCAACGTGCCGCATCAGGACAATATCCGCTACTTCGGCAACGGCGACGACGAAGCACAGATGGTCTATCAGTTCTCGCTGCCGCCGCTGGTACTGCACGCCATCCACACCGGCTCATCGACCGTGCTGGGCCAGTGGGCCGCCACTCTGACGCCCGGCAGCAGCCCGACCACCTTCTTTAACTTTCTTGCCTCCCACGACGGCATCGGCCTCAACCCGCTGCGCGGCATCCTGCCCGAAGAGGAGATCGTCACGCTGGTGCGCGATCTGGCCGCCGAGGGCGCGCTGGTGTCGTGGAAAAATAACCCGGACGGCAGCACCAGCCCGTATGAGGTCAACGTCACCTGGATGGACGCACTGAATCAGCAGGCGGACGATGACGATCGGCGGCTGCGGCGCTTTATGCTGTCGCACGCGCTGCTGCTGGCCTTCCCCGGCGTGCCGGCCGTCTATATTCAGAGCCTGCTCGGCTCGCGCAACGACCGCGAAGGGGTGACCGCCGCCGGCTACGCGCGGGCGATTAACCGCCAGAAGTATGATCTCGCAGAGATTGAGCAGGCGCTGGCCGACGATGGCTCGCTGCGCCATCGCACCTTTCACGCGCTGCGCGCCCTGATTCAGGCACGGATGCGCCAGCCCGCCTTCCACCCGGACAGCCCGCTGCAGGTGTGTGAGGCCGATGAACGGCTGCTGGTGCTGTGGCGCGGCGGCGCGGCTGCGGCCGGGCGGCTGCTGTGCGTGTTTAATCTGAGTGCGGAAACGGTGAGCTACCCGTTACCGGAAGAGCATGACTGGCAGGACGTGGCGGGCGGGAGTCGCATTGACGGCACGCTACCGCTGCTGCTGGCGCCCTGGGAATATTACTGGCTGAAGGCGTAAAGCGTAATGAGCAACCTATGCCGGCAGGGCGCGTGACGTGCGCAGGCGGTCAGGCGGTCAGGCGGTCAGGCAGTCAGGCAGTCAGGCGGACGATTTAAGAACGGGTTCCGGGATAACGGTTAAGCAACCAGTATGAAAGCCATAATGCTGACAAGGTGAACGGGCCAGCGCCCGTTCTGTCAGGGAGTTACTTGTACACTTCCGCCATGGCCAGCGTGCGGTTACGCTCGTCGGCCGCGATAATCACATAGTAGCGTCCGCCCTTCTCGTCGGCCTTTTTCGACAGCCGGGCTTTGGCATCCATCGGTGAGCTGGTGCTGGTAGTGTCAATGGTGCCCAGCTTCTGCAGGTTCATCTCTTTCACCTGCTCGCGGGAAATCTCTTCGGCCGCCACGGCGTTAAACGCGGCTACGCCGGTCAGTAACAGTGCTGCGGTAACGATTAAACGTTTCATCATGTCCTCTCCTTAGGTCTGTAATCAAACGGAACTCCGCTTACGCATCAACGCATCAACGCATCAACGCATCAACGCATCAACGCATCAACGCATCAACGCATCAACGCATCAACGCTGTCTATTATCGGCCGTCATATCGTAAGCGCCAGCCAGCACCGTTATTATCGTAATTTATGGGATGGCTTTTTCTCAGTTGACGCCCACTACATCCATCTGATTACAGAATCCACTAACCTGCTCGCAGAACGCATCGGGGTGAGAAATAAAGGGCGCGTGGGCCGCCTTGCTGAAGAGATGGCTGCGGCTGGCGGGCCACAGCGCGTCGAGCAGCGGCACTATCGCCCGCGGCACCAGCCCGTCCAGCGCGCCGTACAGCCGCAGCTGCGGCAGCGTCAGCCCGCTCATCGCCGCGCGCAGATCGATGCTGCGCAGGATCTCCAGCCCGCCGTTGAGCACGGCAACCGACGGCACCGGCTGCTCCAGTACCACCTCTTTCAGCCGCCGCGCGTCCTGGCGGGCGCTCTCGGTCCCCAGGGTTTGCAGCGCCAGAAAGCGCTCCACGGTTCGCTGGAAGTCTTCGCTCAGCTGCTGCTGGAACTGGCCGAGCGTGGCGGGCCCGATCCCCGGCCAGCCGTCGCCGGCGCTGAAGCACGGCGATGAGGCCACGGTAATCAGCCCCGCCACGCGATGCGGGTGGCTCAGCGCCAGCTGGCTGGCCACCAGCCCGCCCAGCGACCAGCCGAGCCACACCGCCCGCGCCGGCGCCTGTGCCAGCAGCGCGTCCGCCATCTGTGGCAGCGTTAACGGGCCAAAACCCTGGCTGCGGCCGTAGCCGGGCAGGTCCACCAGGTGCAGCGTAAACTGTGCGCTGAGCCGCACGCTGATGTCATGCCACACGCCGGCGTTCAGCCCCCAGCCGTGCAGCAGCACAAGATGGCGATCGCCATGGCCTATGGTCTTCCAGTAAAGCGGCATCATCGGTTAGGGTCCTGTTTTTGCTTTGGAGATCGCTATGCTACCAATGCCGGCAGGCTGCTGGCTATGCCAGATGCCCCTCGCCTTTGCCCGACACGGCATCTGCTCGGTCTGTCTGCGCCAGCTGCAGCGCCAGCCGCCCTGCTGCCCGCAGTGCGGGCTAGCCAGCCATCGCCCGCGGCAGCCGTGCGGCCGCTGCCTGCAAAAACCGCCGCCGTGGCAGCAGCTGATCGCGGTCACGGCCTGGCAGCCGCCGCTCAGCCAGCTGGTCAACCGGCTAAAGTTCAGCGGCGGCACCGCACAGGCGGACATGCTGGCACGGTTAATTTTGCTAAAGTGGCTGATGCGGCGGCGGGAAAACGGCCTGCCGCGCCCGGACCTGCTGCTCCGCGTGCCGCTCTACCATCACCGCGCCTGGCAGCGCGGCTATAATCAGTTAGATGACATCGCGGCCAGGCTGGCCCACTGGCTGCAGTGCCGCTTCGATCCGCGCGGGGTAACCCGGGTTCGTGGCGGCAACATTCAGCACCGGCTCGGGCGGCTGGCACGCAGGCGTAACCTGCGCGGCGCGTTCAGGGTTGAAAGTGCGGTACAGGGGCGTCATATCCTGTTAATCGATGACGTAATCACCACCGGCAGCACCGTGGCCGAAATCAGTCGTATTCTGCTGGCGCACGGCGCGGCCAGCATCCAGGCTGGCTGCCTGTGCCGCACCTTGTAGCAGGGTGGGGATGGGCGTATTATAACCAGTGAATTTATTTAACAATTGAGCAATCGCCATGATCGTAATTACCGATGCTGCACAAGAGCACTTCTCCAAATTGCTGTCAAAGCAGGAAGATGGCACCCAGATCCGCGTATTCGTGATTAACCCAGGTACGCCAACCGCCGAGTGCGGCGTCTCCTACTGCCCACCCGATGCGGTAGAAGCCACCGACACCGAGCTGAAGTTCGAGCGCCTGTCCGCCTTTATCGACGAGCTGAGCAAACCCTATCTGGAAGATGCGGAAATCGACTTCGTTACCGATAACCTCGGTTCACAGCTGACGCTGAAGGCGCCGAACGCCAAAATGCGCAAGGTGAATGAAGATGCGCCGCTGGTTGAGCGCGTTGAATACCTGCTGCAGTCGCAGATCAACCCGCAGCTGGCCAGCCACGGCGGTAAAGTCTCGCTGATGGAGATCACCGATGAAGGCCTGGCCATTCTGCAGTTTGGCGGCGGCTGCAACGGCTGTTCAATGGTCGACGTGACCCTGAAAGAAGGCATCGAAAAAGAGATGCTGCAGGCCTTCCCGGAGCTGAAGGGCGTGCGCGATCTGACCGAGCACCAGCGCGGCGAGCACTCGTTCTACTAATCCTGAAGGGCAGTTTTGCCCACCTGAACGCCACCGCCGAGAGGGCCAGCACTGTCTGGCCCTTTTTATTTGCCTGCGATCTGACCTGGAATTGTCACTGGATCTTTCAGCTTACACGTGTACACTGAAACTCCTTTCGTTACTTTACAGGTCCTTATGACAACGATTATTGGCAGAAGAGTAGTGATTACCGGAATGGGGCTGACCAGCCCGCTGGCTCACGGCGTTATCCCCAGCTGGCAGCGGTTGATCGCCGGCAAATCCGGCATCCGTCTGTTGCCGGAAGCGGTGCACGGCGATACCGCCATTCGCGTGGGCGGCCTGGTACCGTCGGTCACAGAAGACGTTCACGGGCTGGATCTCGATGCGTTAATTGCGCCGAAAGAGCAGCGTAAGTCCGACCGCTTTATTCATCTGGCGCTGGCCGCCGCCGCCGAGGCGGTGGAGCAGGCCGGGCTGCACAACCTGACCGAAGCCGCGCGCCAGCGTACCGCCACCATTATTGCCACCGGCATCGGCGGCTTTCACGCCATCACCCAGGCGGTGAAGACAGTAACGGAGAAAGGCAGCCGTAAGCTGTCGCCGTTTACCATTCCCTCGTTTATCGGCAACCTGGCGGCTTCGCAGGTGGCGATCAAATACGGCCTGAAGGGAATGCTCGGCACGCCGGTATCCGCCTGTGCCGCCAGCATTCAGAGCATCGGCGACGCGATGCGTGTCATCCGTTACGGCGAAGCTGACGTGGCGCTGGCCGGCGGTACGGAATCCTGCGTCAACCCGGTATCGCTCGGCGGCTTCCAGGCGGCGCGGGCGCTCTCCACCGACTTTAACGATCGGCCGGCGCTGGCCTCGCGGCCGTTTGACGCCGGGCGCGACGGCTTTGTGATGAGCGAAGGCGCGGGCGTGCTGGTGCTGGAGTCGCTGGAACATGCGCAGCAGCGCGGCGCGACCATCCTCGCGGAAGTGGCCGGCTACGGCACCACCTCTGACGCTTACCACATCACCGCCGGACCTGAGGATGGTGAAGGCGCGGCGCGGTCGATGACCCTTGCGCTGCAGCAGGCGGGCCTCGCCGCCGCCGAACTGGACTACGTCAACGCGCACTCCACCTCCACCCCGGTGGGCGACGTGGCCGAACTGAACGCGCTGCGTCAGGTACTGGGTGACGGTGCACGCGCCGCGATCTCCTCCACCAAATCAGCCACCGGCCATCTGCTGGGTGCCGCCGGGGCGCTGGGGGCGATCTTCTCGGTGATGGCGATACGCGAAGGCATTGCGCCGCCGTCGCTGAATATTGACCGACTGGACGAGCGGGCGCAGGGGCTGAATATTGTGCAGAACGAAGCACGGCAGATGCCGATACGCAGCGCGCTGGTCAACGGCTTTGGCTTTGGCGGGGTGAACGGTTCGCTGGTGCTGAAGGCGTATAACGGCTGAGTGCCAGGCTGAAAGGGATAACGGGACAGCTCACGCCCTGGCGGCTGCGAAAATCAGCCCGGTGAACGCCCGTTCTCCCACGCCGGCTGGCGCAGGCACTCACCCGATACGCGGGCCGATCGCTCAGCCCGCGGGTCTGCCACCTGCCTCACCCCGCCTCAGGTCAAGGCGACAGGATCCTGTCCCCTGACAGGTTCACACCTCCCCGTGGCGGGAATGCCGGTATCTGCACCGGGCGTTCAGGATTCAGATTGTCGCCGCTGCTTATCCACCTTTTTCAACAGCCGCCTGACTTCCGCATCGGCGAAAGTCTCCTCAAGCGTGTGGCTCATCTTACGACGCCAGTTAGGATATTCGTTGCTGGTGCCGGGCACGTTGACCGGTTCGGCCATCAGCAGCCAGTCCTCCGGCTGCAGGCCCAGCAGCAGGCTGCGGGTGTTGGCGACAAACGCGTGCAGCCCCTGACTGAGGGCGGCGCTGACCTCCAGCTTATCGGCCCGCTTAACGAAGCGCTGCGGCACACAGCCGTACTGGTGCAGTGCATCCAGCAGCGCCTGTTTCTTCACCGCGCGATCGGCGTACAGCTCGCTGAGCACCGCTTTGTCCGGGTAGATACCAAGCTTTTCGCCCAGCGCCAGGTCACCTGCGCTCCAGAAGCCGCTCAGGGTCGGCAGATCGTGGGTGGTCAGGGTGGCCATTGCCTGCTCTGCCCAGTCGCCCGGGGCACGGTAACGCTGGCCGTCCTGCTGTTCAAACCACAGCACCTTCCACGAGTAAATGCCAAAGCGCTTCAGCTTGCCGACGATCTCCGGCGGCACGGTACCAAGATCTTCGCCGATCACCATGCACTGATGGCGCTCGCTCTCCAGTGCGAGGATCGCCATCAGATCGTCCACCGGGTAGTGCACGTAAGCCCCGGATGCTGCCGTTTCACCGTGGGGGATCCACCACAGCCGCAGCAGCGACATCACGTGATCGATGCGCAGCGCGCCGCAGCTGGCCATACTGGCGCGCAGCAGATCGATAAACGGCTGATACGCCCGCGCCGCCAGCACCTGCGGATCCATCGGCGGCAGGCCCCAGTTCTGCCCCTGCGGCCCGAGCGGATCGGGCGGTGCGCCGATCGACGCCTGCAGCCGGTAGAGTTCACGATCGCACCAGGTCTCCGATCCCCCTTCCGCCACGCCTACTGCCAGGTCGCGGTACAACCCGATCGGCAACTGCAGCTCCGTACAACGCTGCCAGCAGGCGTCTAACTGACGCTGCGCCAGCCACTGCAGCCACAGCCAGAAGCGCACTTCATCCTGCTGCCCGCGGCAAAACTGCTGCACCGCCTCGCTGTCGGCCTGCTGATACTCCGCAGGCCATCCCTGCCAGCCCCAGCCAGCCGCGTGCTGCTTTGCCATCTCCGCCTGCAGCGCATCGTAGGCGGCCTGAGCCTGCAGGCTGTCGCCGCCGTCGGCAATAAACCGCTCAAAATCCGCACGCTGAGCATCTTCCGCGCCGCGCAGCCCAAACTGCGGCCAGGCGTGGCGCAACCCCTGAATTTTCAGCGCGGTGACGCGCGCATAATCCACCTGGTCGCTTTCACGGGCTTTGCTCAGCGCCTGCTGCGTGTTTTTCTGCTGCCACCAGCGCTGCGCGCGCGGACTGCTCTTAAAATCCTCTACTGCCGCCACATCAATATACAGCACGTTCAGCCAGCGGCGGGACGACGGGCTGTACGGGCTGGCGTTCTCCGGCTGGGCCGGATAGAGCGAGTGAATCGGGTTAAGGCCGACAAAGGCACCGCCGTGCTGCGCCATCCCGGCCAGCAGCAGCTGCAGATCGCTGAAATCGCCAATGCCCCAGTTCTGTTCGGAGCGCAGCGTATAGAGCTGCACGCAGGCTCCCCACAACTTCTGGCCCTGCTTAAGCGCCGCCGGTTCGTAACAGCGCTTCGGTGCAATAATCAGCCGGCACGAATGCTGTTTTTTGTCCTGGCTGAGCAGCAGCTGGTGATAGCCGGTGGGCAAGTTTTGCGGCAGGTCCAGCACCTCACCGCCGCTGACCTTGCCGCGAAAGGTTTTACCCTTTTCGGTCTGCAGCTGCCACAGCCAGTCACCCTTGCCGCCGATCTGCAGCTGCTGGCTGCGCCGCCTGAGTAACACCTTACAGGGCGGCAGCGGCGCACGGCTGCGCACCGGCACGGCCATCGCCGCCAGCAGCGTGTGAAGCGTTTCCACGCTGACCTCCTGCGGCTTACCGCGGGCGTTGGTAAACGTTGGCGCGATACCCGCCGCCAGCGCCGCTTTCTGCAATTTTTTCGCGTCCATTGCTGCTCCTTAGCGTTTTGCCTGCCAGATGCGCTGCTGGTAATCGCGCACCGATCGGTCAGAGCTGAATAGCCCGGTGCGCGCGGTATTAAGGATTGCCGCCCGCGTCCACGCCTCCGCATCGCGATACAGCGCCTCGACCTGCTGCTGCGCCGCGCAGTAGCTGGCAAAGTCCGCCAGCACCAGCCACGGATCGCCACCCTTGCCCAGGCTGTGCAGCATCAGATCAAAGGCGTGCTTATCACCGTTGCTGAAGAAGCCTTTCTCCAGCTCCTTCAGCAACCCGTCCAGATGCTTATCTTTTTTGCGCAGCTTCTGCGGGGTATAACCGCCGGCCTTCAGCGCCTTTACCTCCTCCACCCGGTTGCCAAAGATAAAGATATTGTCATCGCCCACCTGTTCGGCGATCTCAACGCTGGCCCCGTCCAGCGTGCCGATGGTCAGCGCACCGTTCAGCGCCAGCTTCATATTGCCGGTGCCGGAGGCCTCATAGCCGGCGGTGGAGATCTGCTCCGACAGGTCGGCGGCCGGGATAATCAGCTCGGCGGCGCTGATGCGGTAGTCGGGGATAAACACCACCTTCAGCTTGTCGCCCACCAGCGGATCGTTGTTAATCTTCTCCGCCACCTTGTTGATGGCAAAGATAATATTTTTCGCCAGGTAGTAACCCGGCGCGGCCTTGGCACCGAACACGCAGACGCGCGGCACCACGTCGAGATCCGGATTATCGCGCAGCCGCTTATACAGCGACAGGATATGCAGCAGGCCAAGGTGCTGACGCTTGTACTCGTGCAGCCGCTTGATCTGCACGTCAAACAGCGCCTGCGGGTTCACCACGATGCCGGTACGCTGCAGAATGTACTCCGCCAGCCGCCGCTTGTTGTCCTGCTTGATCTGCCGGTAGCGTTCGCGGAACACCGGGTCATCCGCGTGCGCCTCCAGCCCCTTCAGCGCATCGAGATTATTGACCCACTCCACCTGCAGCGTCTCGTCGATCAGGCGCGACAGCGCCGGGTTGCACTGCTTCAGCCAGCGGCGCGGGGTAATGCCGTTGGTGACGTTATGGAACTTCTCCGGCCACAGCTGGTGATACTCCGGGAACAGATCGCTGACCACCAGCCGCGAGTGCAGCGCCGCCACGCCGTTGACGGCAAAACCGCTGACCACGCACAGGTTGGCCATCCGCACCTGCTTATCGTGCAGCACCGCCAGCTTCGCCCACACCCTGTCATCGCCCGGCCACTGCTGCTGCACCTGTTTCTTAAAGCGGCGGTTGATCTCTTTAATCAGCTGGAAGTGGCGCGGCAGCAGGCTGCGCACCAGCCGTTCATCCCAGCGTTCCAGCGCTTCCGGCATCAGCGTGTGGTTGGTGTAGGCGAAGGTGTTGCTGACGATCGCCCAGGCCTCATCCCACGCCAGCTGGTGCCGATCGATCAGCAGCCGCAGCAGCTCCGGAATGGCGATGGTCGGGTGGGTATCGTTGAGCTGGATCACCTCGTACTCTGCCAGCTGGTGAATGCTGCGCCCGGCCAGATGGTGGCGGCGCAGGATATCGGCCACCGAGCAGGCGCACTGGAAATACTGCTGCATCAGCCGCAGGCGCTTGCCCTCCTGGTGGTTATCGTTCGGGTAGAGCACCTTAGTCAGCTTTGCGGCATCAATCCCCTGCCGTTCGGCCTTGAGGAATTTACCGTCGTTAAAGCGAGTGAGGTCAAAGGGATGCGCGTGGCTGGCCTGCCACAGTCGCAGCGGCTGCACCACGCCGTTGCGGTAACCGGTAACCGGCAGGTCCCAGGCTTCGCCACGCAGGGTAAAGGCCGGCTGCCAGCGCCAGCCGCCGTCGGTTTTCACCACCTTGCCGCCCAGCGCGACCTCTACGTCCAGCGCGGCGTTGTGGCGAAACCACGGGTAGCGATCGCGCTGCCAGTCATCCGGCGCTTCCACCTGCTGACCGTCGGCAAACGACTGGCGAAACAGGCCGTACTGGTAGTTGAGACCGTAGCCGGTGGCGGGCTGGCCGACGGTGGCCATCGAATCCAGGTAGCAGGCCGCCAGGCGGCCCAGACCACCGTTGCCCAGCGCCGGGTCAATCTCCTCTTCCAGCAGCTCGCTGAGATCCAGATGGTGCGCCGCCAGCGCCTCGCGTACACCGTCATACCAGCCGAGGTTCAGCAGGTTGTTGCCGGTCAGGCGGCCGACCAGAAATTCCATTGAGATATAGTTAACGTGCCGCTGCACCTTCGCCGGGCTGACCGCCGGCAGCGCGGCCAGCAGTTCGGCCAGCGCGCCGCTGACCGCCTGCCACCACTGATGGCGGGTCATCTCCCCGGCGGACGCGCACCCCAGATGCTGAAACTGGCGGGTAAGCGCCGCTTCAAAGCGGGTCTTGCTGAATTTCTGTTGCGACATCGTTTCCCTCTCAAAATGGTTGCAGGCCAAAGCGGACAAAACGGAACACTTACAGTTAAGACGGCAACAGCTGAAAAAGCTCACCGTGTGATGCCTTGAGCAGAAAAAAACCAAAACAGGTCGTTAACCAACATAGCATGCGTGGGGTGCAGGACGATGTCAGACGCTCAGGATTTTTATGCAGGGCGGGAACGGGTGAGACAGGTCAGGCAGGTCAGGCAGGTCAGGCAGGTCAGGCAGGTCAGGCAGGTCAGGCAGGTCAGGCAGGTCAGGCAGGTCAGGCAGGTCAGGCAGGTGCGCCGCGGGACGGATAAAGCAATATTTGTCTGGCAGATTAAGTCTGCCAGGCAAACAGACGGTGGCGGCTCAGCAGAGTTCGAGATGCACCTCGTACTTCTCGATGGTTTTCATTACCCCTTCCGGCGGCGTCTGGTCGGTAAACAGATAGTCGATCAGACTCATATTGCCGAGGTTCACCATCGCGTTACGGCCAAACTTGGAGTGGTCGGCTACCAGCATTACGCAGCGCGAGTTCTCGATGATCGCCTTTTTGGTGCGCACTTCGTGGTAGTCGAAGTCGAGCAGCGAACCGTCGTAGTCGATGCCGCTGATGCCAAGAATGCCGTAATCGAGGCGGAACTGGGAGATATAGTCGAGCGTGGCTTCGCCCATAATGCCGCCGTCGCGGGTGCGCACCTCGCCGCCCGCCAGGATCAGGCGGAAGTCCGGTTTCGCCATCAGCAGCACCGCCACGTTAAGGTTGTTGGTGACGATGCGCAGGTTGCTGTGATTCATCAGCGCGTGCGCCACCGCTTCCGGCGTGGTGCCGATGTCGATAAACAGCGAGGCGCCGTCCGGGATCTGACTGGCTACCCGCTCGGCGATACGCGCCTTCTCCGCCGACCACATCATTTTACGATCCTGCCAGGCGGTATTTTCCGAGCTGGAGGGCAGCGCCGCGCCACCGTGGTGGCGCTGGATCTTGTTCTGCTCCGCCAGGTCGTTTAAGTCGCGGCGAATGGTCTGCGGGCTGACGGCAAAATGCTCTACCAGCTCCTCGGTACTGACATATCCCTGATGGCGGACCAGATCGATAATCGCATCATGGCGTTGCGTCTGCTTCACACTCACTCCTTGCGGCCCAGGCCGCCCTGTTATCTTTTTTTCTGTGAACCGTGCCGGGTATCCACAAAGGCCATCGCCACGCCGACCAGCAGCCCGGTGGCGTGTGCCGCATTGGCAATCGACAGGCCAAACCAGCCGAACCAGCCCACCAGCAGCCACAGCACCGCAAACGCCATCATCCCGCGCTGCAGGAACACGCCGCTCTGCGGTTCCCGCTCGCCTCTGAGCCAGGTGTAGCCCATCAGCGCATAAACCACGCCGGAGAGGCCGCCAAACAGCACGCCGCTGAATTTCGCCTGCATCCAGCCGCTGAGCAGCGCCGAAATCAGCATAATGACGAACAGCTTGCCGCTGCCGAGGCGCTTCTCAACCATGCCGCCAAGATACCACCACCACAGCAGGTTGAACAAAATATGCAGCAGCGAGAAGTGCAGCAGCGCGTGGCTGAACCAGCGCCACAGCTCCAGCCACTGGTCCGGCTGCGGCCACGACAGCAGATCCATCACCGTGGCGTCGCCGAACAGTTGCATCAGGATAAACACCAGCACGCAGGCCGCGGCCACCCCCAGCGTCAGCGGCCCGGCGCGTTCGCGCATCCCGGCCAGTAACGGCGTGTGCTGATAGCGGATACCGCTGTCGGTGGTGCCGCTTTGCCAGCTGGCCGCCTGATAGCGCGGGTGGTTGGGATCGCGGATGAACTGGTTAAGTTCGTTTTCGACGACGCCAACCTGCGACTCATCGTCAAGCCACAGCTGATAGTCGCCGTCGTGCTCTATGCGCAGGGTGATACCCCGCGTGGCCATATAGTCAACAAAGGCCTGCGCCAGGCGCAGGTGGGTAAAATGGGTGATGCGCATGGTGGGCGGGCTCCCTGTCAGGTCAAACCAGAGCAGCCGGTGTGGCTGCACGCTGTCATAGCTGTGGCCCTAAGCCGATTCAACCTGTTGCGGGAACACCGCGCGCCAGGCATCAAAGCCGCCGTCAATGCTGTAAGCCTCGGCAAACCCCTGGTTCAGCAGGTACTGCGCCGCACCTTTGCTGCTGTTGCCGTGATAGCACATCACCAGCACCGGCTGGCTGAGATCGGCCTGGGCAATAAACTGCGGCAGCGAGTCGTTGGTGAGATGAAACGCCCCGCTGGCGTGGCCGGCGGCAAAGCTTTGCGGATCGCGGATATCGACCAGGTGTACGTTGCCAGCGGCCAGCTGCTGTTGCGCCTGCTGCACGTCGATGCACTCAAATTGTTCCATGGTGGGGTCTCATAAAAGCCAAAAAATAACGTCAAATAGCGCTTATTGTATCCTGGCTGCGGGGAACAATAACCCGATAAATGGAGTGGTTATCGGGTTTTTCTCTTAGCAAATATGTTACCTGCATCACGCATAAATGTTTTTATCTGGTTAACGCGGTGGCAATGTTGGTTTTCGCTGAGTATAATGCTCGAAAACGAACATTACTGAGCAATTCCGAACACCGGAGGAGACAACGTGGAAATCAAAGACCTGATCGTCATCGGCGGCGGTATTAATGGTGCAGGCATTGCAGCCGACGCGGCAGGACGTGGGCTGTCGGTGCTGATGCTGGAGGCCCAGGATCTGGCCTGCGCCACCTCGTCTGCCAGCTCCAAACTGATCCACGGTGGCCTGCGCTATCTGGAACACTACGAATTCCGCCTGGTCAGCGAAGCGCTGGCCGAGCGTGAAGTACTGCTGAAGATGGCGCCGCACATTGCTTTCCCGATGCGCTTCCGCCTGCCGCACCGCCCGCACCTGCGCCCGGCGTGGATGATCCGCGTTGGCCTGTTTATGTACGATCATCTGGGCAAACGCACCAGTCTGCCGGGCAGTAAGAGCCTGCGTTTTGGCGCAGAATCAGTGCTTAAACCTGAAATCATGCGCGGTTTCGAATATTCCGACTGCTGGGTGGACGATGCGCGCCTGGTGGTGCTGAACGCCCAGGAGATCGAAAAGCGCGGCGGCGAGGTGCGTACCCGCACCCGCGTGACCCGCGCCTGGCGTGAAAACGGCCTGTGGACGGTGGAAGCGGAAGAAGTTGATACCGGTAAGATCCACACCTGGCAGGCTCGCGGCCTGGTCAACGCCGCCGGCCCGTGGGTTAAGCAGCTGTTCGACGAGAACCTGAAGCTGAAGTCGCCGTACGGTATTCGCCTGATCAAGGGCAGCCATATCGTGGTGCCGCGCGCGCACAACGAGAAACAGGCCTATATCCTGCAGAACGAAGATAACCGCATCGTGTTTGTTATTCCGTGGATGGATGAGTTCTCGATCATCGGCACCACCGACGTCGAGTACAAGGGCGATCCGAAGAGCGTGAAGATCGACGACAACGAGATCGACTATCTGCTGAAGGTTTACAACAGCCACTTTAAGAAAACGCTGGCGAAGGACGATATCGTCTGGACCTACTCCGGCGTGCGTCCGCTGTGTGATGATGAGTCCGATTCACCGCAGGCGATCACCCGCGACTACACGCTGGACGTGCACGACGACGCCGGCCAGGCCCCGCTGCTGTCGGTGTTTGGCGGCAAGCTGACCACCTATCGCAAGCTGGCCGAACACGCGATGGAGAAGCTGAGCAAGTACTATCCGAACATCGGTGCGGCCTGGACTAAAACCTGCGTGCTGCCGGGCGGTAATATTGCCGGCACCCGCGAGGATTACGCCGCCAGCCTGCGTCGTCGTTATCCGTTCATTACCGAAGCGATGGCGCGTCACTATGCCCGTACCTACGGCAGCAACAGCGAGCTGCTGCTGAAGGATGCAAAGAGCCTGGACGATCTCGGCGAGCTGTTTGGTCACCACTTCTACGAGGCGGAGCTGCGTTATCTGGTCGCCAGTGAGTGGGTTCGCGCCACTGACGATGCGATCTGGCGTCGTACTAAAGAGGGCATGTGGCTGAACGACGAGCAGAAAGCCCGCGTCACCGAATGGCTGGCGCAGCACGTCACTCCGGCGCTGTCGCTGGCATCGTGATAATCGGTTGAGTTGTATGTAAGGGGCCTTAGTGGCCCCTTTTGCTTTTTTGGCACTGGCGTGATGTCGCTGTCAGATTGATGTTCCATCTCAGGCTTATCGCGTCGCTGCGTGGATGTAGCGGCCAGATTGGTGCCAGCGGTGCCCCTCTTAGGCTTATCGCGTTGCTGCGTGGATGTAGCGACCAGATCGGTGCCAGCGGTGCCCGGTATGGCGCAGATCGCCGGGTCGCCGTAAACCCTTCCCTGGGGGCTCGGATGCTGCATCCATGCAGCATACGCCCGGCTAACCTGTCCCCATACCGTGCCCCTCTCAGGCTAGCGCGTCGCTGCGTGTTTGTGGCTGCGAGATCGGTGCCCAACTCGGGCCGCCGTGTCGCTGAAAACTCTATGATGCGCCCCGCTATTTGGCCTGTTTGCACTGCCTCTTTCATTTGCCTGCGACCGTGCTTCCAGTGTTTGAACATAGGTGAAAAAGGCGATTGTCTTCTGTGTTAGCGAGGGGTAGCGTCAGGGGGTGCTTAAAACAGCACCAGGATTGGCGTCCTGAACAGTTAATAGCGACAGGCAAAATGCCGTCTTTTTTGTCGCAGGCTCATTACGTATGTATTATTGCACTGCGGTAATACAGACAATGGTGGGTTGAATGGAGGCTTCTTAGGAAGCGCCGGTAATGTTAACTGCTGGTACGCCAACTCTGTTCAACTCACCACCCGCGAACGTGGCGTTTCCGGTGGTGGAATAATTGCTAAGTTAACGAGGTTCCCATCATGGCAATGAAACCGCTATTCCGCTCCCACTATCAGTCCAGTTCTCTTTCCCTTCCTGCGCAGGGAGGTGCCCAATGAATTACGGCATATCAGACACAGCAAACCTTGATAACACCGAACTTTGCGACCAGTGCCGCGCATTGGCTTACGCTATGACTGAGCTCACCCAGCCCATCATGCGTGATGTACTGCTATTGGTGCTGGTTGAAAAGATTGAAATGCTCAGCCTACGATTCGAGGATGAAAGTAGCCTGCTGGATACCAAAAGCCTTTCAGCAACAATACACTAACAAGGTCAGGTAGCCATCGAAATTACATGACTGACAGCAACTTAGTTGCTTACAGGCAATCGGGGCTATCCGGATAAGCGGACCGTCGGCGCGCAGGGATGCGCGACGCCGAGCGCACACGGACGTGTTCACAGCGTGTCCGCGTTCCGGATAGCCCCGATAAGCCAGGCAACTGAACCTGCAGCGACCCGGCCCGACAGCAACGCAATAAGCAGGAACCAGCTGCCAGTATGCAAGCAACCAGCCCACAGCAACTCAGCAGCTTAAAGGCAACCGGGGCTATCCGGATAAGCCAGGCAACTGAACCTGCAGCGCACCGGCGCCAGACTCAAAGCTTAACCGGCTTAATCCCCCAAATTTCGTCCGCATACTCCTGGATCGTACGGTCAGAGGAGAAGTAACCCATATTGGCGATGTTGTGCACCGCCCGGCGCGTCCACTCCTCCTGATTGCGGTACAGCTTATCCACCTTATCCTGCTCGTCCACATAACTGCGGTAATCCGCCAGCAGCTGATAATGATCGCCCAGATTGACCAGAGAATCGAAAATATTACGGTAACGCCCCGGCTCTTGCGGACTGAACACCCCGGTGGCGATCTGCGTCAGCGCCAGATGCAGCTCCGCATCCTGCTCGTAATACGGGTGCGAGTTATAGCCCTCAGCACGCAACGCCTCCACCTGCGGCGTGGTATTACCGAAGATAAAGATATTCTCCTCGCCCACGTGTTCCAGCATCTCCACGTTGGCCCCGTCCAGCGTACCAATGGTCAGCGCACCGTTCAGCGCAAACTTCATATTACTGGTGCCCGACGCCTCCGTCCCCGCCAGCGAGATCTGCTCGGACAAATCGGCGGCCGGAATAATGATCTGCGCCAGACTCACGCCGTAGTTGGGAATAAACACTACCTTGAGCTTATTCTTCACCTGCGGATCGCTGTTAATCACCGCCGCCACGTCGTTAATCAAATGGATGATGTGCTTAGCCATGTAATACGCCGAGGCGGCCTTACCAGCGAAAATATTGACGCGCGGCACCCAGTCAGCCTGCGGATCGGCCTTAATGCGGTTATAGCGGGTAATCACGTGCAGCACGTTTAACAGCTGGCGCTTGTACTCGTGAATACGTTTAATCTGCACGTCAAACATCGCGTGCGGATCGACCACGATATCCATCTTCTGCGCGATAAACTGCGCCAGCCGTTTCTTATTAACCAGCTTCGCCTCGCTCACCTGTTCAATAAAATTAGGGAAGTCGATATGCTGCTTCAGATCGTCCAGCTGACTCAGGTCGGTACGCCAGTTGCGACCAATCGCTTCATCCAGCACGCCGGATAGTGCCGGGTTAGCCAGCGCCAGCCAGCGACGTGGCGTTACGCCGTTGGTTTTATTACAGAAACGGTTAGGGAACAGCTTCGCGAAATCCGCAAACAGCGACTGCACCATCAGGTTGGAGTGCAGCTCAGACACGCCGTTCACCTTGTGGCTGACCACCACAGCCAGCCAGGCCATACGGATCCGGCGACCGTTGTTCTCGTCGATGATTGAAATGCGCGACAGCAGCTCCCAGTCATTAGGGTACTGATCCTGAATGGTCTTCAGGAAATGGTCGTTAATATCGAAAATGATCTGCAGATGGCGCGGCAGGATCTTGCCGATCATATCCACCGGCCAGGTCTCCAGCGCTTCCTGCATCAGCGTATGGTTGGTGTACGAGAACACCTGGCACGCCACGTCGAAAGCATCTTCCCAGTCGAACTTCGCGTCATCGATCAGCACGCGCATCAGCTCAGGGATCGCCAGCACCGGGTGAGTATCGTTCAGGTGAATGGCAATCCTGTCTGCCAGGTTGTCAAAGGTCTCATGCATCACCCAGTGGCGGTGCAGAATGTCCTGCACGGTGGCCGACACGAGGAAATACTCCTGACGCAGACGCAGCTCGCGGCCGGAGTAGGTGGAATCATCCGGGTAGAGCACGCGCGAGACGTTTTCCGAATGGTTCTTGTCTTCTACCGCCGCGAAATAATCCCCCTGGTTGAATTTACCCAGGTTGATCTCGTTACTGGCCTGCGCGCCCCACAGCCGCAGCGTGTTGGTGGCGTCGGTATCAAAGCCCGGAATGATCTGATCGTAGGCCATTGCCAGGATCTCTTCGGTCTCGACCCAGCGCGCGCGGCTGCCCTCATGCTGGATCCGCCCGCCAAAACGCACTTTATAGCGGGTGCTGAAACGCTGAAACTCCCACGGATTACCGTACTCCAGCCAGTAATCGGGTGACTCCGCCTGCCGCCCTTCGACAATGTTCTGCTTAAACATCCCGTAGTCGTAGCGGATGCCGTAGCCGCGGCCAGGCAGCCCTAAGGTTGCCAGCGAGTCGAGGAAACAGGCCGCCAGACGGCCTAAACCGCCGTTGCCCAGCCCCGGATCGCTCTCCTCCTCGATCAGCTCTTCCAGATCGAAGCCCATATCCTCCAGCGCCGTACGCGCATCGTCATAAATGCCCATCGCCAGCAGCGCGTTCGACAGGGTACGCCCGACCAGAAACTCCATCGACAGGTAGTAGACCTGGCGCACGTCCTGCGACAGCTGGGCACGGTTGGAGCGCAGCCAGCGTTCCACCATGCGGTCACGTACCGCCAGCAGCGTCGCGTTGAGCCAGTCGTGTTTATTGGCGATCGACGGGTCTTTGCCGATGGTAAACATCAGCTTGTAGGCGATGGAGTGCTTCAGCGCATCAACGCTGACCGTCGGGGAAGCGTAGGAGAAAGGTGCATTCATATCAGTTTCCTAGTGTCTGGTTACAGCAAACGTTGATAGAGATCGCGGTAGGCAACAGCCGCTACCTGCCAGCTAAAATCCATCCCCATTGCCTGGCGCTGCACGTAGCGCCAAAGCGAAGGACGAGACCAGAGGACAAAAGCACGTCGAATTGCACGCAGTAATGACCAGGCATTACTGTCTTCAAAAACAAAGCCGCTGGCGATGCCGTCTGCCAGATTCTCCAGAGAACTGTCGTTCACCGTATCCGCCAGCCCGCCGGTGCGCCGCACCAGCGGCAGCGTGCCGTATTTCAGGCCGTAAAGCTGGGTCAGCCCGCAGGGCTCAAAGCGGCTAGGCACCATAATCACGTCGGCCCCGCCCATAATGCGGTGCGAGAAGGCTTCGTGATAGCCGATCTGCACGCCCACCTGGCCCGGATATTCGGCCGCGGCGGCAAGGAAGCCCTGCTGCAATACCGCATCGCCGGCCCCCAGCAGCACCAGCTGGCCGCCCTGCTCCAGCAACCCCGGCAACGCCTCAAGCACCAGATCCAGGCCCTTCTGGGTGGTTAAGCGACTGACTACGGCAAAGATCGGCGCTTTCTCATCGACGGTCAACCCCATGGTAATCTGCAGCTGGCGTTTGTTTTCCGTTTTGGCGTCCAGAACATCACGGTTGTAGCGCGCCGTCAGCAGCAAATCATGCTCAGGATCCCAGATCGCCGGATCAACGCCGTTGAGAATGCCGCTCAGCCGCCCTTCCAGCATGCGCTGTTTCAGCAGCGTTTCCATGCCATAACCGAACTCCGGCAGGGTGATTTCCCGCGCGTAAGTCGGGCTGACCGCCGTAATATGATCGGCATAAAACAGCCCGGCCTTGAGGTAAGATATCTGACCGAAGAACTCCAGCCCGTGCATATTGAAAAACGACTGCGGCAGCTGGATCTGTTCCAGATGATGCGCGTGGAACAGCCCCTGATAGGCCAGGTTATGCACCGTAAACACCGACTTCGCCGGACGGCCGCGCGCCGCCAGGTAAGCACAGGTCAGGCCGGCGTGCCAGTCGTGCGCATGCACCACGTCAGGACGCCACCAGGTATCCAGCCCGCAGGCCATTTCACAGCCCATCCAGCCGAGCAGCGCAAAGCGTAAATAGTTATCGGTGTAAGCAAACTGCGACTCATCGTGATACGGACTGCCGGGGCGATCGTACAGGCCCGGCGCATCAATCAGATAGATGCCCACGCCGTCAAAGTGACCGAACAGCAGCTCAACCGGGCCGGCGAAGGTTTGCAGTTTTGCCACCACTTCCGCACCCGGAATACCTTTTTTCAAATCAGGAAACGCCGGCAACAGCACCCGGGTGTCCACACCTTCTGCAATTTGCGCCGCCGGTAATGCCCCAACAACATCAGCAAGCCCACCGGTTTTCAGCAGCGGGAAAATTTCTGAACAGACATGTAACACCTGCATTCGCGGCTCCTTTAACGTGCTGAAGCGGCATCCCTCCCCGGAAGTGCCGCATCTCCCACTCAGCTAGACCCAGCCAAGCTTCGCCAGCATGGTCCTTGTGACCAGAACAATCCCCTCATCCGATCGGTGGAAGCGCCGGGCATCATCATCCGGATTCTCACCGATCACCGTCCCTTCAGGCAGTACGCAGGCGCGGTCAATCACACAGCGGCGCAGGCGGCAGGAACGTCCTACCACCACGTCCGGCAGTAATACCGACGACTCGATATTGCAGAAGGAGTTAATGCGAACGCGGGAGAACAGCACCGAGTTCACTACCACCGATCCGGAGATAATACAGCCCCCGGACACCAGCGAATTCATGGTCATACCGTGGCTGCCGGAGCGGTCCTGAACAAACTTCGCCGGCGGCAGCGGCTCTACATAGGTGCGGATCGGCCAGGCCTGGTCATACATATCCAGTTCCGGCGTGACGGACGCCAGGTCAAGATTGGCTTTCCAGTACGCCTCCAGCGTGCCCACATCGCGCCAGTAGGGTTCGGTCGCCTCGCCGTTTTGTACGCAGGAAACGCCGAACGAATGGGCGACGGCATCGCCGCTGGCCACAATTTTAGGCAGCAGGTCCTTACCGAAATCGTGGTCGGACTCCGGCAGACCCTGATCCTCTTCCAGCATGCTGTAAAGATAGTCGGCATCGAAAATATAGATACCCATACTGGCCAGCGCTTTGCTGCTGTCGTCCGGCATCGCCGGCGGATCGGCTGGTTTTTCAAGGAATTCCACCACCCGACTATTTTCGTCCACCTTCATAATGCCGAAGGCGCTGGCCTCGGCCAGCGGCACCGGCAGGCAGGCAATGGTGCAGCGGGCGTTGCTCTCGACGTGGTCGATCAGCATCCGCGAATAGTCCATCTTGTAAATGTGATCGCCGGCCAGTATCACGATGTACTTCGCGCGGTAGCGGCGGATGATGTCGAGGTTCTGCGTCACCGCATCGGCGGTGCCGCGATACCAGTGATCGGTGGAGAGCCGCTGCTGCGCGGGCAGCAGATCGACAAACTCGTTCATCTCTTCGTTGAGGAACGACCAGCCGCGTTGGATGTGCTGCACCAGGGTATGCGACTGGTACTGGGTGATCACCGCGATACGCCGGATGCCGGAGTTAAGGCAGTTGGAGAGGGCGAAATCGATAATGCGGAACTTGCCGCCAAAGTGAACGGCAGGCTTGGCGCGCTTGGCGGTCAAATCTCTTAGCCGCGTACCGCGGCCCCCGGCAAGGATCAGCGCGACCGTCTGGGTGGGCAGTTGACGTGCCAGCATCAGCGGATCGTTTCGTTCTAATTTGACCATGTCTGACTCCCTTTATGATTGATGATGGAACACACACACGCCGTGCGCGCCCCCATGCCAGACCGTTGACACGATGGGATTATCTTCCCCGGCAAAAGGAGGAATGGCATACCAACGTCCTTCTGGCAGTACCTGGTCACACACCGATTCTGTTGCATTGATCGTTATCAGCCAGCGTTGCGAAAGGCGGATCTGCAGGCGGTGTTCACCCTGCTGCCACTGTTCATCCGCAAGCGGCTGCCCCTGGTCGTTCAGCCACTCCACATTGCCATCGCCGGGTTGCCACCAGCGGTCCTGCTGCAGCGCCGGAATTCTGCGGCGCAGATGGATTAGCGCAGCGGTAAAAGCAAACAGACCGTTATCGTGCCTGCGCCAGTCAAACCAGGTCAGCGGGTTATCCTGGCAGTAGGCGTTGTTATTACCGTGCTGGCTGTGGCCGCGCTCGTCGCCGGCCAGCAGCATCGGCGTTCCCTGTGACAGCAGCAGCGTGGTCAGCAGCGCATGCACGCTGCGGCGGCGATGCTCTGCCACCAGTAATGGCGCATTCAGCCCTTCAAAACCGTGATTGTGGCTGAAATTATTGTCACTGCCGTCCCGGTTGTCCTCACCGTTTGCTTCATTATGCTTACGACTGAAGCTCACCAGGTCACGCAGGGTAAAACCGTCATGGGCAGTGACCAGATTGATGCTGGCGGAAGGTAAACGGCCGTCACGCTGGAACAGATCGCTGGAGGCAGCAAAGCGGCGGGCGAACTCGCCGTTGGACAGCGATCCGTGCAGCCAGTAACGGCGCGCGGCATCACGGAAATGGTCGTTCCACTCGGCAAACGGCGGCGGGAAGTTACCAACCTGATAGCCCCCCGGGCCAATATCCCAGGGCTCGGCGATCAGCTTGCACTGTGACAGCAGCGGATCGGCGGCGATCGCCTGAAACAGCGGCGCATCCTGCCGATACTCCGGCGTGCGCCCCATCACCGTGCCCAGGTCAAAGCGGAAGCCGTCAATATGGCACTCTTCCACCCAGTAGCGCAGGCAGTCCAGTGCCCAGGCCATCACCTGCGGATGGCTGAGGTTCAGCGTATTGCCGCACCCGGTCCAGTTGCTGTTGTCGCCACCCGGCTCCAGCCAGTAGTAGCTGGCGTTATCCACGCCACGCTGCGAAAGCGTTGGCCCGCTCTGTTCCAGCTCGGCGGTATGGTTAAACACCACGTCGAGGATCACTTCGATCCCCGCCGCGTGCAGCGCCTTCACCGCCTGCTGAAACTCCTGCCGGGCGTCAGGCCCTGAGGCATAGCCGGGATGCAGAGCCGAGCAGGCCAGCGGGTTGTAGCCCCAGTAATTATCCAGCCCCATGCGCAGCAGGCGCGGCTCGCTGGCAAAACAGGCCACCGGCAACAGCTCCAGCGTGGTGATCCCCAGCCGGGTGAAGTAGTCGATCATCACCGGGTGGCCCAGCGCCGCATAGCTGCCGCGCAGCGGCTCCGGGATGTCCGGATGCAGCCGGGTCAGGCCGCGCACGTGGGCTTCAAAAATCACCGTACTGCCCCAGGGCACCCGCGGCGGCTGGTCATCTTCCCAGTCAAAATCATCCGCCAGCACCACGCCTTTCGGCGCAATGCTGCCGGTATCTGCCGGGTCGGGTGCCGCGTCACCGCTGTAAAAGCGTCGGTCGTCGCTGACTTCCCCCTCCACCGCGCGGGCGGCCGGGTCCAGCAACAGCTTAGCGGGGTTAAAACGCAGCCCCTGCTGCGGTGCCCAGCGCCCGTGTACGCGGTATCCGTAGCGCTGACCGGGGCGCAGCGCCGGGATAAAACCGTGCCAGATATCGCCGCTTCGTGCCGGTAAATCCACGCGCGTCTCAATCCCCTGCTCATCAAACAGGCACAGCTCGACGCGCTCAGCATGCTGAGAAAACAGGGTAAAGTTGATGCCTCTGCCGTTATAGCTGGCACCCAGCGGCTGCGGATCTCCCGGACGAATCGGCATCATGGCGTCAGGCCTCCCGCACCAGCCACAGCGTGGAGAGCGGCGGCAGCGTCAGGCTGAGCGAGTGGCTGCGCTGATGGCTGCCGATCTCGTCGGTGTGAATGCTGCCCAGATTGCCGTTGTTGCTGCCGTGGTAGTGGCCGGAATCGGTGTTCAGCACCTCGCGCCAGCTGCCCGCGCCGTTAACGCCGAAGCGATAGTCGTAGCGCGGTACCGGCGTAAAGTTGCTGGCCACGATCAGCTCATTGCCGTCGCGGTCGCGGCGTACAAAGACAAAGACCGAGTTATCGAAGTCATCCACCACCAGCCACTCAAAGCCCGCCGGGTCAAAGTCGAGCTGGTGCAGCGCCGGGTGCGCCCGGTAGGTGTGGTTCAGGTCGCGCACCAGCCGCTGCACGCCGTTGTGCCAGTTATCCTCGCCCTCCAGCAGATGCCAGTCGAGGCTGCTGTCGTGGTTCCACTCGCGCCCCTGAGCAAATTCATTGCCCATAAACAGCAGCTTCTTGCCGGGGAAGCCAAACATCCAGCCATAGTAGGCGCGCAGGTTAGCGAACTTCTGCCACGCGTCCCCCGGCATGCGGTCGAGGATCGAGCGCTTACCGTGCACCACCTCATCATGCGACAGCGGCAGCACGAAGTTTTCGGTGTAGTTGTAGAGCATGCCAAAGGTCATCAGCTGGTGATGATGACGGCGATAGATCGGGTCGAGCTTCATGTAGTCGAGGGTGTCGTGCATCCAGCCGAGGTTCCATTTGAACCAGAACCCCAGCCCGCCGGTCTCCTGCGGTCGCGATACGCCGGGGAAGTCGGTTGACTCTTCGGCGAGGGTGATTGACCCCGGCGCGGCCTGCCCCAGCGTGCGGTTGGTGTAGCGCAGGAAGGAGATGGCTTCAAGATTCTCACGCCCGCCGTACCAGTTCGGCACCCACTCGCCCTCCGCGCGGCTGTAGTCGCGGTAGATCATTGACGCCACCGCATCCACGCGCAGACCGTCAATGCCGAAGCGCTCGATCCAGTACAGCGCGTTGCCCGCGAGGAAGTTGCTGACCTCGCGGCGGCCGTAGTTATAGATCAGCGTGTTCCAGTCCTGGTGGTAGCCCTCCTGCGGGTTACCGTGTTCATACAGCGCGGTGCCGTCAAACGTCGCCAGACCAAAGTCGTCCGACGGGAAGTGGCCCGGCACCCAGTCAAGCAGCACGTTCAGCCCGGCGTTATGCGCTGAGCGGATAAATTCACGGAATTCATCGCGGGTACCAAAGCGGCGGGTCGGCGCGTAGAGGCCCAGCGGCTGATATCCCCAGCTGCCGTCAAACGGATGCTCGTTAATCGGCAGCAGTTCAAGGTGGGTAAAGCCCATGTCACGGGCGTAAGGCACCAGCTGTTCGGTCAGCTCTTTGTAGCTGAGCCAGAAATTATCATCGGTATGACGCCGCCAGGAGCCGAGGTGCACCTCATAGATTGAGATCGGCGCGTCAAAGCCGTTGGCGCGCTGCCGCTCCGGCGACAGGGTGGTTTTTTCCGGCAGGCCACAGATCATCGAGGCGGTCTGCGGGCGCATCTGCGCCTCAAAGGCATAAGGGTCCGCTTTCAGCTTCAGCTGGCCGTGAATATCGATGATTTCAAACTTATACAGCTGGCCCTGACGGGCGGCGGGCACAAACAGCTCCCAGATCCCCTGTTCGCGGCGCAGTCGCATCGGATGGCGGCGGCCATCCCAGTAGTTGAACTCGCCGACCACCGACACGCGCTGCGCGTTCGGTGCCCAGACGGCAAAACGGGTGCCGATCACCCCGTCGATCACGTCGGCGTGTGCGCCGAGGGTTTCATACGGCCGCAGATGGGTACCTTCGCCCAGTAACCAGCTGTCCATTTCCGCCAGCAGCGGACCGAAACGGTAGGCATCATCAATCAGATTCTGCTGGCCGTGCCAGGTAACCGCCAGCTGATAACGAAAGGGATTTTTACGGCGCGGCACCACGGCACTGAAAAAGCCGCGTCCATCCAGGCACTCAAGCTGAGCACATTTACGCCCGGTGCGGGTTTCGATCACCCACACTTCACTGGCATCCGGCAGCAGCGCACGGACCTCCAGACCGTTTTCAGTCTGATGCATCCCCAGTAGAGAAAAAGGGTCAGCAAAGTGACCTGAGAGTAAGGTGTTGATAACGCGTCGATCCACGAGCTCTGGCATACTGTCTTCCCATGATGTTCGGCAGCCGATATGGCGGGCGACAGGCAACAAAGCCAACCCTATGCTGCTCTATTGAACCTAAGGTGCGCAGGGGAAAGGAACAATCCATAGTAAAATCCCTGCGCACGACTGATAAATCAGAACGAGGAACCGGAGCATCTTGATTATCAGCATCTCCCAGCCGGCCCTGATAACACCTTATGGCAAGGTTAGCCCCGTTCGATGATGTTAAGCATAGCCAGTCTGTACCTAAAGCCAGCGGAGAAATCACAAATATCCTGCTTACCCTCAGAGGGTATTAGGTCTTTTGCCCCTGCTGCGCAGTTAAAAATGCTCAATTTAGATGACGGTATCGTGTCAAATAGCGTCGGACACGGAAAAAAGCGTCACTACGATTGTTTTTATATCAGACATTAACTGATTAATTTTGATACTGGAATCGATTAAAAAAGGATTAGGATGAAATCTTTTCATCTGCCTGCAGGGTTGCTAAGAGACAGCACTCACCGCCCCCTTTAAACGACTGAGCAGTCGGTCGGTCAGCCGATTGTCAGGGCTGTTCTTTCTTCTTACTACACCTAACGTGCGGGAAATATCCAGGTTAAGACCCGCCAGCCAGGCCAGCTTCCCGGATGCAAGTTCATTCTCCAGTCCCCGCCTTGGTAGCCAGGCAATCCCGCTACCGGCCAGCAATGCCTGCTTGATGGCTTCGGTCTGATTGAATTCGATAACACGTTGCATACGAATATTGCAGCGCTCCGTAAGGTTAAGCGTCTGCTCACGGCATCCTGAGCCCTCTTCCCGCAGCAGCAGGCTTTGTCGTTGCAGATCGGTAACATCTAACCTGGCCTGCTGACAAATCGGATTGGTGGCAGCGGTGACCGGGATCAGTTGGTCTGGGCTGAACGCCTCCCAGTGCAGGTCTGCAGAGGGTGGGGATCCCTCGATCAATCCCAGATCAAAACGCCGCTCTAGCATCCCCTGGCAAACCTGAGCGGTATTGCCAATAAACAGGGTGATATCAATATCAGGATAGCTATTTTTTAACTCCAGTATCAGCGGCGGCAGCAGGTAAAGGCCCGGCGTATTGCTGGCACCGATGGACAAATGTCCGGAGCGGGCATCCACAATTTCGCGCATTGCCATCTCTGCACTATCAGCAATGGCAAACAGATCCTCTGCATATTTTTTCAGAACATGACCTGCAGATGTCAGTTCCATTCCCCGTGGCAGGCGTTCAAATAATGCTATTCCTAAACGTCCCTCAAACATTTTAAGTTCGCTGGATAATGCAGACTGAGAGATATGCATATTTTTTGCAGTGGCTGACAGGCTGCCGCTAAAACAGACGTTCAGAAAAATATCGAGGTGATGAAGGTTCATAAAAATGAATGCCTTGTATTGATTAATTGAAGTCGTAGCATCAGGCGTAACAGGCTACGATAGACATAGTGTTAAAACCATTACTAAAGTTCGCCACCGCACAAACCCGTCACCGTCCACAGGAAATTAATAATAAACAAAAGAGGTAAATTTATGCGTAAAGTTGTAACAACACTACTGGCTATTACTGTCACTGCCATCTCGTTTTCTTCCGTTTTTGCGGCGGAGAATAAGGACAATTTTTGGCAAACCCCGACCATCCATAATTATGGGAAAATACATTATTTACCCAATAGTGCTTTCAAGCCCGATCCCACCCAGCAATATCATATTGTTTTCGGCCTGACGGCAGCGGCAGACAAACCCGATAAGGTTAACCCCTCTCTCGACCACGTCGCACGTACGGTCAATCTGTACGTCGCTGCGGGGGTGCCGCTCAAAAATCTGCATATTGAAGCGGTGGTTTATTCTCATGCCACGCCGCTGGTACTGCGGGATGCGGAGTACCAAAAACAGTATGGCATGGCGAATCCTAATTTGCCGTTGATTACGGAACTGGAAAAGGCCGGAATACATCTCAGCGTATGCGGGCAGGCGATAGCTGAACATCATTTTGACTACGGGTGGCTGGATAAACGCATAACGCTGGCACTCTCAGCGCTGACAACCATCACCGTTCTTGAGCACCAGGGATATACATTCATGATGCTGTAAACAGCATCCTGTAAAAAAGGAGACTGACTATGAACTTATGTCGCATTTTTTTCCTTACATTTATTTCTTTTTTAATCAGCGTGAATTGCCAGGCAGAGAATAACTTCACGCCACCCTGGCAGAACGGGAAAAACAATGATGCTATCGAACGCGGATTACAATTTACCGTTCCCGATGCTGACAACCTCGCAGATTTTCACGGCAACCCGCAAAACCCCGCACTTTCACTCTATGTCGGCGGTAATTACTTTTTTGCTATGGCACCGCTGGTTAAGGCATTTGAAGAGAAAAATCCTCAATATCAGGGAAAACTCTACTGGCAAACCCTGCCGCCCGGCCTGCTGATGCAGCAACTGAGCAACGGGGGCACCGTCACCGTGGGTAATATGACCTGGAACGTGCCGCCGGATGTTTATCTGGCCGGCCTGAAAAAAGTGCAGGAAGGCATAACGGCAGGGAAGCTTCAGGGTCCGGCCGTACCCTATGTCACCAATAATCTCACCATCATGGTGGCCAAAGATAACCCTGAAAACATCAGCGGCCTGCAGGATCTGGCAAAAGAGAACCTGATGCTCGCCATGCCAAATCCTGAATTCGAGGGAGTGGCACGCCAGATAAAAGCGTCCCTGCATAAGGCTGGCGGCGAGTCGTTGGTCGAAACGGTTTACCACGAGAAACAGACCAGGGGCACCACCACGCTGACCCATATTCACCATCGTCAGACGCCATTATGGATTATGCAGGGCAAGGCGGATGCCGGCGTCACCTGGCTGTCTGAAGCCCTGTTCCAGGAACAGGCTGGCCACCCCATCAGCCACGTGGTGATTCCTGAAGCGCAAAATACCCGCGCGGTCTATGCCGGTGCCATGGTGAAGAATGCCCGCCATGCTGACGCAGCGCAGGCCTGGCTTACGTTTATCCGTTCACCTGAAGCGCTGACGATCTTTGAGCGTTATGGCTTCGAACCCTGGAAAGGCTGAAATGCCGATGACCAAAAGGTGAAAAAATGACGCATGTTGTCCGTTCCCTGTGGGGACTGCTTTTACTGCTGGCAGGTCAGATGGCGCTGGCCAACGCAGGTGAAACACGCGGAGAGGATATCGCCATTAACGGTAGCGCAAGCGGTATTCCCGCCTGCTCCAGCTGCCACGGGATGCGGGGTGAAGGCAATGCCGCCGTGGGATTTCCACGGCTGGCGGGGCTGCCCGTGCCTTATCTTACCGGGCAGTTAACCGCGCTGGCTGATGGCTCAAGACGTAATGTAATGATGTCACCCGTGGCGAAATTACTGAGCGACCGTCAGCGGCAGGCGCTGGCGAACTATTATGCTGCGCTGCCGGGCGTTGCCAAAAAACGCGAGGATGGGGAGCGGTTCGCCACCGGGCACCTGCTGGCAACGGCAGGCTACCCGGCCAGGCAACTGCCCGCCTGTGACCGCTGCCACGGCCAGCAGGGGGCCGGGGTGGGTACGCAGTTTCCGGCGCTGGCGGGCCAGTCGGAGGTGTATCTGGAAAATCAGCTTACGGCCTGGCAAAACGGCGAACGGCCGCCGGGCCCACTAAACCTGATGCCCGGCATCACCAGCAGGCTGACGCAGGATCAAATCAAACAGGTTGCAGGCTATTACTCCCGCCTGCCTCTTCCTCCCCTCTCCTCTGAATCGCAAGGAGTCGCACCATGAACAGAACCGGCTCAGCCGTTGCGATTGTCGGCGTTCTGATCGTCGCTGGTGGGACGATTATGCTGGCATCCTGGCAGCAGCAGTCTGCACCCGCGGCGAAAACCGCTGCCGCTAAGCAACCGGAGGGAAAAGCGGTAACAGCGGATCAGGGCTTCAACCAGGCCCCGCTGCCGGACAGTGAGTTTGGCAAGGTGGCCGCGACCGGCAAGCTGATTTTTGACAATCCGGCCCGTTATGCCGCGAACTATGTCGGTAATTCTCTGACCTGCAGCAACTGCCACCTTGAAAGCGGCACCAAAGCCGGCTCGGCCCCCCTGTGGGCGGCCTGGATGGCCTATCCCGCCTACCGTTCCAAGAACCACCACGTTAACAGCTTCCAGGAGCGCCTGCAGGGCTGCTTCCGCTTCAGCATGAATGGCAAAGCGCCACCGCTGGGCAGTCCTGAACTGGTGGCGCTGGAAAGCTATGCCTGGTGGCTGGCAAAAGGCCAGGCGCTGGATCCGAATGCTCCCGGGCGCGGTTTTACCAGACTGGCTAAACCCGCCCTGCCCGCAGATTACGCGCGTGGTGAGCAGGTTTATACCCAGCGCTGTGCCTTGTGCCATGCGCAGGACGGTTCCGGCCAGCAGGATAACCGCGGCAATATGACCTTCCCGGCGCTGTGGGGCGAGAAGTCGTTTAACTGGGGTGCCGGTATGGGCAGCATCAAAAACGCAGCGGCCTTTATCCGTGCCAATATGCCCTACAGTCAGGGCAACACCCTTACCACTCAGCAGGCCTGGGATGTAGCGCTGTTTATGGATAGCCAGGATCGGCCCCAGGATCCGCGATTTACCGGCTCTGTCGCGGAAACGCGTGAGAAGTATCACCACTCGGCCAGTTCAATGTATGGAAAAGAGGTCAACGGCTCGGTGCTGGGCAGTGCATCACCGCCGCCAGGTGGCCGTCTGAATAACAAGGACGATAAACATTAATGAACGCTTTAATAACGGCTGAGGGGGAACATTCCCCTCGCTGCGCTGTTTCAACGGCACTGACCCGCGCACATGGGTATGCTGCGCTGGCCACGCTGGTCATTTCCGGGCTGTGTGGCCTGGTGGTGGCACTTAAGTTTGTCCTGCCGGACTTTCTGACGAATACGCCATCGGCAACCTGGGGTCTGCTGCGCTACGACCATACGCAGGGGATTATGTTTGGCTGGCTGGGCAACGGCTTTCTTGCCTTTCTCTATTTCGCCACGCCGCGTCTGGCCGGTCGTGACGTTTTCAGTGCCCGGCTTGGCTGGGCGCTGTTTATCCTGTGGAACGTCGGCCAGGTGCTGCCCGGCTGGATTCTGATTGAGGCAAATCTGCCGCAGCGTCTGCTGGCGATCAAACCGCTGGAGTGGACCGAATTCCCGCTGGCGATCAACGCCGTGACCGAGCTGTGCCTGATGCTGATGGTGGTGCAGTTCTTATGGCCGCTGATCGTCGGGCCTGAACGCCACCGCCTCTATATTTCGGCCTGGTATATTCTTGGCGGCGCAGTGTTCAGCGCGCTGGCGTTTCCGATGGGCAGCCTGGTGCCGGAATTTACCCCGGGAGCCGTAGGTGCCGCCTTTAGCGGCCTGTGGATACATGACGCGGTCGGGCTGCTGGTCACCCCTTTTATCCTGGCGATGGCCTACTACGTGATCCCGGCGACCACCGGTAAACCGATTTACAGCCACTTTATCTCCATGCTCGGGTTCTGGATCCTGTTCTTTGTTTATCCGCTGAACGGCACCCACCATTACGTCTACTCCGCCATCCCGATGGACACCCAGAAAGCGGCCATCGCCGCCTCGCTGCTGCTGGGCTGCGACGTCATCATGGTGGTGTATAACCTGCTGCGATCGCTGGACGGTAGCTGGAAGCTGGCGCGTCAGAACGTGGCGTTGCGCTTCATCTGGGTGGGCGTGGTGTTCTACCTGGTGGTCAGTGTACAGGGGGCGCTGCAGGCGCTGATGCCGGTACAACGCACGATTCACTTTACCGACTGGGTGATTGGTCATTCGCACTTAGCCATGCTGGGCTTTGCCAGCTTTATCGCCACCGGCACCCTGCTGCATATCTGGCAAAACCTGACGGGATTGCGCTACCACCCCCGCCACGCTAACCGGGCATTCTGGCTGATCTTTGGCGGGCTGATGCTGATGGTGGTCGATCTGTCGGTTATCGGCATTATGCAGGGCAGGATGTGGGCGACCACACAACCGTGGATGGACTCGGTAAGGATGTCGATGCCCTGGTGGTGGATCCGCGCGATCTCCGGCCTGCCGATCCTGCTGGGCTTTGGTTTTCTGATTGCGGCAATGGCAGGCAAACCGACTGAAGACAATGCCAGGGAGGCACGATGAACAAGCGTGATTCAGGCGGGTTATTCTCGTTTTCGCTGGCGGTGATGTTTATCGCCGGGGTAGTGTTTTTCTGTCTGTCGGTGATCGTCCTCGGCGTACTGCCCGGAATGCGGCTGGACAAATCGATCGTGCAGAATTCGCCGGTCAGCAACGTGCCTTATACCGGCGAGGAGTGGCGCGGGCGGCAGATCTATGCCGCGCAGGGCTGCGCTTACTGCCACACTCAGCAGGTACGCTTTACGCCGGAAGACCGGCGGCGCTTTGGCCCGTCAACCGAAGCCTGGGAAACCCGCTATGACTCACCGCAGCTGTGGGGCACCCGCCGTATCGGCCCCGACCTGGCGCGGGAAAGCGGCGTGCGCAGCGACGACTGGCAGTACGCCCATCTGTATAACCCGCGGGCGGTGGTCTCCGGTTCGGTGATGCCAGCTTATCCGTGGATGTTTGACGGCAGCGCGGCGCGGCCAGGCAACGATGCGCGTGCGCTGGTAGCGTATCTGCGCACGCTGGGTCGTGCGCGGGATGAGCAGGAAAAGGCGCAAACCGCAGAGGCCGGGCAGCGCTATGCCAATCCGTCACGCCCGATCCCGGCAGTATCCGGCAGCGTACAGGCCGGTCTGCCGCTTCCGCCGGGTAATGCCCACAACGGACAGCGGGTCTGGAGCCATTACTGCAGCGCCTGCCACGGCGGCGAGGCCGACGGTCAGACGCTGGCAGCGACAAGCCTGCGCCCAGCACCGGCGAATCTCACTGCCTTTAACTATGATCCACAGGCCTTTGCCGCGATCCTGCATAACGGCGTGGCAGGCAGCGCGATGCCCGCCTGGCGCGACCTGTCGCCGCAGCAGGTAGCCGATGTTTACGCCTGGCTCCGCGACAGGCAACAGCAGAAGGCGACGGTTTCGGCATCACCGCTGCTTGCTGCCAGCATTGCGCAGGGAGCGACGCTGTATGCCGAAAACTGTACCACCTGCCACGGGATCAATGGCGATGGCAAAGGCCCGTCGGCAGCGCTGTACGCGCCGGCACCGTTTAATTTCCTGCATCTGCAGCCGGATATGGCCGAAATTGACCGGGTAGTGAGAAACGGTATACCCGGTAGCGCCATGCCGCCTTTTCCGCAGTTCAGTGCTGAACAGCGTGCCGACCTTGCCCGTTATATCCGCTCTCTGCATACGTCAGAGCAGCCATCCACCGTGCAACGCTAATTCAGGAGAAACTGATGTTAACTGTTGTGGTACTGGTTATGTCCGTGTTTCTGGTGATTTCACTGCTGTTCTGGCTGTGCTCACCGGGCTGGCGGCAACGAATTGAAGAACCGAAATATCGTTTTCTGGGGCAACAACAACCGGAGAGTAAAAAGCGACAGGAGGCGAAGCGAAGGCATAACGAACGGGATGACTGAGGATCGCTGCCCCCGCCAGCAGGCGGAGGCAGCCTGGGATTAATCCACCAGTAAACGCAGCATACGGCGCAGCGGTTCAGCGGCACCCCACAGCAGCTGATCGCCAACGGTAAAGGCCGAGAGATACTCCGGCCCCATGTTCAGCTTGCGCAGGCGGCCAACCGGGGTGCTCAGGGTACCGGTTACGGCGGCCGGCGTCAGCTCACGCATGGTGATTTCACGGTCGTTAGGGATCACTTTCACCCAGTCGTTATGAGACGCCAGCAGCTGCTCGATCTCGGCCAGCGGCACGTCTTTTTTCAGCTTCAGGGTAAACGCCTGGCTGTGGCAGCGCAGCGCACCAACGCGCACGCACAGGCCATCAACCGGGATCAGGCCAGCAGGACGCAGGATCTTGTTCGTTTCTGCCTGCCCCTTCCACTCTTCACGGCTCTGCCCGTTTTCCAGCTGCTTGTCGATCCACGGGATCAGGCTGCCGGCCAGCGGCACGCCAAAGTTGTCCACCGGCAACGCGCCCGCGCGGCTCAGTTCAGTGACCTTACGCTCGATGTCGAGGATCGCAGAAGCCGGATTGTTCAGTTCCGCCGCCACGTGGCCGTGCAGCTGGCCCATCTGCGCCAGCAGCTCACGCATATGGCGTGCGCCGCCGCCGGAGGCCGCCTGATAAGTAGCAACGGACGCCCACTCGACCAGATTATTCGCAAACAGGCCGCCCAGTGACATCAGCATCAGGCTGACGGTACAGTTACCGCCAACGAAGGTTTTAATGCCGTTGTTCAGCCCGTCCTGAATCACCTGATGGTTGACCGGATCGAGGATAATGATCGCATCCTCTTCCATGCGCAGCGTAGAGGCGGCATCGATCCAGTAGCCCTGCCAGCCGGCAGCGCGCAGTTTAGGATAAACGTCGCTGGTGTAGTCGCCGCCCTGGCAGGTGATAATAATATCCAGCGCCTTGAGCGCCTCGATATCAAACGCATCCTGCAGCGTACCGGCAGACTGGCCGCCGAACGCCGGCGCGGCCTGGCCATGCTGCGAGGTGGAGAAAAATACCGGGCGCACCGCATCAAAATCGCGCTCTTCGCTCATGCGCTGCATCAGCACCGAGCCCACCATGCCACGCCAACCTACTAAACCAACAGATTTCATTTTGCACCTGCTTCAGGCTACCTGACTGCGACAGAAACGCCTGATAAGAGTTGAAGAAAAAGAGTCAGGCTAAACCTTACAATGTGCAGCCAAAGTGGCAAGTGAATTAAATCGATTAGGTGAATATTTTTAGCAGAGTTGCTTATAACGGGCAGAAAAAGCGGCGATTTTGCGAGGAAAGCGCATGTAAACGTCCTCCGGAGCGGGAGGAGATTCCCGCCCCGGAAGCGATCGGCCGGGCGTTATGACAGCAGTTCGAAGGCGATCATCCCGGTCACCGCGCCGACGGTGCCCAGAATGGTCTCCATCAGCGTCCAGGTTTTCAGCGTCTGCGCCTCGGTGGCACCGGTAAAGCGGCCAAACAGCCAGAAACCGGCATCGTTGACGTGGCTGATGATAATCGAGCCGCCGGCGATGCAGATCGACAGCGCGGCCATCTGCGCGCCGGAGTAATGCAGCGGCTCAATCACCGGCATAATCAGCCCGACGGTGGTCAGGCAGGCGACGACCGCCGAGCCCTGAATCACGCGAATCGCTCCGGCCAGCACAAAGCAGGCAACCGCGACCGGCATCCCGGCACCGGTCAGCGCATTGCCCAGCGCCGGGCCAACGCCGGAGTCGACCAGCACCTGTTTAAACACGCCGCCCGCGCCGATCACCAGCAGGATTATCCCGGCGGGCTGCAGCGCCGCGCCGCAAATCTGCATCACCCGCTCTTTATCCATGCCCTGGCGGTAGGCCAGGCCATAGATCGCCACCAGACAGGCCAGCAGAATGGCGGTAAACGGATGGCCGATAAACTCCAGCCACTCATACAGGCGGGAACCGGGTTCGGTAAAGCGCGCGCCGATGGTTTTCAGCCCGACCAGCAGCAGCGGGAACAGGATCAGCGCCAGGCTGAAGCCAAATGACGGCAGCTTGCTTTCGTCAAACTCCGGGTGTTCGCTCTCCTCCGGCGGCGTGAACTGCACGTGGCGGCTGATAAAGCGGCCAAACAGCGGCCCGGCAATCAGCATTCCCGGAATGGCCGCGCACAGCCCCAGCAGGATCATCCAGCCAAAGTCGGCGTGCATCTGCGAGGCCAGCAGCATCGGGGCCGGGCCAGGCAGCAGGAACGCGGCCGCGGCCGCGACGCCGGCAAACAGCGGGATCACCAGCTTCACCAGGTTATCGCCGGTGCGGCGGGCCACGGCGAAGGCGATGCTGATCAGCAGCACCACCGCCACTTCAAAAAACAGCGGCAGCGCGCAGATCAGACCGGCAATGCCCATCGCATAGTGCGCGCGGCTTTCGCCAAAGGTTTTCAGCATGCGGATGGCGATCTGATCCACTGCGCCGGTTTCATGCAGGATTTTGCCAAACATCGCCCCCAGGGCAACGACAATGGCGAGGAAGCCGAGGGTGCCGCCCATGCCTTTCTGCATGGTGTCGGCAATTTTATCCAGCGGCATGCCGGAGAACAGGCCGGCTCCGACCGAGACCAGCATCAGCGCCACAAAGGCGTGCATGCGGGCTTTCATCACTAAAAACAGCAGCAGTAACACCGACCCTGCTGCCGTTAACACCAGTGTTGCAGTACTCATTACATCCTACTTATTGTTGTTGATCGCGCCGTCAATGGTCTTCAGGGTGGCGGCAATCACCTCTTCCAGCGACTGATTAATATCGACGACCAGCACGTCCTGCTCATCCCGGCCCGGCTCTTCCAGCGTGGCGAACTGGGTGACCAGCATCTGCGGCTTAAAGAAGTGGCCTTTGCGCGCGCGCAGACGTGACTCAATGGTGTCGAAATCGCCCTTCAGATAGACAAAGGAGAGGTTCTGGTTGCCGTCGCGCAGGATATCGCGGTAGTGCTTTTTCAGCGCCGAACAGACGATCAGCGACACGTCGTTGGTGCGCTGCATGGCGAAAGCGGCATCGTTAATCGCCTGCAGCCACGGCTTACGGTCGTCGTCATTCAGCGGGTGCCCCTGCGACATCTTTTCGATATTGGCGCGCGGATGCAGAAAATCGCCGTCAAGAAAGGCGGCTTTCAGCTCATGGGCGACGGCGTTGGCCACGGCGGATTTGCCGCTGCCGGAGACGCCCATCAGCACAAACACGTGATTGGCGACGGAAGCTGTTGTCATGGTAGTCACTCCGTTTATCGGGTACAGGTGGAAGAGTTAGGTTTGTTATCGGTAACTTGTTATCGGTAACATTGTCTGGTGGTGTAAGAAGTATGGCAACAGCTGGCGCGTAAAAAGCTGGTAATTGTGAGGAGGTTCAAAAAATGGAGAGAATTAACCGGCAAGGGGCACGAAGGGATAACTTAGGGTGCTGCCAGGTGCAAACCGCTCATAAGCAGCCGGCAGTCTGTTAGAGGTTTGCCGCTGTCAGCAGCCACAGACCGGACAATCTGACCGAACGTTAACCTACTTTATCCCGTCCCGGCGGCCCGGTTCGTCAGCCACTCCAGGTCAGATACTGCCACCCGCTGAAATGGTAAAGCCGACATCAACAGGCTTATCACTTACGGCTTCGCCGGCAATACGCGCCAGCAGCAGCCGGGCGGCCTCCTGCCCCATCCGCTCACGCGGCGTCTGCACCGTCGCCAGCGGCGGATTGATCGCCTGGGCGATATCGTGGCCGTGGAAGCCGGCGATCGCCATCTGTTCTGGCACCTTAAGCCCCTGACGCTGGCACTCAAACAGCGCGCCCACCGCCAGGTCATCGTTGGTACAGAACAGACTATCCACCTGCGGATAGCGCCGCTGTGCTTCGCACATCAGCATCGCCCCGGCAGAGAACGAGGAGGCCGCTTCCATCATCACCGTCATTGGCTCCAGCCCGGCTTCCTGCATAGCCTGCCGGTAGCCCTGTTCTTTCAGCAGCGTGCGCTCGTCCAGCCGCGCGCCGAGATAAACCGGATGGCGGTGGCCCTTATCGAGGATCGCCCGCGTCATCTGCCGTGCCGCCTCGACGTTATCAAAACCGACCGCCATATCCAGGCACGGCGATACCGAGTCCATCATCTCGATCACCGGGATACCGGCGGTTTCAATCATCCGCAGGCTGGCGGCGGTGTGGGTGCGTTCGGTGAGGATCAGGCCGTCGATGTTCCAGCCCAGCAGCGAGCGCAGCTGCAGCTCCTCCTTCTCCGGGCTGTAGCCGAAGTGGCCCAGCAGGGTCTGATAGCCCGCCGCATCGGTAACGGTCTCGATGCCGCGCAGCACGTCGGCAAACACCTGGTTGGTCAGCGAGGGCAGCAGCACGCCGATCGCCCGGCTGGTGGCGTTGGAGAGCATATCCGGCGCGCGGTTAGGGATGTAGCCCAGCTCGTCCAGCGCCGCCGCGATCTTGTCACGCAGCGCGGCAGAGACCTGATCGGGGTTGCGCAGGTAGCGGCTAACGGTCATTTTGGTGATACCGATGCGATCGGCAACATCCTGTAGTACCGGTCTTTTTTTCTTCATCAGGCCCAACGGCGGTTACGGAAATATGCCGCTGAGTGTATCAAAGACCGTTACAAAAAGAGAAAGGGCGCGGTAAACCGCGCCCAAAGTGTGATGGAGTTAACGTTGCGGCCCGCCTCCCGACCTGACGGATGGCGGCCATACCCGGGAGAATCCTGGCGGATGGCGTGCCGGTCTGACTGCGATAATCCGGCCGACACGCCATTTAACGCCATATAATCACACCGGCGGCAGATCAAAGATCAACACTTCCGCATCGCTGCTGGCGGTAATCGCCACGGTTTTTTCGTCCCAGATGGCGAAGGCATCACTGGTACCGGCGCTTTCACCGTTAACGGTAACGTCACCTTTTACCACCTGGATCCAGATGCGGCGGGTGTCGGCCACGTCAAACTGCCCCTCTTCACCGGCTTTCAGCGCCCAGCGCGACAGCGTCATATCCTGGAACACCTTCAGCGAACCGTCACGGGCGTCCGGCGACAGCACCAGCTGGCGGCCCTGCACGTCGTCGAAGCGGCGCTGTGCGTAACGCGGCTCGATGCCGGTTTTCTCCGGAATGATCCAGATCTGGTACAGGTGCAGCGGCACCTCTTTGCTGGCGTTGTACTCAGAGTGACGCACGCCGGTACCGGCGCTCATAATCTGGAACTCACCCGCCGGGATCTGCTCCTTGTTGCCCATGCTGTCCTGGTGCTCTACGGTGCCGGAAAGCACGTAGGTCAGGATTTCCATGTCTTTGTGCGGATGGGTGCCGAAGCCCTGGCCCGCGTCGATCACGTCTTCGTTAATCACCCGCAGCGCCGAGAAGCCCATAAAGTTGGCGTCGTAGTAGTTAGCGAAAGAAAAGGTGTGGTAGCTGTCCAGCCAGCCATGGTTAGCGTGACCGCGATCTTGTGCTTTGCGTAAGAAAATCATATTCAGTTCTCCTCAATGTTTAGACGTAGTCTGAACCTGATTCACCGCCGTTGATAGCGGACAAAATTGTCTCCTCTGTTCAAAATATTCGAGTAAGTTTCAGCAGGCACATCAGGAAAACTGCGAGTGTGAGGATCCCAGGTGTTGAACGGCAAATGGCAAATAGCGAACGGTGGAAGGTTGGCGGTTGGCGGTTGGCGGTTGGCGGTTGGCGGTGGGCGGTGGCGTAGTGGCGTAGTGAGCAAGGATTAGTAAGTACAAACTGTAAGCAGTAAGCAGTAAGCAGTAAGCAGTAAGCAGTAAGCAGTAAGCAGTAAGCAGTAAGCAGTAAGCAGTAAGCAGTGAGCAGTGAGCAGTGAGCAGTAAGTAATGAGTGGCGGGAGATTTAGGCAAAAAAAAGCCAGCACCCGAGCTGGCTAAGTAAATCCTGGAAGCAATGTGAGCAATGTCGTGCTTTCCAGCCCGGACCGTGAGCCCTGCTGAAAACGCATGACAATAATAATCATTATCATTCGCACCTGTAAAGCCCTTTCCCGAAGTTTTTTTGCTTGATCTGTCAATTAAAAACCCTGATTTTAAAGAGGATTTCATTAACTACGGAGAGGAAAAATGAGTGAGATAACCGTTCGCCACGTGGTCCCGGAAGATGCCGAAGCCCTGCAGGCGCTCTATGGCCAGCCAGAAACCTACAGCGACACGCTACAGCTCCCTCATCCCTCGCTAATGAAATGGCGCGAAAAGCTCGCCGCAATCCCGGACGGCACGCAGATGCTGGTCGCCTGCATCGACGGTAAAGTAGCAGGCCAGGCCACCGTGTACATTAACGGCCCCGCCCGCCGCCGCCATACGGCCAGCTTCGGCATCGGCGTGGACGTGCAGCAGCGCGGTAAAGGCGTAGCCAGCGCGCTAATGCGCGCGATACTGGATCTGTGCGACAACTGGCTGGGTGTGGATCGCGTTGAGCTGACGGTATTCGCCGACAACCCGGCCGCCGTCCGCTTATACGAAAAATTCGGCTTCGAAACCGAAGGCCGCGCCCGCCGCTTCGCCATCCGCAACGGCCAGCAGGTGGACGCCCTGTATATGGCGCGGTTTAAACCCTGACTAAGGTGCCGGAAAATGGCGTTACTGCGTGTCCGGAGGTTTGGTCGCTGCGGCTCCTGGGGTGAGGTCGGCCGTTGGCGACAGAACGCCCGGCTAACCTGTTCACCAACGACCTCCCCTTCCAGCTATTGCATCGCTTTGGAAAAAACCATGCGCATGCTGAGTTATGAGGTCTTGAGGGGTTTAAGGCAGCAACACAGAAAATTACGGGCAATCGGGGTTATCCGGGTTAGCGGACCGTCGGCGCGCAGGGACGCGCGCCGCCGAGCGCACACGGACGTATTCATAGCGTGTCCGCGATCCGGATAACCCCGATAAGCCGGGCACCTGCCCCCGAAGCGACCCGCACCTGAAGCGACCTGCCCCGAAGCGACCCGGCTCCAAAGATAAAGTCAGTACCCCGCCGTTAAATCATCCGGCGTACGCGGGTCAGACGCACCGTAACGCGTGCCGTCCGGCCCCAGCATAATGCTCTGGGTGCTGCCCATCGCCGACTGCACCTTCACGTTCTGCCCCTTCTCCGCCAGCAGCTTCAGCGTATCCGGACTAAAACCCTTCTCCACCCGCAGCTGATCCGGCAGCCACTGATGATGGAAGCGCGGCGCGCTGGTCGCTTCCGCCACGTTCATCCCAAAATCGACGCTGTTCACCACCATCTGCAGCACGGTCGTGATAATACGGCTGCCGCCCGGGCTGCCGGTCACCAGCCAGGTCTTACCGTCTTTAGCCACAATCGTTGGTGACATCGACGACAGCGGACGCTTATGCGGCTGCACCGCGTTGGCTTCCCCACCGACCAGCCCGTAAACGTTCGGCGTGCCCGGCTTGGCGGAGAAATCGTCCATCTGATTGTTCAGCAGAATGCCGCTGTCACCCGCCACAATACCGCTGCCGAAGTTGGTGTTCAGCGTATAGGTCACCGCCACCGCGTTGCCGTCCTTATCCACCACCGAGAAGTGGGTGGTCTGGTCACTCTCATAAGGTGCCAGCTTGCCCGGCTTGATCTCAGACGACGGCCGCGCCTTCGCCAGATCGATCTGCTGCGCCAGCGACTTAGCGTAGGCCTTGCTGGTCAGCGCCTGGGTCGGCACCTTTACAAACTCCGGATCGCCAAGGTACTCGGAACGGTCGGCATAGGCGTACTTCTCCGCCTCGGCCATCACCTGAATCGCATCGGCGCTGCCAAAGCCCATCTTCGCCAGATCAAAGTTTTCCAGGATATTGAGGATCTGCACGATATGAATACCGCCGGAAGACGGCGGCGGCATTGAGAACACCTCGTAGCCGCGATAGGTGCCGCTGACCGGCTTACGCTCCACCGCGCGATAATTCGCCAGGTCAGTCTTGCTAATCAGCCCGCCGTGCTCCGCCATCTCTGCGGCGATCTGATCGGCAATCTCACCCTTATAGAATGCGTCCGGCCCCTGCTTTGCAATCAGCTCCAGGCTGTGCGCCAGCCGCTTCTGCACCAGCGTTTCGCCTTTCAGATACGGCGTACCGTCCGCTTTAAAGAAGATCGCCTTACTGTTTGGGTGGTTAAGCAGCACCTCTTTACCGTACAAATTAAGGTCATCGGCCAGCGAATCATTGACCACGATACCCTGACGCGCCAGCTCCAGCGCCGGTTTAATCAGGGCGCTGAGCGGCAGCGTACCGTACTCTTTATTTGCCAGCGCAAAACCGGCCACCGTGCCCGGCACGCCGGACGCCAGGTGCGAGGTCAGCGATTTTTTACTGTCGGCGTTGCCGTCTGCGCCGAGGAACATGTCGCGGCTGGCGCGCACCGGTGCCATCTCGCGGAAATCGATGGCGGTGGTGTTACCGGCCGCGGTGCGCAGCATCATAAAGCCACCGCCGCCGATATTACCCGCCTGCGGGTGCGTCACCGCCAGCGCAAAACCCACCGCCACCGCCGCATCCACCGCGTTACCGCCCTGCTCTAAAATCTTCACCCCCACGTTAGTCGCCGTGGCATCTACCGAGGCCACCATGCCGTGCTGCGCCCGCACCGGGTGAAAAGTATCGGCGCTGACGCCGTAGGAAACCGGCGGCGCGGTCGGTGCCGCCACCGCCCCCTGCCACAGCAGTAAACCGGCCAGCAACGACCCTGACAGCCGCCTGAAGCTAACTTTTCTGTCCATTGTTACATCCTTTAATGTTATTTACGTTGGGTTTGCCATTGATAACTAAGCACATAAATGGACGTCTCGCGAACATTAGCGTAATTCAGGAGCACTCCTGGAGCCTCTTCCCGGCGGATAACATAAAATTAAGCGAGTAACACGGAGGAATCCCAATGAAGATGACAACGAAATGGTTAGTGATTTTTGCCGCTGTCGTGCCGCTGAGCGGGATGGCGAACATGTTAAACAACAGCAATAACCCGAACCAGCCCGGCTACAATCCGAGCACCCGCAACGTGCAGCAAAGCATGCAGAATCAGCAGTCGCAGCAGAAGCTGAAGCTGCAACAGGATCAGCAACGCCAGCAGCAGGATCTGCAGCGTAAGATTCAGGAGCAGCGCGACAGCGCCTCGCAGCGGGTAATCAAATCCCAGCCGGGGCAGCAGCAGACTGGTGGCGCAGGCAAATATTGATTCGCGGCAGATCGCGACGGGGGCAGCCTGCCCGGCACAGATAACGCAGCAGGCTGCAAACCCGCCGTCACCAGAGATCGCGTCTGCCAGGCCAGTTGCCCGTATCAGACGAAATCCGCAGCAATAATATCAATGCGGTCGGTGCAGATGGCGTCCACGCCCCACTGCAGCAGCTGGCGCGCCCGCTCCGGTTTGTTGACGGTATAGACCAGAATACGCAGCCCGGCCTGCTTCAGCAGCGCCACCCGTTCGGCATCCAGCAGCTTGTGATTGAGGTGAATGGATACGCACTCCAGCGCCCGGGTCATCTCCGGCCAGTTCTCATCCCACTCGTCAAGCAACAGCCCGCGCGGCAGCGCCGGTGCCGCCTCCATCGCCGCTTCCAGCGCGCGGTATGAGAAGGATGACAGCAGCGGTAACGTCTGCCCCTGCCACAGCTGGCGTGCCGCCAGCGCAATCGCCCGGCCGGTGATCACGTCGTGGCCGGATGTCGGCTTAATCTCGATATTCGCCGCGATCTGATGCTGACGGCAGCGGTCAGCGACCTGCGACAACGTCGGTAGCCGCTCACCGGCAAACGCGCCGCTGAACCACTCGCCAGCATCGAGCTGCAGCAGTTTTTCCCACGGCAGCTCGCCGGCGATGCCCCAGCCGTTGCTGGTGCGGTCCAGCGTGTCGTCATGCAGCAGGAAAATTTCACCGTCCTGCGACAGCTTGGCGTCAAATTCGATCATCCGGTGCCCGAGCCGGGCACCGAGGTCAATCGCTGCCAGCGTGTTTTCCGGGGCCAGCTTGCCGCCGCCGCGATGGGCGACGATCGGAGGATAAGGCCAGTTATTCATATCATTCTATCCGTTGTCCGTTGGCGTCAAAGTAGTGGCACGACTGCGGCGACAGGCGAAGCCACAGTGTAGTCCCCGGTTTCGGACGCACCGAGTGCGGCAGGCGTACCACCATTTTACTGCTGCCCCAGCGGCCGTGCGCCAGGTTGTCAGCACCGAGCATCTCCAGCGTTTCCACCACCAGCGGAATACCGCCTTCCTGCTGCGTTGAGACGTCAATATGCTCCGGCCTTACCCCAACGGTCAACGCCCGGCGGGCGGCACTGGCCTCCAGCGACCCCAGCGGCAGGCTGAAACCGCCCTTAAGGGCAAAACTCAGGCCGTCATCGCTCAGCTGACCGTCCAGCAGGTTCATCGCCGGGGCGCCGATAAAGCTGGCGACAAATCGGGTGGCCGGGCGCTCGTAGATCTCCACCGGCGTGCCCAGCTGCTCCAGCACGCCTTTGTTCATCACCATCACCCGCTGGGCAAGGGTCATTGCTTCAACCTGATCGTGGGTCACGTACAGGCTGGTGGTGTTCAGGCGGCGGTGCAGCTGCTGCAGCTCAAGGCGCATCTGCACCCGCAGGCGGGCGTCAAGGTTGGATAACGGCTCATCAAACAGGAATACCGCCGGTTCACGCACGATGGCACGCCCCATCGCCACGCGCTGGCGCTGGCCGCCGGACAGCTCGCGCGGGCGGCGCTGCAGCAGTGCCTCCAGCTCAAGGCTGCGCGCGGCTTCCAGCACTTTCTCGCGGATCTGCGCCTTGCCCATGCCGCGGATCTTCAGCCCCCAGGCCATATTCTCTTCCACGCTCATATGCGGATAGAGCGCGTAGTTCTGAAACACCATCGCGATGCCGCGATCTTTCGGCTCTTCATCGGTGACCCGTCGCGAATCAATCCAGATATCGCCGCTGGTCACCCGCTCCAGCCCGGCGACCATGCGCAGCAGCGTCGATTTGCCACAGCCGGACGGCCCGACCATCACCATAAACTCGCCGTCCTGGATGGTGACGTCCAGCGGCTGAATGATCTGAATTTTGCCGTCATAGGATTTGGTTACTGCCTGAAGTCTTACCCCTGCCATACGTTATTTCTCACTCTCAACCAGACCACGCACAAAGGCGCGCTGCATAACCAGAACAATGATCACCGGCGGGATCAACGTCAGCAGCATTGCTGCCATCACTTCATTCCACTGGGTCGGCGACCCGCTGGTATTAATCATGCTTTTAATCCCCGCCACGGCGGTGCTCAGCGAGGCGCTGTCCACCACCAGCAGCGGCCACAGATACTGGTTCCAGCCGTAGATAAAGGTGATGACAAACAGCGCCGCCAGGTTGGTTTTTGACAATGGCAGCACGATGTCGCGGAAGAAGCGCAGCGCGCTGGCGCCGTCAATGCGTGCTGCCTCCATCAGCTCATCCGGCAGCGACATAAAGAACTGGCGGAACAGGAAGGTGGCGGTGGCCGAGGCCATCAGCGGCAGGGTCAGGCCGCTGTAGCTGTCGAGCATATTCAGGTCGGCGATCACCTGCACGGTAGGGAAGATACGCACTTCCACCGGCAGCATCAGAGTGACGAAGATCATCCAGAAGAACAGGTTACGCAGCGGGAAGCGATACCACACCAGCGCAAAGGCGGAGAGAATCGAAACGCTGATTTTGCCGACGGTGATCGCCAGCGCCATCAGCAGGCTGTTCAGCATCATCATACTGAATGCCGGGCCGTTGCCGTTCACCCCGTGCACCCAGATCTTACTGATATTCTCCCACAGGTGGCTGCCCGGGATCAGCGTCATCGGCACCTGATATACCGCGTCGTTGTCCAGCGTCGCGGCGACAAAGGCCACGTAGAGCGGAAACAGGATGGTCAGCACGCCTAAGATCAGCAGCGTGTGGCTGAAGATATCCAGCCCGCGTCGGTTCTCAATCATTGGTAACGCACCTTACGCTCAACAAAGCGGAACTGAATCACCGTCAGCACGATCACCAGCAGCATCAGCACCACCGACTGCGCCGCAGACGAGGAGAGATCGAGGCCGGCAAAGCCTTCACGGTAAATTTTGTAGATCAGCGTGGTGGTGGCCTGCACCGGACCGCCGCCGGTGGCGGCATCGATCACCGGGAAGGTGTCGAAGAAGGCGTAGACCAGGTTAATCACCAGCAGGAAGAAGCTCACCGGGGTAATCAGCGGCAGCGACAGGCAGAAGAAACGCCGTACCGGACCGGCACCGTCGATAGCGGCGGCTTCCACCAGCGATTTCGGGATCGACTGCAGCGCGGCGAAGAAGAACAGGAAGTTGTAGCTCATCTGCTGCCAGATCGACGCCAGAACGATCAGAAACATCGCCTGGCCGCTGTTCTGCGCGTAGTTCCAGTTGTAGCCCCACTGGTTCAGCAGGTGGCTGAACAGGCCGAGGCCGGGGTTAAACAGGAACATCCACAATACCGCCGCCACCACCGGTGCCACCGCATAGGGCAGCAGCAGCAGGGTCTGGTAGAGTTTTTTCAGCCGTACGACGTGATCGACCAGCGCCGCCAGCAGCAGCGAGAAGGTCATACCGCAGACGGTAACCAGCCCGCTGAACTTGATGGTGGTCCAGAAGGACTCAAGGTAGTACGGGTCGCTGAACAGCCGTTTAAAGTTCTCCAGCCCGACGAAGGTGCTGGAGATGCCGAACGGATCGAGGTTCTGCAGCGAGTACCACAGCGCCTCGCCGGCCGGCCAGAGAAAGAAGATCGCGGTAATCAGCAGCTGCGGCAGCACTAACAGATAGGGTAGCGCGCTGGTGCGGAAAACGGGACGGGGTTGGGACATAGTTGAACTCCGAAAAGCACATCGGGCGGCATTGCTGCCGCCCGTTAGCCGGATTGCTCCGGCCCCAGCGAATACTTACTTCGTCTGCTGTTCGAAACGGCGCAGCAGCTCATTACCACGCTTCACGGCGTTATCCAGCGCAGCCTGCGGGGTCTGCTTGCCGGTCCATACGCCTTCCAGCTCTTCGTCCACGATGGTACGGATCTGCGGCATATTGCCCAGACGCATGCCTTTGGTGAACGGCAGCGGATCTTTGTTCAGCATCTGACGGGTGGCGGTATCGGCACCCGGGTTCTTGTCGTAGAAGCCCTGCTGTTTGGTCAGCTCATAGGCGGCGGTAGTGATCGGCAGGTAGCCGGTTTTCTGGTGCCACTCGGCGGCGATTTCCGGGGTAGCCAGGAACTGCATAAACTCGGCCGCGCCCTTGTAGGTCGCCGCGTCTTTGCCCTTCATCACCCACAGGCTGGCTCCGCCGATAATGGCGTTCTGCGGCGCGTTCGGTACGGTCTCATCGTACGGCATCATGCCAACGCCGAAGTTGAATTTAGCGTACTTACGGATGTCGGCCAGCGAGCCGGAGGAGGCGGTGGTGATAGCGCAGTCGCCGTTATAGAACTTGGACGTCGACTCGTCTTTACGGCCGAAGTAGGTGAAATCACCCTTCTTGTTCAGGTCCTCCAGCAGCTGGATATGGCGTACCTGCACCGGCTTGTTAAACTCCAGCACCGCGTCGGTACCGTCGAAGCCGTTGTTTTTGGTCGCCACCGGCAGGCCGTGCCAGGCGCTGAAGTTCTCAATCTGGATCCAGCCCTGCCAGCCGCTGGCGTAACCACAGCTCATGCCCGCTTTACGCAGCGCGTCGGTGTCTTTCGCCAGCTCCTGCCAGGTTTTTGGCGGCTGGTCCGGGTTCAGGCCGGCTTTCTTAAAGGCGTCTTTGTTGTAGTACAGCACCGGGGTGGAGCTGTTAAACGGCTGCGAAATCAGCTGGCCGTTGCTGTCGCTGTAGTAACCGGCCACCGCAGGTACGAACTGCTTAGGGTCCATCGCGATACCGGCATTTTTAAACACTTCATGCACCGGTACGATCGCTTTTGAGGCCATCATGGTGGCGGTGCCCACTTCATACACCTGCAGCAGCGCCGGTGCTTTGCCGGTGCGCACGGCGGCGATGCCGGCGGCCAGGCTCTGCTCATAGTTGCCCTTGTAGGCCGGTACGATTTTGTAATCCGGGTGCGTTTCATTAAAACGCTTAGCCAGTGAGTCCACCTCAACGCCCAGCTCGCCTTCCATCGAGTGCCAGAACGGAATTTCGGTAGCAGCCAGTGCGCTGCCGCTAAAGGTCAGACCCAGCACGAGGCTGAGTGCGGTACGACGGAATGCGGTAGATGACATATCGGTTTCCTGTGCCCGTTTTAATGATGCGCGATTCCGCGCACTGTGTGAGTCGGCAAGTAACATGCCACGGCTGAATGACAGATTAATAATAGATATATGTCAGAAATATGACGGGCGGATGACGGGAAAGTCGGCGCGGGACTACAAAACTGGGACGAGAGTAACAACTTTACGCAATAGCGGAGAGAGGACGATCACAGAATTAAAACGAAGATGTACGCACGATCGGCACAAAAAGGGGCAGCCAGAGCGGCTGCCCGCAATCACTTAGCCGCCCAGGTAGGCGCTGCGCACCGCCTCATTGGCCAGCAGCGCGTCACCGGTGTCTTCGAGCACCACATGACCGTTTTCGAGCACGTAGCCACGGTCGGCCAGCTTCAGCGCCTGGTTAGCATTCTGCTCCACGAGGAAAATGGTCATGCCTTCCTGACGCAGCTGTTCGATGGTGTCGAAAATCTGCTGAATGATGATCGGAGCCAGCCCGAGCGAGGGTTCGTCCAGCAGCAGCAGGCGCGGCTGGCTCATCAGCGCACGGCCGATGGCCAGCATCTGCTGCTCACCGCCGGACATGGTGCCGGCGCGCTGCACGCGACGCTCCCACAGGCGCGGGAACAGTTCGTAAACGCGCTTAATGCGCTGCTGATACTGCTGGCGCTCGGCAAAGAAACCGCCCATCGCCAGGTTCTCTTCCACCGTCATCCGTGAAAAAACGCGGCGCCCTTCCGGCACGATGGCGATCGCTTCACGCATAATGCGCGCCGTCTGCCAGTCGGTAATGTCTTTGCCGTCGAAGGTGACGGTGCCCTGGGTAGCGCGCGGTTCGCCGCACAGGGTGCCGAGGATGGTGGTTTTCCCCGCCCCGTTGGCCCCGATCAGGGTGACGATTTCGCCCTGACTGATGTGCAGGCTGACGTTGTGCAGCGCCTGGATTTTACCGTAGTGGGTGCTGATATTGTTCAGGGACAGCATTGGGTTACTCATCTTAAGCCTCCCCGAGGTAAGCGCGGATCACGTCCGGGTTATTGCGGATCTCGTCCGGCGTGCCGTTGGCCAGCGGCGTGCCCTGGTTCACCACGTAGATGCGATCGGAAATGCCCATCACCAGTTTCATATCGTGTTCAATCAACAGTACCGAGACCTTATGTTCCCCGCGCAGTTCGGCGATCAGCTCGTCCAGCTCGTGGGTCTCTTTCGGGTTAAGACCGGCCGCCGGTTCATCCAGCATCAGAATTTCCGGACGGGTCACCATACAGCGGGCGATCTCCAGCCGGCGCTGCTGGCCGTAGGCGAGGTTGCCGGCCTGGCGGTTGGCCAGCTCCAGCAGCCCGACGCGCTTCAGCCAGGTGGCGGCACGATCCAGCGCCTCGCTTTCCGCCCGGCGGAAGGCCGGGGTTTTCAGCAGGCCGGAGAACACTCCGCTCTGCAGGTGCTGATGCTGGGCAACCAGCAGGTTTTCAATCACCGTCATCTCACGGAACAGGCGCACGTGCTGGAAGGTGCGCACGATGCCCATACGGGCGATCTGCTGGCCCGGTAACCCGGCCAGCTGCCTGTCACCCAGCATAATCGAGCCACCGGTCGGCTTATAAAAACCGGTCAGGCAGTTAAACACCGTGGTTTTACCGGCGCCGTTCGGGCCAATCAGTGAGACGATCTCCTGCGGGCGCAGCTCCAGTTCGACGTTATTGACCGCCAGCAGGCCGCCGAAGCGCATCATCAGGCCGTTGACTGCTAACAAAGGCTTCATGCCTGCTCTCCTTTTTCCGCTGACTTCAACTTCAGGTGCGGACGTTTCATCGGCAGCAGACCCTGCGGACGCCAGATCATCATCAGCACCATCAGCCCCCCGAGCACCAGCATGCTGTACTCATTGAGGTCACGCATCAGCTCGCGCGAAACCACCAGCAAAATTGCCGCGAGGATCACCGCAAACTGTGAGCCCATCCCACCCAGCACCACGATGGCCAGCACAAACGCCGACTCGGCAAAGGTGAAGGATTCCGGGCTGACAAAGCCCTGACGCGCGGCAAACAGGCAGCCGGCAAACCCGGCAAAAGCGGCGCTGATGGTGAACGCGGTCAGCTTAATACGCGTCGGGCTGAGGCCCAGCGAGCGGCAGGCGATCTCGTCTTCACGCAGGGCTTCCCAGGCACGCCCCAGCGGCATGCGCAGCAGACGGTTAATCACAAACAGGGTGACCACCACCAGCAGCAGCGCCACCAGATAGAGGAAAATAATGCGGTCGCTCGGGTCATACTTCAGGCCAAAGAACTCGTGGAAGGTGCCCCAGCCGCCTTCGCGTACGCTGCGGCCAAACTCCAGGCCGAAGAACGACGGTTTCGGGATCTGGCTGATGCCGTTCGGGCCACCGGTGATTGCGGTGTTGTTAAGCAGCAGGATACGCACGATTTCACCGAAGCCGAGCGTCACAATCGCCAGGTAATCCCCGCGCAGGCGCAGCACCGGGAAGCCGAGCAGCAGGCCAAAGCCGGCGGCCACCAGCCCGGCCAGCGGCAGCGACTGCCAGAAGCCAAGACCGTAATAGTGGTTGAGCAGCGCGAAGGTGTAGGCACCGATGGCGTAGAAGCCGCCGTAGCCGAGCACCAGCAGGCCGGACAGCCCGACCACCACGTTCAGGCCGAGGCCGAGCATCACGTAGATCAGCGTCAGGGTGGCGATATCCACCGTACCGCGCGACACCAGGAACGGCCACGCGGCCGCCGCAACGATCAGCGCCAGCAGAAACAGCTTCTGCTTCGTCGTGGAACCGTCAATGCCGGGCAGCACCAGCGACGGGCCGCTGACTTTTTTCAGGCCGCTCTGCACCAGCGGGCGCAGCATCTGAAACAGAAACACCACGCCACAGCCGACGGCGATCCAGTTCCAGCGCACCTCACCGGCGTTGCTGACCACCAGACGCGTGCCGTCGAGGTTGAGCCGCATACCCATAAAGAACGCGGCCAGCACCAGCAGCATCAGGGCTGAGACAAACGCATTAACCAGGTTGAGCTTCTTCATACTTTCTCAACCTCCGGGCGGCCAAGGATACCGGTCGGCATCACCAGCAGCACCACGATCAGCAGCGCAAAGGAGACCACGTCTTTATATTCAGTGCTCAGGTAGGCCGAGGTCAGCGCTTCGGCGATGCCGAGGATCAGGCCACCGACCATCGCCCCCGGAATGCTGCCGATGCCGCCGAGTACCGCGGCGGTAAACGCCTTCATGCCGGCCATAAAGCCGATATAGGGGTTGATCACGCCGTAGAACTGGCCGAGCAGCACGCCCGCCACCGCGGCCATCGCCGCGCCAATCACAAAGGTCAGCGAGATCACCCGGTCGGTGTTAATGCCCAGCAGGCTGGCCATCTTCAGGTCTTCAGCACAGGCGCGGCAGGCGCGGCCCATGCGGGAATAGCGGATAAACAGCGTCAGCGCCAGCATCGACAGGAAGGTCACCGCCCAGATGACGATCTGCATGGTGGAGATAGTGGCGGCAAAGCCGTTGCTTTCACCCAGCGTCCACTGCCCGGTCACCAGGCTTGGCAGCGCGAGGTCGCGCGAGCCCTGGGTCAGGCTGACGTAGTTTTGCAGGAAGATCGACATCCCGATGGCGGAGATCAGCGCGATCAGGCGCTTGGAGGAGCGCACCGGCCGGTAGGCCACGCGCTCAATGCTCCAGCCGTAGCAGGAGGCAATCACCACCGCAACGACAAAGCCCGCACCGATCAGCACCCAGCTGACGTCGATACCGACCATCATCAGCGCGGCGATAACGATAAACGAGACGTAGCTGCCGATCATATAGACTTCGCCGTGGGCAAAGTTAATCATGCCGATAATGCCGTAGACCATGGTGTAGCCGATGGCGATCAGCGCATACGTGCTGCCCAACGTCACACCGTTGAACATTTGCTGCAGGAAATAGAGAAACTGCTCAGACATACCTTAATACCTTACAAATTGTCCTGCGCTGAATACATCAACGCCCGGCAAAGCCTGCCAGGCGTTATTGTCGCAGGCCAGTTGGATGCGGCCAGCGCGATCCGGCGCGCTGACCAATCCCCAGCGGGCCGGAACCGGCGGTTTATTTCACCGCGGTGGATGAACCGTCGGCGTGCCACTGGAAGATACCGAACTCAAAGCCTTTCAGGTCGCCCTGCGCGTTCCAGTTCAGGTCGCCCATCACGGTTGGAACAGCGGCACCCTCTTTCAGGTTCTTAACGATGTCTGCCGGCTCCTCACTCTTGCTGCGTTCCATACCGGCCGCCAGCGACTGCAGCGCCGCGTAGGTGGTCCAGACGAACGGGCCGGTTGGGTCCAGTTTCTTCGCCTTCAGCGCATCAACGATGGCTTTGTTGGCAGGCACCTGATCGTAACGCTTCGGCAGCGTCACCAGCATACCTTCAGAAGCCGCACCGGCAATGTTAGACAGTGAGGAGTTACCCACGCCTTCCGGACCCATAAACTGGGTTTTCAGGCCGGCCGCACGCGCCTGGCGCAGGATCTGGCCCATCTCCGGATAGTAGCCGCCGAAGTAGACGAAATCGATGTTCTCTTTCTTCAGACGCGCCACCAGGGTGGAGAAGTCTTTATCACCGGCGGTGACGCCTTCAAACAGCACCACGTTGCCGCCGGATTTTTTCAGGCTCTCCTGCACGGATCGCGCCAGGCCTTCACCGTACTGCTGCTTGTCGTGGATCACCGCAATGCGCTGCGGTTTGATCGCGCTGAGAATATAGTTCGCGGCGGTCGGGCCCTGATCGGAGTCCAGGCCGGTGGTGCGCATAATCAGCTTGTAGCCACGGGTGGTCAGGTCCGGTGCGGTGGCCGCCGGGGTAATCATGATCACGCCTTCATCTTCATAGATGTCTGATGCCGGCTGGGTAGAGGAGGAGCACAGATGGCCGATCACATAACGGATGCCGTCGTTGATCACCTTGTTGGCGACCGCGACCGCCTGTTTTGGATCGCAGGCGTCATCGTACTCCACGCCGACCAGCTTATTGCCGTTAACGCCGCCTTTGGCATTGATGTCAGCAATCGCCTGTTTGGCTCCGGTAAACTCCATATCACCATACTGCGCCACCGGGCCGGACATGGCACCGACGATAGCGACTTTGATATCTGCTGCTGATGCAGCGTGGCTTAATGCCAGGGCCATACAGCCAGCCAGCAACGCGCGACCTTTACTGATTTTCATCCGAACTACCCCATCTGTTGTGGTTGCTCCCTTCATCCGCAGCGTGCGGACTTCGGGTATTATTTGCCGGTGAATCTGCGAAAACGCTTTGAGTAAGAAAGAGTTAGGCCAATTCCCGACAGTTTTTATGAATAACGCTTTAAATTTCAGGTTATTAAACAGGAATATTCTGCTGTAAATCAACCGACATATTCAGTAAATGGTGGGATTGCCAGAACAATTAACTGGCATGAACGGTGGCATTTCAGACAACAATCCAGGATATTATGCTGGTCAGAACGCAACCAGAGACCGGATTACCCTGGATACTGCACAAATCAGGCACCGATCGCCTCGTTTTTGCGCAAAAATCTTATCGCACTGAGTATGGTCGACTTCGCTACAATATGCCTTTCCCCCGTATGGATTCATTTGATGAAACTTTCCGTCATCCGCCTGCAACAGCTCTCTGCCCAGGACTATATCGATCTGGGCAAAATCTGGCCCCGGGCCGAACTCAACCCGCTGGTGCAACAGCTGAGCAGCGAGCGGCTGCTCTATGCGGCAAAATTTAACGATCGGCTGCTGGCGGCGGTGCAGGTCGGGATCGACGGTGCACACGGGCGGCTGACGCAGCTGGAAGTCCGCGAAGTGACCCGCCGGCGAGGCGTCGGGCTCTACCTGCTGGAAGAGGTGCTGGCGCATAACCCGCAGGTTACACGGTGGTGGGTGGCGCAGGATGGTTCATCAGACCCGGAGGTAATTTCCGCCTTTATGCAGGCAGCAGGCTTTACCCCCGGTGCTGATGGCTGGCGGAAGACGTGCAACGGCTTACCCTAACGTCACTGACGGGCGGCGGGCGGCGGGACGATACCACCAGAAACCTGGCAAACGCATAGCGTCGCAACGACCTGCAACTAACCGGATTTCATGCCGCGTTACCCGCCAGTACCTGACTTACAACAGCCAGCTTATCAGGTAAAACACCCCCAGAATCAGCAGTACGCTCAGCACCATATGCCGTAAGCGGGCGGCAATGACTACCCCGGCCACTGCACCGTACAGGTAAGGATTATCCGCCATCCCGCGCACGGCCCCGTCGTGCAGCAGAATAATCGGCCCACAGATGGCGGTCAGCAGGCAGGGGGCCGAATACTTCAGCGCCTCACGCAGCAGCACGGGCAGCCGCACCGGCACCATAGGTTCCAGAAATACGTAGCGGTTAAAGAACACCAGCGCCGCCAGCGCCAGCAGCAACGTCCAGCTCATTTTGCCCCCTGGGTCAGGCGGGCAACCGCCACCGCCGCAAGCATGCCGCTCAGCCCGGCGATCACGATTGCTCCTTCCACCCGGTACAGGCTAAGGATCATCGACAGCAGCAGCGATACCACCACGCCACACAGCACGCTGCGTAATTGAACCATCGGTACCACGATGGTGATAAAGGTGGCGACAATGGAGAAGTCGAGATGCCAGCGGTCCAGATCCGGGATCGCCGAGGCCATCACCACTCCCGCCAGGCTGAACAGCACCCAGCACAGGTAAAAGCACAGGCCCGCGCCGATCAGATAGCCCGGCGTCAGCTTCTCCTTCGGCTGCGCGCTGGCGAGGGCAAACAGCTCATCGCACAGCAGATAACCAACCGGCAGCCGGTAACGCAGCGCCATCCGCGCCACGGTTTCGCGCAGCGTCAGGCCGTACAGCAGGTGTTGAGAGGTAATAAAAAATACCGAGACCACGATGGTCAGCACGCTGCCGCCGGAGAGCAGCAGCCCCAGCGTAACCAGCTGGGCGGCACCGGCAAAGATAATCGCCGACATCCCAAGGCTCTGGGCAAAGGTCAGCCCGGCCTGCACCGCCATCGAACCGGCGAGGATCCCCCACGGGATCACCGACAGGCACAGCGGCAGCATCGCCACCGCGCCGCGAAAAAAACCGGACCACGGCCGTTGCAGGGCCGATCGTTCAGAGAGCAGTACATTATCCATCACGCAGGTTCCTGTAAAAAATCAGCAGGCAGTGTGAAGGCCGGGCGGGTATGAAAGCTTGAAGGAAATTGCGCAGCTTCAGCGGCGCAAGGGCTGCCCTCTGCGCGCCTGCACGTAGTCACCCGGCGTGATGCCGATTGAGTTTTTAAAGTGACGGGTGAAGTGGCTTTGATCGGAGAAGCCGCAGCGCAGCGAAACCTGGGCAATCGCTTCACCGCGATCCAGCCCTTCCCGCGCCCGGCACAGCCGCTGCTGTAACAGCCAGGCGTGCGGCGTCATCCCCAGGCTTTTTTTGAACTGGCGCAGGAAGTACCACGGACTAAGCCCGGCTATCTCCGCCAGCTGCTGCAGCGACCAGTTCTGTTCCGGATGGGCAGCCATCAGCTCACGCACCGGCAGTACCGCCCGCGTAGCATCGGCGACGGCTGCCGGCACCACGCGGGTGCGGCTGTAGCGCATCACCAGCCAGGCGAAGGCGGTCAGCAGCAGCGACTCTTTCAGCAGCGTATTGCCCTGCTCCGGCAGCAGGGAAAACAGCAGCCGCAGCTGCGCCGACAGCGCCGGATCGTGCAGCACCGCGTCGGGAAACCACGGCACCGCAGCCGGCCCGGTGCCGGGCGACAGGCGGGCAAACAGATCAGGGTGCGGATAGATTGCCCGGTAGGACCAGCCGCCTTCCACCTCCGAACAGCCGGTATGCACCTCGTCGGCGTTGACCAGAATAATATCGCCGCTGGGTGCCACGTGGTCGCCGCCGGAGCGCCAGAAGCGCTGCGCGCCGGTTTCAATCACGCCGACGCAGAAGGTTTCATGCACGTGACGCGGAAAGCGGCGGCGGTGATAGTTCGCCTCCAGCATGGTCAGCCCGTCGAGTTCCTCAAGGCAGAACAGCGTGGCTTTCTCACCGGGTGCAGCGTTGTCATCCATCGTTTTCAGCCTTGAACAAAATTGCGGTCAGAGATGGTGTTGATTGCTCACTTTCTGCCGACAGAAACAAAAAAACCGCCGTAGCGGCGGTCTATTTGTGCTGGTTAGGTTAGCGGCCTTTCCAGCGGGGCTTTGGTTACCAACGTAACGCAAGTGCATCTCAGCGCTCTTATCCTGAGCTGTTTTAAATATGCTGTCAAGTATCCTGAGGCGATTAATAAGCATACAATACCCGCGGACCTTTTCGCCGCCTTAGCAAGCGGGCACCGGATTCAGGAAGGGATATCCAATGGCCGTTAACGCAAGTGCATCTCAGCACTTGCATTCACGGTTTCATCTCCGGTGGTGGCACCGTGAAGCGGTCTGTTGCAAGGACCGCGCAATGAAACGATACCTGCGTATTGTTCTCGTTGTCTCTGCCGCGCTGCTGTTAGCCGGAACCGGGGGCTGGAGCATCTCCAATAACTCGATTTCAGTGATCATCAACATGGCAGGCAAGTAAGCCGGTGGCCGCCCGGCAACGGGCGGCTCACTTCAAAACCAGGCAAAACACAGACAGCAGGCATAAAAAAACCGCCCCAGGGAGCGGTTTCTTTGTGCCGGTCAGGTTAGCGGCCTTTCCGGCGAACTTTGGTTACTAACGTAACGCAAGCACAAGCCAGTGAACAGATATTAAGCTAATGTAGAACGTGGCTCAAGCGCTCTGTGAGGTTACGCCTCAATCGCCATACGCAGCTTTTTCATGGCGTTCTTTTCCAGCTGACGCACGCGCTCGGCGGAGACGCCATACTGGTCGGCCAGCTCCTGCAGGGTAGTCTTGTTATCATCGTCCAGCCAGCGGGCGCGGATAATGTGCTGGCTACGCTCGTCCAGCGCCAGCATCGCATCGCTCAGCTTGTCGGCGGCGTGATCGTCCCAGTTGTCTTCCTCAATGCCGTTAGCAAAGTCAGACGTCTTATCCTGCAGATAGAGCATCGGCGCCATGGAGCGGCCTTCGCCTTCGTCTTCCGGCGTCGGGTCAAAGGTCATGTCCTGCGCAGACATGCGCGACTCCATCTCGCGGACGTCTTTGCTGGAAACGCCCAGCTCGCGCGCTACCATTTCGACCTCATCCTGATTGAACCAGCCGAGGCGCTGCTTGCTTTTACGCAGGTTAAAGAACAGCTTACGCTGAGCTTTAGTCGTCGCGACCTTCACAATACGCCAGTTACGCAGCACGTATTCATGGATCTCCGCTTTAATCCAGTGCACGGCGAAGGAGACCAGGCGCACACCCACTTCCGGGTTGAAACGGCGCACGGCTTTCATCAGGCCGATGTTACCTTCCTGGATCAGGTCCGCCTGCGGCAGGCCATAACCGGAGTAATTACGAGCGACGTGAACAACAAAGCGCAGGTGAGACAGGATCAGCGTTTTTGCTGCTTCCAGATCAGCCTGGTAATGCAGCCGTTCAGCCAGCGCTTTTTCCTCTTCTGCCGTCAGCATAGGCCAGGCATTGGCCGCCCGGATGTACGCATCCAGGTTGCCTAAAGGAGCAATAGCTAAAGTTTGCATTTCTTTGGTCATTCAAACCCTCTCTGTATCAACTATCGTGGTTGCGCCACTCCCTGACGCGGCTGACTACACTACGCGAATCGCTAACGGATTAGGAAGCAATCTGTGCGCCATTATGCGTCAGTGTCTTAAATTCAGACATCAGAGTTATCCACAAGTTCAGTTGGATCGGTGGATAAGCACGAGATCTGCTGTTGCGCGGCGGCGGTAAGGATGGCAGGGGGAAGTGACAAACTGATGAACTTCCTCTGCGGCACAGGCTCACGCAGCAGAGGAAGATTATATCAAAAAAACGTGTTAATGCGTTACTGCGGCGTAAATCGGCGTAAATGTTGCACCGTCGCCAGCCAGGCCGCAATCCAGCCAATCATCGCGGCTATCAGCAGCAGCAGCAGGCCTTCATCCCAGCCGAGGCCATGCAGCGCAAAGGTGGTGCCAAACACCGTCGCCACCTCGGCCACCACCGACTCCAGCCGCAGTACCAGGATTTCCGACAGCACCAGCGACAGCAGCGCGCCGCTAAAGCCCAGCAGCGCACCACCGTAGAGGAACGGCCGCAGGATAAAGCCGTCGGTAGCGCCGATCAGCTTCTGCACGTTGATGGTATCGCGCCGCGAGAAGATGCTCAGGCGCACGCTGTTGCCGATCACCAGGAACACCGCCACGATCATCAGCACGCCGATCATCGCCGCCACCTGGCCCACCAGCCCGGTCAGCGCCGCCAGGCGGGCAAACCAGCTGTCGTCCATCTTCACTTCATCAATACCCTGCACCTTCGCCACGCGATCGCGCAGGGTGGTCATGCTGTCGGTGCCCTGGAAACTGAGCTTCGGCGTAATGATGGCCACCGCCGGTAATGGGTTCTGTTCCAGCATATCCATCGCGCCGCCAAAGCCGGACCAGTTGCGGAACTCGCCCTGCGCCTCTTCCCGCGACAGATAGTTGACCTTCTCCACGCCCTCTTCCTGCTTCAGCTGATTAACCACGCCTAAGGCGGCATCATCATCCAGCGTCTTGCTCAGGTAAACGGTAATCTGCGGCGCGGGGTACCACTGGTCGGCGGCCTGGCTGACGTTTTTCCACACCAGATAGCAGACGCTCGGCAGGGTCAGTGAAATGGCAATCACCATAATGGTCAGCAGGGTCGCCAGCGGCTGACGCCACATATCCGAGAGTGAGCCACGCATTGCGTAGCGCCACTGCTCCTGCCAGCCGCCCTTCAGCGCCTTACTTTTAGACGGCACCTTCTGCGGCTTCGCTTTGGGCGCCGTCGAGCGGGCATTACGCTTATTCACCACGATAACCTCCGTGCAGTCGTCCCTGGCTCAGCGTCATCAGGCGATAGTTGCGGCGGGCGATCAGCCCCATATCATGGGTCGCCATCAGCACCGTCACCCCAACGCGGTTAAACTCTTCAAATAACCGCAGAATATCTTCTGACAGCGCTTCATCGAGGTTACCGGTCGGTTCATCGGCCAGCAGCACCGCCGGCTTGTTGACCACCGCACGGGCAATGCCCACGCGCTGCTGTTCACCGCCGGAGAGCTGGATCGGGAAGCTCTTCGCTTTGTCGAGCAGGCCGACCTTATCCAGCGCGGCAGAAACGCGGCGGCGTATATCTTCGCCGCTGGCCCCGGCAATAATCAGCGGGATAGCGACGTTGTCATACACCGAGCGATCCATCAGCAGATGATGATCCTGGAAGATCATGCCAATCTGCCGGCGCAGAAACGGCACTTCACGGCTTTTCAGACGGCTGATATCGTGGCCGCCGAACCAGATATGCCCGGCACTCGGGCGTTCAATGCCACAAATCAGCTTCAGCAAGGTACTTTTCCCCGCCCCGGAGTGTCCGGTCAGAAACGCCATTTCGCCGGGACGCAGATGAAAATCGACCCCCTGCAGCGCTTGCCGACCGCCGAGATAAGCCTTACTGACTTCTTCAAAGCGAATCATCCTAATTAGTCCTCTCGGGCAAAAAGTGCCTCAATAAAATCGTCAGCCTTAAACGATCGCAAATCTTCAATGCCTTCACCCACGCCGATATAGCGAATCGGAATGTTGAACTGATCGGCCACCGAGAAGATCACCCCGCCCTTCGCCGTTCCGTCCAGCTTGGTCAGGGTAATTCCGGTCAGGCCGACGGCCTCGTGGAACAGTTTAGTCTGGCTAATCGCATTCTGGCCGGTGCTAGCATCAATGGTCAGCATCACCTCGTGCGGCGCGTCCTCGTCCAGCTTCTTCATCACGCGGGTGATCTTTTTCAGCTCTTCCATCAGATGCGCTTTGTTCTGCAGGCGGCCGGCGGTATCGGCGATCAACACGTCGACGTTACGCGCTTTGGCGGCCTGGATAGCATCGAAGATCACCGAGGCGGAATCGGCACCGGTATGCTGGGCCACTACCGGGATGTTATTGCGCTGACCCCACACCTGCAGCTGCTCCACGGCGGCGGCGCGGAAGGTATCCCCCGCGGCTAGCATCACCGATTTGCCTTCGGCCTGGAACTGACGCGCCAGCTTGCCGATAGTGGTGGTTTTACCCACGCCGTTGACGCCAACCATCAGGATCACAAACGGCTTGTTCGGCGTGATATCCAGCGGCGCTTCCACGTCGGCCAGGATGCCGGCCATTTCTGTTTTCAGCAGGCCGTACAAGGCTTCGGCATCGCGCAGCTGACCACGGCTGGCCTGCTGCGTCAGGTTGCCGATGATGCGGCGGGTGGTTTCCACGCCAACGTCGGCGATCAGCAGCTGCTCTTCCAGCTCTTCAAACAGGTCGTCGTCGATTTTTTTGCCGCGGAACAGGCTGATAAAGCCGGACCCGAGGTTCTGGCGGGTTTTCACCAGGCTGCGTTTCAGGCGGGCGAAGAAACCTTCTTTGGTCGGACGCGGCTGCCCGGCCTGCGCGGCGGCTAAGCGGGCGGCTTCTTCCTGCTCTGCCAGCAGCGCCGCATCTTCAGCCTCGGATTCAGCAATAGCAATGGCCTCCGCTTCGGCACGGGCGGCGGCTTCGGCCTCTGCACGAGCAGCGGTTTCGGCCTCTGCGCGGGCGGCGGCTTCTGTCTCAGCACGGGCAGCAGCTTCGGCTTCGGCACGGGCAGCAGCTTCGGCTTCGGCGCGGGCGGCGGCTTCKGYCTCWGCACGGGCRRCGGCTTCTGCTTCAGCACGGGCAGCGGCTTCCGCTTCGGCGCGGGCAGCAGCTTCGGCCTCTGCGCGGGCAGCGGCTTCTGTCTCAGCACGGGCGGCAGCTTCGGCTTCAGTGCGAGTCGCCGCTTCAATTTCAGCAGTTACCAGAGCTGCTTCTGCCTGTGCAGCAGCCTGCTGTTCTGATGCGGTACGGGCAGCGTCAGCTGCCGCACGGGCGTTCTCTTCCGCCTCAACGCGGGCCGCTTCAGCTGCCGCACGGGCGTTCTCTTCTGCCTCAACGCGGGCCGCTTCAGCCTCCGCACGGGCTTTTTCTTCCGCCTCAACGCGGGCCGCTTCAGCTTCCGCACGGGCTTTCTCTTCTGCCTCAACGCGGGCCGCTTCAGCCTCGGCACGGGCTTTTTCGGCCTCTGCGCGCGCAGCCTCGGCTTCGGCACGAACTTTTTCTTCTGCTTCCGCCTGTGCGGCCTGCTCTGCGGCAGCACGGTCGGCGGCTTCCTGCGCGGCACGTTCGGCGGCCTGCTGCTCTAACGCCTGCTGTTCTTCATCCTGTGACGTCTTATCTTCACGCCCAAGGCCAAGCCAGGAGAAAAAGCCACGTTTTTTATTCTTTGCCATGTTGCCACCACGCTCCTCGCGGGAAAAACCGGTCCGGTTCCGGTATGAAAATTCAGCTGATAATTAATCCCTTAGTCTAACACTTTCTCCAGAGGGCGTTACAGCACCCTTTTTACGTTTCCTCGGCACGTTTCGCCCGTTAAACTGTGCAACAAATTATTAAGAGTTCAGTACCATGACTAAAAAACCCCGCAGTGCATCAGCCGGGCAAATTCGCATCATCGGCGGCCAGTGGCGCGGCCGTAAGCTGCCGGTGCCTGACAGCGCTGGCCTGCGCCCGACCACCGATCGGGTGCGTGAAACCCTGTTTAACTGGCTGGCGGCCGATATTCAGCAGGCCAGATGCCTCGACTGCTTCGCCGGCAGCGGCGCGCTGGGCCTGGAAGCGCTGTCGCGCCACGCGGCCAGTGCTACCCTGCTGGAGCTGGAGCGCCCGGTGGCGCAGCAGCTGGAAAAAAACCTCGCCACGCTGGGCAGCCGCAGCGGTCGGGTAGTGAATACCAATACCCTGCAGTTCCTCGCGCAACAGGGCGAGGCGCACCAGCTGGTGTTTATCGACCCGCCGTTTCGCAAGGGGCTGCTGGAGCAGACCGTAACGCTGCTGGAAAATAACGGCTGGCTGAGCGATGACGCTTTGATCTATGTTGAGTGTGAGGTGGAAGGCGGCGTGCCGCCGGTTCCGGTTAACTGGCACCTGCACCGGGAAAAAATTGCCGGCCAGGTCGCTTACCGGCTGTATGTTCGTCGCAGCCAACAAGGAGAGAGTAACCATGCTGATTAACGCCGGCCGCGTGCTGATGATTTTTGTCTGGGCCTTTTTGCTGCTCAACCTGGTGCAGCCGTTCCCGAAACCGCTGACCTATTTTGTCAACGTGGCGCTGTTCTTTATGGTGATTATGCACGGCCTGCAGCTGGTGCTGATGCGGACCACCCAGCCAGCGGGCGCAGCGAAACTCAGCGGCGTGATGCAGCTGAAAGTCTTCTTCTTTGGCGTCTTTGAGCTGCTGGCCTGGCAGAAGAAACACTTCCCGAAACAGTAAAGTCCGCCGCCCGTTTACCGGCAGCAGCACAGCCGTTGCCGGCCCGCGGCAGCGGCCTGAAAACTTCGTGAGAGCGGTTTGCCGCGCCCGCAGATTGTCAGCGCGCCGCGCATTGGCCTAGACTGAGGAGGACATTGTGGAGTTTTTCATCTGCTATCAGGGATAACGCTATGATCTGGTCCTTCCTCGCCGTACTGTTCTCCGGCTGGCTGTACGTTGATGCCACCTACCGTGGCCCGCAGTGGCAGCGCTGGGTGTTTAAACCGGTTACGTTGCTGTTGCTGCTCGGCTGGGCCTGGCAGGCGCCGATGCTGCAAACTACCGATTATCTGATCCTGCTCGGCCTGCTGGCCACCCTGGCCGGCGATGCGCTGACGCTGCTGCCGCAGAAGCGCATGCTCTATGCCATCGGAGCGTTTTTCCTCTCGCACCTGCTGTATACGCTGTACCTTGCCAGCCAGATGACGCTGACCCTGTTCTGGCCGCTGCCGCTGGCGCTGCTGATCGTCGGCGGCCTGACGATTGCCACGGTGTGGAGCCGTCTGGAGGATCTGCGCTGGCCAATAGCGACGTTTCTCGGCATCACCCTGCTGATGAGCTGGCTGGCCAGTGAGCTGTACCTGTTCCGCCCGACCGACAACGCCTTTACGCTGATGGCCGGAGCACTGCTGCTGCTGCTGTCGAATATTATCTGGTTAATCAGCCATTACCGCCGCCGCTTTAGCGCCGACAGCGCGATCGTGGCCGCCAGTTACTTTGCCGGGCACTTCCTGATCGTGCGATCGCTTTGGCTGTAACGTGCTCAGCCTCTTGACTCTGGAGTCGACTCCAGAGTGTAGGATAGGTGCAACGGGCGCTGTTGCCCGTTGTAACCGGCCAGGAGGCGTTATGCACACACACTCTTCATGTGGCTGTGGTCATCACCATGCCAGCAAACAGCACGGATGCAGCAGCACCCCGCGTCCCGTTATCCGCAAAATCACCCCCGTTGCCACCGGCGACCACGGCGATACGCCCTGTTGTGCCGAAGCGACCTGCAGCCCGGGGCACGATCCCGACGATGAGGGCGACAGGCGCAGCGGCACCGCACGCTACAGCTGGCAGGTAAGCGGCATGGACTGCCCGGCCTGCGCCCGTAAAGTAGAAACCGCCGTTCGCCAGCTGCCCGGCGTGGTCCAGGCCCGCGTGGTGTTTGCCAGTGAAAAACTGCTGGTGGATGCCGCCAGCGATCTGCAGCAGGCGGTGGAACAGGCGGTAGACCGCGCCGGTTTTCAGCTGCTGCGCAGCGGCATGCAGCCCGCTGACCGGCCCGCACCCGGCCTGTGGCGTGAAAACCGCAGCCTGATTATCCTCGCGCTGCTGATGGCGGCCAGCGCACTCGTCGCGCACTACGCCCCAGGTGCGGGAACCGTGGCGTATATCGTGACCACCCTGTTCGGCGTCTGGCCGATAGCCCGCAGCGCGCTGCGGCTGATGCGCAGCGGATCGCCGTTCAGCATTGAAACCCTGATGAGCGTGGCCGCCATCGGCGCGCTGTTTATCGGTGCGACCGCCGAAGCGGCGATGGTACTGCTGCTGTTTATGCTCGGCGAACGGCTGGAGTCCTTCGCCGCCGGCCGCGCGCGCAGGGGAGTCACCGCGCTGATGGCGCTGCAGCCGGACGACGCGGTTCGTCTGCGCGACGGCCAGCGCGAAAGCGTACCGGTCAGCGCGCTGCGCCCGGGGGATGTGATTGAGGTCGCCGCCGGCGCACGGCTGCCGGCCGACGCGCGGCTGCTGAGCCGTACGGCCAGCTTTGATGAGAGTGCGATGACCGGCGAGTCCCTGCCGGTAGAACGCCTTGAGGGTGAAAAGGTGGCCGCCGGCTGCCTGAGCATCGACCGTCAGGTCCGGCTGGAGGTGGTCTCCGAGCCGGGCCATAGCGCCATTGACCGTATTCTTACGCTAATCGAAGAAGCCGAAGAGCGGCGGGCACCGATCGAACGCTTCCTCGATCGCTTCAGCCGGGTGTATACGCCGGTGATTATGGCGCTGGCGCTGCTGGTGGCCGTGGTGCCGCCGCTGCTGCTGGCCGCCGGATGGCAGCCCTGGATCTATAAGGGTCTGACGCTGCTGCTGATTGGTTGCCCGTGCGCGCTGGTGATCTCCACCCCGGCGGCGATCACCTCGGCGCTGGCCGCCGCCAGCCGCCGCGGCGCGCTGATCAAGGGCGGCGCGGCGCTGGAAAACCTCGGCGGCGTGCGTACCATCGCCTTTGATAAAACCGGCACGCTGACCGAAGGTAAACCGCAGCTGACCGCCGTGGTCGCGCTGGCCGGCTGGGATGAAAATATGCTGCTGGCCACCGCCGCCGCCATTGAACAGGGCTCGTCGCACCCGCTGGGCAAAGCGCTGGTCGCCGCCGCCGCCGATCGCCAGCTCAGCCTGCCGGCGGCCAGTGAACAGCGGGCACGGGCCGGCAGCGGCGTCGAGGCGCTGGTAAGCGGCCGCTTACTTTCGATCAGCGCACCGTCGAAACTGGCACTGCCGCTGGCGGAGCCGCAGCGTGATGAGGTCGCAGGGCTGGAAAATGCCGGCAATACCGTGGTGATCCTGCACGATGCTACGCAGACGCTGGGGCTGTTTGCCCTGCGCGATACGCTGCGGGCCGATGCGCGTGACGCACTGGCCGAGCTGCGGGCGCTGGATATTCAGGGCGTGATGCTGACCGGTGACAACCCGCGGGCGGCGGCGGCGATTGCCGCCGAACTCGGCATCGACTTCCGCGCCGGCCTGCTGCCGGAGGATAAAGTCGCGGCGGTGAGGGCGCTGAACCAGCAGCGGCCGGTGGCGATGGTCGGCGACGGCATTAACGACGCACCGGCGATGAAAGCCGCCACCATCGGTATCGCGATGGGCGGCGGCAGCGACGTGGCGCTGGAAACCGCCGATGCGGCGCTGACCCACAATCGCTTAAGCGGTCTGCCGGCGATGATCCGGCTGTCGCGCGCCACCCACGCCAATATTCGCCAGAACATCGCGCTGGCGCTGGGGCTGAAGGCGATCTTCCTGGTCACCACGCTGCTCGGTTTTACCGGGCTGTGGCTGGCGGTGCTGGCGGATTCGGGGGCAACGGCGTTAGTGACCGCTAATGCGCTGCGGTTGCTGAGAAAGAAATAAACGACAATCGCCTGCCCTCACCGGCAGGCTGCTTTAAGACAGCCTGCCGCCAGGCATCCACGACAGGTTCATTCTGTCGCCCGGGGCACCGGCCATCCTTAGCGTTGACCGCGGCGGGCTGATTATTTCCCCGGTACCGCTGAACGCCAGGACGTTTGCGGCAGCCATACTCCCCGTCAGGCCGTTCCCTTCTTCAGCAGATAGCGGTACGGCAGCGCGTCGGTCTGCTGTGCCAGCAGGATGTGTTCCATAAAGCGGCAGAAGCCGGGGATGTCCCGGGTGGTGGCCGGATCGTCGGCGACCACCAGCAGCGTTTCACCGGCCTGCATTGCGCGCACGGTTTTACGCACCATCATCACCGGAATCGGGCAGCGCTCTCCCTGAGTATCCAGGGTCTGGTCAGGACTGGCGAAAAGGTCGCTCATCAGTTTCTCATTCATTATGTGGCAAACTGCGCCTATTTTAGCGCTGCCGCCACCGCGTGCAAGTCCCGGCCCGACGATAACGTTTGCGCGTAAATTAACCGTTGCAATAGCAGGCTAACCCGGTAAGATGCCGCCAAATCGCTGTGGCGACGGGCTATTTATGCCGGCGAGATCCACCCGGCAGGCATTGCCTGACGCACCTGTTCCACCCACGGACAGCGTTCGCTCCGGTGGGTAACGTGCCGGCACCCCGCAGCAGAGTGAAAAATACCGTGAATTAACTGGGTTCCCTCACCCCACTGTTTATAAAAAGGCTCAATATGATTGCTTTTACCGCACGTCAGCGCACCCATGCGCTGGTCTGGCTGTCCCTGTTCCACCTGCTGGTGATCACCTCCAGTAACTACCTGGTCCAGCTGCCGATCTCGATCTTTGGTCTGCACACCACCTGGGGCGCATTCAGCTTCCCGTTTATCTTCCTGGCGACCGACCTCACCGTGCGTATCTTCGGCGCACCGCTGGCGCGGCGCATCATCCTTGCGGTCATGATCCCAGCGCTGTTTATCTCCTACGCCATCTCCAGCCTGTGGTATCAGGGCGAATGGCAAGGGGTACAGGCGTTTTCGGAGGTAAACCTGTTTGTGGCTCGCATCGCCTGCGCCAGCTTTATGGCCTATGCGCTGGGGCAGATCCTCGACGTGCAGGTGTTTAACCGACTGCGGCAGAACGCGCGCTGGTGGATTGCGCCAGCGGCGGCAATGTTCCTCGGTAATATCAGCGACACGCTGGCGTTCTTCTTTATCGCCTTCTATAAAAGTCCCGATCCGTTTATGGCCACCCACTGGGTGGAAATCGCGCTGGTGGACTACAGCTTCAAAGTGCTGATCTGCCTGGTATTCTTCCTGCCTGCCTACGGGGTGCTGCTGAACGCCACCCTGAAGCGTTTAGCAGACAAATCCGCTGGCCCGCAGATGAATTTCGGATAAGCTGAGTCGGGTCACGGCCCGTCAATCGCCGTCAGCGGGAGATACACAATGTCACCGATGGCAAGTTGCTTTTACCCGCTGAATACGTTTGACTGAGTGGCTTAATGACGATGCGACCACGTTTAAAAAGGGATCATGATGCGTAACCTACTGAAATATGCCGGTATTGCCCTGCTGGTAACCGGCCTTGCCGCCTGCGATAACAACAGCGATAAAAACCAGACAGCCGATCACAGCGCCCATGCCAGCCAGGCTGACCAGACCGTCACCCTGCTGGGCGGTAAACTGAACTTTACCCTGCCACCGGGCATGGCCGATAAAAGCGATAAGCTGAGCACCCAGGACAGCAACCGCCACGTCTGGGCCGATAATTCGGGCCAGCGCGCGATTATCGCTTTTGAAGGCACGGACAGCGACGAGTCGCTGGATGCGATGGCCAGCCGTCTGGAAGAGCAGCAGCGCAGCCGCGATCCGCAGCTGCAGGTGGTGACCAGCAAAGCGATTACCGTTGATGGCCAGACGCTGCACCAGCTGGACACGGTGATCTCCAGCAACAACCAGTCAGCCTGGTCTTCAATTGTGCTGGGCAAAATTGACGGCAAGCTGCTGACACTGCAGATCTCCCTGCCGGCCGAGAACCAGCAGCAGTCGCAGAGCGAAGCCGAAAGTATCATTAACTCCATTAAGCTGAAGTAACCACCCTCGCGTGCCACTTTCCTTAAAGGAGCGGGTAATACGCAAGTTTTGCCGTCATTCTGCGACAAAAAAAAAGCACACTGATTCTCCCCGAACAACGGGGAGAATTAATAAGGATGCTTTTAATGGAATTAATCTACAACGATATGACGCGCGCCGCGCTGGATGATGCCTATCAGCTGGCTAAAGGTCTCGATTTCCCGGCAATTCTGGCCGATTTTCTGAAACGCAGCGAGACCGCGTATCAGACCTTCCCCTGCGAGCGCAATATTCCGTACGCTGGCGGCCCGCGCAACACGCTGGACTACTTCCCCTCTTCACGTGAAAACGCCCCGACGCTGATCTTTATTCACGGCGGTTTCTGGCAAAGCACCAGTAAAGAGCATTTCGCCTTTATCACTCAGGGGCTGCTGGCGGATTTTCAGGTGATTATGGCCGAATATACGCTGGCACCAGAGGCCAGCATGTCGCAGATCCACGGCGAAATTGCGGCGATGCTCAACTTCCTGCGCGACAACGCTCAACGCTTTCATCTGCAGCCGGGCAAAATTTGCCTGTGCGGGCACTCTGCCGGCGCACATCTGACGGCCATGAACCGCAGCCACCCGCTGATTTCCCACGCCATGTGGATGAGCGGTATCGTCGATCTCACCCCGATCAGCCTCTGTTTCCTCAATGATAATCTGCAGCTGACCCCGAGTGAGATCCAGATTTTCAGCCCGGCGAACTCGATGATCAAAGGCGTGCCGATGGCCGTAACGATCGGGGCAGCGGAACGCCCTGAGATGATCCGGCAAAGCGAACGCTACGTGGAACTGCTGAAGGCGTGCGGTAATGACGTCGTCTTTACGCATCTGCCGGGTGAGAATCATTTCAGCCAGATGTATCAGTTCTCTGCCGACGGCAGGCTGACGGCGGCGCTCAAGCAGCTGATGGGTAACGCTTAACGTTACCGGCTAGCCAAAAAAACACCCCGTCAGCCGATGACTGACGGGGTGAGATCGGGTTCCGATCGCACCCGTTCACCGGCGCCGGTGAACGGGTTTGTGTCGTTTGGCCGAATTACAGGCCGGCCGTTTCGCGAATGTACTTGCGCGCTTTTACCGCATACTCAAACGGATTAGCCAGCGCCGGGTCCTGCTCCGCTTCCACCACCATCCAGCCTTTGTAGCCGAAATCATCGAGGATTTTGAATACCGGTCTGAAGTCGATCACGCCGTCGCCCGGTACGGTGAAGGTGCCTTTCTTCACGCCGTCGAGGAACGACAGCTTCTGGCTTCTGACCTGGTCGACAATCTCATCACGCACGTCTTTCAGGTGCACGTGGTTGATGCGCGGCAGGTACTTCGTCAGGATATCCAGCATCGCCTGCTGGCTGCCTTCAGAGTAGTAAGCGTGGCCGGTATCAAACAACAGATAGACGTCATCGTTGGTCAGCGCCATAAAGCGGTCGACTTCTGCGGTGGTCTGGATCGCCGTGCCCATATGGTGATGCAGGCCAACGGTCATGCCCTTCTCTGCGGCCAGTTTTGCCAGCTCGTTGTAACCTTCTGCCGTCAGTCGCCACTGCTCGTCGGTAAAGTGGGGTTTCTCCTCCAGTACCGCTTTGGTGGTGCCCTGAATGCTCAGGCTCTGCTCGGAGCAGCCGATCACCTTCGCGCCCATCGCGTGCAGGAAGTCGCGGTGGTTGATGAACTCATCGATGGTTTTGGCTTTGTCACCGTTGGCAAAGAAGGTGCTGAACCAGGCATTAACGATCTGAATGCCACGGATATCCAGCATCGGCTTCAGTACCGCCGGATCGCGCGGATATTTGCTGCCCACTTCACTGCCGATAAAACCGGCCAGCGCCATTTCACTGACGATCTGCTGGAAGGTATTTTCCGCACCCAGCTCCGGCATATCATCGTTGGTCCAGCCGATAGGGGCAATAGCCAGTTTGACGTTATCTTTGTTCATTTTAAGCCTCAGGAATCAGCGGACGACCGCAGCCGCCCGTCATCATTATCCCAGCAGCTCGCGCTCGATCAGTTCGCGCGTGGCTACTGCTTCAACATGCATTTCTTCCGGGTAACCGAACAGCGCAGCGGCAATAATCGGTTCGCCACCGACCTTAAAGGTCTGCTCAGCGAACTTCATTTCACGCAGGGTCTTAAACAGCGTCGGGAAGTCGACCTCACCTTTACCCACGGCCACGTGCTGGTGAATCGTGGCATCCACTCCTGGTGGGTTCACGATGTAGCGGCAGTGCTTGGTGTGGTTCATGGTGTCCGCGATCAGCACGTGGGACAGGTCAGCACCGGCATACTCCAGCATCGGCTGCACATCGCCCTTGCCTTTGTCATAGAAGAAGGTGTGCGGTGCGCTGTACAGGTACTTCACGTTATCACTGCGGAACGACTTCACGATATCGGCCGTTTCATTGCTGTTTTCGCAGAAATCCCACGGGTGGGACTGGATTTCGATGCGGATGCCTTCACGTTCAACGATCGGCAGCAGCTCTTCCATTGAACGGTAGAACATCTCTTCACAGATCTCCGGCTCATTCGGGTTCCCGGAAAGTTCGGTATTGATAACCTGTACGCCGGTTTCCACCGCGATTTCGATCATCCGTTTCCAGTTACGTACGGCAGCCTGACGGCGCGCTTCGTCCGGACCGGACCAGCGATACACCACGATATACGAGGAGATTTCCAGCCCGGTCTCGCGCAGCGCGTTTTTGTACTCGGTAATGATTTCGCGGCTGGCTTTAGGATGCTTATAGAACGGGTTGATCTGCGGATGCGGGGACTGCTCAATATACTTGTAGCCCCAGTCAGCCACCTGGTGAACCATTTTAGTGATGCCTAAATCTCGAATGACATCCACATCAAAGGCAATTTTCATCAGAATCTCCGGAATAAATCAGTACGCTGTTTTACGGTGATCCCCCCGCCACAGGCGGGGGAAGTGCGCACCCGGGCTTAGTTATAAAACGCCGGGCGCTGCGGCAGTTCCACCGGCTCAATCGCACCGCTTTCCTGCGCTTTCAGGCAGGCGTCGGCAGCGACAGAAGCAGCATAGCCGTCCCAGGCGGATGGCCCGGTCAGCTTGCCAGCGGTGGCATCATTGATAAAGGCTTGTAACTCAACGTCATAAGCATCGATAAAGCGATCCTTCCAGTCGGTGAGGATCGCGGTCGACAGTTTGGCGTCTTTACGCATCTGCACGGCAGACGGCTCGGGTAGCTTAGCAATCCCCTCTTCACCGACCACTTCACACTGGATGTCATAACCGTAGGCACAGTTGACGAAGATTTCGACGTCAATGCGGATGCCCTTACGGGTTTCAAACAGCACCACCTGCGGATCGCGCAGTCTGGCGTGGGTTTTCGAAGTGGAGCGTGGGAACACCACCTGCACCGATTTGTAATCGTCTTCGGTCAGCCAGCGCAGCACGTCCAGCTCGTGGATCAGCGTGTTGGTGATCGCCATATCGGTGGTGTAGTTTTCCGGCACGGTCGGGTTACGGTGCGCGCAGTGCAGCATCAGCGGCTCGCCGATCTCACCGCTGGTGATCACCTGCTTCAGCGCACGGTAGCCTGAATCGTAGGGGCGCATAAAGCCCACCTGCACCAGACGCTTACCAAACTTAATCTCGGCGTCAACCACCCGGCGGCAGCCTTCGGCAGACATCGCCAGCGGCTTTTCGCAGAACACCGGCTTGCCGGCCGCGATGGCTGACAGGGTAAATTCTTCGTGGGTGGGATCCCAGGAAGTGACCAGCAGCGCGTCAACGTTCGGCGAGTTGACCACGTCGTGGCCGTTGGCAAACACCTCTGCTTCAATGCCGATACGCGCCAGCGCCGCTTTGGCACCGTCTACGTTGATGTCTGAAACGGCCACGACCTGCGCGCCCTGGAGGACCTTACTGCAGCGACGGATGTGTTCCTGGCCGATAGCGCCGGTACCGATAACACCGAGTTTAAGCGTCATAATATTTCCTTTGATTGTAGGGGGAAGCAGGGCCGGCGGTTACACGCCGCCGGCACCCGGCTAGAGATAAAAAGGACAGCAAAATAAAACGATGAAACTATTCAGTCTTAATACTTACGTGCCTGTTCAATATGTTCATCCAGCTTACGGGCCACGGCGTCTACGCGCTCTGAGGTGGAAACCCGGGCACCGCCAACGTGCCACCAGCTGAAGTACTTATGAATCATGGTTTTTGGCAGCACTTTGATGTCAAACAGCACCGACACCGTCTGCTTCTGCGCGTCGATCAGCGCCGCCTGCAGCTCTGCCAAAGTGGTAATTTTGTAGGTTTTACAGCCGTAGCCCGCCGCAATCGCCGCGAAGTCGATCGGCACGAAACCACCGTTCAGCTTGCCGGTTTCCGCATCACGGAAGCGGAACTCGGTGGTGAAGCTGTCCATACCGTGTTCCATCTGCAGGTTGTTGATGCAGCCGTTAGTCATGTTATCCAGCAGCACCACGTTGATCTTGGCTCCTTCCTGGATGGAGGTGACCAGCTCGGAGTGCAGCATCTGGAACGAGCCGTCGCCGACAAAGGTGTAGACCTCACGGTGCGGTTCGGCCAGCTTAACGCCGAGCGAAGCGTTGACCTCGTAACCCATGCAGGAGTAGCCATACTCGACGTGATAGCTGTTGTAATCTTTGGTGCGCCACATGCGCTGCAGGTCGCCCGGCAGGCTGCCCGCCGCCGCCACGATCACCGCGTCCTTTGGGAGGTGCTCGTTAAGCGTGCCCAGAACGCTGCTCTGAGTCAGGAACGAACCGGTCAGGCGGTTAAACTCGGCAAACAGCGCTTCACGGTCGATGTGGTCGGCAATTTCCGGCACAAAGTCCTGTTCGCTGTAGACCGCCGAGTAGACGCGCTGGGTCTCTTTCAGCAGCTTGCTCTGTGCCTGGCCGATCTGCTCGCCCCAGCCGCTTTTAAAGCCGGTGTCCGCAAGGCGCAGGGTCAGCGCGTTCAGCGCTTCCTGGGCATCCGCCACCACCTGCACTGCATCAAGCTTGTAGGCGTCAAAGTTGCTGACGTTGACGTTCACAAAGCTGACGTCCGGATGCTGGAAGATCCACTTGGACGCGGTGGTGAAGTCGGTGTAACGGGTGCCGATACCGATCACCAGGTCCGCCTCTTTTGCCAGCAGGTTAGCCGCCAGACAACCGGTCTCGCCCACGCCGCCGACGTTCAGCGGGTGATCGGAAACGAGGGTGCCTTTACCGGCCTGGGTTTCGGCAAACGGGATGTTATAACGCTCGGCAAACGCCTGCAGCGCCGCGCCTGCGCCGGAGTACTTCACCCCGCCGCCGCAGATGATCATCGGGCGTTTTTTACCGGCGATCAGCTTCAGCGCATCGGCCAGCTGGCCTTCGGTCGGCAGGCGGCGCTCAAGACGGTGCACGCGCTTCTGGAAGAAGTAGTCCGGGAAGTCCCAGGCTTCACCCTGCACATCCTGCGGCAGTGAAATCGTGACCGCGCCGGTTTCAGCCGGATCGGTCAGTACGCGCATGGCGCTGATACAGGCGGTCATCAGCTGTTCCGGGCGGCTGACGCGGTCCCAGTATTTGCTGACGGCGCGGAAGGCATCGTTGGTGCTGATGCTCAGATCGTGGCTCTGCTCAATCTGCTGCAGCACCGGGTCCGGCTGGCGGGTGGCGAATACGTCGCCCGGCAGCAGTAATAAAGGAATGCGGTTAGCGGTAGCGGTAGCCGCCGCGGTGATCATGTTTGCGGCACCCGGGCCAACGGAAGAGGTACAGGCAATGATTTCACGGCGCAGCTTCTGCTTGGCGTAACCAATAGCAGCGTGGGCCATGCCCTGCTCGTTACGGCCCTGATACACCACCAGGTCGCCGCTGTCCTGCTCCAGCGCCTGGCCTAAGCCCAGCACGTTGCCGTGACCGAAGATGGCGAAAATGCCCTTCACAAACCGGGTTTCAACGCCGTCTACCGACAGATACTGGTTGTCCAGAAATCTGACCAGAGCCTGTGCCGTTGTTAATCTGATCTTGCCCATTTGCTCTTCCTGTTCTTAGCGGCGGCCACATCATCAGGTCCGCCGGGGTTCGCAGTTCTGGTCGTCCGCAGCGTTCAACGGCGACAGCTATAAGTGAAACGTGAGGGGATTATAAACAAATATTTTTTTCACTAAATAGGATTACAGAAGAAACATTTCATTTTGCGAGTGAGATCAAATTCTGCGATGAAACGGGGTGGGAAAGGGGGGCCTGGGAGGGAAAAATGAAACGTCCGCAGCAACTCACCGCCACCAGGGAGAAAATCATTTCATTTCAGTATGTTCGCTGATTTGCCATTGCAAAGTTGAGATACCGCTCACAACTCCTGTAACAGCTGAAACGCCTGCAACCGCGCCTGTGGTGAATCCATGGGTGCAAGAGTTTTAACCACCTCACATTTTTGGGGCAATAATTTCATTTCATATTGAACTTGGAATTTTTATTCCTCATACTCCGGCTATGTCAGATTACAGTGTGAACGGGTAGCGCCCCGCTCAGCCGTAAACGCTCAACAGAATCGGCTCACCCCGACATCATCCGCATCGCGGCAGGTCTGAGGGGATATCACAGAAGGAAAAAACAGGTATGAGTACACAACAGAAGCGGCTTGATGTGATTTGTATCGGGCGCATCGCCGTCGACCTTTATGGCCAGCAGATCGGTGCGCGCCTGGAAGATGAAACCAGCTTTGCCAAATATCTCGGCGGCTCCTCCGGTAACGTCGCTTACGGCACCGCCATCCAGGGGCTGAAGTCCGGCATGCTGGCGCGCGTCGGTGACGAACATATGGGCCGCTTCCTGCGTGAAGAGCTGCAGCGCGTCGGCTGCGACACTCAGAGCCTGATCACCGATAAAGATCGTCTGACCGGCCTTGTTATTCTCGGCATTAAGGATCAGGAGACCTTCCCGCTGATCTTCTACCGTGAAAAATGTGCCGATATGGGCCTGGTGCCAGACGACATTCAGGAAGAGTACATTGCATCGGCACGCGCGCTGGCGATCACCGGCACCCACCTGTCGCACCCGGACACCCGCGCTGCGGTGCTGAAAGCGCTGGAGATTGCCCGCCGTCACGGCCTGCGCACCGCGCTGGATATCGACTACCGTCCGGTGCTGTGGGGCCTGACCTCACTGGGCGACGGCGAAACCCGCTTTGTTGAATCCGACGCCGTTACCGCTCAGCTGCAGGAAGTACTGCACTTCTTCGACCTGGTGGTCGGTACGGAAGAAGAGTTCCACATTGCCGGTGGCAGCACCGACAGCCTCACCGCGCTGAAAAACGTGCGTAAAACCACCAAAGCCACGCTGGTGTGCAAACGCGGTCCGCTGGGCTGCGTGGTGTTCGAGGGTGAGATCCCGAACAGCTGGGAAGAGACCGAGCTGCAGACCGGCGTGCGCGTGGACGTGCTTAACGTGCTCGGTGCGGGCGACGCCTTTATGTCCGGCCTGCTGCGCGGCTGGCTGAACGACGAAAGCTGGGAGCAGGCCTGCCGCTACGCCAACGCCTGCGGCGCGCTGGTGGTTTCCCGCCACGGCTGCGCCCCGGCGATGCCAACCAAAGAGGAGCTGGACGACTTCCTCAGCCGCCATGAAGCGGTGAAGCGCCCGGATCTTGATAAGCGTCTCAACCATCTGCACCGGGTCACCACCCGCAAACATGCGGCATGGGACGATCTGTGCATCTTCGCCTTCGACCACCGCAAACAGCTGGCCGATATGGCGAAAGAAGTCGGCCTCGATGATTCGCGCATTCCGGAACTGAAAACCCTGCTGCTGCAGGGCGCACAGGAAGCGGCAAAAGAGGCCGGTCTGGACAACGGCCACAGCGGCATTCTGGCGGATACCACCTACGGCCAGCCGGCGCTGAACGCTATTACCGGTAAAAACTGGTGGATTGGCCGCCCGATCGAGCTGCCAAGCTCGCGTCCGCTGCGTCTGGAGCACGGTAACATCGGCTCCCAGCTGGTTAACTGGCCGCAGGAACACGTGGTGAAATGCCTGGTGTTCTACCACCCGCAGGACAGTGCCGAACTGCGCAAAGAGCAGGACGATCTGGTGCTGGACGTCTGGAACGGCTGCAACAAGTCCGGCCATGAGCTGCTGCTGGAAGTGATCCTGCCGGAGAGCAACGCCGATAAATCTGAGCAGCACTATCTGACTATCGTTGAGCACTTCTACGGTATGGGCATCAAGCCTGACTGGTGGAAGCTGCCACCGCTGACACCGGCCAGCTGGGCGGGCATCAGCGACCTGATCGAGAACAACGATCCGCACTGCCGTGGCGTCCTGCTGCTGGGCCTGGACGCACCGGAAGCGCAGCTGAAAGCCGGTTTTGCCAACGCAGCCGATGCCAAATGGGTGAAAGGCTTCGCGGTCGGCCGCACCATCTTCGGCCAGCCGTCACGCCAGTGGCTGCACGGTGAAATTGACGACGCCGCGCTTATCGCCGCCGTGAAAAGCAACTACCTGACGCTGATTGGCTACTGGCGCGAGGCGCGTCCGCTGAAGTAATTCACACTCGTCACCTGCTGTGAACATCACAGAGACAGGCCCTGGCCTGTCTCTGTTTTTTTTATCCTGCCTACAACATCTCAAACCAGATTCATAAAATTCGCGATATATTTATCCTTAAAAAATCAACGAGAATCCGGAAATACAAAAAAAATATCGAAGAAGATAATATTAACGCAAGCCGGTTTCAGCAGACGCAAATCGACATTATAATCCCTCCCCCTGATATATTTATTTTTCCACCCGTAACAGAACCGAAAAATCAGACAGTCGCAGCCTGCTGCTGAATAATAAATTAAAAGGTCTTTTTTATGCATATCAGGCCGCGCCATAATAATGCGCCAGCAGCGGCTTTACTCTTAGCGCTGATTGTTATCACCTGCCCCGCTGAGGCGGCCATCGCGCTGCAGCAAAGTCGGGTCATTTTTAATGGCGAAAAATCTTCCGCCAGCCTGCTGGTGAATAATCAGAATCAACATGCTCCTTATCTGGCCCAGGGATGGATTGAGAATGAACAGGGAAAGAAAATCCACGGGCCACTGTTGCTGCTGCCGCCAATACAGCGCATTGAACCCGGGGCGCAAAGCCAGATAAAAATTCGGGGGCTGCCGGCCGCCAGCCTGCTGCGCCAGGATCGGGAAACGCTGTTCTGGCTCAACCTGCGCGAAATCCCACCCCGTCATTCGTCACCCAATACGCTGAATATTGCACTGCAAAACCGCATTAAGGTGTTTTACCGCCCGGCAGCGCTGAAAGCACCGCCGGGTGAACTGGCCACGCCGTGGCATACGCAGCTGGTGCTGGAGCAGCAGGGTGACCGCCTGCAGATCCGCAATCCCAGCCCCTACTATATTACGCTGGTCGAGGCGCAGAGCCGCGCACAGGGGCAGGCAGTGCCTGGCTTTACGCCGCTGATGCTGGCTCCCGCCGCCAGCGAAACCTTGCCCGGCAAAGCCGCTGACTATGGCAACACACCGGTGCTGACCTATCTGAACGACTATGGCGGCCGCCCGGAGATCGCCTTCCGCTGTGAAGCACGGCGCTGCAGTGTGATTAGCAACCGGGTACAGAAAGGCTGATGCCGTACGGTCACAGGCTGGCACCGATGCGCCGCCCGGCGCGGCATGTTCAGCACGCGCTAATGCAGATTTTACCCAGGAGCCACCATGTATTTACGGATATTACTCCCCCTGCTGGCCGCAGGGGTCAGCCTGGCCTGTGCCGCCGCTGAGCAGGGAGCCACACAGGTCGAATTCAGCGGCACGGTCATCAGCCCGCCTGTCTGTCAGTTTAATCACGGCAAGGTGATTGAGGTGGAATTCAATAATACGTTTACCACAGCGGCCAATGGCAAGGCGATAAAGAACGTGGACTACCGGCTGACGTGCAGTGGCAACGCCGGCGATAAGGCGCTGAGTATGCGGGTTTTTGGTGAAGAGGGTTTTGCTAACGACGTGCTGGCCACCAGTCTCGACGGGCTGGGGATCCGTCTTTATAAAGAGGGTAGCGCCCTCCGGCTTAATCAGTGGTTTTCACTGCCAAAACCGGCCAACAGCATGGTGCTGACCGCGGCTCCCATTTTCGCCCCCGACAGCGAAGCGAAAACCGGCAGCTTTCAGGCGTCAGCCACGCTGATGGTCGCTTTTCAGTAAATCATTACGGCAACGGAATCATCAATGATAAAGAAGGAATAACCGTGATTATTGCTCAGTCACGAAAGTTAATATCTGCTCAATATATGGCGGCCGTTATCGTAATGGCGCTATCAGCCAACGCAGCAGAAGCCGTTCCGGCCAGACCTCCCGGTATGCCGGATGGCGGGTGCTGGGCCGATCCAATGAATATTTTAAGCATTACGTTAGGCACCGCATCGTTTACGTCAAATCAGCCAGGCAGCACCGGCAGCGTGGCTTTTCATACTATTCCAGAAAACTATCCAGGCTGGTGTTACTCCGAGCACGGAGAAAATGGGGCTCATTATTTTAAATCAGAGGTATCCAGCCCCCCGTCCAACCTTTCATCAGAATATTACAGATTAAATGAGGATATTGATTACAATATAAAAATCGATCTGTACAACACGAAAAACATCTCGTCTCCCTTCACGGATATCTACGATTCTTCAGCAAAGGCAGGTCCTGGCGCGAACGGGGTCACCGCTTTAGGCAGAGCACTTGTTGGTAATGCCGGCACCGTCAACTTTCGCCTGCGCAGAACCATATTAGGCGGTGCGCTGTTCTTTCCCGGCGGCATTGAACTGGCCAACCTGTACCGCTATGTGTATAAGGGCAGCCCGGCAACCATCCCCATCTATCGCTTAGTCACTCAGCAGACCGTGATCCCCGTACCGGTCGAGTGCCGTATTAACGGCGGCCAAACCATTCTGGTTCCTTTTGGTAACATCGACAGCAGTCTGGTCAGCACGTCTGCCGCCGGCTCAGTGTATCGGGCGGAGCGTGCGTTAACCTACAAATGCAATACCACGCTCACCCAGGATATCAAAGTCAGCCTTGCTGCTGAGCCCGCGGGCTTCAGTGACGCGATTAAAACCTCTAATCCCGATATTGGCGTGGTGATGCAGTATCAGAATCTGACCGTAACGCCAAATGACGGCTTTAAAACCCGGCTGGTCAACGGCCAGGGCAGCGACAGCGTGACCTTTGCCGTGGTAGGCAGCGGTAAAACGCCCGCGACCGGGCCGTTTACCGGTTCAGCCACGCTGATTATCACCAATCTGTAGTCCGTACGAAATGCACCCGAGTGCAGCCATTTTGAAACAGATCGCCGCAGGCTGCTGCACGAACAAGGCAAAAGTTGCATTTTTGTGAACCAATTCCCATCCTGATGAAATAAAAGGCGGTTAATTCCTCAGCAAGTGAAATTTTTTGTTCATCTGGTAAAATAGCGAACAAATGAAATGTTAACCCATCAGCGAGACGTGAATGAGCAACAACCCGACGCAACTTTCCCTGTTACAGGACGACATTCGTCGCCGTTACGACACCCTCAGCAAACGCCTGAAGCAGGTAGCTCGCTACATTCTCGACAACAGCAACAGCATCGCCTTTGATACCGTCGCCTCCATCGCCCAGCAGGCCGACGTACCGCCATCAACGCTGATCCGTTTCTCGAACGCCTTTGGCTTCAGCGGCTTTAATGAAATGAAGCAGGTGTTTCGCCAGCACCTGATGGAAGAGACGGTTAACTACACCGAACGTGCCCGCCTGTTCCGCCAGACCGCCAGCGACGAAACGCCGGCCGCACCGGAAAGCCCGGCGGAGATCCTTAACGTGTTTACCATGGTGAACTCGCAGGCGCTGCAGCAGCTGGCGATGCAGGTCAATCCGGAGCAGCTGGAAAAAGCGGTAAAAATGCTCGATGAGGCGGATAATATCTACATCATCGGCCTGCGCCGCTCGTTCAGCGTTGCCTCCTACCTCACCTATGCCCTGCGCCACCTGGAGCGCCGCGCGTTCCTGATCGACGGGCTGGGCGGGATGTTTGCCGAGCAGCTGAGCATGGTCAGCCCGAAAGACGTGGTGATTGCCATCAGCTATTCGCCGTACGCCCGCGAGGCGGTAGAGCTGGTTGAGCTGGGTGCCAAGCGCGGTGCGCATCAGATCGCCATTACCGACAGCCAGGTCAGCCCGCTGGCCGCCTTCAGCGACGTCTGCTTTGTGGTACGCGAAGCGCAGGTCGACGGCTTCCGTTCGCAGGTCGCCTCGCTGTGCCTGGCACAGACGCTGGCGGTGTCGCTGGCGCTGAACAACGCGAAGTAGAAAAAAAACGGGCAGCCCGTAGAAGCCGCCCGTTTTATTAGCTCGTTTTCAACATCAACCTTGCGCCTCTGCCGGTGCGGCAGTCGTCCTGCCGCACGCCGCCCTGGCGTTACTACTCACATCACTGACAACGTACGACTTACTCTGCGCGCGGATACTCCGCGCTGTTCACCCAGGCGTGATCTTCCTCCCAGGTAAATTTCCACAGGCGCACCGGCCCGGCCATCACGTTCAGATAGTAGTTATCGTATCCGGCGATGGTCGCTACCGGATGGTAGCCGCGCGGTACGGTAACCACATCGCGGTTATAGGCCGCCATGCACTCATCCAGCGAGCGGTCGTCGGTGTAGACGCGCTGCATGGCGAAACCGCGTTCCGGGTTGAAACGATGGTAGTACGTCTCTTCCAGGTAGGTTTCGTGTTCTGAATTTTCCTGATCGTGCTTGTGGCTCGGGTAGGAGCTGGTATTCCCTTCGTCGGTGTACACTTCCACCACCAGCAGGCTGTCGGCTGGCTTATCGTCAGGCAGGATATTGTGCACCAGACGCTTGTTATTACCCTTGCCGCGCTGCTCGACGCCGACATCTTCCGGTGCGATCAGCCGGGCAGGCAGGCTGCCTTTGCCCGGTGCGCTGCACACTGCCAGCTCAAGGTCAGACTCTGCCACCACGTCAACCCGATCGTTATCCGGCACATAGACGGAATACGGCGGGGTGCGCTCAAACGGCGACATACGCTTGCCGATATTCGGGAAGTCGGCCTTCGAGGTTTTTACCGAGGCAAGGCCGGCCACCAGCACCAGGCACAGCTCCTTGCTGCCGCTGTCGAGTGACAGGGTCTGACCTTTTTTCAGCAGGTAAGCGTCGAAACCTACATAGCCCCAGCCCGCGCTCTCCGGGGTAACGTGCTGAATACGCCCCTGGGCATCGGGCTGCTTAACTTTGGACAAGCAAGACATCGTTATCTCCTTAAATCACCTGTGTCTCTGCCGCTGTACTGGCGCTGCAACGGCACTGACAAAAGCGATTAGTCGTTACGCTTCCGCCCGCGACGGCTGTCGCGGGCGGAAGGGGATCCGTCAGCCGGCTGATTAGCCCAGCGTTGGCATGCTGAACTCAGACACGGTTTTCTGACCGGTCGGCCAGCGCACGGTGGCGGTCTTCATACGGGTGTAGAAACGCACGCCGTCCGGACCGTGCACGTTCAGCGCACCAAACACCGAACGTTTCCAGCCGCCGAAGCTGTGGAAGGCCATCGGCACCGGCACAGGTACGTTAACGCCGACCATGCCCGCCTGCACTTCGCGAACGAAGTCACGGCCGGTGGCACCGTTGCTGGTGAAGATAGCGCTGCCGTTGCCGAACTCGTGGCTGTTCACCAGATCCAGCGCGGTTTTGTAGTCCGGCGCACGCACGATGCTCAGCACCGGCCCGAAGATCTCTTCACGCCAGATCACCATGTCGGTAGTGACGTTATCGAACAGGGTGCCGCCAACGTAGTAACCGTCCGGGTTGCCGTCAACCTTGATACCACGGCCGTCAACCACCAGTTTCGCGCCTTCGGCTTCGCCTTTGTCGATGTAGCCCAGCACTTTCTTCTGGTGCGCGGCAGAGATCACCGGCCCCATCTCGTTCTCGTCTTTGCCTTTGTGGATGCCAGGACCGACGCGCAGGGCTTTCACCAGCGGCGTCAGCGCGGCGATCAGCTTGTCTGCAGTATCGTCGCCCACGGCGACAACGACCGGCAGCGCCATGCAGCGCTCACCGGCTGAGCCGAACGCGCCGCCCATAATGGCGTTAACGGTGGCATCAAGGTCGGCATCCGGCATGACGATGGCGTGGTTTTTCGCCGCGCCGAAGGCCTGTACACGCTTACCGTGGGCGCTGGCGGTGGTATAGATATGCTCGGCCACGCCGGAAGAACCGACGAAGCTCACCGCCTGCACGCGCGCATCTTTATACAGCTGCTCGGCGTTTTCGTTGGAGCTGTGGATGACGTTAAACACGCCGTCCGGCAGGCCGGCTTCGGTCAGCAGCTCGGCCATACGCACGGAGACGGACGGATCGAGGGCCGGTGGCTTCAGTACGAAGGTGTTACCGCAGGCCAGCGCAATCGGGAACATCCACAGCGGGACCATCGCCGGGAAGTTGAACGGGGTAATACCGGCCACCACGCCCAGCGGCTGCATCAGCGAGTAGCTGTCCACGCCGGTGCCGACGTCGGCAGAGTTCTCACCTTTGATCAGGTGCGGGATACCACAGGCAAACTCCACCACTTCCAGACCACGGGTCAGTTCACCCAGCGCATCTGACCACACTTTACCGTGCTCGCTGACGATCAGCGCGGCCAGCTCGTCGCGGTGCTCTTCCATCAGGGCTTTGAAGTTGAACAGAATACGGGCGCGGCGCAGTGGCGAGGTGCGGGACCAGCTATCGAAGGCGTTATGCGCGACGGCAATGGCGTTAGCCACTTCATCACTGGTGCTCTGCGTCAGTTCGCGGACCACCTTGCCGGTTGCCGGATCGTAAACCGGAATGGTTTCATTGCTGGCGCTCAGGGTGGTTTTGCCGCCAATAAAGTTTCCTACGATAGTCATGTTCTGGCCTCTTTGGTGTGATATGTCCCGGTCAGGCAGTGTGGTTCGCAACGCTACCTGGCCGGGCAATGCTTAATGGTGCGTGCTGAGACAGTATAATATTGGAATAAATTTTTCAAATAAATCACTTTAGAAAATTCGTTTTTAGCGGCACAGATCGCATTTTTTCCTCTCGCACCGCGCCGTTCTGCTTCACGCTGCCACGCGCCACTCAAAACGCCGCCAGCGCAGACGGTCAGCGGAGCCGTGGTTTACAAAGGCCACCGCTAACCGGGCCGATTTACCCCGTTAATCCGCACACCTTTTCATCCACAGCAGGCAGGTTAATCGTGTCACCAATGAAATTTTGCGAGACGGATCTAAAAATTTAAATTTCATTATTCACTAAACATGAAATAAATGTTTTCTTATCACTCAGTTTCACCATCGACCGGCTTACGGCAGCACAACAGAGCAGGCGATGCGACCATTTCATTTTTTTATCCCCTACTGAACAGGAGCCAGAACATGGCTATCGATCCAACCCGTTTCTGCGTTAACCGTAAGATCGCCCCGGCCCTCAGCATTGAAGAATTCTTCCGGCTGGTGAACAGACTCGGCCTGCATAAAGTGGAACTGCGCAATGACATGAAGGGCGGCAGCGTCACCGACGATCTGAGCCATCAGCAGGTGCGCGCCCTGGCCGAACAGTACGGCCTGGAGATCGTGACCATTAACGCCGTCTACCCGTTTAACCAGGTAAGCGACGACCTGCTGGCACGCGCCGAAGGCCTGCTGAAAGACGCGCACGGCATCGGTGCCAAAGCGCTGGTGCTCTGCCCGCTGAACGACGGCACCCCGATCCCGGCGGAAACCACCCAGGCCGCTATCGCCCAGCTGGCCCCGCTGTTCGCTAAATACGGCATCGAAGGCCTGGTCGAGCCGTTAGGCTTCCCGGTCAGCTCGCTGCGCTCCGCACGCCTGGCTCAGCAGCTGATTAACAATGCTGGCGCGCCATTCAAGATCGTACTGGATACCTTCCACCACCACCTGTACGAAGGCGCAGAGCAGGACTTCACCGACGGCGTGGACGTCAACCAGATTGGCCTGGTGCACCTCTCCGGCGTGACCGACAGCCGCCCGACCAGCGACCTCACCGACGAAGAGCGCCTGATGCTCAGCGAAGGCGAACTGCTGAAAAGCGTCTGGCAGGTTCAGCGCCTGGAAAAACTTGGCTACAAAGGCGTCTACGCCTTCGAGCCATTCGCTTCAGAAATGGACAGCTGGACCGCCGCCGACATCGAACGCGAAATCCGCCGCAGCATCGAACTGCTGCAGGCATAAAAATTTAAGCATCAGATTTACATGTAAAAAGGCCCGTCAGTCTCGATCGGCCAGACGACGAGTAGAAGGACACCGCAGCCCAACCATCAACAGGCTAAACAACAGCCTGTTATCAGGGAGGGCAGTGGGATGAGCCCGGAGCGGGGTAACCCGCGCAGGGTCGCCCGCTGACAGGCCCGTCAGTCTCGATCGGCCAGACGATGTGTTTAAAAGCACCGTAGCCAACGCAGCAGTGCCGACGCGCAGCAAATCTGATGTGATCACCGACTTATCTGTGTCATTTGACAACGGCTCCCCTCACCGGGAGCCGCTATTTTTCCCCCACCGCCCGACGCCCCAGCCACAGCGCCCCCACCATCGCCACACACACCAGCATCCCGCTCAGCAAATAGATCACCGGCACGCCATAATGCGCAATAATCAGCCCCGCCAGCGGCCCGGTCAGCCCCAATGCCAGATCCATAAAAGTGGTATAGGTCGCCAGCGCACTGCCCTGATTCTGTGGCGGCACCCGGCTCACCGCCACCACGCCAATTGCCGGAAACACCAGCGAGAACCCGGCCCCGGTCAGCAACGCACCGACGCGCACCAGCCACGCTGCCTCTGCCCCCCACACCAGAAACAGCCCCGCCGCCTCCACCGCAAAACAGACCAGCGCCACCTTCAGCCCGCCAAACCGCGTAATCGCATTCGGAAACAGCAGACGGGTGCCGACAAAGGCTACGCTGAACAGCGTCAGCGCAAAAGCCGCCCCGTCCCAGCCCCGCGCCTGGTAAAACAGGGTGATAAAGGTGGCAATCACCCCAAAGCCTACCGACCCCATCGCCAGCAGCACGCCGTAGCCCCACACCCTGCCTAAGACCGCACGGAACGGCAGCGGCTTGCCCTTACTGCTCTTCACCTGCGGCCTCGGCAGCGCCAGCAGCATTGCCGTCAGGGAAATCAGGCAGATCGCCGCCGCCAGCAACAGCAGCCCGCCCCGCTGGTAAATCACCACGCCGAGCGGTGCGCCGATCGCCATCGCCCCGTAGGTGCAGATGCCGTTCCATGAAATCACCCGGCCAATATGCGCGGAGCCGACCACCCCCACGCCCCACAGGCTGGCACCGGTGCCGGCAAAACTCTGCCCGACGCCCAGCACCAGCCGCCCGAGGCACAGCAGCAGCAGGCTGAGCAGCGGCACCGCGCTGCTGAACGCGGCCAGCGCATAGCACAGGCCGCAGATCAGCGTACCGGCCAGCCCGGCCACCACCACCTTTTTCGGCCCCCACAGATCGGCATAGCGCCCGGCGTGCGGACGGCTGAGCAGGGTGGAAAAGTACTGCAGGCTGATCACCAGCCCGGCCCAGAAGGCGCTGTAGCCCATTACGTCATGCACGTAGCCGGGCAGCACCGCCAGCGGCAGGCCAATGGTCAGATAGCTGGCGAAGTTAAACATCACGACGGAGAGAATACGCAGGTTCAGGCGCAGGCCACTGAGTGCCGCATCGGCGGCGGGCTGGTCAGACATGAAAATTACGGCTCGCAAGGCAAAAAATGGACGAATTACCAATATACCGCAGGCATTTCGTGCTGCCCGTCTTTTAATCGCAACGTTTCGTTTCAGCCGCATAGCGCCACACAACCGTCATAAAGTCGCCATAAAGCCCCCCTATACTCGGCCGCTCAAGTCCCAAAGAGGATAAACAATATGTCTGGCTCACTGAATTTCCTTCAGCTGAGCGCGAACCGACGGCCGCTGCCGTCGGCAGCACGGCTACACCCGCACGTTCGCGAGGTGATCCTGTGACGCGCTCCCCTGTCTCCGTGGTTTTCAACGGCATCAGCTATGCCTTTGGCAGCCATCAGGTACTGAATCACATCGATCTCAGGGTTGAACCCGGCAGCATCGTCGCGCTGCTCGGCCCCTCCGGCTGCGGCAAAAGCACGCTGCTGAAGCTGCTGGCCGGCCTGCTGCAGCCGCAGCAGGGCACGCTGCACTTCGGCGATCGGCTGATTGCCAGCGACCAGTTCAGCACCCCGCCAGAACAGCGTGACCTCGGCATGGTGTTCCAGGACTACGCGCTGTGGCCGCATATGAGCGTGGCGCAGAACGTGGCCTTTCCGCTGCTGATGCGCCGCGTGCCGACGCAGGAACGCCAGCAGCGTGTCATCACCGCGCTGGACCGCGTTGGCCTCGCTGACTTCGCTGGCCGCCGGCCGTCCGATCTCTCCGGCGGCCAGCAGCAGCGCGTGGCGCTGGCGCGGGCGATTATCGCCGAGCCGAAAATCCTGCTGTTTGATGAACCGCTTTCCAACCTCGACCGCGACCTGCGCGAGTCGCTGTGCGTGGAGATGGCCAACCTGCTGCGTCAGCTCGGCACCACTGCCGTGTATGTCACTCACGATCGCCATGAGGCCGAAATCCTGGCGGACCGCATCGTCTGGCTCTCCGTCGGTACCGTTTCTGCCATTCAAACCGTTACACCACTCTCCGGGGAACCCGTATGAAATTGTTTAATCCGATTAAGACAGGAGCCGTATTCGCGATGCTGTTCACTTCCGGCATGATGATCACCGATGCCAGTGCCCTGACCGTCTATACCGCCGGCCCGGGCTCGCTGGCCAAAAGCCTGGCCACAGGCTATGAAAAACAGACCGGCGTTAAGGTCAATATCTTCCAGGCCACCACCGGCAAGGTGATGGCGCGGCTGGAGGCCGAGCAGGCCAATCCGCAGGCCGACGTGCTGATCTCCGCCTCATGGGATACGGCAGAAGAGCTGCAGCAGCGCGGCTGGCTGCTGCCGTACCAGAGTAACAACGCGGCGAAGGTGCCGGCGGAATTCAAAACCGACCACTACGTTGCCCAAGGGATCTCCGCGCTGGGCATCGTCTGGAACACTAAAAGCGGCACCCCGGAGCCGAAAGAGTGGGCCGATCTGACCACCGACGCCTTTAAAGATCGCGTCACCACGCCCGATCCGTCGTTGTCCGGGGCCTCGCTTGACCTGCTGATCGGCCTGCAGAACAGCATGGGCGATCGCGCCTGGCAGCTGTTCGGCAAACTGAAGGATAACGGCATGGCGATCGCCGGGCCAAACGCCCAGGCGCTGACCCCGGTGCTGCAGGGGGCCAAAGCCGCGGTGTTTGGCGCGGTGGATTACGTTACCTACGCCAGCATTCAGCAGGGTGAAGCGGTGAAGGTGATCTTCCCGGCCAGCGGCACCGTGGTCGCGCCGCGCCCGATGATGATCCTGAAAAGCAGCCAGCACGCCGCCGATGCGCAGGCCTTTATCGACTATGTGCTCTCTGAAGAGGGGCAAAAAGCCGTGGCTGATGCCTGGCTGATGCCGGCACGCACCGACGTCGGTGCGCAGCGTCCGCTGATTAGCGACCTGAACATTCTGCCGGCGCAGGCCGGCGGCAGCGCTGACCGCGGCTCGGTACTGCAACGTTTCGCCGCGCTGTTCAGCAAGTCTTAACCCTCCCGGGTGGCGCAGCCGCGCCACCCCGCCTTTCAGGACGCTTACCGGTGAAACCTCGTTTACTTCCGCTACTGACCGTGGCGCTGCTGGTGCTGCTGGTCGCCCTGCCGCTGCTGTTTATTCTGCTGCAGGCCATCTTCCCGCATCTCTCCGCAGGCTCGCTGGACGGCGCCTTCAGCGCCCTTCCGGCGCTGCTTAGCGATCCCGAACTGCCGGCGCTGCTCGGCGGTACGCTCAGCGTTGGCCTGAGCGTGGCGCTGTTCAGCGCGCTGCTCGGCGTGCCGCTCGGCATCCTGCGCGGCCTGTTTACGCTGCCGCTGGCGCGTACCTGGGATCTGCTGATGCTGGTGCCGTTCTTCACCCCACCCTACATCGCCGCGCTGAGCTGGACGCTGGCGCTGCAGCATAACGGCTACCTGATGCAGCTGGGCGGCCCGGACCTCAACGATCTGCTGTTCAGCCGCACCGGCATTGCGCTGGTGATGACGCTGAATATCTTCCCGGTGGTCTACTTTGCCGTCTCGCGCAGCCTGCTGGCCAGCGGGCAACGGCTGGCCACCGTCGCCCGGGTGCACGGCGCCACGCCGCTACGCGCCTTCCGCCACGTGACGCTGCCGATGCTGCTGCCGGCGCTGGCCGCCGGAGTGCTGCTGGCCTTTACCCTGGCGATTGAAGAGTACGGCGTGCCCGCCGCGCTCGGTTCCCGCGCCGGAGTGGTGATGCTGACCACCGGCATCGAACAGCGGCTGGCCGACTGGCCGATCGACCTGCCCGGCTCTTCGCTGCTCTCCGTACTGCTGGTGGCGGTGGCGCTGGCCGCCTTTGCCCTGCAACGTAAGCTGGTCGGTAATAAAGAAGTCACCAGCATTACCGGTAAACCGGCCGACGTCAGCAGCAGCGGGCTGGGCGTGTGGCGCGGCCCGGCGCTGGTACTGTTTACGCTGGTGGCGCTGCTGGTCGTGGCGCTGCCGGCCGGCAGCATGCTGCTCAGCGCGCTGCTCTCCACCCTCTCCGGCGGCCTGCAATGGAGCAATCTGACGCTGCGCCACTTCGCCGCGCTGTTCGCCCTGCATGGCGATGCGCTCGGCGCGCTCTCCACCAGCCTCGGGCTGGCGCTGGCCTCATCGCTGATCGCCGGGCTGCTCGGCTTCCTCGCGGCCTGGCTGGTGGTGATGCAGCGCATTCGCGGCGCGGTGTGGATTGACGGGCTGTCGCTGCTGCCCGCCTCGCTGCCGGGCATCGTGGTCGGCGTCGGGCTGATCCTGCTGTGGAACCAGCCGTTCTGGCCGGTAACCCCCTATAACAGCTGGGGGATCCTGCTGCTCTCCTACTGCTGCCTGCTGCTGCCGTGGCCGGTACGCTACGTCGGCAGCGCGCTGCGCCAGCTCGGCGGCAACCTGGAGCCGGCGGCGAGGGTACACGGCGCCAGCGTCTGGCTGGCGCTGCGCCACGTGGTACTGCCGCTGGTGTTTCCCAGCCTGCTGGCGTCGATGCTGATGGTGTTTGCCATCGCCTCGCGCGAGCTGGTGACCTCGCTGCTGCTGGCCCCGGCCGGCACCCAGACCGTCTCGGTGTTTATCTGGCGGCAGTTCGAGCAGGGATCGGTGGGCCAGGGAATGGCGATGGCAACAGTTGCCATCGTCAGCGGGCTGGGACTGATGCTGAGCGCGCTGGCGTTAATGCAGCGGCGGGCGGCGGCAGAATCGCGAAGGTTCTGAAAAGCGTCCGGTTCCCGGTGCAGTCGCTACAATTAGAGTTTCTCCCGTCGGGCGCCATTGTCGAAGACATTCAGCCCGATGGGACAGGCTCTTACCGAGCACCGACAGCGACAGGGAACGATAATGAGTGCAAATCCGCAGGAGAAGATCGGCCAGAACATACTGCTGAAGCTGGCCACGCTGGTGGTGATCCTGGCCGGCGTCCGGCTGGCGTCTGAGGTGGTCGTCCCCTTTCTGCTGGCGCTGTTCTTAGCCATCGTCCTCAACCCGTTGGTCACCACGCTGATGCGCCGCGGCGTTCGGCGCGGCATGGCGATCGGGCTGGTGATGCTGGTGATGATGTGCGTGCTGCTGCTGCTCGGCGGCATGATCGCCAGCTCTGCCGATGAGTTCAGCGAGGTCTACCCGCTGCTGCAGGCGCAGGCGGAGCAGAAGCTGGCGGTGGTGCAGCACTTTGCCGCGCGCTTCCATATCAATATCTCCAGCGAATATCTGGCGCGGCGGCTGGATCCTAACGCGCTGATGGCCTTTGCCACCACCCTGTTCAGCCAGATTTCCGGTGCAATGACCCGCATCGTGCTGGTGATGATGACGGTGGTGTTTATGCTGTTTGAAGTGCATCACCTGCCTTACAAACTGCGCAATGCGCTGGTTAATCCCCAGATCCGCATCGCCGGGCTGCACCGGGCGCTGAAGGGCGTTACCCACTACCTGGCGCTGAAGACCCTGATCGGCCTGCTGACCGGGGTGGCCGTCTGGCTGACGCTGCTGGCTCTCGACGTGAAGTTCGCGCTGCTGTGGGGGGCAATCGCCTTTCTGCTTAACTACATTCCGAATATCGGCCCGGTGATCGCCGGCATTCCTCCGGTACTGCAGGCGCTGCTGCTGAATACGCCGCTGGAGGCCGGGCTGGTGGCCACGCTGTTTATTCTGATCCACCTGGTACTGGGTAATTTCCTGGAACCGCGGGTGATGGGCCGCGGGCTGGGGCTGTCGAGCCTGGTGGTGTTTCTGTCGCTGATTTTCTGGGGCTGGCTGCTGGGGCCGGTGGGCATGCTGCTGTCGGTACCGCTGACCAGCGTCTGTAAAATTCTGATGGAGACCACCCCGGGCGGCGGCAAGCTGGCGATCCTGCTGGGCAACGGTCGGCCGTCCTGAGCACCGGCGGCGGCGTTTTTTCTGCCGCCGCAGCCACAGCATAAAGTTTCCCTGCTACCATAGCCGCAGGTATTGCCACCGGTCATGACAGACTGCGCCCTCGGCGCTCACAGGGGAACCGCTTGCACCGATCAATCAAATCCAGTAAGAGCATACTCTGCCTGTTGTTCGCCGGGCAGTTGCCGCTGCTGCTGTGCCTGGTTTTTACCTTTATCGAGGCCAGGCAGATCGTTAAGCGCCAGCTGGAGATCACCGCCACCATGTTGCTGACCCAGGCCGATCACATCAGCGACCAGGCCTGGACGATGAATGACCGGCTGCGCCAGTTCAGCACCCGCGACTGCCCGGAGGTTAAATCCACGTTGCAGCAGTTCGGTACCCTCTACCCCTATTTCCGCTCGATCGGCCTGACCCAGAATGACGAGATCTACTGTTCATCAGCCTACGGCGAGCTGCCCAGTACGCTGGAACGGATGATCCGCCGCCCGCTTCCCGCCCTGCATAAGGCGTGGTGGACCCTGTCGCTGGCGGGAACCGCCGGGGTGCTCGACCGGCCGGCGGTGCTGTTTATGCGTGAAACCCCGGATGCCTTTGGCACCTATGCGCTGGTTGACGGCCAGTATCTGATCGACGTTATGCGCGCGGCGGGGGACAGCCGTAACTACCGCATCGCCCTGCAGTTTGGTGACGGGTATCGCATCGTCAGCGACGATCGCCGGGACAGGCCGCAGGGCTGGGCCGTCCACACGCTGAATGCCAGCTCGCAACGCTATCCGATCGGCATCAGCCTGAGCGCCCCACCCGAGCAACTGCTGAAGAACTGGTATCAGGCGCTGCTCACCTTCCTGCCGATGGCGGTGATCTTCTCGCTGCTGGCCGTCACCCTGACCCGCAGCTGGCTGCAGCGCAGACATTCATTTGGTGATGAGATCTACCAGGGGCTTAAACGCCGCGAATTCAGCGTGGTCTATCAGCCGGTGGGCAACCTTAACAGCGGCGAGCCGGGCGGGGTCGAAGCGCTGATGCGCTGGCAGCGTAAAGACGGCAGTTGGGTGCGGCCGGATATCTTTATCGCGGCGGCGGAAGCCGAAGGCCTGATTATCCCGTTAACCCGCTACCTGCTGGACAGTATTGTGGCAGAGAGTGCCCACTGGCGGGTGGCACCCGGTTTTCATCTTGGGGTCAACGTGGCGGCGGAACATCTGCAGCACCCGGAGTTTATCGCGGATATCCGGCGCTTTGCCGCCGGCGTTGCCCGAATGCAGCCCTCGATTACCCTTGAACTGACCGAGCGCAGCCTGATTGAGGATGGCACAGCCGTGGCGCTAAAGCTGGCGCAGCTGCGCAGTGAGGGTATTCGTATCGCGATTGATGACTTTGGTACCGGCCACAGCTCAATGGCCTACCTGCACACCTTCCCGCTCGACTACCTGAAGATTGACCGCGGCTTTGTCAGCGCGATTGATGCTGCCGATGCCAACACGCCAATCCTTGACGCCATCATCCGGATGGCGCACGGCCTGCAGCTGCAGGTGGTGGCCGAAGGAGTGGAGGATGAAACCCAGCTGCGCTATCTGCAGCAGCACGGCGTGGCCTTTATTCAGGGCTACTATTACGCCCGCCCGATGAACAGCGAGGCGCTGATGCAGTGGCTACAGCAGCCCGGCGAGCTGTTAAAGCCGCGTTAACGGCGGCGTTTGTCGACCGCGCGCAGGGCAACATCCACCGCGTCCTCGGCCACCAGTGCCGCCGGTGGCGACTCCGCGCCGCCAGCCCGCTGTCGCGCCGCCATACGCTGGTTAATGCGCGCCAGCGTCGGCATCAGTTCGTCGCTGGGCAGCACATAACCCTCCTGCGGCGCTGGCACCGCTTTGCCGACCCGCATCGGCGCGTTTTCTGGCTGCCGGTGTGAATACGTTAAATTTTCTTCAATACTGTGCTGCATATTCAGCCAGTGATTCTGGAAAGCTATCTGTTTTTTATTATCCATTCACTCTCCCCCAAAAGCGCGGCAAGAGTATTACCGATCGTTTTCAAGGGATCAAGCCGTCTGATTAAATAACCCTCTGTTATATCTGCAATTAACAATAGGTAAGCAGGACTTATCAATTCACTGAGTAAATCCTAAAAAATACCCCACTATCGTCAGATATGCTGAGGGTCAGCTGGCCAAAAAACAGCGTAATTCACTGTCATGGCTAGGAATATTCCGAATCTAATAAGGCGAACCGCAAAAGCCACGATATACTAAAAGATGGCGAAGTTTGCCACGCAGGACATTATGCCCGCGAAGCTGATTGCGGAACCTGGGTGGAAAGGCGTTTTCGCCGGTGGACAGGCAGACCGAACAGGCCAACCACAACAGACAATTTATGTTTGAATAACAGATAATTACAGGGTGCTTTATATGAAATTACGTAGGAAGCGTGTCAAACCAATCGGGTTAAAAGACGTCACCATCATTGATGACGCCAGGCTGCGTAAGGCGATTACCGCCGCCTCGTTAGGTAATGCCATGGAGTGGTTCGACTTTGGTGTTTACGGCTTTGTTGCCTATGCGCTGGGCCAGGTGTTTTTCCCCGGTGCCGATCCCGGCGTGCAGATGATTGCCGCGCTGGCCACCTTCTCGGTGCCATTCTTAATTCGCCCGCTGGGCGGTCTGTTCTTTGGTGCGCTGGGTGATAAATACGGCCGCCAGAAGATCCTCTCGATTACCATCATCATTATGTCGGTCAGTACCTTCTGTATCGGCCTGATCCCGTCCCACGCCTCGATTGGTATCTGGGCACCGATCCTGCTGCTGCTGTGTAAAATGGCACAGGGTTTCTCGGTGGGCGGCGAATATACCGGTGCCTCAATCTTCGTGGCGGAATACTCCCCGGACCGTAAACGCGGCTTTATGGGCAGCTGGCTGGACTTCGGCTCGATTGCCGGCTTCGTGCTCGGCGCCGGGCTGGTGGTGCTGATCTCCACCGTGGTCGGGGAAGCGAAGTTCCTCGACTGGGGCTGGCGTATTCCGTTCTTCGTCGCGCTGCCGCTGGGCATTATCGGCCTCTACCTGCGCCACGCGCTGGAAGAGACCCCGGCCTTCCAGCAGCACGTGGACAAGCTTGAGCAGGGTGACCGCGAAGGTCTTGCCGACGGCCCGAAAGTGTCGTTTAAAGAGATCGCCACCAAACACTGGCGCAGCCTGCTGGCCTGCGTGGGGCTGGTAATTGCCACCAACGTCACCTACTACATGCTGCTGACCTACATGCCGAGCTACCTGTCGCATAACCTGCACTACTCGGAAGATCACGGCGTGATGATCATCATCGCCATCATGCTGGGCATGCTGTTTGTGCAGCCGGTAATGGGCCTGATGAGTGACAAATTTGGCCGTCGTCCGTTTGTGATTATCGGCAGTATCGCGCTGCTGGTCATGGCAGTACCCTGCTTTATGCTGATTAACAGCGGCGTGATGGGGCTGATTTTCGCCGGCCTGCTGATTCTGGCGGTGATCCTCAACAGCTTCACCGGGGTAATGGCCTCGACGCTGCCGGCAATGTTCCCGACCCATATCCGCTACAGCGCGCTGGCCAGTGCCTTTAATATCTCAGTGCTGATCGCCGGCCTGACGCCAACCCTGGCGGCCTGGCTGGTGGAAGCCACCAGCAACCTCTATATGCCGGCTTACTACCTGATGGTGGTGGCGGTGATTGGCCTGGTGACCGGCGTGATGATGAAGGAAACGGCAAACAAACCGCTGCGCGGTGCCACCCCTGCCGCCTCGGATATGGCCGAAGCGAAGGAGATCCTGCACGAGCACTACGACAACATCGAGCAGAAAATTGAGGATATCAACGAGCAGATCGCCGAACTGGAAACCAAACGTTCGCGCCTGATCGACCAGCATCCGCGCATTAACGAGTAAACGAAAAAAGACGGGGTGGTGACGCCCCGTCTTGATTCCAGTTCCGTCTGCTACACGCGTCCGGTCAGCTGCCTGAAGGCAACGATAATCTGCACGCCGGCCAGCAGGATCTGCATGACCAGTAAAATGCCTGTCAGAGTTATCACTGAGCGCACTCCTTTTACTAAGGAGAGCGCTACAGATCGCTGATATCTTTGGGCTTCCCTCGCAATCTGCGTCTTGTAGGTGACGCAAGCAGCACTCAACAGGTGGAGACATACCAGACGCGGCACCACCCGGTATCTGGCTGGGAGAAATCTTAGAGCAATCAAGCGCTAACCCCTGTTAAGTCACTACTGCAACGCATTGCCTACCGCCTTGATTACATCAGAGGATTGTCTGTTTTACAACCAACAAACTTGACCAAAGAGATAAAATCGCTTATTTTCTAATCCGTAGGTGACGCAAGCAGCTGCGGTCGCAATTTCCGGTTTATTATCACGTTGATAGTCAAACAGGACTGGCCGCAATTTCCTCCCCCGGCCACCAACCGGCGCAGGAACAGAAAAAAGGGTCTGACTTTGAGTCAGGCTCTTTTTTTTGCCTGAAATTTCCCCGGTCAGCCCCCCAGATGAACAGCACGTGCGGTGAAATTCCGGAAATCAGCTTAAAAGCGGCTAAACTTACGCCTTAATAACCGTTTATCTGAGGTATCACGAGTGAAAATCAAAAGCTACGCAGCACTGGAAGCCGGTCAGGCACTGCAACCCTGGGAGTACGATCCGGGCGCCCTGGCAGCAGAAGAGGTTGAAGTTGAGGTGGAGTACTGCGGCGTCTGTCACTCTGATCTGTCGATGATCGACAATGAATGGGGCATTTCGCAGTATCCGACCATCGCCGGACACGAGGTGATTGGCCGGGTCAGCGCGCTGGGCGACGCGGCGCAGAACAAGGGGCTGAAAGTGGGCCAGCGCGTCGGCATCGGCTGGACGGCGAAAAGCTGCCAGCACTGCGACTCCTGTATTAACGGTGAGCAGGTTAACTGCGAGAACGGCAGCACGCCAACCATCCTTAACCACGGTGGCTTCGCCGAGAAGCTGCGCGCCGACTGGCAGTGGGTGATCCCGCTGCCGGAGAATCTGGATGCGGCCAGCGCCGGCCCGCTGCTGTGCGGCGGCATTACCGTCTTCAAACCGCTGCTGATGAGCAACATCACCGCCACCAGCCGCGTGGCGGTGATCGGCATCGGCGGCCTTGGCCATATCGCCATCAAACTGCTGCACGCGCTGGGCGCTGAAGTGGTGGCGTTCAGCTCCACGCCATCCAAAAAGCAGTCGATCCTGGATATGGGCGCGGACGAAGTGGTCAACAGCCGCGATCCGGAAGCGCTGAAGGCGCTGGCCGGCCGTTTCGACCTGGTGCTGAGCACCGTGGCCGTCGATCTCGACTGGAAACCCTACTTCGATGCGCTGGCACCGAAGGGCAAGTTCCACACCGTCGGTGCGGTGATGAAGCCGTTCCAGGTCAGCGCTTTCGACCTGATTATGGGCGACAAAGCGATCACCGGTTCCTCTACCGGCTCGCCGGGGCAGCTGCGCTCGCTGCTGAAGCTGGCGGCACGCCGCGATATCGCGCCGCAGGTGGAGTTCTTCCCGATGTCAAAAATCAACGAGGCGCTGGATCACGTACGCGCCGGTAAGGCCAACTTCCGCGTGGTGCTGAAAGCGGATTTCTGACGGTTCGGTCAGCCGGTTATGACGCCCGGCTGGCCCTGCAGCGTTAACCCGTTCTGAGACGACACCGGTCAGGTTAGCAGGCGTAAAGCGCACGTTTTCCCTGGCCGGTGTCGTTGCCAGACCGGTCGGGTTCCCTGTACATCGGGACATTGCGCGATCCGGCTCACGTCAGCCCCTACCTCCGTGATGGTTGCTCAGCATCCACGACAGAACTCCCCTTCAGGCAGAACGTGCAGTCACACCCTGGTAACCTTTATAACACCCGTAAATCCGGAACTTTTTGACATCATTACTGTCGCTATCCTCCAAAAATCGTTTATAGTCACTGCCGGAATGCATATAATTCTCATTCTTGTTGTTATTCCAGGTTAGTGATTGCGGTGCAGAACGCGCCGCCAGAGCGCCTCACCGGTTTATTGAGGGAATAATCAGACGGCCAGGTCCCGTGAATCTGGCAACGCGTTTCGCGCGCGCGGTGCAGGGTGTCGTAAAAAAAATCCAATAAAATACGAGGCTTCACCGTGTCTTCATCCCGTACCTCTGCTGGTTTACACCGGTTCACCCCCTCTTTCGCCGCCCTGCTGGTGCTCTCAGCCCTGCAGCCTGCCGTTGCCGCTACCGTGAGCAATGAACAGGAAAAAACGCTGACGGTTGAAGCCTCAGCCACGGCCCAGGCCGACCAGGCGAGCAGCGATTACAGCGTGCCGGTGACCTCCAGCAATATCGGCACCAAAATGCCGCTGGCGCTGCGCGATATCCCGCAGTCGGTCTCGATCATCAGCAAACAGCGCATTCAGGATCAGAACCTGACCACCATCGGCGACGTGCTGAACAACACCACCGGCGTCTCGGCTTACAGCATCGACTCCGAGCGCGTCTCGTTCTGGTCGCGCGGCAATCTGATTAATAACTACCTGTTTGACGGCGTGCCGACCATCGTTGACAGCATCTGGGATTTTGGTGAAACCGCGGGCGATACGGCGATCTTCGACCGTGTCGAAGTGATTCGTGGTGCTAATGCCCTGAGCACCGGTTCCGGCTACCCATCGGCCGCGGTCAATATGGTGCGTAAGCACGCTGACAGCAAGGTCATCACCGGCAGCCTGAGCGCGGAAACCGGCAGCTGGGACAAGCAGCGCTATGTCGGTGACGTAAGCGTACCGTTAAATGAGACCGGCAGCGTACGTGCCCGCGCCATCGGCGGCTATGAAGAAGGTGACAGCTGGCTGGACCGCTACCACAAGCGTAAACGTTTCCTGACCACGCTACTGGATGCCGATATCACCGATTCGACGACGCTGACGCTGGGCTGGGACTATCAGTCAACCGAAACCCGCGACCCGACCTGGGGCGGACTGCCGGTGTTTTACAGCGACGGTAGCCGTACCCACTTCGACCGGAGCTTTAACACCGCTTCAGACTGGGCGTACAGTGATAAAGAGTCCAACAAGGTCTACGCCAGCCTGGTGCAGAAATTTGATAATGGCTGGCAGGCACAGGTTAACGGCTCTCACGGTAAAACCACCTTTGATACCCTGCAGATGTATCCGTGGGGCTTCCCGGATAAATCTACCGGTGCCGGTGTCTATGCGCTGAACGGCTGGAACAAGGGTACGCGTAAAACAGACTCCGTAGATCTTTACGCTAATGGCCCGTTTGAGCTATTCGGACGTAACCATGAGCTGATGCTCGGCGGCAGCTACAGCAAACAGGACAACTACTTCTTTAACACCTCATCGGACGGCGTGCTGATTGGTGACTTCAATAACTGGAACGGCAGCATTCCGCAAGGCACCTACGCTGACTGGAAGGTGGAAAGCGACGACACTATCCGCCAGAAGTCACTGTACAGCGCCGCCCGCTTCTCGCTGGCCGATCCGCTGTCGCTGCTGGTGGGCGCACGCTATACCCAGTGGGCGGCACACGGCACCACCGGCAACAAAGAGAACGACAAGATCGCGCCTTACGCCGGCCTGACTTACGACCTTAACGATACGTACTCGGTTTATGCCAGCTATACCAGCATCTTCCAGCCGAACAATGTCCGCAGCATTGAGGCGAAGTATCTGGAACCGACGAAGGGTAAAAGCTACGAGACCGGTATCAAAGGCGACTGGAACAACAGCCGCCTGACGGCCAACCTGTCGCTGTTCCGCACCGAGCAGAACAACCTGGGCGTGAATACCTACGCCTACGTTCCTGGTACGACCGAATACGCATGGAAGTCCGTTGATTCCGTTACCCGCGGCGTGGAGTTCGAAGTCAACGGTGCGCTGACCGATAACTGGCAGATGACCTTCGGCGCATCGCGTTACATCGCCGAAGAACGTAACGGCGCTGCCGTTTCTCCGCAGCTGCCACGCACGACGGCGAAACTGTTCACCAGTTATCGTCTACCGATGCTACAGGATCTGACCGTCGGCGGCGGCGTCAACTGGCAGAACCAGAGCTGGCAGGACGTCACCGGCCCTACGGGGAGCGAACACCTGGTGCAGGGCAGCTATGCGCTGGTTAACCTGTTCAGCCGCTATCAGGTCACTAAACAGCTCTCCGTACAGGCCAACGTCAATAACCTGTTCGACAAAGAGTATTACGCCTATCTCGGCGATTACGGCCTTTACGGCGCACCGCGCAGCGTTTCGGTCTCCGCAAACTATAACTTCTGATGCGTTAAACGCTTAACATCACGATCGGCCCACCAGCGGGCCGATCATTGTTCCAGTTTGTGATAAATATTCATCCGCAGCGGGCACATTTCCCGATACACTGCGCTATCGACAGCTCATCCGTTGTGACACCATGCACTACTATTCACCTGACCATAACCAGCTTGCCCTGCGATCGACACGTTTCGTGCGCCGCATGTTTGCCATGCGTCAGCTCGGCACATTTCTGTGCTTTATGCCCATTCTCTCGGTGCTGACCGAACTGCAGCGCGGGTCGCCCTTTTACCTGCTGCTGGCGATCAACGCCTTTGTCTGGCCGTGGCTGGCTTACCGTCAGGCGCTCTCCTCGCCGGATCCGACCGGCAGCGAAAAACGCAATCTGACCCTTGATGCCGCTTTTGGCGGGCTGTGGGTCGGCATGATGTCGCTCAGCCCGATGCCGTCACTGATTGTGATGGCGGTGCTGGCCTCCGATCGCTATGCCGCAGGGGGCTGGCCGCAGCTGAAACCGGCAGTGCAGGCTTTCCTGCTGGTGTTCCTGTTTGCATGGCTCGGCAGCGGTATGCACTGGCAGGGTAGCTTCAGCACCCGCACCGTCTGGCTGACGCTACCGCTGGCCGCTGGCTATATACTGGTGCTGAGCGCCGTCTCTTACCAGCTGACGCTGAGCCTGCGGCGTAAAAACCGCGAACTGGAACGTATCTCGCTGATGGATCCCAGCCTGGAGATCCCCAACCGCCGGCTGTTTGACCGCCGTCTGCAGAGCGAGTTTTTACGCAGCCGCCGTAAAGAGAGCCGCGCCTGGCTGCTGCTGCTGGACGTGGATAACTTCAAGCAGGTGAACGACACCTGGGGGCACGCCGCCGGGGATTTCCTGCTGGCCGAGATCTCCGCGCTGCTGCGTAATTCGGTGGGGCCGACAGATATTCCGGCCCGCTTCGGCGGGGATGAACTGGGAGTGATCGTGCGTGATGCCGATGAAACCAGCGTGCTGATCCTCGCCACCACCCTGCAGGAACAAATCAGTTGTCTGCGGCTGCCCGGCGCATCCGAACTGCACTGTTCGATCAGCATCGGCATCGCCGCCGCCAGCGAAGCCGAAACGCTGCAACACTGGCTGAGCCACGCCGACCGCGCGCTTTACCACGTAAAACGCAGCGGCCGTAACGCCATTCATATCTGGCGACCGGAGTAATATCCCGCCCTGAAACCTTTATGCCTGCGCATGTGCCTGTGCCTGTGCCTGTGCCTGTGCCTGTGCCTGTGCCTGTGCCTGTGCAGGCAGGCTGTCAGCCGCAGCGCAGCACAGGCCAGCGTTTGTTCACCCGTTTTCCTTCAGCGATCGACGCGGTACGGGGCCGGGTCGATCAGCGGGGTGCTGTCCGTCACCAGATCCGCCGCCAGCTGCCCGGCCGCCGGTGAGGTGCCGAAGCCGTGGCCAGAAAAACCGGTCGCCACGGTCAGCCCCGGCAGCGCTGCCACCGCGCCGATATACGGATTTGAATCCGGCGTCACATCAATCACCCCGGCCCAGGCCTCTGCCAGCTGCGCCTGCTTAAACACTGGCCAGGCAGCGCACAGGTTCGTTATGGCTTCCTGATTCAGTGCGGCATTGGCCGCCGGGTCAAGCGTACGCACCCGTTCAAAAGGTGAAAGGCGGTCGGCCCGCCAGCGGCGGGCCAGCGCCAGATCGCGAATAAACGGCCTGCCCAGCGAAATACGCAGTGCGCTGCGCTGGGCACGCAGCTGCGGCAGATAACGGCTGCCCAGCAGCAGGTGATCCAGCGTCAGCGCGGCGTCCAGCGCACCGCGCTGGGTGACGATAAAGCCGCCGTCGATATGCTTACGGAAGGAGAAGTCAGGTGCGCCCACGGCGATCTCCGTCGGCCCGGCCAGCGGCCGGGTGCGCATCACCGTGCAGATCAGCGGCAGCGTCGCCAGCGACACGCCGTGGTTGCCCAGAAAACGTCGGGACCAGACACCGCCCGCCAGCAGCACCCGCTCGCAGCGAATTTCACCCTGCTCGGTCACCACCCCCGACACCCGTCCGGCCGACAGCGCCAGCGCACGCACCGCACAGTGTTCCACCACCACCGCTCCCCGGGCGATCGCCGCGCTGGCGATGGCGCTGGCGGCACGCGTGGGTTCGGCACGGCCGTCGGACGGCGTATAAATCCCGCCGGCCCACGGCTCCTGCCCCTCGGGTACCAGGCCGTTAATCTGCTGACGGCTGAGCAGACGTGAATCCAGCCCGAGATGCGCCACCGACTGCAGCCAGCGCTCATGTACCGCCAGCTGCGCCTCGCTGCGTGAGGTAAACATGATCCCCGCCTGACGATAACCCACATCGCTACCGGTACGTTCATTCATCTCCGCCCACAGGCGATCGGCGGCCAGCGCCAGCGGAATATCCTCCGCCAGCCGGCTGGTTTTGCGCACCCAGCCGAGATTGCGCGAAGACTGCTCCCCGGCAAGGTGGCCTTTTTCCAGCACCACCACCGGAATATTGCGTTCGGCCAGCGTCAGCGCTGCGGTCAGGCCGACGATGCCACCGCCGATAATCACCACCGTGGTGGCAGAAGGAAAACCGGCCGATGTCTTCACCGGCGTAATAACTGGAGCCATAGTATGACCTTATTGATCGGTGAGAAATGAAGCCGCTACCCCACAACCTTTTCCTGTACTGCCGCACTGCCCGCACCGCGGTAAGCGGTCACTTCAATCTCTACCTTGTATTCGGCCGCGCCCAGCGGCGGGCTGGTGATGGTGGTCGCCGGGTTAATACCGCGATATTTCTCACCCAGCACCGCCAGCACCACCGCCGAATCTTCCGGGTTCTGGATAAACACCCGCGACATCACCACGTCGGCCAGGCTGGCATCGGCGGCGGCCAGCGCCCGTTCGATATTGGCAAACACCTGCAGCGTCTGCTCGCGGATATCCTCCGGGATCAGCCTGCTTTGCGGGTTGCGCCCGGCGGTATTCGAGACATAAATCCAGTTATCCACCGCCACCAGCCGTGAATAGCTGGCCTTCTCTTCAAACGGCGAGCCGGACTTCACTTTCAGAATCTGAGTCATGCGTAATTCCTTATTCATTAAACGTGCCGCAGGCCATCGCCACAGCGGTTATGGCCTCAGCGCAGCGCCGGGGTGTCCCACAGGTTGAGTTTGACGCCGATACCCATCTCCAGCGCCCGGCGATACAGCACCGTGCCCCAGGCAACATCCTCCACCGGCATACCGCCAACCGACATCAGGATAATCTCGTCGTCATTACGGCGGCCGGGGGCCTCGCCCAGCACAATCTGGCCGATATCTTCCAGCTGACCGGCGGGCAGCCGCCCTTCCGCCACCATATCCATAAAGTGCACGCCGATAATCGGGATGGTGACATGAGCCGGTTTCGGGGACTCATCGAACCACGCCTCATACAGGCCGGTATTATCCAGTACCTTGCGCACGTCCGGCTGCTCCATACCCGCGTCAATGGTGCAAGCTGACGGCATCGCCAGAAACGCGCCGGGTTTAACCCATTCGCGTTTCACCGGTGGATAGGTCGAGGGGGCACCCACAGGATTCGAACAACAGTAGGTGACGATATCTGACCCGCGTACCACCTGTTCATAGCTGTCGACCACCTGCACGTTCTTCACCTGCGGCCAGGTCACCGCCAGCCAGGAGATAAAGTTGTCGATGTTCTGCTGGCCGCGCCCTTTCAGCTTAAGGGTGTCGATATGCGGGCAGACGGCGAGGAACGCAGAGACCGTGGTTCGGCCCATCACCCCCGGCCCGGAGAGGCCAATCACCCTGGCGTCTTTGCGCGCCAGATGGCGGGCACCGACGCCAGGTATTGCGCCGGTACGGTAGGCAGAGAGCAGGTTGGCGGACATATGTGCCAGCGGTGCGCCGGTATCCGCATCGCTGAGCGTGAACATCAGGATCGAGCGCGGCAGCCCTTTCTCGCGGTTGGCGATATTCGAGCCGTACCACTTCACGCCAGCGGTACAGAAGCGGCCGCCGAGATAGGCCGGCATCGCCATCAGCCGGCGATCCGGGGTCGGTTTTGGCATGGTGGGGAACGGCGAGTTTTCCGGGAACATAATCATCGCGCCGTGGGAATCGTTATTGGCACCGGCCATGCGATAGTCACCGCGCCACAGCAGGCCAAACATCTCTTCCATGGTATCGACGCAGGCGGGCATATCGGTGACACCGGCGCGGATCATGTCCGGCTCGGAGAGATAGAGAAAGTCAATTCTGGTGCTGGCAGACATGGTTATCACCTCATTGCTGGCTGTTGATGCGTTAATCAATAGCCCGGCCAGCGTGACGCTGTATTGAATATTTGCGACATCAGGCAGCGAATGCCCCTTACGTGAGATGGCATCCGCTTTGCATTACAGCTGTTCTTCTCAGAATTCTGGAGGCACCTATGTCGACCGCCGTACTGACCCGTCATGCTGACGCGATCTGTCCCGAACAGCCGTGGTTCGTACTTAATGCGGCCCGGCATTACGCGCTCATTGCCTCACGGCACCCGGCCATTTCACACTTCTACAACTTTGAAGTGGCCCCGGAAGCGGCGCTGACGCTGGCGATCCCCGACGGCTGCGTGGATATCGTCTTCGACTGCGACAGCGCCAAGCCGCTGGCGCGCGCCTGCGGCTCTACGCTGAGCGTGCGCAACGCCGCGCTGCTGGCGGGCCACCGCTATTTCGGCGTGCGTTTTGCGCCGGGGGTGATGCCAGATTTTCTCGATGTGATGGCCGAGGAGTTGACGGACCACGCCTTTAACGTGTTTGAGGTGATGCCGGATGCCCGCGCCGCCTGCGAGCAGATCCTGCGCACTCCTCAGTTCTGCCAGCAGGTGGCGCTGTTTAACCAGCACTTCTCCACCCGGCTGATGCGCAGAATGTCCCCGGCCACGGCGGCGGCGGTGCGCGCCCTGCTGCAGCAGCAGGGCAACCTGCGCGTCGACCAGCTGGAGGCGCTGACCGGCTATACCTGCCGCACGCTGCAGCGGCTGTTTCGTCACGACACCGGCCTGACGCCGAAGGCGTTTGGCCGCATTATCCGCTGCCAGGCGGCGCTGAACCGCCTGCACGCGCCCGTGCGCTGCTCGTTCACCGACCTGGCGCTGGAGCTGGGTTTCAGCGACCAGTCGCACTTTCTGCGCGAGTTTAAAACCCTGGTCAGCATGACGCCGCTGGAGTTCTGCCGCCGGGCCACGGATGCGGACTGGGCAACGCGGCTGAGCATGCACTGAGGCTGCGCCGCCGCGGGTGCTGATGACCGCGCACGCACCAGCGTTGTGCATCGGCAGCCCGCTGCCCTGTCTGATTTGTTCTATCCCTGCCGTCAGCGCTGCGAAATGATGCGCCCACTGACCCCTCCCCGCCGCCGGCTGTTATGGCGGGGTTCACTCCCTGGCCGCAGAGGTGCAGCAATGCATAACACAACCGGATTACGAAAAAATACCCTTGGGCTGGCTTCACTGGTGTTCTTTGTGGTGGCCGCCGCCTCGCCGCTGACCGGCGTGGCGGGCGGGCTGCCGGTGGCCATTTTCACCGGCCAGAACCCCGGTATTCCCCTGATCTACATTCTTGCCTGCCTGATGCTGATGCTGTTCTCGGTTGGCTATCTGACCATGAGCCGCTACGTGCAGGATGCCGGGGCTTTCTATACCTATATCGCCAGAGGGCTGGGGAAAAACTGGGGGGCTTCCGCCTCGGTGACTGCGCTGGTGGCCTACTGCTCGGTGCAGCTGGCGGTGGTCGCCATGCTCGGCTTCTTCAGCCAGCAGTTTTTAAGCAGCCATTTTGCACTGACCGTCCCCTGGTGGGCATTAAGCATGCTGTTTATCGTACTGGCGTGGATCCTCGGCATCCGGCGGGTGGAGGTGGGCGGGAAGATACTGGGCGTGCTGATGCTCGGCGAAGTGGCCATCGTGCTGCTGACCGACGTGATGCTGCTGCTGAAAAAACCGGGTGCGCTGGACTTCAGCAGCCTGAACCCTGCGGTGCTGACCCAGGGCAGCTTTGGTATCGCCTTTATGTTTTCCATCGCCTCCTTTATTGGTTTTGAATCCACGGCGATTTATGCCGAAGAGTGCCGCGATCCGCAGAAAACCGTGCCGCGCGCCACGCTCTGTGCACTGCTGATCATCAGCGCCTTTTTCTGCTTTACCAGCTTCGCACTGCTGCAGGCTTACGACTTCGGCCAGCTGGTGACGCTGGCGCGTCAGGATCCCGGCAGCCTGTTCTTTGCCATCACCCGCAGTGTGGTCGGCCAGTGGGCGGTGGAGACCATGTCCGTCCTGCTGATCACCAGCCTGTTCGCCGCCGCCATGGCCTTTCATAACAACATTTCCCGTTATCTGTTCAGCATCAGCCGCGACGGGCTGATCTGGAAAGAGCTGTGCCGCACCCACCCGACAAACGGCACGCCGCATAATGCCAGCCACCTGCACAGCGTCATTTTTCTGCTGCTGCTGGCCGCGCTGGGCAGTATGGGGGTCGACCCGGTCGGACAGATCTTCGCCTTCGGTTCGGCCATCGCCACCCTGTCAATACTGCTGCTGCAGGTGGGCGTCTCGGCCGCCGTGATCGCCTTTTTCCGCCAGACGCGCCATACGCACAGCGGCTGGCAGGTGTTCTGGGCCCCGCTGCTGGCGCTGATTGCGATGGCCGCCACCCTGATTCTGGTGATCAACAATTTACAGCTGCTGAGCGGCAGCGACTCGAACTGGGTACAGATTATTCCGTGGTTTATCGCGATCTGCGCCTTAGCCGGGTATGGTCTGTCGCGCAGGCAGCGCGCGGCGATCGCGACAGAGTGACCTAACGGCTACGATCTCCACGCCATCCACAGCCGCTTGCCTGACCATTAAATCGCCGGGTATCACCACCCGGCGAGTACATCACCTCCCCCGCTCACAGCGGCAGCGGCCGGTTCTCCACCACCGTTTAACAGGGCACATTCCTGTACCAGAGCACTGCTACGCGGAGTAACCGACTGGCCTGAGCCTGCCGCCGGTTATTTAAGCTCCGCCGCCAGCTCGCGCAGGAACTGACTGACCCGTGGCAGCCCGCTTTTCAGCACCTCAGGATTATTGGCAAAACCAATCCGCAGATAGCCTTCCACATCCAGCGCCTCGCCGGGGGTGAACATGACGCCATAGCGCTGCAGCAGGCGAATACAGAAATCACGGGAGCCTATTGGCAGGTCATACTTCAGCAGCGCGGTGGTGCCCGCCTGCGGTTTGACATAGCTGATTAACGGCTCGCCCTGCACCCACGCGTCCAGCGTCTGCAGGTTTTCGCGCAGCAATTTCTGGTTGCGGGCGAGGATTTTGTCGCGGTTTCCAGCGCCAGGCAGCCGAAGAAGTCATGCAGCACGCCCATGCTGATGGTGTTGTAGTCGCGGTGCAATTCCACCGCCGACCATCAGATGAGTGCCCGCCGCATTACAGCGTAAACGCCTTACGGAACGCCTCCACCGCCTGCACCGAATCCCCGGACGCCCAGCCCTCCAGCGCCACCACGCCGCCGTAGCCGATACCCGCCAGCGCGCGGGCGATCGCCGGGTAGTTGATTTCGCCGGTGCCCGGCTCCTGGCGGCCCGGCACGTCCGCCACCTGGATCTCACCGATATGCTTATCGCTGCGGCGGATCAGCTCCACCAGATTGCCTTCACCGATCTGCGCATGGTAGATATCCAGGTTCATCTTCAGCCACGGGCTGTTCACCGCGCTGACCAGCGCCAGCGTCTCTTCTGCCCTGGCGAACGGTGTGCCCGGATGATCGACGGCGGTATTCAGGTTTTCAAGGGTAAAGACGCGCCCGGCCTGTTCGCCTAAGGCGGCCAGCGCCGACAGCGTCTCTTTCGCCTTCAGCCACATCGCGCCGGTCACCACCTCTACCGGCTTCACCGGCAGGCCGACGTTGTTCAGCCCGGTGCCGTGCAGGTTCAGCGACGGACAGTTCAGGCGTTCGGCCACCCGCAGCGACTCGGCGGCGCTGGAGAGCAGCTGCGCGATCTCCTCATCATCAGTCAGGTTGCCGGAGATATAGCCGGTCATTGAGGTAAAGCGCGCGCCGGTGCTGACCAGCGCGTCGATATCCTTTTTCGTCCAGTCCCAGATCTCCACGCCAAAGCCCAGCGCGTGCAGTCGTTCGACGCGCTCGATAAACGGCAGATCGGTAAACACCATTTCAGCACAAACGGAAAGCGAGTAGTGCGACATATTCAGGCTCCTTACGGTTGCACAGGCTGGTTAGTCTGCACGGATTCGATGCAGGCCAGCGCCACGGCCAGCGCGTTACGGGCGGCTTCGCCACTGGCTTCAGCCTGACGCTTGTTGCGCACACAATCAACAAAATCAGTCAGTTCTGCGACATACGCATCATGCAGCAGGTCGGTATCCTGACGTGAAGTATCGATGGAGATCCCCGCTGCGGTATAACGCACGCAGTTGTTGATATTGATACTGCCCGCCTGCAGCATCCCCTGGCTGCCGAACACTTCGGCACGCACGTCGTAGCCGTACACCGCCTGGAAGTTGGCTTCTGCGGTGGCGATCGCGCCGTTATCAAAGCGGATATTGACCACCGCCGTATCCAGCAGGCCCTGTTCTTTAAAGTCCGGGCGCACCAGCGCATCGGCCACCGCATAGACTGAAACCGGCTTCGCGCCCGGGTTAAGGTGCAGCAGGATATCGAAGTCGTGGATCAGCGTTTCCAGGAAGATGGTCCAGTGCGGGATGCGCGACGGATCGTTCAGCACCGGGTCACGGGTGGTGGATCGCAGCAGCTGTGGCGTACCGATTTTTCCCGCTTTGATCTCCTGGTACGCCGCGCTGAAACCGCTGACGTAACGACGGTTAAAGCCGACCTGCAGCACTACGCCCGCCTCTTTCGCGGCGGCAATCGCCTGGTCCGCCTCTTCCAGCGTGACCGCCATCGGTTTCTCGCAGAAGACGCCTTTACCGGCTTTCGCCGCCGCCACCACCAGTTCAGCGTGGGTACGCGCCGGGGAGACGATCGCCACGGCATCGATTTCAGGATCGTTCAGCAGCGCCTGCGGATCGGTAAAGAACTTTGCCGCACCCAGTTTCGCGGCCAGACGTTCTGCCGCCCCCGGCACCGGATCGGCCACCGCTGCCAGCGTTGCGCCCGGGATCCGCTGCGCCAGCGTCTGGCCGTGGAAAGAGCCCATACGACCGGCGCCGATCAGGCCAACGCGAATCACTTTTTGAGTCTCAGACATGCTAATTTCCTTTATGTGTAGGGTGTGGAGTTGTTGTTTTAATGACGCAACCGGGGATCGGGTAAGACACCGCAGGCCAGATACATGTCAGTTAGCAAGGGCTGTGCCAACTCCGATATCCTGAAATTTCAGTCAGTTAAAAAATGATGGCGATCACAGCATGTTTATAAACAGAACATGATTTGTGAACATGTCTGTATTATGAACACCTCAATTCGGCAGGAGTGGCAGCATGAGCGAGCAGGGGCAGTTCGGGGAAGAGGAGTGGGGGCTGATTGCCCGCATGTCGGAGGCGCCGCTGTCGGCACAGCCGGGGGAGCTGAACCGGGCGTGGGATGCGTTCGCCGCCGGTCAGACGCCACCCGGTTTACGCGGCACGGTGCTGGCTTCGTGGCAGCGCAGCCGCCGGCTGGGCATTAACCCCGAAGCGTTCCGCTACACCTTTATTGCGCCCGAGCAGCTGCGCGCGGTGCTGGAGAGCAACGCCGGGCTGATTACCATCGCGCAGGAGGTGATGCGTAACCTGCTGGCCTATAACCCGGACGGCCATATCAACCTGACCGATGCGCATGGCGTGACCATTGCCTTCTGCGGCCAGGATTTAACGCCGATCGGCAGTATTCTGCTGGAGTCGGTGCAGGGCACTAACTGCTCCGGGCGCTGCCTGAGCGAAAACCGGCTGGTGTGGCTGCTTAGCGAAGAGAACTATATGCGCGCGCTGCGCGAGCGCGGTAAACACTGCGCGGCCGCACCGGTGCGCGACGAGCTGGGCAACCTGCTCGGCGTGCTGACGCTGACCGCCAGCCAGCACGCCTTTCACTACCACACGCTCGGCACCGTGCAGGCCGCGGCGGAAGCGATTTCGCAGCAGCTTAAGCTGCGACAGCTGCTCAACGAGCAGGCCTCAATCGTCGAGTCGCTGCATGAAGGGGTGATCGTTACCGGCCCGCAGGGCACGATCCGCCTGCTTAACCCGTATGCCCGCCAGGTGCTGGCGCTGAGCGATGAGGTGCGATATCAGGATATTGATGCGGTGCTGAAGCCGGAGGGCGTCAGCCTCAAGGCCCTGCCCGCCTGCCGCGACCGCAACCTGACCGTCTGCCCGGACGGCCGCACCCGCGTCTCCTGCCTGATTTCAGTGGTGATCACCCCGGAAGGCGGCCGGGTGATCTCGCTGCGCGAGCACCGCCGCATCCGTGAAATCACCCGCCGGGTGCTCGGCAGCAGCGCCAGCTACAGCTTTGAGATGATTTGCGGCCAGTCGGCGGCGCTGCGCAGCGTGCTGAATATGGCGCGTGCGGCGGCACGCAGCGACAGTACCGTGCTGCTGAGCGGCGAAAGCGGCACCGGCAAGGAGCTGTTTGCCCAGTCGATCCACAACGCCAGCGCGCGCCAGAGCGGGCCGTTCCTGGCGCTGAACTGCGGCGCGCTGCCGCGCGATCTGGTGCAGAGCGAGCTGTTTGGCTATGAAGACGGGGCCTTTACCGGCTCACGTAAGGGCGGCGCGGCGGGGAAATTTGAGCTGGCCGACGGCGGTACGCTGTTCCTCGACGAGATCGGCGATATGCCGCTGGAGGCGCAGACCAGCCTGCTGCGCGTACTGCAGGAGGGGGAAGTCACGCGTATCGGCGGCAAGCGGCCGCTGGCGGTGGACGTGCGGATTATCGCCGCCACCCACCGCGACCTGCTGAAAGCGGTGGAGAACGGTTCGTTCCGCCGCGACCTGTGGTTCCGCCTTAACGTGATTGGCCTGGCGGTGCCGCCGCTGCGCGAGCGCCGTGAGGATATTGCCGACCTGACCGCCCTGTTCTGCGATAAAGTCAGCCGGGCGCTGCAGCGGCCGCTGCCGGCCTTCAGCGATGAGGCGCTGCGCGTGCTGAGCGGCTATGCCTGGCCGGGTAACGTGCGTGAGCTGGAGAACGTCGTCGAACGTACGCTGAATATTTGCGAAGGGGCGACGATCGCGGCGGACAACCTGCCGGACGAGCTGCGGCTGAGCGCCGGACCGCTGCGCGGCAGCGCGACGAGCAGCGCCAGCGGCAGCCTGAAAGCGGTTGAAAAAGCGCAGATCGAAGCCTGCCTGCGCGAGCTGCAGGGCAATCTGCGCCAGGTGGCGCTGACGCTGAACCTGTCGCGCGGCGCGCTGTATAACAAGATCCGCCGTCACGGCATCGACGTGGCCGCCTTCAGGCCATCAGCACCCTGATATCATGCTGGCGCAGTACCGCGAGATACTCCTCCGCCAGCAGCCGGTCGGTGATTACCGTGCCGATATCCGCATGCTGCGCAACGTTAAACGGAAACAGCCTGCCGAATTTATCCGATTCGGCAATCACAACGTTTTCCACGCGTTTCTCGAGCGCCAGCCGGATATTCTCCGCACGCATCACGTCGCGGCCGGTAAAGCCCTGCTGCGGCGTGTAGCCGTCGATGCCGATAAATACCTTGTTGACGTTGATGCTGCTGATGCCCAGCCGGGTCAGCGGGCCGACCAGGCACTCGCTGCGCTTCTGCAGCACACCGCCCAGCACCACCACCTCCTGCGGGCCGTTTTTCAGCTCGCTGGCCACGTACAGGCAGGGCGTTACCACCGTGACGTCGAGGCCGGAGCGGCCAATTTCCCGCGCCAGGTGTGCGTTGCTGCTGCCGGCCTCGATAAACAGCGTGTCACCGGCGGTCAGCAGCGACAGCGCGCTTCTGGCCATCGCCTCTTTTACGCTGACGTTGTTGCCGATGCGCTGATTCAGATCGTTTAAGGCGAGGGCAAAGCCGTGGGCGCGCCGCAGCCGGTTCAGCTGCTCCAGCGCCACCAGATCCTTGCGGATGGTCACGCCGGAGACGCCCAGCCACTGCGCCAGCTCCGCCACGCTGACCTTGCCCTTGCTCTCTAACCGTTCCAGAATCTGCTGATGCCGCCGTTGCACTGTGACCTCACGTTGTCGTCTGCCGCTTTCATATGAAAGCGGGCTTTCATCTTACGGCAGGGCGACAAAAAGTACAGCGAGGCTCGGCGGGATTTACCACCTGCTCTGCGGCTGCCCGGCGGCTCAGACGTCAGGATTCAGCGTATACAGCCCGGTCAGGCTGGCTTCGGCCAGCACGCCGACCTTGCCCAGCGCGGTCCTGACGTTAGCCAGCACCGGCTCACCTTCGATGGTCAGCGATGGCACGTCCAGCGCGTAGAGGGTGAAGATATAGCGGTGCATCAGCTCGTCGTTCCACGGCGGGCACGGGCCGTCATAGCCAAAGTAGCTGCCGGCCATCTGCGCATCGCCGCTGAACCACAGCGTATAGTCGTTGATGCCGTGCTCAAATTCAGTCGGCAGGCTGGTGGCCGGTTTACCGCCGGCGGTAATCGCCGACGAGTGGCTGCCTGCGGCAATCTCACGCACGTCGGGTGCAATGCCGTGCAGGATCCAGTGGGCGAAGTCGATACGCGGCAGATCGCGTGAGACGGTGCGGCCCGCCTGGTTAACGTCGTCCGCGCGGGAAGGCACGTCCGGATCGTGGCAGATCAGCAGCAGCGACTGCGTCCCTGCCGGCACATCTTCCCAGCGCAGGTGCGGGTTGCGGTTGCTGGAGAGCGCAATCGGCTCGTCGCTTCCCGCTACCGCAAAGGCGAATTCGCCCGGGATCGCCGCACCGTCGTTAAAGCTGTCACTGTAGAGTTTCATGGCTGTCTGTTCCTGAAAAAGGGGAAGTAAAGGCCGCTGGCCGTCAGAACACCAGCTTACTGCATCTGCCGCAGCGCTACCTTATCCGATCCGCTCAATATGATTGCAGATACCGTCAAAATGAGCGTTAGGGTGCAAGAAAACTGTTAGTCAGACCCTTATTTTCGCGGGTACTTAAACTGCGCAGCGTGCAGCTTCAAGACCAGCCGGTTTAAAACCTCAGAGGCAGGCCGATAATCTGCTGTTTCTTTCGCTCTGAGACGGGATGCCATCGCCCTGGCAATAAACCGTTGTTGCAATGCCCATGCTCTTAGCGACTCATCCACTTCACGCCTGCCTCTTCAAACCGGCGATAAATTCAGAAACAGGCGCGGTATCTTCCTGTGAGCGCTCTTCTGCGACCGTGTATTTACCCAGCTGTTCGGTGAAATATTTTTTTTGCTCAGCGACGGCAAAACGGTTTAACAGGTCTCTGACCATCGGCTGATAGCCAAGATCATATCGGGCAGCAATCTCTTTGAGGTCCCGAATCAGTGACTTCGGCAGCCGGATTGAGATCGCCTGCAGCCCGAGCTGTTCGTCTGTTTCGTCAGCATATTGCCGGGGGGCCACGGCAACATGCTCCTCAGAGGCACCCAGCGCGCGTTTTTCCCATTCATCCACATCATCTAACAGTTCAGGGGTCTTTTTACTCATCGCGTATTCCTCTTCGAACCTTTTGAGCCCGCATTTAGCGTCCTTGCTGAATCAGTTAAACCCTTACAGCCCATGTTTGCGCCAGAGTGCTTCTTCGGTGGCATCCGGTGGATAAGCCGTCTTCAGTACCGGTAAACCAAATGCATTACCCACCCCGGCGGGTACGAAACATATTTTTAACCGCCTTCCCCGGTCTGTTTCGGCAACAAACCACAACGTCGGTGGTCGGGTCTTATTTTTTTCTCTGGTATCAATCAGATAGTTTCCGATTCGGTTATAAAAACACTCATGAACCTCTTTCGGTAACACACCGTGTTTTTGCAAAATTTTTGCTGTGACTGAAGAAGGCATGATCAAATCCATGGTGCATATCCATCCTTAGTGGCCCACAACCTGTTAAGAATAGTATATACAAAATATCGACCAATCAATTTTTTAAAAACACAATAAAATCAGATATTAAATTCATACTTAATAATAAAGGCATTATTAGTATATACAAAAACACCTATCAAATTCTGGTAGGCCAGAAGTAAAAATTGCGGATTGGCTCACCCGCAGGGCCCCGTGCCAGGGGGATCATTATCGCCGCCGTCCCTCCCCGCGCGATGAACCAGCATTTTAGTCAGTTCTTGTCTCTTTAACCGGCCAGACCGCCTGCCTAAAGTACACAGGTTACTGTTTAATCATCAGGGGTTAACTATGGGTACTTATCACTTCAGCCTGATTGACCCGGAACGGGATCGGCAGGCCAGCTTCACGCTGATGCGCGAGCTACGGCCGCATCTCGCCGATGCAGATACTTTTGCGGCGCAGATCGTTCGTCAGGCCGGGCAAGGCTATCGCCTGCTTGGCGCATGGCAGAGCGAACAGCTGATGGGGCTGGCGGGCTATCGCCTGCAGGAAAATCTGTTATACGGCCGGTTCCTCTACGTTGATGACCTTGTTGTCGCCGCTGAGGCACGCAGCCAGGGCGTTGGCGGCAGGCTGATCGACGCGCTGCGCGAGGAGGCAAAGCAGCAAAACTGTGCGCATCTGGTGCTGGATACCGCCTTAGGCAATGCCCTGGCACAGCGGTTCTATTTTCATCAGGGACTGCTCTCAAAAGGGCTGCACTTCAGCCAGGCGTTACAGGTGCCATAAAGCATGAAAAAGACGCTTTTCCTCGAGTGCAGCCCGTTTGGCAACACTTCATCGGGTACACGGTTAGTGCAGGCTGCGCTACGCGAAAGGGGTTTAACGGGTGATGACCTCCCTCTTATCACCCGCAGCCTGGCGGCTGAGCCGCTTGCCCCGCTGTCCGCAGGGTACGCGCAGGCTCTCACCTCAGCCGCGCCGGACAGCGATCCGGCGCTGGCAGTTTCAGAGCGTCTGATTAGCGAGCTGGAAGCCTGCGACAGGCTGCTGATCGCCACGCCGATGCACAACTTTACCGTGCCGGCCGCGCTGAAGCTGTGGATTGACTATGTGCTGCGTATTGAGCGCAGCTTTACTAATACGCCGGAGGGGAAAGTGGGGCTGCTGCGCGACAGGCCGACGCTGGTGCTGGTCAGGTCGGGCGGTATCTGTACAGGGGATGCGGCAAGGCAGCCGGATTTCCTGACGCCTTACCTGCGGCACACGCTTGCTACCGTCGGCATCCACCGCGTGCAGTTCGTTTATCTGCCGGGCCAGCCGGTGGCAGATGAAGCACTGAATCAGGCCCGGCGTGCGCTGGCCGCGTTTCTGGCCGAGGCACCGCTGGCCGCGTTTCTGGCCGAGGCACCGCTGGCCAACGCGCAGCGATAGCCCGTTCCGCTGAGCACGCCGTTGCCGGTGGATCTGCTGGCGCGTCAGGTGCCGGCGGTGGTGGTGTCTGCCCCGGCCAGCAGCCCGCCTCCGCTCTGCACCTTATAATGCCGCGCCGACAGCAAGCGGGTCAGTTTTACTGACAACCCGACCATTGTCACCAGAATGGTGGGGGTGATCGGGTTCGTCACGCTTTACTGATTCAGCCTCCCCCGCCATCAGCGGCTGACCGTTCAGCGCCCCTGCCGACCAGCAGCAGCGTCAGGCTGAACGACAGCACCAGCGCAATCAGTACCCCGCTAATGGCATACGGGAACCAGGGACCGATGTAGGCGGGCAGGCTGAAAATACTGGACAGGATATAGCCGAACAGCCGTACGCCGAAGAAGGCGACAAAGGCAGAAGCAATGCTGCTGGCAATAATCGCGGCGACGAAAGCCCGCTTCTCCCGCGTCAGCACGCCAAACAGCGCAGGTTCAGTGATTCCCAGCAGCGCCGACACCGCCGCCGACAGGGTGACCGTGCGATCGGCACGATGCCGGTTGCGAAACCAGATGGCAAAGGTGGCACCGGCAATCGCCATATTGGCCATGCACATCATCGGCATCAGCATGTCGTACCCCTGGGTGGCAAAGTTCTGCAGCGCGATCGGGGTCATCGCGTGGTGCATGCCGGTAAGGATCGCCACCGGGCGAATTGCCCCAACGATCAGCCCCGCCAGCACGGACGAGGTATCAAACAGCCCCTGAATGCACCAGGCCAGCCCTTTACCCAGCCAGATGCCTGCGGGACCAATGGCGACCAGCGCCACCAGTGCGGTAATAAACAGCGTCAGCGTTGGCGTAAAGACGGTTTTCAGCACCTGCGGCATGATGCGGTCCACCGCGCGATGGATATAGCTCAGCGCCAGCACCGAGAAGATCACCGGTATGACGCTGGACGCATAGTTAAACACCGAAATGGGCAGCAGGCCGGCGAACCACCAGGTCTGCACCGCGCCCGGCGCGCCGCCGGCCAGCAGTTTCGCCGCATCAATTAATGAGGGATACATCAGGCAGGCCACCACCGCTATCGCCAGATACTCATTGGTTTTAAACATCTTTGCGGCGGAAACGGCGAGGAAGAAGGGTAAGAACCAGAAGACCCCGCTGGCAATCAGATCGATGATCCTGACGGTATCACTGCTGGTCGACAGCAGGCCCATAGCAATCAAGCCCGCCAGCAGGCCTTTGATCATCCCCGCCCCGGCGATCGCCGGTACAATCGGCCCGAACACGCCCGAGACGGTATCCATAAACAGCGATACCCAGCCTTTTTTCTTTTTCTCTGTAGCCGGTCCGTCGGTGGCAGGTGCCGCCTCGCCGTTAATCAGCTGATACCAGCGCTCAACCTCCGGGCCAATAATCACCTGAAACTGTTCGCTCTGTAACTGAACGCCCAGCACTCCCGGCAGCTGAAGAATGGCCTGACGATTGATTTTATCTTCATCAACCAGATCGAAGCGCAACCGGGTCATACAGTGCCAGACTTTATGAATATTTTCCCTTCCCCCTACCCCCTGGATAAGGTCACCAATGATGGCTGAATGACTCATTTCCCGCTCCTTATCTGCCCTGATGAGGGCCGTGGATGTGTGAAAAAGTGTACGGGATGGCGCTTCGTATAAACAAACCAATAAAAGGTGATGGCATTCACAAAACCACTTAGTACAAGCTCAAAAAACCCTTAAGGCAGTAAATTGGTCCGTTTTTTTTACCTTTTCGCTTGCGCGTTCGGACCAAAATAAATTGCTGGAAATGGGTTAAGAAGCGCGGGAATAATAGCCGCAGTAATTCGCGTTTCGTCAGCCGCCAGGAGCAACCATGACCCCGACACGCATCAACGATGTTGAATGTTTTATCACCCGACCGGACCGCCATAACCTGGTGCTGGTAAAAGTCACCACCGACAAGAATGTCGTCGGTTACGGCTGCGCCACGTTCCAGCAACGGCCGCTGGCGGTGAAAACCATGGTGGATGAATACCTGAAGCCGTTGCTGATCGGCCGCGACGCGAATGCCATCGAAGACCTGTGGCAGATGATGCAGGTCAACGCCTACTGGCGAAATGGACCGGTGATGAATAACGCCATCGCCGGGGTGGATATGGCGCTGTGGGACATCAAAGGCCAGCTGGCGCAGATGCCGCTCTATCAGTTGTTTGGCGGTAAAGCGCGGGATGCGATAGCCGTCTACAGCCACGCCGCCGGTGAAAGCCTCGATGCGCTCTACCCGCAGATCGACGCGCTGCTGGAGCAGGGCCATCGCTACATCCGCTGCCAGCTCGGTTTCTACGGTGGTACGCCGCAGAATTTACATCAGACCCGCGAACCCACCCCGGGGGCTTACTACGATCAGGACGAGTATATGGCCAACACCGTCGCCATGTTCAAAGCGCTACGGGAGAAATACGGCCAGCGCTTCCACATCCTGCACGACGTGCATGAGCGGCTGTTCCCGCAGCAGGCGATTCAGCTGGCTAAAGCGCTGGAGCCTTATCAGCCCTGGTTCCTGGAGGATATCGTTTCGCCGCAGCAGAGCGGCTGGCTATCGCAGATCCGCGCGCACAGCAGCGTGCCGCTGGCGCTGGGTGAGCTGTTTAACAATCCCGCCGAGTGGCACGATCTGATCGTCAACCGCCAGATTGATTTTATCCGCTGCCACGTGTCGCAGATTGGCGGCATCACCCCGGCGCTGAAGCTGGCGGTGCTCTGCCAGGCGTTCGGCGTGCGCCTTGCCTGGCACGGCCCGCCGGATATGACGCCGGTGGCCGTGGCGGTGAATACCCACCTTAATATCCACCTGCACAACGCCGCAATTCAGGAGTTTATTCCGGCGCAGGCCAGTACCCTTGCGGTGTTCCCGGACACGCCTCAGGCCGCAGGTGGCTATCTCTACCCCATCGATCGTCCCGGCATCGGCATCCGCGTCGATGAAGCCGCGCTGGCGCGCTTCCCCGGCTGCTATCGTGCACACGAGTGGACGCAAAGCCGACTGCCCGGCGGGGCGATGCACACGCCTTAATCGCCGCGGCGAAAACGCAGGTTATCGGCATTGAACGGGGCAACCCAGGTACATTCATAGTGGATATCGATAACCTCGCTCAGGATCCACACATCGCCTCCGGCCAGTATCCCCCGGTTGGTGATCTTCATCGCCGGTGCACCGCGCCTGCAGCCCAGCAGCGCGGCCTGCGCTTTATCCACCGCCACCGCCTGATAATGGGTGAGGAAGTGCGACAGGGTGTCGCCTCTGGCGGTCACATACTGCTGTAGTGAGCTTTCAGTCACCTGCTGGGTCAGGTCCGGGAAACGGGAAAGCGGCAGGCTTGAAGTCTCAATTTGCGTGCAGCGCTCGTCCACGTAGCGCAGGCGGCAGAAGTACCACAGCCACTCATTTTCACCGATGCCAAACACCTGCTGCTGATCTTTATCCGGCAGGCGCTTGTGCAGGCTGAGCAGGCGGTAGCGCATCTGATCGAAGCGCTTTTCCGTAATTGAGTTATAGACCAGCGGATTGCTGCGGGCGTTTTCGCTGACAAAAATACCCGAGCCCTGTACCACCCGGATAATGCCGATGCTGACCAGCTTCTTCAGCGCGGCGCGCACCGTATGGCGCGAGACGCCATACTCTTCCGCCAGCTCCCGCTCGCCGGGGAGCTTATGCAGCGGGCCAGGAGCCGCCTGATAGATCTTACTCAGCAGATCCTGGGTAATAAAATCCCGCTTCTTCATGGTGACGATCTCCGGTGATGGCGTGACGGTGCTGGCACAATCAGTCTGCTACAGGCGTGGCCTGGGCAGGCTGTTAGTGAGCGTCAGAACGCTACAGCAGATGATTTTCTGGTCGTTACAGCGCCTGCGCACACGCCCAGGCCGAGCTCCACGCCCACTGGAAGTTATAGCCGCCCAGCCAGCCGGTGACGTCCACCACTTCGCCGATAAAGTACAGCCCCGGCACGTCGCGCGCCTCCATGGTTTTGGAGGAGAGCTGGCTGGTATCAACGCCGCCCAGCGTCACTTCGGCGGTGCGGTAGCCCTCGGTGCCGTTCGGCTGCACCCGCCACTGGTGCAGGGTGGCAACCAGCTCCGCCTGCTGCCGGCTGTTCAGCTGTTTCAGGGTACACTCCGGCAGCGTGCCGAGCTGCTGCAGGCACTCGACCAGCCGTTTGGGCAGAATTTTCGCCAGGCTGTTTTTCAGGCTAAGATTCGGATGCTGGCTGCGCTCTTCATTGATAAAGGCGTCGAGGCTCTGCTGCGGCGACAGGTCGATGGTGACAAATTCGCCGGGCAGCCAGTAGCTGGAGAGCTGCAGCACCGCCGGCCCGGAGAGGCCGCGGTGGGTGAACAGCAGCGCCTCTTTAAATACTGTGCCGTCTTCGGCGGTCATCACCGACGGCACCGACACGCCGGAGAGAATTTGCAGCTGTTCCAGCAGCGGCTTGTGCAGGGTAAACGGCACCAGGCCTGCGCGGGTGGGCAGTACCTTCAGGCCAAACTGTTCGGCAATCTTATAGCCAAACGGTGATGCGCCCAGCCCCGGCATCGACAGGCCGCCGCTGGCGATCACCAGCTTCTCAGCCCACACCTCCGCGCCGTTCAGCTGCAGGGTGTAACCGGCGTCATCACGGGTCACCGCCAGCACTTCGCTGCGCAGGCGCACGCTGACGTTGCCCGCCTCGCACTCCTTCAGCAGCAGATCGACCACCTGCTGCGCCGAGTCATCGCAGAACAGCTGGCCGAGGGTCTTTTCGTGCCAGGCGATGCCGTGGCGGTTGATCAGATCGATAAAGTTCCACTGGGTGTAACGCGCCAGCGCCGACTTGCAGAAATGCGGGTTAGCAGAGAGATAGGCCGCCGGTTCGGTGTAGAGATTGGTAAAGTTACAGCGGCCGCCGCCGGACATCAGGATTTTGCGTCCGGCCTTTTTACCGTTATCCAGCAGCAGTACGCGACGCCCTTTCTGACCCGCCTGTGCGGCGCAGAACATCCCGGCCGCACCGGCACCAATCACGATCACGTCAAACTTTTCCACTGCTCACCCCGGCCAAAACCGCTAAAAACGCTGATTGTAGTGAGTTGACGGCGGCGATACCAGCTTCCGGGTAAAAAGGCGGCGGTAACAATTTGTAACTTAGTGATTTGACAGCGATTTCATCGCAAGCTGTCACACAACTGACAGAGTAATGTCAAAAAAAGTCTATATTTCCCTTTCCCCCGGCACGGGTTGTCGCAGATAATGCGCCGCGTTCATGTCCTCCAAAATGGCGTAACGCTTATGCTACATCTGTTTGCTGGTCTTGATTTCCATACCGGCCTGTTACTGGTTCTTGCTCTGCTGTTTGTGCTGGTCTACGAAGCGATTAACGGCTTCCACGACACGGCCAACGCGGTGGCAACCGTTATCTATACCCGAGCAATGCGATCGCAGTTAGCGGTGGTGATGGCCGGGGTATTTAACTTCTTCGGGGTACTGTTGGGCGGCTTAAGCGTGGCTTACGCGATCGTCCATCTGCTGCCCACCGATCTGCTGCTTAACGTTGGATCGGCCCACGGGCTGGCGATGGTCTTTTCCATGCTGCTGGCTGCTATTATCTGGAATCTCGGCACCTGGTATTTTGGGTTACCGGCCTCCAGCTCCCATACCCTGATTGGTGCCATTATCGGTATCGGCCTGACCAACGCGCTGCTGACCGGCACCTCGGTGGTGGATGCGCTGAACGTACCGAAAATGATCGGCATCTTTATGTCGCTGATTATCTCGCCGATCGTTGGCTTGGTGGTCGCCGGCGGCCTGGTGTATCTGCTGCGTCGTTTCTGGAGCGGCAGCATCAAGCGTCAGCGTATTCATATGACCCCGGCCGAGCGGGAAAAGATCGACGGCAAGAAAAAGCCGCCGTTCTGGACGCGTATCGCGCTGATCGTGTCGGCGATTGGCGTCAGCTATTCGCACGGCGCTAACGACGGTCAGAAAGGCATTGGTCTGATTATGCTGGTGCTGATCGGCGTGGCTCCGGCGGGCTTCGTGGTGAATATGAACTCCACCGGTTATGACATCACCCGTACCCGGGATGCGGTCAACCATCTGGAGCAGTATTACCAGCAGAACGCCGCCTCGCTGACCCATATCATTCAGATGGCACCACCGGCGCTGCCGACGCCGGAAGAGGTACGCTCAGGGCCGCATGATTTCCACTGTGATGCGGCGCGGGCACTGCCGGCCATCCAGCGCGCGCAGGGGCTGCTGAATAATCTGTCCAGCTATGATGCGCTTAACGTCGACCAGCGCAGCCAGCTGCGTCGCCTGCTGATGTGCATCTCTGATACCGCTGAGAAAGCCGCTAAGCTGCCGGAAACCCCGGCTGATGAGAAACGCTTCCTCAACAAGCTGAAGGGCGACCTGCTGAATACCGTTGAGTATGCCCCGGTGTGGATTATTCTCGCCGTGGCGCTGGCGCTGTCGCTGGGCACCATGGTTGGCTGGCGTCGTGTTGCCACCACCATCGGTGAGAAGATCGGTAAAAACGGCATGACCTATGCGCAGGGCATGTCGGCGCAGATGACCGCAGCGGTATCGATTGGCGTTGCCAGTTATACCGGTATGCCGGTCTCCACCACCCACGTGCTCTCCTCCTCCGTGGCGGGCACCATGGTGGTTGACGGCGGCGGCGTGCAGGGCAAAACCATCCGCAGCATCCTGCTGGCGTGGGTGTTTACCCTGCCGATCTCGATTCTGCTTTCGGGTTCACTCTACTGGGTGGCGCTGAAGCTGATTTGATCGCGTTAAACGCGGTAGCACGACGCAGCGAGCGCCGTGCTACCGCCGCCAGACTTACAGATAAAAGCAGACTTCGGTCTGCTTTTTTTTCGTCGGTCACCCGCCGGGCTAATGCCAGATGGCCAGCCCGACCAGGCTGATCGCCACGATGGCGCACAGCGAACTGGTCAGCACGAACTGGCCGCGCACCCGCTGGCAGCGGCGGATAAACTCGTCGTCGTGATGGTCAAGGTAGCGCTGCGCCCAGATATAGCGCACCAGCCGCACCTGCTTGCTGGGTTGCCCGTGGGCGGTAAAGAAGCCGCCGCCGTCAACGTACTGATAGAGCAACGGATCGCAGCCGCGCAGTACCACCAGCAGCGCCCGCAGCGACGAGTAGTAACGAGCCATGTTCACCACGCAGATAATGCAAAGAGCCCAGAATAACGCAACGGTGCTGATCATCATCCCCTCCCGGCCCTGTCGCGGCCACTGAACACGGGCAAGCCGCTTCATACCGCGCGGGTTCGCCAACCCTGTAATTGATTCAGGTAAGATTAATAACCCTGACGCCACGACGCCCGGTGAGCGGGGGCATGTAATCAGTGTAGAAGATTGGGCTAATTTATTTCCACTGCTGTTTATCACATCCGCCGGTAACGGGAGGAAAATTCATGATGGCGGCCTGCGAAAAGGGTGCACCAGACCTCACCCCGCGCCGGGGAAGTTAGCTATACTCAAGGCATAATTTCAGTGAAAAGGAGTCTTCATATGTCATATAAACACATTCTGATCGCGGTCGATCTGTCGCCGGAAAGCAAACTGCTGGTTGATAAAGCAGTCTCCATGGCGCGCCCTTATAACGCAAAAGTCTCGCTGATCCACGTCGACGTCAACTATTCCGACCTCTATACCGGCCTGATTGACGTTAACCTCGGCGATATGCAGAAGCGTATTTCGCAGGAAACCCACACCGCGCTGACCGAGCTCTCCACCAGCGCCGGCTACCCGGTGAGTGAAACCCTCAGCGGCAGCGGCGATCTTGGCCAGGTGCTGGTCGATGCGATTAAAAAGTATGATGTCGATCTGGTGGTCTGCGGGCACCATCAGGATTTCTGGAGCAAGCTGATGTCGTCGGCGCGCCAGCTGATCAACACCGTGCACATCGATATGCTGATCGTGCCGCTGCGCGACGAAGAAGAAGATTAATCGCCGCCGAGCGGCGCATAGATATCAAAACGGTGGCTCTTGGTGGTCACCGCGTTTGGCGTTGCCACCCCGGCCAGCGGCGGCGCGTAGTCCGGCCGCTTCACCACCACCCGCTTTTTCGCCAGCCGACGCGCCGGCTCCAGCAGCCCGTCGGCATCCTCATCCGGCCCGACCAGCGACTGAAACACCCGCATCTCCTTCTTAACCAGCGCGCTTTTCTGCTTATGCGGATACATCGGATCGAGATACACCGCGTCCGGCGGCGGCGTGATATCGGTCAGCGCCTGCAGGCTGGAGGCGTGCAGCAGCGTCAGCCGTTCGCGCAGCCACGGGCCGATCTCCGGATCGGCGTAGCCGCGGCGTAAACCGTCGTCGAGCAGCGCGGCGACCACCGGATTACGCTCCAGCATGCGTACCCGGCAGCCGATCGCCGCCAGCACGAAGGCGTCGCGCCCCAGCCCGGCGGTCGCATCCACCACGTCCGGCAGATAACCGCTTTTGATGCCGACGGCTTTTGCCACCGCCTCGCCGCGCCCGCCGCCAAACCTGCGCCGGTGCGCCATCGCGCCGTCCACGAAATCGACGAAGATGCCGCCCAGCTTTGGCTCATCGCGCTTGCGCAGCTCAAGACGATCCGCGGTCAGCACCAGCGCCATCAGGCTGTTGTCGTCATGCACCAGCTGCCAGCGTTCCGCCAGAACAGATAAGGCGCCGTCTCCGGCGCCCGTTTCATCTGATAAATAGATGTTCACTCAACTAGCCCTTGATGCCGTAATGTTCCAGCATCGCGTCCAGCTGCGGCTCGCGGCCACGGAAGCGTTTGAACAGCTCCATCGGCTCTTCTGAACCACCGCGGGTCAGGATGTTGTCGAGGAACGACTGGCCGGTTTCGCGGTTGAAGATGCCCTCCTCCTCGAAACGTGAGTAAGCGTCGGCCGCCAGCACGTCCGCCCACAGGTAGCTGTAGTAACCCGCCGCATAGCCGCCGGCAAACACGTGGCTGAAGGCGTGCGGGAAACGGCCCCACTCCGGCCCCGGTACCACCGCCACCTGCTTTTTCACTTCGCGCAGCGTTTCCAGGATGCGTGCTCCTTTCGCCGGGTCAAACTCGGTGTGGATGCGGAAGTCAAACAGGCCGAACTCCAGCTGACGCAGGATAAACAGCGCCGCCTGGTAGTTCTTCGCCGCCAGCATCTTATCCAGCAGCTCCTGCGGCAACGGCTCGCCGGTCTCATAGTGGCCGGAGATAAACGCCAGCGCTTCCGGCTCCCAGCACCAGTTTTCCATAAACTGGCTCGGCAGTTCGACCGCATCCCACGGCACGCCGCTGATGCCGGAAACGCCCGGGGTTTCAATGCGGGTCAGCATATGGTGCAGGCCGTGGCCGAACTCGTGGAACAGGGTGGTGACTTCGTTATGGGTGAACAGCGCCGGCTTACCGTTCAGCGGGCGGTTAAAGTTACATGTCAGGTAGGCGACCGGCTTCTGCAGGCTGCCGTCGGCTTTGCGCATCTGGCTGACGCAGTCGTCCATCCACGCGCCGCCGCGTTTGTGCTCGCGGGCGTAGAGGTCGAGGTAGAAGCTGCCGCGCAGCTCGCCGCTCTCGTCAAACAGGTCGAAGAAGCGCACGTCCGGGTGATACACATCAACGTCTTTACGCTCGCTGGCGGTGATGCCGTAGATGCGTTTCACCACTTCAAACAGGCCGCTCAGCGCGCGCGCTTCCGGGAAGTAAGGGCGCAGCTGTTCGTCGCTGATGGTGTACAGGTGCTGCTTCTGTTTTTCACCGTAGTAGGTCAGATCCCACGGATTCAGATCGTCAACGCCGTGCTGTTGTTTCGCGAAGGCGCGCAGCTGCGCCAGCTCCTGCTCGCCCTGCGGGCGGGCACGGGTCGCCAGACCGGTAAGGAAGTCGATCACCTGCTCCGGGTTTTCAGCCATTTTGGTGGCCAGCGATTTATCGGCGAACGACTTAAAGCCCAGCAGCTGGGCCAGCTCATGGCGCAGCGCCAGCTCTTCCGCCATCACTTCGCTGTTGTCCCACTTACCGGCGTTCGGGCCCTGGTCTGAAGCGCGGGTAGAGTAAGCACGGTACAGTTCTTCGCGCAGCGCGGCGTTGTCGGCATAGGTCATTACCGGCAGATAGCTTGGGATATCCAGCGTTAACAGCCAGCCGTCCTGCTCTTTGGCTTCCGCCTGGGCTCTGGCCGCAGCCAGCGCGCTTTCCGGCAGGCCGGCCAGCTCGCTCTCGTCGGTTATCAGCTTGCTCCAGCCCATGGTCGCATCCAGCACGTTGTTGCTGTAGGTCGACCCCAGCTCAGACAGGCGTGCGGCGATTTCGCCGTAGCGCTGCTGCTTCTCTTTCGACAGGCCGATACCGGACAACTCGAAATCACGCAGGGCGTTATCCACCGCTTTCTGCTGTGCGAGGTCCAGCCCGGCATAAGCGGCCCCCTCTTTCAGCGAACGGTACGCCTGGTAGAGCCCCTCATGCTGGCCGACCCAGGTGCTGTATTCAGACAACAGCGGCAGCGTCTGCTCATAGGCCTGACGCAGCTCCGGACTGTTTTTAACCGAGTTCAGATGGCTGACCGGTGAGAAAAGACGGCTTAAACGATCGTCTACTTCTGCCAGCGGCTGCACCAGGTTATCCCAGCTGTAGGGCGCGCCCTGCGCCACGACTTTTTCCACCGCCGCGCGGCACTCGTCCAGCGCCTGGCTGACGGCAGGAACCACGTGTTCGGGTTGGATGGCGGAGAAAGGCGGCAGCGTAAAGGCGGAGAGTAACGGATTGGTCATAGCGCAGTCCTTTAATCGGTGTATGGGGTGCGTTAGCGCGCACAATCCTTTTAACATGGGGCCATCGCTGAGGAAAATCAATGCCGGTGGCGCGTGGCGCGGTGATTCAACGACAGCCCGACGACTTAATGACCTTAAAGTGCGCACTTTCGGCTTTGCCTGTTCAGAGTACAAATTGCATACTGCTGCGTTTTGTAACGCCATAAAACCAACAGGGAAACGTGTAATGTGGTATGTGCTGGCTCTCTCTTTATTCTTTCTGCCGTTCCACCTCAGCAGCGCGCTGGTGCTGCTGGCGGTGGCACTGGTGGTCGCTGTTTTCAGCCACGTGCTGCTCCCCCCGGCGATAGTGGCGCTGCTGGTACTGGGCGGCGTGGCGCTGTGGTGTGGCTGTCACCGCCAGCGAACCCAGTTTGCGCTGCCCGGTGAGATCCTGCTGGTGGTGGGCAGCGTGGCGCTGATGCTGCATATGATCCCCGGCTTTAATAACGCTCTGGTGGTCTCCGGGGTACAGGCCGGGCCGCAGAGTGCGCCCTTCTCGTTTTACTATAATCTCGACAAAGCCCTGATCCCGTTTCTGCTGCTGGCGTGCCTGCCCACCCTGCTGAAGCGGCCGTCGTGCCCTCCCGCGAATGCGCTGTGGTGGCTGGTGCTGCTGTTAGCGATGCCGCTGCTGCTGCTGGCCGCCACCCTGGCAGGCGGGCTGCGGGTCGAACCCCACTGGCCTGAGTGGCTGGGTGCCTTTATGCTGGCTAATCTGTTCTTCGTCTCGCTGGCCGAAGAGGCGCTGTTTCGCGGCTATATCCAGCAGCGGCTCAGCCAGCTGCTGGGGAATAAACAGGCGCTGCTGATTGCCGCCGCCCTGTTTGGCCTTGCGCACTTTGCAGGCGGGCTGCTGCTGGTGTTCTTTGCCTTCCTTACCGGCATTATCTATGGCCTGGCGTGGCTGTGGAGCGGGCGGCTGTGGGTCAGCACGCTGGTGCACTTTGCCTTTAATCTGCTGCACCTGCTGTTCTTCACTTACCCGGTCTGGCAACGGGCGGGCTGACGCGCTTTTCTGCGTTTTTTTGGTTATACTACGCGCAACCTGTGCCGCCACGCTGGCGGCACGCTCGTTTACCCCGCAGGACTTCCCAGCACATGCTCAGTTATCGCCACAGTTTCCATGCCGGCAACCATGCCGACGTTCTTAAACACACCGTACAGAGCCTGATTATCAGCGCGCTGAATGAGAAGGATAAGCCCTATCTCTATCTCGACACCCACGCCGGTGCCGGGCGCTATCTGCTCAGCGGTGAGCATGCGGAACGCACCGGCGAGTACCTGGAAGGGATCGCGCGCATCTGGCAGCAGGACGACCTGCCGGAAGAGATGAAACCGTACATCAGCGCGGTGAAGAACTATAACCCGGGCGGCAAGCTGCGCTACTACCCGGGCTCGCCGCTGATCGCCCGTCACCTGCTGCGCGAAGATGACAAACTGCAGCTGACCGAGCTGCACCCGAGCGACTTCCCGCTGCTGCGTAACGAGTTTCAGAAGGACGATCGCGCCCGCACCGACCGCGCCGACGGCTACCAGCAGCTGAAATCCAAGCTGCCGCCACCGTCACGCCGTGGCCTGATCCTGATCGACCCGCCGTACGAAATGAAGAGCGATTACCAGGCGGTGGTGCAGGGCATTCATGAAGGCTACAAGCGTTTTGGTACCGGCGTATTTGCGCTGTGGTATCCGGTGGTGATGCGCCAGCAGATCAAGCGCATGTTTAAAGACCTGGAAGCTACCGGCATTCGCCGCATCCTGCAGATTGAACTGGGCGTGCTGCCGGACAGCGACCGTCGCGGCATGACCGCCTCCGGCATGGTGGTCATCAACCCGCCGTGGAAGCTGGAACAGCAGATGAACAACGTGCTGCCGTGGCTGGTGAAAACCCTGGTGCCGGGCGGCACCGGGTTTGGCAAGGTCAGCTGGATCGTGCCGGAGTAAACCGTCTGGCGGGCAGATGCTGGCCGACCTGTGCGCTTGCGGCGCTGCCTGCGCTGCCTGCGGCAAAGGACCACGTAGCGGTTATCGCCGGTGATGCCCGGATACTACTGATGCCCGTATGCTGCTTATGCCGTGATGCCGCTGATGCCGCTGATGCCGCTGATGCCGCTGATGCCGTGATGGTTACACGGTAAACACGGCAAAGTCATGCGCCATCTCGGTGGCCGGAAACACCGCCCGGCACTCGTCGAGCAGCCGCTCACAGTCGTGGCGCAGATAGCGCGAGCTGAGGTGGGTAACGATCAGCCGTTTAGCGCCGCTCGCGCGCGCCACCTCAGCCGCCTGCACCGTTGACGAGTGCCCGCGCCCGTTAGCTTTCTCCTGCATCGCCAGCTCCAGCGTGGCTTCGTGCACCATCACATCCACCCCGGCGGCCAGTTCCGCCGCCGCTGGCGTCGGTGCGGTGTCACCAAAGATCGCCAGGCTGCGGCCTCTGGTCGCCTGCCCCACGTAGTCCCAGCCGTTAATTGCCCGCCCGTCGTCGAGGATCACCGTGCGCCCCTGCTTCAGATCGTAGTACCACGGGCCGGCGGGCACGCCGTCCGCCTTCAGGCGTTCCGCGTCCAGTGCGCCGGGCTTATCGTGCTCGTCAATGCGGTAGCCATAGCACTCTACAGGATGGGTCATTGGGTAGGCGGTGACGCGGAAATGTTCGTCGTTGCACACCTCTCCGGCGGTGATTTCGACGATCGAAAGCGGGAAGGTCAGCCACGATCCGCTCAGGCTCAGGCTGGTTTCGACAAAGGTTTTAATCCCCTGCGGGCCATACAGCGTCAGCGGTCCGGTGTTACCCGTCATCGAACGGCTGGTCAGCAGCCCCGGCAGGCCAAAAACATGATCGCCGTGCAGGTGGGTGATAAAGATCTTCTCAATCTTCGCCGGGCTGATCGCCGTGCGCAGGATCTGGTGCTGGGTCGCCTCACCGCAGTCGAACAGCCAGGTGGCGCTACGGGCTCCCTGTACATTCAGTGCGATGCTGGTGACGTTGCGTTCACGGCCCGGGGTGCCCGCGCCGGTGCCTAAAAATTGCAGTTCCATCCCCTTCACTCTCCTGATTAGCGATGCCGTTAACAGGCATAATGGCCTGATGATAGCATTTTCCCGCTCAACCCGACGCGCGCCAGCTATTTACGCTGCCGGGGCCACTCCCGCTGACGCATTTTCCGCTGCCATTCCTGCCGGGCAGCAGTCGGCAGCATGGCGACTCTCCTTAATCCCCCCACCCGCCCTATCACAATCATAGGTGCAAACTTTGCGGCAATGGGTCGGGAGGCGTTACACTCTCTGCCAGCTGATTTCACTCATTTAACGGAAGCCTGACCATGACCCGACATTATGACTACCTCGCCATTGGTGGCGGCAGCGGCGGTATCGCCTCGATTAACCGTGCGGCGATGTATGGACAAAAGTGTGCGCTGATTGAAGCAAAAGATCTGGGCGGCACCTGCGTCAACGTCGGCTGCGTGCCGAAGAAAGTGATGTGGCATGCGGCGCAGATCGCCGAAGCGATCAACCACTACGGCCCCGACTACGGCTTCGACACCACCGTTAACCAGTTCAACTGGGACACGCTGCTGAAGAACCGCAGCGCCTATATCGACCGCATCCACACCTCTTACGACAACGTGCTGGGTAAAAATAAAGTGGACGTGATCAAAGGCTACGCGCGCTTTGTTGACGCCCACACAGTGGAAGTGAACGGCGAGAAAATTACCGCTGACCATATCCTGATCGCCACCGGCGGCCGTCCGAGCCACCCAGACATCCCGGGTGCCGAATACGGTATCGATTCCGACGGCTTCTTCGATCTTAAGGCGATGCCTGAACGCACCGCGGTGGTCGGCGCGGGCTATATTGCCATTGAGATCGCCGGAGTACTGAACGCGCTGGGTTCTGAGACACATCTGTTCGTGCGCAAGCACGCGCCGCTGCGCAGCTTCGATCCGCTGATCGTCGACACGCTGCTGGAGGTGATCAATACCGAAGGCCCGACGCTGCACACCGAAGCCGTTCCAAAAGCGGTGGTGAAAAACGCCGACGGCAGCCTGACCCTGCAGCTGGAAGATGGCCGCGAACAGACCGTCGACAGCCTGATCTGGGCGATTGGCCGCGAGCCGATGACCGATAACCTGAACATCGAAGCCGCTGGCGTGAAGCTGAACGAAAAAGGCTATATCAGCGTCGATAAATACCAGAACACCAGCGTTGAGGGCGTTTACGCCGTCGGCGACAACACCGGTGCGGTGGAGCTGACGCCGGTGGCGGTGGCAGCAGGCCGTCGCCTCTCCGAGCGCCTGTTTAACAACAAGCCGGACGAACATCTCGACTACAGCAACGTACCGACCGTGGTGTTCAGCCACCCGCCGATCGGCACCGTTGGCCTGACCGAGCCGGAAGCCCGCGAGAAGTTTGGTGACGACCAGGTGAAAGTGTACAAATCCGCGTTCACCGCCATGTACACCGCCGTGACCCAGCACCGCCAGCCGTGCCGCATGAAGCTGGTGTGCGTCGGTGCGGATGAGAAGATTGTTGGCATCCACGGCATCGGTTACGGCATGGATGAGATGCTGCAGGGCTTTGCGGTGGCGCTGAAGATGGGTGCTACCAAGAAAGACTTCGACAACACCGTGGCGATCCACCCGACCGGTGCGGAAGAGTTTGTTACCATGCGCTAAGCGTCCATCCTGAATAACAAAACCCTGCAGCGATCGTCGCTTCAGGGTTTTTTTTTTGCCTTTTTACCGGTAGCTGACGGTCAGAATGCCTTCGCGTTTTTCAGTGCTCAGCCAGGCCAGCTGCGCTTCGGTGCGGTTATCGTTAAAGGCCAGCGCCCTGGTAGTGGAGACGTTAAGCGCCCGCTGACGGAACTTACCCTGCTCCGCACATTCGCTGGTCACGTTGGCCTGGCTGACCTGGATCCGGCAGGCCGGCTGATAAATCTGGCCGCTAAAATTAACCTGGCCGCCGCCGATGCCGAAACTTTCGCTGGCTGATGCACTGCCCTGCACGCCTGCCGCCAGCAGCATTGCCAGCAGAACAGATTTACCGCAAACCATCATTTTTTTACCAGTCATAAGTTTCTCTCCCGACATCCGCTTTGCGACGTTGCTACCGATCCTGACTTTAGAAAAACTTAAAAATCAGGGGCTTATTCCGTTAAACCGGTAACTGATTGGGTGTGTAGTCAGACCGCTTTTTTATCGCGGGTCAGCGGGTTTACTTTGGCCCCCCTGACGCTCCTGTTGCCACATCACCTCTTGTTGACATCAGCATACACAGAAATAAGAACACTCCGAAACACACTAAGAGCAAAAAGTCTGATGTTTAAATCTATCAATTACACAATATCGATCGCTGAAGTGGCATTTACAGGATAAAAATGAATTTATCTGGCATAGGGTAACCATTCCGTCTGCGTTTTCGCGGCAGGGTGGCGAGCAGGGGAACAGCGGATACGGTGGCGTCTCGCCGTCACGACGTGTCAAACGGTGGATATTTCAGCAGAGCAGAAATAAAAAATCCGGCGGGAGAGACTCGCGCCGGACAGACAGGGAGGTGTGCAGGATTAAAATAACGGCGGGTCAGGCATCATTAACGGCGGGCAGTTCTTTCAGCTCTTCCATGCTCATTTCACACCACAGCCGCCCCTGCAGCGCATAGTAAGGCATATCTTCCAGCCACTGGCGCTGGGCGATGGTTTCAATCCCTTCAATCACTACCTTAAACTGATTCTGCTGCAGCTCATCAAGCAGTGAGGCCAGCTGTGCCTGCCCCTGTTCATCCTGCCAGTATTTCCAGAAGACGTGCTTATCGATTTTGATAAAGCGGAAGGCGTAGGCCGACAGCATATTCATCTCGGCAATGCCGTTACCGAAGTCATCCAGCCACAGGGAGTAGTGGCTGGAGAGCAGGCTGTGCAGCTTGTGGTGGCGGAACAGGCGCGAAGAGAGTTCGTGGACTTCAAAGTGGATGCAGCCGATCTGCTTGATGCGGTCCATCACCTCGCTCTGCTCCAGCAGGCTGAGCGTATGGTCATCGACGTTAAGGGTGACGATAATGCCGCGATCGTTAAACCACTGCTGGTGCGCCTCGATCAGTTCAATCTGCGCCAGCAGAATCGCGTTGCGCTCTTCCGCGCTGGCATGCAAAAAATAGCGCTCGACGAAGTTACTGTCATTGACCGGTGCGGCGCTGAAGCGCGACAAACACTCAAAGGCCAGCAGCTTACCGTGCGCGCTGAACATCGGATGAAATACGTATTTAATCGCCGGCTGGGGCACAGGTTCCAGCATTTCGCCCGAAAATGTCATGGTCGGGCACATCTGCAGGCCGCACCTGTGCCAGAACCATTAGCGCCACTACTTAAAGGTAACGTCCACATTTGCCGACGCATTGAAGGTCCCTATTTTTGGCGAATTGTTGAGCCAACGCAGGCTGGCCACAAAGTTATTTTGTACCACACTCCCGTTCACATAACCCAGTGAAGTACTGGTATTCAGCGGAATAAAACTGGCTGGCGCATCGGCGGTGGAGATCGAAATACCAAATCCGCTGTCGCTGGCAGGCATGATCATATCAGTACCGCTGGTCGGATAGGTGGTACTGAAGCTGGCCACCAGCGTTTTACCCTGGCAATCCTGGCCGGCACCGGTCAGGTTAGCCACCACCGAGAACGGCACCTGCTTCTCGGTGACGCCCGCCTGGGCTCTGCCGGAGGCGATGGTGCCAAAGTTCACCGTCGAACCGCTGTTGCCCGAGACGCTGATCTGCGGCGAGCAGGAGATAAAGCGGATATTGCCCAGCCCGGCGATGTAGGCGCGGAAGTTACTGTTTGGTGTGCTGTTCAGCCCCAGAACGCCATCCACCTGGAAGACCGGGTACTGTCCGGTATTGGTAATCTTACCGCTGGACGGTGCGGATTTGCCGGTGGCTTTGATATAAATCGAGTAACTGACCTTAACTGTCTGAGGCGTGGCAGGTGACATGCAGCCCTGCACCCAGTAACCATAATTATTTCTATACCAGCCATAGTTACATACAGTCCCTCTGCCCACGTCGGTTTTGGTTCCCGCCGTCGGTTTAATATCAATACTGTTGTAGGTGACACCCACCTCAATAGAGGGGTCGATGCTCTGCATCTGCGTCAACGGATCCCAGTAGAGATAGGCGTTCTCACCACTCGGATAGCCGTTGGTATCCTCGCACTTAAAGGTGGAGTTATAGACCGGCGATCGCCACAGCACGGTGCCCGCCGTCAGGTTAGCGGTGGAAACCTCAATCGCCTGGTTGAGGGTAATGACCTCAGAGATCGAACCGGTAGAGGCATCTTTGCAGGACAAAGCGTAACTGTTGAGTGAAAACAGGCTCAGTACCAGCACCAGCAGCGTGTAACCGGCCACCTTTACGCCGCGAAAAGCGTGCAAAAACATCAAGCGTATCCTTATTATTTTGGCGTACAAGCCAGACTGAGTTCCTGATAACCCGCCGCGTTCAGATCCTTAAAGCCAGGCAGGACCACTTCACAGGCAGAGCCGGCACCCTCGCCCCATTTTACCTGCAGATGCTGATGTTCACTGACGCCGGAGACATATGCCGTACCGGTGGTTCCCACGGTACCGATATTGGCACCCGCATCGTTAAACACCGTAGCCCCGATTGCCGGATAGTTACCTTCGGCGATTTTCAGGTGCAGCAACAAGCTCTGCCCGGTGCGGGTTTCAAAGGTCACCCGGCTGATGGCACCGTAAGTCGGCACCACGTCTCTTGCTGCCAGCGGAATATCCAGCCCGGCACCGATATCTTCGGTGTTGAGCGCCACGCGGTTGTGACGGTAAGCGGTGGCCGAGGTCATCACCGCGTAACCAAAGCGGTCAACGGCGACGCCAGGCTGGTTTTCCAGCCGCACGCCTTTGGCATCTCTGGCTTCCACCAGCACAATGGTGTTCTGCATCGGCTGCGACAGAGTTACGCCGCCGCGGTGCGCCAGCACGCCGCCGCTCAGGTTCAGCGAGCTCTGGCTGTAGTTCTCATTCCAGCTGTACCCCACCTGCGCGTTACCCATGCTGCCCATATAGCCCACGTCGGCCATGGTGGTCTGCCCGCCGTTCTCCGCATGGCCGGTCTGCAGGTAGTAGTTCAGGCGGTTGTCATCCAGCAGCGAACCGCCCATGCCGGTGCTGTAGCTGTCGCCGCTCTGCTTGCTGTGCGCCATGTTGAGGCTGGCAGTCACCGGCTTCTGGCCAAAGACGGTAAACGGCACCGACAGCGTGAGGTTCATGGTGCGATCTTTCTGGCCATAGTTACTGCGGCTGTCCTGGACAAACAGGCCATAGCTGACGTCTTTGTACATGCTGTTCAGCCCGACCTGCAGGGTACGGTCGCGATTGCCGCTGCCCCAGTAAGTCTGGTTGGTCAGCGTTGAATAGAGCGAAACCGGGCCAAGATGCTGGCTGACCGTCAGCTCAACGCGCTGACGCTTGTTGTTGTAACGATCGGAATAATAATAATTTTTAGTGGTATTTGCCCAGGATGGCGTGCCGTCGCTGCTCGCCGTGGTGTCATCATACTCATTGCGGTACTGGCCGTTCTCATAGCTGGCACGCTCGGTGACCGCATCGCTGAAGTCATAGTAGCCGGACGTAGAGTAGCGGTAACCGGCGATCTGCAGCTCGGTACCCATGGCGTTCAGCGACTTGGAGTAAAGGAAGCGGAAGCTGGCCCCCTGCTTGCGGTCGCCGCTGGCCAGTTCGGTATCAGACCAGGCGGTATCGAACGATGCCGCACCGAACATGCCGAGGCTTTTACCCACGCCGAGTACCGCCGAACGGTAGTGATCCGCCACCAGCAGCCCGCCGTACGGCGTGTAGTCACCGCCCATACCACGGGAAACCGTGCCCTGAATAAAGCGCGGCTGGTAGCTGTTTCCGCTGCCGTCCTGATATTTACCGGCGGTCAGCGCGTATTCCCAGATGCCGGCGCGCAGCATGTTGCTGATCGACGAGAACGGCACGATAAAGTTCTGTTTTGAACCGTCCGCCTCAAACACCGTCACCGCCAGGTTACCGCTCAGGGTACTGGGGTAGATATCGCTCAGCTCAAACGGGCCGGGGGCGACGTTAGTGCTGTAAACGGTATAGCCGTTCTGGCGGATCTCCACCCGTGCATTGGTGCGAGCCACGCCGCGAACCACCGGTGCATAGCCACGCAGGCTGTCCGGCAGAATTTCCGGCACGCTGAACAGCTGCACGCCACGGAACTGGAAGCTGTCAAACACCGCGTTGCTGGTGCTGCGCTGCCCGAGCTGCACCCTGGAGCGCCAGGGTACGATATCGGTTTCCGCCCAGGTGGCGACCGAGGTCAGCTTACCGGGGCCTTCGCTCTGTTTCTGCCAGTTTGAATTATTGCGCAGCCGCCAGCGGCCAAGGTTCAGGCCATTCTGGGTCGAGGTGTAGAGATAATCGCTGTCGCCGCTGTTTTTCGTGCGATTTTTAGAACCGCTGAAGTTGTAATTGATAAAGGCGGCGTTGATACCGTCGTCATACAGGCGCGATGAGATCGCCCCTTTTGGCGTCGGGATCATGAAAATCTGCGGAACCGAGATATCCACTTTCTGGATGGCCGCGTCATAGGTCACGCTGGCACCCTGCAGATGGGCCGGCAGGTCAAAACAGTCCGCCGGATCGCCACTCAGCTTTTGCAGCTCAATGCCGTAGGCCAGGTAATCTTTTACCGGGATGCACACCTGAATCGGTTTAGCCGGATCGGTTTTACGAAACTCGACGTCTTTATGATCGACTCGCTCTGCGTTGACATAAATATCAAACGGATAGCTGCCAGGCAGAATATCATCACTGGCGGACAGCGCGGCAACGCTGGAGGCATCGCCGTGAATGAATGAGGTATTGAACTGTTCTTCTGCCAGCGTCGGAGAGAATTTCAGCAGCAGCAGCGTGGACACCAGCGCGCGCTTCAGGGGAAACTTGCGCGTTCCCTGGCGACCTGCTTTTTCCCTGCCCGCTGAATAAAACATAATCTTCTCATCCGATGCGATAAATGCAAATCATGGCTCCATCAATTACAGACGGATATCTTTCACCTGGGTGTTGCCACCAAAATCATTGATAAAGGTGAAAGTAAACTGCTTACTGTTTTCAGTGCCGGCCGGCAGTTTGATCGTCGCATTACTGAATGCTTTAACCATTTCTGCGTTAACCTTCTCTTCTTTGCCCGCACTGTTTTTAATCGTAATGGTTCCCAGGGTGACATTAAGCGGCCCCGGATTATCCACCACCAGCTGGCTACCCTGACGGTGCCATTTCAGCGCCTCAGCCTGCTGCTGCAGGGTGGTATTCAGGCCGGCCGGGCGGTAGAACAACTTAATTCGCGTGCGCACGGCAATTTGCAGTACGTTTTCTTCTTTTGGTGCCGGCGGAATTTCCTGCACGTTAACCCAGAATACCGACTCGCGATCCTGCGGCAGCCCGTTACCTGAATAAATAAAGCGCAGTACGGCTTCTTTTTTACCGGCCAGTTTTAACACCGGTGGTACCACCTGAATCGGGATATCTTTCGGCATTTTGGTCGCGTCACCGTGATCCAGCCAGGTCTGCACCATATAGGTGTCGTTCTGGTCGTTATGGATATCCAGTGAAGCCGACTTGGTATCGCCGTTGTAAATCACGCGGGTTGCATCAACCTGAATACCTGCAGCGGCACTCAGAGAAACACAGCACAGGGCGGCGGCCAGTAATTTTTTCATGCGTTCAACTCTTCTTAATGTGCGCCATCCCTGGCAGCACAGTTTAACTAATTAGTTGTATTCGATGGTGAAGGTAGAGCTGGCGTTTGCCGCGCCTTCAGTCACGTTAGCGGTAGTCGACTTGTAACGCGCTTTCAGGTTGAAAGTCGCGGTGCCGTTAGCAGTAGAACCTGACGCTGCGGTGTTGGTGATAGCAGCCAGTGCAGTGGTGGATGCAGTCTGGTTGATTGGGATGATTTTCTCGTCGTTAGACAGAATCTCGATACCCACGCCGGTCGCTGCGCTTACGGCCAGCAGGTTCGGGTAGCCAGCCAGAGTCGGGCCGTCAAAACGCAGGCTGTAAGAACCGGTGTCACAGTTAACCAGCTTGATGTTGAACGCTTTAGAGGCGGTCACGTCACCGGCGGCGCTGAACGCGGTAGTCGGGTATTTACCGATGAACACGCTCTGGTTTTTGCTGTCGTTATCAACTGTACAGGTCGCTTTAACAATCTGGCCGGTGAAAGCAACGGTGCCGTTAGCAGCCTGTGCGTTTACTGCGGTCAGAGCGATGGCTGCTGCAGCCACAGATAACAGGATTTTTTTCATTTTTATCTCCAGAAAAACAACGCTTAGATGATTGATTTATTTTGAGAATTCCATTTTTTTCCACCACGCGTTCATTCTGTTGTTTACCAGAGGCTGCAGATGGGAGAGTAGGAATACTCTGATTTCGAAGCGGAATATATCCTGTCGGATTTGACTTATATATTGGTTAAAATTCATTAACCATAAAGATTAACAGGCAAAATCTATCAAACAACGTAAGTCATTGATTATTAACAACGCGCTTTGTCAGGAAAGTGCAGAAAAAGTAAATATTTGAGTTTATTTTTTTTAAAATGATGCAGAACAGGCCCACCCATTTACGCCTGGCGGCATAAACGGGCGGTTAAAGAGTAAACAACGCTGCAGGATGTTGAGGGAAAGTCTGAAGTTCACTGCACTACGGATTAGCGCAGACGGCGCATCCGCTTCTCTTCCAGCATGATGCCCATCACCGTTTCTTCCATTTTACGCAGGAAGCCGCTGGCGGGCTTGTGGAACGCGCAGGAGAAAATGTGATAGCTGTGTTCGCGATTTTCGGGGCTAAGTTCGGTAATCTCTTTAATGCTCAATACGGTGAGATCCATGGTGAACTGGCCAAGGTTGCCAAAATCGACCAGCATATTTTTCAGCAGCATGCCCGCCCGCGTCAGCTCAGGTAACGCTTCTTCATACTGTAAACCGATGCCATTGCGTGACAGATCTTTCACCCGCAGTCGGTGACTGAAACCGTCGCGGAAACGCCCCTCGCAGATGAAATTATAACGTTCCGGTATTGTTATGCGGATATCACTGCGGCGCTGGGTCACAATAATTTCCGCCGGGAAATTAAACGTCAGAGAGTCCGGCGCTTCTTTCTCCACGATCTGGAAGGTAGTAAAAGCGATTTTCTCACTGCTGCCTTTAATTACCACCTCAACCGGCATAGTCACCGACTGCAACTCCTCCATCCGGCTGATACTAAAAACCTGGGTATCAATGTGCAGGAACTGGCAGCTCAGGGTGCGACCCTGAACGAGGAATTCAACGCTGCCGCTTTTTTTCATGGCTTCACGCAACAGCGCCAGAATTTCATAGCGGTCAGTTTTTTTAATTTCCTTATACGATAACGTTGTCATCTGGACGCATTGTCCCTTTATGTAATTGGAATTATATGCTGTGTCTTTGCAGACCGGTCGCGCTGTTACAATGACAGATGATAAACAGCCCCCGCCACTATAAAACTGAAAAATCAGGGGGCGTATTGTAATAACATCACAGCGTTTTTACCAGGCACGGAATCTGTCCGTTCGGCCTTAGTGCAGCAGAAGATAGCATTAATATGGCGGGAAGGTAATATGACCTGCTACTCACGGGTACCCCTTTGGCAAACTCAGCCCGCGACGCGACACGGTCATCAGGAAGAGGTCATCCTCCCTGCCAGGGGCGGGTGGCGAGGGCAGTCACTGCCAGGGTAGCGGTGTCTCTGGTGATGATAATATTGTGGGCGATGACCGTCGCTGTGACGATGGCAGGGGCGGAGACAGATGATCTGCCCCAGGCGGCGTGGTCAGCCAGGGGCAGGTTGTTCTTAGTGTCGGCTGGCACAACCACACTGGGCGATGTCCGGCAGCACGCCTTTACCCAGATGTGAGTGGCGCAACTTCAGCTCCCCGCGCCGCCACGCGCCGCTGTCGTCGGCACGGTTTTCCAGCAGGCGGTTCAGCGCTTCGGCAATCTGCAGATCGCTGCGCTGCGCCCAGGTGGTCAGGTGCCACGCCGGGAAGTGCGCTTCGGCCACGTCATCAAAACCGACCACGCCGATATGCGTTCCCTGGCCAAAGTCGCGGATCGCCTGCATGGCTCCAAAGGCCAGCACGTCGTTCTCACAGAACAGCGCGTCGATGCGATCCGCGCCGCGGGTTTTCTTCAGGTACTCAAGCGTGACCTTATAAGCCAGATCGCGATCGTAATGGCCGGCTTCCAGCACCTTATGCAGCGACTGCCCCGCCTCTTCCAGACAGGCCACGTACCCCTCCAGACGCATCAGCTCGGTGGTCGCATTGTTCAGCCCCTTCAGGTAGCCAAAACGCTGATAGCCCTGACCAAGCAGCAGCCTGGCGATCTCCGTTCCTGCCGCAAAACCATCGACGCTGATCGCTTCCACATCGGCATTATTGGTACTGCGGCAGACGTGGATCGACGGAATATGGTGCAGCGTCTCCGCCGTGGTAATCAGCTCATCGCTGAAAATAGTGGCGAGGAACAGCAGCCCGTCTACCTGCATCTGCCCGGCCATCTGCATCACCGACTGATAATTTTCCCCGGAGTCGACGTTGAGCAGCAGCGCCATATAGCCGCGTTCGTTTAGCTGGCGGGTGGTTTCCTGCAGCATCTTCAGGGTATGCGGATTGCTGAACTCATCGGTGACCACGCCAATAATGTTGGTTTTGCGCTGCTTTAAGCCGCGCGCCAGCAGGTTAGGGCGGAAGCCCAGTTTGTTGGCGGCGTTCATCACCAGCTCACGGGCTTCAGGTGAAATGGATGCTCCGGATTTGAACGCACGTAACACCGTCCATTTCGAAACCCCGGCCAGTTCGGCCACATCGCTGGCGGTGGATTTTTGCGCCTGCTTCTCTTTTACGCTGTTGTTTGTCATGGCTTACCAATGGGTCCGGGATGCTGAAGTCATGTGCTCAGAATAAAGGATCCCACCGCATCTCAACAGGTTGCCGTAGCGAATGTGTGGTGCACCTCCATTTTTCGCTCGTGCCACCACACTATCTCGCAACATGATGTTGCTGCGATGTTTTATTTTGCTACCGTTGGCAAACTCCTTTGCCAACGGTAGCAAAGTCAGATAATATTCGATCCCGCTCACATTTGTTCTGCAACCCACTGTTTTAAAACCCCTAAATTCGCATAAAGCCATACTTTTATTGCGTGAATTTTTTGATTTGAAAACAGGTGATTAGGCAGATTGTTAAAAAAAAGATTGTGTGCATGAAGCGAAAGATTTTTCGCATCAAAACCATAACAAAGATAAATAAATTTCATTTTTCGTAGCAATGGTCGTTTTCAATCACCTCCCGACACGGGAAATCGCTTAGCATGGAAAATAGTTATCATGAAAAACAGCAGTAATATTGTGGTTACTCTCATCGGCGCGCTTCTGCTGCTGATGGGCCTGGCGCTGGCCGGCGGCGGCGCGTATCTGATCGCGCTCGGCGGCGCGTGGTTCTATCTGCCCGCCGGCCTGGCGATGGCCGCCACCGGCTTCGGCCTGATGAAAAAGCGCAGCTGGGCGCTGGTGGTTGCCTGGCTGCTGTTAGTGGTCAGCCTGGTCTGGGCGTTTAGCGAAGTCGGCACCGACTTCTGGCAGCTGGTGCCGCGTACCGTCACCTTCCTGGTGGTGGCGCTACTGGCAACGGCGTCCGCGCCGCTGCTGCGTAAAAAAGATGGATCGCGGGCGATCGCCTGCAAGGCCGCAGGCGGCCTGTCAGCGGCGCTGCTGGTAGCCATTGTGGCCATCTTTGCCGGCATGTTCCGCCCGCACGCGGAAGTGGAAGCCAGCGGTGAACCGCTCCCGGTGCTGGATAAAACCGCGTCGGATGACAGCGGTAACGACTGGGGAGCGTATGGCCGTAATACCGCAGGCCAGCGTTTTGCCCAGTTTAACCAGATCAACACCACCAACGTGAAAGACCTGAAGGTGGCCTGGACTTACCACACCGGCGATCTGGCGGTTAACGGTTCGGAATACCAGACCACGCCGCTGAAAGTCGGCAACACCATGTACGTCTGTACGCCTCTGAACAAGGTGATGGCGCTCGATCCTGTCACCGGCAAAGAGAAGTGGCGCTTCGATCCGAAAATCGAAGAGACCTCAGGCAACAAAACCTGGAAACGCTGCCGTGGCGTGGCGTATACCGAGCTGAGCGCGGCTCCGCAGGACGGCACCGCGCCGGCCATCGCCGGTAACAAGCGCATTATCAGCACCACCGTGGATGGCCGCATCTTCTCGCTGGATGCGGAAACCGGCCAGCTTGACGAAAGCTTCGGTGATAAAGGCTTTGTTAACCTGCTGAACGGCCTCGGTGCCAGCGCGCACGGCTCCTACTATCTGACCTCCGCACCGCTGGTGGCCGACGGTATCGTGATGGTCGGCGGCAAGCTGAACGACAACCTGACCACAGGCGAAGCCTCCGGCGTGGTGCGCGGCTATGACGCGCGCAGCGGTAAACTGGTGTGGGCGTGGGACGCATCGCGCGGTGCAACCGACAGCACCCCGCTGCCAGAGGGAGAGACGTACCCGATTGAAACGCCGAACTTCTGGGGTACTGCAGCATATGACGCCAGACTGGGCATTGCCTACTTCCCGACCGGCAACCAGACGCCTGATTTCTGGACCGGCAACCGTCACGCCTACTCTGACGAGTATAACGACTCGATCGTGGCGGTTGAGCTGAAGACCGGTAAAGAGGTGTGGCACTTCCGCACCGCCAACCAGGATCAGTTCGACTACGACGTCTCCTCCCAGCCGATCCTCTATGATATGCCGGGCAAAGACGGCAGCATCACGCCGGTACTGATCCAGCTGACCAAGCGTGGCCAGGTGTTCGTGCTCGACCGCCGTACCGGTAAGCCGGTGGTCAAAGTCGAAGAGCGTAAGGTCTCCACCGACGCGATGCCGGGCATGAAAGTGGCCGCCACCCAGCCGTACTCCGCCATCTCCGTCGGTACCGCGGCGCTGAAAGAGTCGGATATGTGGGGCGCGTCGATCTTCGACCAGCTCTACTGCCGCGTGCAGTTTAAACAGATGCGCTGGGAAGGCGAATTTACCCCGCTGTCTGATAAGCAGCGCACGCTGATCTACCCGGGCTACTACGGCGGCTTTAACTGGGGCGGCGGCGCGATTGACCCGTCAACCGGCACGCTGATCGTTAACGATATCCGTATGGCGCAGTGGGGCCAGTTTATCAAACGTGAGGATGCCGACCGTCGCGGCCTGCAGGCGACCACCGAAGGCGAATACTCCGAGCAGCTGGGCACTCCGTGGGGCGTTGAACGCGGCATGTTTATGTCACCGCTGGGCGTGCCGTGCTTCAAACCGCCGTTTGGTACCATGACTGCCATTGACCTGGCGACCGGTAAAACCCGCTGGCAGGTACCGATGGGCACCATCAAAGATGCACCAATCCACGGCGTGGCGCCGGGTCTCGAAATCCCGCTGGGTATGCCAACCATGGGCGGCCCGCTGGTCACCAAAGGCGGCCTGACCTTCTTCCACGGCTCGCTGGACAACTTTGTGCGCGCGCTGGATAACAACACCGGTAAAGAGCTGTGGCGCGGCCGTCTGCCGGTGGGTGGACAGGGCGCTCCGATGACCTATATCGGCGAAGACGGTAAGCAGTACATCGTGGTGGTGGCCGGCGGCGCAACCCGTACCGGCACCAACGATAACCGCGGTGATGACGTGATCGCTTACGCGCTGCCGTAAGGATTCAGGTTCACAATCCGTTGTACGTCACAGGCCAGCTGATGCTGGCCTGTTTTTTTATTTTCCATGTTGGATAATACCCGCAAAAGTATTGCACTCAGCCGGGCCTGCTCTGGTCCCCTTACACGCTACTCGCTGCACTAATCTGCACTGCACCGGGCATATTTATACCGTTATTGGCCAGTAGCCCGAGGATATCGTGCTCATCGATTTTCTGTAGCTGACAATAGCGCCCCTTCAACCATCCTTCCGGTGCCAGTGACGCAAAAAATTAACCAATACAGATCGAAATCAGCACAAAACCCTATATCAATACAAAATAAAATAATGAACATTAAATGTTCAAAGAGGAGCAATCTGAGGTCGAAATATCATTCGACAGGGCAAGATACTTACAGGAGGAAAGAGCGATGCGCACCCAAAAAAGATGTCTCGGCTATGTGGCAATCGTGGTTGATGACTACGACAGGGCAATTGAGTACTACACCCAGAAACTGGGCTTTACCCTGGTGGAAGACACCCCGCAGCCGGGCAAACGCTGGGTGGTGGTGACGCCAGCTCCCGGAAGCGACTGCAATCTGCTGCTGGCACGCGCCTCCAGTGAACGGCAGTCAGGCTTTATCGGCGATCAGGCCGGAGGCCGCGTATTCCTGTTCCTGCAGACCGATGATTTCTGGCGGGATTACACGGCGATGAAGGAAAACGGCGTGACGTTCTGCGAAGCACCGCGCGAGGAAGCGTACGGCACCGTGGTGGTCTTTGAGGACCTGTACGGTAACCGCTGGGATCTCTATCAGAACGCGCAGGGCTGATGCTGTCCGTTTTGTAATAAAAAAAGCCGTATGCTCTCGCACACGGCCCTCCCTCAGTCACTTAATCAGAACGCAAAGCACGAACAGCCCAGCGCGCCCCAGAAGGCATTATCGTCAGATACCGGCACGCCGGAGTGGCGGGCGACATCGTGCGAGTGGCTGTGCACGCCGCACGGACCGCTGCACTGGTGCGGCTGTGAAGCAAAAGCGGCACGGCCGTGGGCCTGCGGCGGCGCAGAACGCCAGTGACCCGGCACCGTCACCACCGGTGACCACTCCGGCAGCACGACGATCGGCGGCGGTGACAGCGGGCTGAAGCGGCCGGCAGCATACACCACGTCGCCGTTCACCACGGTCATCACCGACTCGATGCCTTTGATCTCTTCCTCATGCACGCTGAAGTAGTCTTTTGACAGAATGGCCAGGTCGGCCAGCTGCCCCACCTTAATCTGCCCTTTCTTGCCCTGCTCGCTGGAGAACCAGGCGCTGCCCTGGGTCCACAGCATCAGCGCGGTTTCACGATCCAGACGGGCGTTCACGTCATACATCGCCATGCCGCCGACGGTACGGCCGGAAACCAGCCAGTAGAGCGCGGTCCACGGGTTATAGCTGGCCACGCGGGTGGCATCGGTGCCCAGCCCGACCGGCACGCCCATCTCCAGCATCTTCGCCACCGGCGGCGTCTGCTTCACCGCTTCATGGCCGTAGCGCTCGGCAAAGTATTCGCCCTGGAAGGCCATGCGGTGCTGTACCGCGATGCCGCCACCCAGCGCCTTCACGCGCTCAATATTGGCTTCGGTAATGGTCTCCGCATGGTCGAAGATCCAGTGCAGGCCGTCAAACGGGATCTCACGGTTGACCTTCTCGAACACGTTCAGCATGCGGCTAATCGATTCGTTATAGGTCGCGTGCAGGCGGAACGGCCAGCGGTGCTCCACCAGATGGCGCACCACGCGCTCCAGCTCATCTTCCATACCCGGCGCCAGATCCGGGCGCGGCTCAAGGAAGTCCTCAAAGTCGGCGGCGGAGAACACCAGCATCTCGCCCGCGCCGTTATGGCGGTAGAAATCGGTACCCTGGCCCGGCGACAGCATATCGGTCCACTTCTCGAAATCTTCCAGCTCGTGGCCCGGCCGCTGGGTAAACAGGTTATAGGCGATGCGCACGGTCAGCTGCTTCTTAGCGTGCAGCTCGCTGATGACTTCATAGTCGTCCGGGTAGTTCTGGAAACCGCCGCCGGCATCAATGGCGCTGGTCAGCCCGAGTCGGTTCAGCTCGCGCATAAACTGGCGGGTCGAGTTCACCTGCTGATCCAGCGGCAGTTTCGGTCCTTTCGCCAGGGTTGAGTAGAGCAGCATCGCGTTGGGACGGGCGATCAGCAGGCCGGTCGGGTTGCCGTTGCCGTCGCGCTGGATCTCGCCGCCCGGCGGGTTTGGCGTGTCGCGGGTGTAGCCCACCACCTTCAGCGCGGCGCGGTTGAGCAGCGCACGATCGTACAGGTGCAGGATAAACACCGGCGTATCCGGTGCTGCTTCGTTGATCTCGTCCAGCGTCGGCATGCGGCGCTCGGCAAACTGGAACTCGTTCCAGCCGCCCACCACCCGCACCCACTGCGGGTTTGGCGTGCGCAGCGCCTGCTCCTTCAGCATGCGCAGCGCGTCGGCCAGCGAGGGTACGCCCTCCCAGCGCAGCTCAAGGTTGTAGTTCAGACCGCCGCGGATTAGGTGCAGGTGCGAGTCGTTCAGCCCTGGAATACCGGTGTGGCCGTGCAGATCCACCACCTGCGTTGCCTCACCGGCAAACTGCATCACCTCCGCTTCGCTGCCCACCGCGAGGAATTTACCGTCTTTAATCGCTACCGCCGTCGCCAGCGGGTTTTCACGGTCCACCGTGTGGAACTTACCGTTGGTCAGAATCAGTGAGGCGTTATTCATCGTTACTCTCCAGGGCTTTGCTGCCGCGCGGGGCCAGCCAGTTTTTCAGTAAGGTGGTCAGTGCCGGCATCCAGATATACACCACTAATGCGACAACACAGGCATCGTTAAGAAAATGTCCCCACAGCGTGCCGGTTGCCGCCGGCAGCAGCTGATGCCAGAACCACGGCACCAGGTTAGTGGAGGGGAAGATCACCGCCAGCGTCAGCAGAAACTGCTTCCACTTTTTCGGCGGATGGCGTTCTGCTGTCGGTGGCGTAAACCAGAAAGCGGCTCCCGGGCGCACCTCAATATGTTCCGGCCCGCACAGCAGCTGCGGCAGCTCGGTGAGCAGCGCCTTACGCTGTTCAGAGTTAATCCAGTGGTAAAGATTATCCAGGCTGTCAAATCGTATCAGCACCGTCCACGTCTGCTCGCCGTGTACCGGGCGCAGGACGTTCACCCCAAGGTGCCCCTCAAACAGCGCCGCCTGCGGCATCACTTTTTCCAGCCAGCGCTGATACTCTTCCTGCTTCCCCGCCAGCAGGCGGTGGGTGATCACCAGGGTGACGTGATCGGGCTGATGCGGATAATCCACGGTGCTCTCCTTTACATGCCCCCGTCAGGGGGCTGCGTTATCAGGCTTTACGGGCCGGGGCTTTGTGTACCAGGGTGTAGGCGTAATCAACGCCCATGCCGTAGGCGCCGCTGTGCTCGCGCACCAGGTCCATCACCG
>NZ_LMLK01000003.1:0-410551 GCF_001422605.1 Erwinia sp. Leaf53
CGTGTCGATGGCGAAGTTGTCCGAGGACACCAGGCCCTCGTGTCGATGGCGAAGTTGTCCGAGGACACCAGGCCCTGGCCGATATTTCCGGCCGCATCACGCACCCAGGTCTGGTTCAGCACCAGCTGGTTAGTCGCGTCGGTCACGTCGGCGTTCGGCGTATAGGTGCCGGTCCAGGTGATCCCGCCGTCGGTGGTGATCAGCTCGGACAGCGTGCCGTTAGGCGCGGTCAGCGCCTCGCGGGTCAGGCCGGAGACGGCTTCGCTGAAGGTGATGGTCACGGTGGACGTCTCACCCGCACGCAGCGCGGTGTCGCTCAGCTGGATGGTGGCGGTTGGCAGCTGGGTGTCGATAGCGAAGTTGTCAGACTCGACCAGCCCCTGGCCGATATTACCCGCTGCGTCACGCACCCAGGTCTGATTGAGCACGATCTGATTGGTAGCATCGGTCACGTCAGCGTTAGGCGTGTAGGTGCCGGTCCAGGTGATCCCGCCGTCGGTGCTGATCAGATCGGACAGGGTGCCGTTTGGCGCGGTCAGCGCTTCGCGGGTCAGGCCGGAGACGGCTTCGGAGAAGGTGATGGTCACGGTGGATGCCTCACCCGCCTTCAGCGCGGTATCGCTCAGCTGGATGGTGGCGGTTGGCAGCTGGGTGTCGATGGCGAAGTTGTCCGACTCCACCAGGCCCTGGCCGATATTGCCTGCCGCGTCACGCACCCAGGTCTGATTGAGCACCAGCGGGTTAGTCGCGTCGGTCACGTCGGCGTTCGGCGTATAGGTGCCGGTCCAGGTTATACCACCGTCGGTGGTGATCAGCTCGGACAGGGTGCCGTTCGGCGCGGTCAGCGCCTCACGGGTCAGGCCGGAGACCGCCTCAGAGAAGGTGATGGTCACGGTGGACGTTTCACCCGCACGCAGCGCCGTATCGCTCAGCTGGATGGTGGCGGTTGGCAGCTTTGTATCGATCGCAAAGTTGTCCGACTCCACCAGGCCCTGGCCGATATTGCCCGCCGCGTCACGAACGTACGACTGGTTCAGGACGATCAGATTGGTGGCGTCAGTAACATCGGCGTTCGGCGTATAAGTACCTGTCCAGGTAATGCCGCCGTCGGTGGTGATCAGCTCGGACAGCGTGCCGTTAGGCACGGTAAAGGCTTCACGGCTCAGGCCGGTGACGGCTTCCGTGAAGGTCACGGTAACGACAGTGCTTTCACCCGCGATCAGCGCAGCGTCGCTCAGCGCAACGGTGCCGCGTGCGTATTGGTGACGTCCGCGCCGACAGCCGTGAATCGCCGCTGGATCTGCACCTTCCGATATTGCCCGCCGCGTCACGAACGTACGACTGGTTCAGGACGATCAGATTGGTGGCGTCAGTAACATCGGCGTTCGGCGTATAAGTACCTGTCCAGGTAATGCCGCCGTCGGTGGTGATCAGTTCAGACAGCGTGCCGTTTGGCGCCGACAGCGCTTCGCGGGTCAGGCCGGAGACCGCCTCAGAGAAGGTGATGGTCACAACGGACGTTTCACCCGCACGCAGCGCGGTGTCGCTTAGCTCGATAGTGGCGGTTGGCAGCTGGGTGTCGATCGCAAAGTTGTCAGACTCCACCAGGCCCTGCCCGATATTGCCCGCCGCATCACGCACCCAGGTCTGGTTCAGCACCAGCTGGTTAGTCGCGTCGGTCACGTCAGCGTTCGGGGTCCAGGTTCCGGTCCAGGTGATGCCGCCGTCGGTGCTGGTCAGCTCGGACAGGGTGCCGTTTGGCGCCGACAGCGCGTCGCGGGTCAGGCCGGAGACGGCTTCGCTGAAGGTGATAGTCACAACGGACGTTTCACCCGCACGCAATGCGGTGTCGCTCAGCTGAATTGTGGCCGTCGGCAGCTTCGTGTCGATCGCAAAGTTGTCCGACTCCACGAGGCCCTGACCGATATTGCCCGCCGCGTCACGAACGTACGACTGGTTCAGGACGATCAGATTGGTGGCGTCAGTAACATCGGCGTTCGGCGTATAAGTACCTGTCCAACGGTAAAGGCTTCACGGCTCAGGCCGGTGACGGCTTCCGTGAAGGTCACGGTAACGACAGTGCTTTCACCCGCGATCAGCGCAGCGTCGCTCAGCGCAACGGTGCCGGTTGGCAACTGAGTGTCGATGGTATACGCAGCGGAGAGCGTCAGCCCCTGCAGTGTGTTACCCGCCCGATCCTGGATCCCGGTATTATCCATAAAGATCACATTACCGCTGCCGTCATTATCACTTTCGGCGGTCAGAGTACCGGTCCAGGTGATACCACCGTCAGCAGAGCTAAACTCACTCAGCGTACCGCTGGTCGGATTAAGGTTAGTACGGCTGAAACCGCTGACGGCTTCAGAGAACGTCACCGTCACAACCGTACTGGCACCTGCCTTCAGCGTGTCATTGCCCAGCGTAATACCGACCGTCGGCCGCACACCGTCAATATCGTAGCTGATGCTGGTGCTGCCCTCGCCGGCGTTGCCCGCCCGATCGCTGACGCCGGCATTATTCAGGATGATCTGATTGCCTGCGGCAGTAATGCCCGTCGTCGGCTCCAGGCTGGCCTGCCAGGTCACGCCACCGTCACTGGTGAACAGTGTGCCAAGCGTGCCGTTTTCCACGCTGATATCGTCGCGGGTCAGGTCGGTCACCGCTTCGGTAAAGGTAATGGTGACGGTAGCGTACTGCCCCATTCCCAGCAGCGGGTTACTAATGCTGATAGTGGCACCCGGCAACACCGTATCTACCACGATCGCGCTCTGCCCGCTCAGCGAGTTCTGCGCCCCCGCTTCAGGCAACGTCAGATCGGCCGCCGTACCCGCCGCGTTTTGCAGCGTCGCACCGTTCAGTTGCAGCGCGGCGTTGCCGCTGACCTCAAGATCGGCGCTGTTATCACCCGCCTGCACCAGATACTCGAACTGCAGCTGGTTCGCAGCGCTCTGCCCGCTATAGGTGGCATAACGGGTCGCACCGCCGACGTCGAGCTGCAATGTCGGGCGGCCATCGGTGGTGTCGAGGGTCAGTTCAGCACTGTAATTAACGGTAATCACCACCGTCTGGCCACTTTTGTAGTAACCATCCGGGCTGGAGGCCGTCACGCTGGTGACCTGCGGGGCGGCCACCGGGGTGCCCTGTTGAACAATAACCAGCGAGTTCATCCACACGTTCTGGGTATCGATACCGCCATTCGCCGTGCCGCCGCTGTCTTTCACTCCGATCAGGGTGAACTGACGAAGTGTTCCGGAATTAACATCCCCGCTGGTGGTGTTGCTGGTGTTGCTGTAGCGGATTCCTTCCACCAGAGTACTGGCGGCTGCACCGCTGATGCCCCCGGCAGAAGAGAGGACCAGGCTGGCCGAAGATCCCGACACAATCAGACTCCAGCTGAGGCCATTCAACGCGGTGGTGCCAGAGGCCGACTGTCCAAGGGTGATGGTGGTGCCGTCAACACTCAACACCTCATGGTTGCCATCAATCAGCAAATCGGCCGTCAGGGTCAGTTGCGTTATGGTCTGTCCGGCTTCCACCGGATCGATGGTGACCTGGCTGAACAACTGGGCCTGTGGCGTGCCTGCGTTGAGCCAGGTGAGGCTGTTATTCAGGCTGATTAGCGGCGCGTCGTTAACGCCGTTCACCTCAACCTGCAGGGTGGCGGTACTGCTGGTGCCATCGTCACCGTCGCTGACGGTGATGCTGATACTGCGGGTGTCGGTGGACGGATCGCTGTTGTTACTGTTCTGGTAAGTCAGCGCACGGGTCAGCGCCTGCACCGCCTCCGGCGTGGCGTTCGCGTTAAACGCCACCACCAGGTCGTGCCCCTCGCTGCCGCCGCTGACGGTACCGATCTCCACGCCGTTATAGCTGACGCTGCTGCCGTTCACGCCGATGACGCTACCCGCTTCGCCGCCGGTACGGATGCTCAGCACATCTTCGCTGCCGTGGCCGTTAGCGGTGATCGACACGGTCAGGCTGCCGCCGTCAAGGTTGGCCGAGTCGCCGTCGGTGACGGTGGCATCGCTGCCGGCATCCAGCAGCACCGGGGCAGCGCCTTCGGTGTAAGTGACGCTGTCGCCGTCCAGCCCGCCGATCGTCGGCGCGCTGTTCTGCTCTGGCTGGATCGCCAGGTTTACCCAGGTCGTGATATTGGCAGAAGTGTAATCAACGCCGCCGTTATCCGTCCCGCCATTATCCCAGACGGCAGCGAACAGAATTTCACGCATGCCGGTGCTTTCGGTATTGTTATTGCGGTAGGTAATACCCGCCACCAGCGCCGTTGCGGCTTCCGCGCTGATGCCCTCTGCCTTAGTCAGGCTCAGGTAGCTCTGGCCGCCCGTCTGCGAGACGCTCCATCTGAAGCCATGATCCGCCGTGACGCCGCTGCCATTGGTCAGCGGCAGATCGCTGCCGTCGATATGCAACACTTCACTGCTGTTGGCGGAGCTGCTGTAGGACCAAATGCGGATCACAAAATCAGTGATGGCCTGGCCCGCTTCAACCGGATCGATGTTGATGCCGTTGAACAGGGTTAAGGCGCTGTCGCGCTCGCTGTAGCCGTAGCTGCCGCCGCTACCCGCAACGACAGGCGCATCATTCACGCCAGTCACACTCACCTGCAGGGTGGCCGTATTGCTGGTGCCGCCGTCGCCGTCGCTGACGGTGATGCTGATGCTGCGGGTGTCGGTCGACGGATCGCTGTCGTTGCTGTTCTGATAAGTCAGCGCACGGGTCAGCGCCTGTACCGCCTCCGGCGTGGCGTTAGCGTTAAACGCCACCACCAGATCGTTGCCATCGCTGCCGCCGCTGACCGTACCAATCTCCACGCCGTTGTACGTGACGCTGCTGCCGCTCACGCCAATCACGTTGCCCGCTTCGCCGCCGCTGCGGATGCTCAGCACATCTTCGCTGCTGTGACCGTTAGCGGTGACGGCAGCGGTCAGGCTGCCGCCGTCGAAGTCGGCGGAATCACCGTCCGTTACCGTGGCATCGCCATTGGCATCCAGCACTACCGGGGCCGCGCCTTCGGCGTAAGTCACGCTGTCGCCATCCAGCCCGCCGATGGCCGGGGCGCTGTTGACTGTCGCGTCGAGCATGATATCAAACCAGGTGGATACCCCCGTCCAGTTCATGGTGTCGCTGCCGCCGTTTGCCGTGCCGCCGCTGTCCTTCACGCTGCTCAGCTCGAACTGACGGAAACCGTACTGCGCGTCGCTGCCGGTGTTGCTGTAGGTGATAGCAGACACCAGCGCGCTGGCTGCCGCGCCGCTGAGCCCCTGCGCTTTCGACAGCGTCAGGATGGAGATGCTGCTACCGCCCGATATCGTCCAGCTCAGACCACTGATTGCCGTGGTGCCGCTGCCAGCGGTTAACGGGATCACGCTGCCGTCAATGGTCAGCGCATCATTCATGTTGCCGTCGTTCCAGTAGTTCCAGATGGTCAGCTGCAGTTCGGTGATGGTCTGCCCGGCTTCCACCGGATCAATGGTTACCGAGTCGAACAGGGTCAGTTCGCTGCCGCGTTGCTGGTAGATCTGGTAATGACCACTGCCGTAAACCAGCGGCGCATCGTTCACGTCGGTGACGTTAATCTGCAGCGTGGCCAGGTTGCTGGTGCCACCGTCGCCATCGCTGACGCTGACGGTAACGGTGCGGATATCGGTGGATGGATTGAGGTCGTTGCTGTTCTGGTAGGCGATCGCCCGCACCAGCGCCTGCACCGCTTCCGGGGTGGCGTTGCTGTTCAGCGTCACCACCAGATCGTTGCCGTTGCTGCCGCCGGTGTAGAAGCCGATATCCAGGCCGCTGTAGTTGACGATGCTGCCGTAGGCGGTGATCTGTTTACCCGGTTCACCGCCCGTGCGGATAGTCAGAACGTCTTCGCTGCCGTGGCCGTTAGCGGTGATGGAAACGGTGAGTGCGCCACCGTCAAAGTTCGCCGAATCGCCGTCGGTAATCGTGGCATCCGCCCCGGCATCCAGGGCCACCGCATCCTGCCCTTCGGTATAGGTGATGCTGTCGCCATCCAGGTTAGCGATCACCGGGGCGCTGTTCGCTGCCAGCGGGGCCAGCGCCATATCAAACAGGCCGATCATAGAGGCACTGTCGCTGTCCTTACCGCCGTTTGCCGTGCCGCCGTTGTCTTTCAGCAGCGACGCGCTAAAGGCGCGGTAGGTGATGGTACTGTCACTACCAATGTAGCTGTAGGTGGCCTCATTAAGAATGGCGCTGGCCAGTTCCGGGCTGACCCCTTCCGCTTTGCTCAGCGTCAGCGTGTAGCTCCCGTCTGCACTCTGCGTGACCGACCAGCTGAAGCCATTGTTCTGGGTAGTGCCACTGGCTTCAACCAGCGGGATAGCGCTGCCATCGATATGCAGAATATCTCCGGCACCATAGATACCATCGTTGCCGGTGTCGGTGTTGACGCCGCTTTCGCTGTCGCCGTAGACGTTGCTGACACTGCCGATCGCCATTTCCGTGATCAGCTGCCCGGCTTCCACCGTATCAATGTCCACCCCGGTAAACAGCAGCGCTTCACTGCCGCGTTCGGTGATGATCTCGTAATTGCCGATACCCGGGTTCTTCGGCGCATCATTGTGGCCGATCACCGCCACTTCCACGGTGGCAGGGGTGCTGGTGTGGCCATCGCCATCGCTGACCGTGATGCTGATGCTGCGCGTCTCGGTGGACGGTTCGCGCATATTGCTGTTGCTGTAGGTTAAGGCGCGGGTCAGCGCCTGTACCGCTTCCGGGGTGGCGCTGCTGTTCAGTGACACCACCAGATCGTTGCCCGCCGTGCCGCCGGTGACCATACCGATCACCGTTCCGCCCCAGGTAACGCCAACGCCGTTAAAGCCAATCTGCCCGCTGCCAGTACCGTCATTGCGGATGCTCAGCACATCTTCGCTGGCGGTGCCGTTGGCGGTAATCGAGACGGTGAGTTTGCCGCCGTCAAAGTTAGCGGAATCGCTGTCGGTAACGGTGGCATCACCACCGACGTCCAGGGTGATGGCCGGGCTGTCTTCGGTATAGGTGAGGCTGTCGCCATTGAGGTTGCCGATCGCCGGGGCGGTGTTCTGCGCCACGCCGCCGATCGGTTTGATATCGATAATGTCAAAGTTCTGCAGGACGGTCATTTCTGAAGAAGTGAACACCGCCTGAGTGATATCATCGAACGCCCCCTCCATATAATCCCACAGGGTCGGCCTGCCGGCCGTGCCCGAAAGCCGCATGACACCGGTGGAGCCATTGGCATAAGTGACTTCAACATCGACCAGGTTAGTTTCAGACGCCAGGTTGAAGGCGGACAGGTCGAAGGTATAGCCGTCCGGTGCCTTGATGGTCAGCACCGTGCCGTTGCCACTGACAGAATTATAATCATAGGCATAAAGCCCCTGCAGCCCCCCCACCTGGTCAATGCTTAAGAAGCCCCCGGTCTGTGGCGCTGAAAACGTAAAGGTATAGCCACCGATGTTTTTGGTGGCTAACCAGGGATCGCTTGCGGACGCCGGAACAATATCACTATCGATCAGCCTCACCTGCGTCAGCAGCCCCTGATAGCCCTCCACCGCTAACGCGGTAGTCTCAATCTCCCCGCTGTGCTTTTCCAGCGTCCAGTTACCGCCCAGCAGGCTGCTGCCGGTGGCATCGCTGGAGGCGGCCACATCCGCGCCGGTGGCGGTGGCCAGATCGCGGATAAAGGCGTCACCGGTTGTGCCTGCCGCCACATCGCAGCCGTAGAGCAGCAGATCGCCGTCGGCGGTCAGCGCCTGGCCGAGGGTGGTCAGCGCAGCCTGTACGTCGGCGGTGTGGATCGCGCTGTCGGTCAGCACGAAGCTGCCGAGGTTAATCTGACCATCGACGCCGTGCGAGAAGATATGCACCGCGTCGTAACCGCTGTGGGTTGAGGCCCAGTCTGCGATCTGCTGCAGGCCGTTGCTGCTGCCGTCAATCAGTACCACCTCGACGCCGGGTTTAATGCCGTCTATCAGGCTCTGATAGCCGTCAACCGAGGTGTCCACAAAGGCCACTTCGAGGCGTGCCGGGGTGGCGGTAGCGGCGATCGCCACCGCATCACTGCTGGCGTTCGGGTCGCTGTTCTGGCTGACATCGCTGTTGTGGCTCTGCTGTTCAGCGCCCGCATCCTGCGTGGCGTCGCTCTGGCGGGTATCGCTGCTGGCGCTGGTCTTTGCGCTGTCGGCATGGTCATCGGCCGTTTTCGCTACCGCGCTGTCGCTGTTGCTCAGCGTGGTGGTCACCGTGGCGGCGACCGCACCATCGAACAGCATACGTGGCTCCAGAAGCCAGGCGGAAGGCGCAGCCGCTCGCGCGCCAGCATTGCTTTTTTGTCCACGTTTACCCCGGCCGGCGGCCGGTGCGTTGTTAACGTTTTTAAACCAATTCTGCCATGCCATGCTGACACTCCTGTGCAACGCCGCCGAAGTAGCTTCGCAGCGAAATAAAAACCGTTGATTGAATGTTGTAATTTCCGGCAGCGTCCAACCTTGACAGGGGAACGAAACCTGCTAACAGGACGAAGATGCCGTTATATTTAGCAAAAAATATTTACGATTTAAAGAGGGGGAATAAGAAAAATCTTAATTTGAGATAAGGATAAAAATCGCGTTAAAACAGAGAAATAAAAAACCCGCGCCGGGGCGCGGGTGGAAATTTGCGATAAGTCAGAATTAAGTAAAATTAACGTTTTTACATTATCCCGCGCGGCGCTGACGCAGGGCATAATTCAGTACCACCGCAAAGCAGAGCAGCGGCAGCAGATAGGCCACCGCCGTGCTGTAGCGATCGGCCAGCGCCCCCATCAGATACGGCATAATCGCACCGCCGACAATCGCCATAATCATCAGCGAACTGGCGCGTTTGGTGTGGGTGCCCATGTTTTTCACCCCCATGGCAAACAGCGTCGGGAACATGATCGACATAAAGAAGAATACCGCCACCAGCGCCACCACCGACACGCCGTCAATCCCCGCCACCACCAGCGCGCTGAGCAGGATATTGATCGCCGCATAGGCCACCAGCAGCGTGGCCGGGCGAACATAGCCCATCAGCCAGGTGCTGAAGAAACGGCCGACCATAAAGCTTACCATCGCCACCGACAACAGGTAGGAGGCGTTCTGGTTCGACAGGGTTGCCCAGTGTTCGGTGGTGTAGTTAATAAAGAAGGCGCCGACGCCGACCTGTGCCGCCACGTAGAAGAACTGGGCGATGACCCCGCCGGTAAAATGGGCGTGCTGCCACAGCCCGCGACCGTCGTGGCTGCTCTGTTCCGCCTCCTGGCTGCGGATATCCGGCAGACGGGTACGGCCAAAGATAAAGGCAATCACCAGCACCAGCGCGGCGATCGCCACATAGGTGGTTTTTACCGAGTCCAGGCCTGCCGTTCCGCTCTGCTGAGTGGCGGAGAAGAACAGCGAGCCGCCGATCACCGGCCCGACAAACTGCCCCAGCCCGTTAAAAGACTGCGCCAGGTTGAGCCGCCGCTCCGCCCCTTCCGGCGCGCCGAGCACCGTGGCATAGGGGTTGGCCGCCGTTTCCAGGCAGCCTAATCCCAGCGCGATCACAAACAGCGCCAGCAGGAACAGGGCAAAACTGGCCGCCCCGGCGGCGGGCACAAACAGCAGCGCGCCCAGCGCATAGAGGCACAGGCCGACCAGAATCCCGGCCTTGTAGCCGTAGCGCTCCATAAAGAATCCAGCGGGAAGCGCCACCACAAAGTAGGCTCCGAAGTAGGCCGCCTGCAGCAGGCCGGACTGGGCTTTGGTCACGTGCAATACTTCCTGGAAATGCTTGTTGAGCACGTCGAGCAGCCCGTAGGAGAGCCCCCACAGGAAGAACAGTACGGTGACCAGCATAAACGCCAGCCGGAAAGCGGCAACAGCGGGCTGACCGGCGCGCTGCGCCGGGTGAACGGATTTATTGACGAGCATGTTTGGTTCCTCGGTTACTGTGGCCAGTACAGCGAAAAACACCGGCATTAACTGGCCCTGACGGGCCAGCGGATGAGTCAGTTAAGGTTGGTCGGTCAGTGAAAAGATGTTTTCCATTGGCATCCACTTCTCGCCGTCCGGCGTCCATGGGGTGGCACACTGGTAGCGCCACATCAGCGCTTCCCACTCCTGCACCTTCGGGTGGCCGAGGCTGGCGGCGTTAAACGCGGCGGCATCGTAGTCAGCCCCGGTCTCCGTCACCATCACCAGCCGGGTGCCCAGCAGGTAAATCTCCATGCTGAGAATGCCGTGCTGGCGCAGATGGGCGGCAATCTCCGGCCAGATGCGCTGATGGTGCTGACGGTACTCCGCGATCAGCTGCGGGTCGTCCTGCAGATCCAGCGCCTGGACGTAGCGCTGACCGCCGCTCATGTCAGCGCCCGATCAAGATGCTGGTAGCCGCCGTCCACCGACAGCCACTGCCCGGTGGTGTGCGACGCACGCGGCGAGAGCAGGAACACCACGCTGTCGGCGATCTCCTCAGCGGTGGTCATGCGCTGCCCCAGCGGGATGTTCTGCGTAATCTGCTGCAGCTTCTGCTGCGGCTGGTCAAAGGTGCCGATCCAGCGCTCGTACAGCGGCGTCATCACTTCCGCCGGGATCACCGCGTTAACGCGAATGCCGTCAGCCAGCAGCGCCGCCGCCCATTCGCGGGTCAGCCCCAGCACGCCGCCTTTCGCCGCCGCGTAGCCGCTGGTGTTGCCCTGCCCGGTCAGCGCGGTTTTGGAACTGATATTGACGATCGCCCCGTGGCTTTCGCGTAAGGCATCCAGACACAGGTGCGCCATCAGGTAGTAGTGCACCAGGTTTTTCTCCAGCGACGCGACAAACGCCTCGCGCCCCGCCTCCAGGCCAACGCTGTCGTTGACCCCGGCGTTGTTCACCAGCCCGTCAATGCGGCCAAACTGCGCCTGCACCTGCGCCACCGCCGCCCGGCACATCGCCTCATCCTGCAGCTCGGCGTGAATAAACTCTGCGGCGGGCTGCTGCTCATGCAGCTGCGCCATCAGTCCGGCAGGCGGCACGCTGTTGCTGATAATCACCGGTATCGCCCCTTCCTGCGCCAGGCTCAGCGATATCGCCGCGCCGATGCCTGAACCGCCGCCGGTCACCAGCACCACTTTGTCTTTCAGGTACAGATCCATCACCCTTCTCCAGTTATAAGCCTGTGCCGTCAGGCTCCAGGTAAATGCGGCTGGCGTTGCCGCCCAGTATCGCCGCCTGCTCGTCGGCTGACAGCGTGGCAATCGCCTGCTGGCACAGCTGCCAGCCGTGCTGATACGGCCCGTCCAGCAGGCACACCGGCCAGTCTGAACCGAACAGCAGGCGATCAGGTCCGAACAGTTGCAGCGCCGCATCATAGAACGCCAGCAGCTCCGCGTCACCGCATCCGGCCGGGCGCGGTTCGGTCAGCAGGCCGGAGAGCTTGCAGCTGACGTGCGGCAGCGCCGCCAGCGGCGTGACCTGCCGCACCCACTGTGCCACCCCGGCAGCGATATCCGGCTTGCCGAAGTGATCCAGCACCAGCGCCCCCCGATCATGGCGGGCAGCGAAGGCCGTCGCCGTCGCCAGCTGATCGTGTGTGACGAGCAGGTCGTAGACGTAACCCGCCCGCTGGATCTGCTGCATACCGCGCGTTACCGCCGGCTGTTGCATCCAGCCCGCGCCGTCCGCCTCATCCTGGATCTGATGGCGGAAGCCGCGCAGTTTAGCCTGCCCGGACACCTCCTCCAGCGAGGCGGCCAGCGCCTCACCGGCCAGATCGACCCAGCCGACCACCGCCAGGATCTCGCGGTGGTCGCGGCTCAGCTGCAGCAGCCACTGCGTCTCCTGCCAGTGCTGACGCGCCTGCACCAGCACCGCGCCATCCAGCCCGCGTTCCGCCAGCAGCGGCCGCAGCTGCGGCGGCAGAAAGTCCTGCCGCAGCTGCGGCATGGCGTCGCTTATCCAGCCGTACTCCGCCGGCTGGTAGCGCCAGTAGTGCTGATGGGCATCAATACGCAGCGGCATCGGCCAGCTCCGGCTGCTGATAACGGTACTGTTCGATGGACGACGCGTGCATCTCAATCGAGAAGCCCGGCGCGGTCGGCGGCATATAGGCCGCACCTTTGATCACGCACGGGTCAACAAAGTGCTCGTGCAGATGGTCGACAAACTCGATCACCCGCCCTTCGTGGGTCGCGGCAATCGACAGGTAGTCGATCATCGACAGGTGCTGCACGTACTCACACAGCCCCACGCCACCGGCGTGCGGGCACACCGGCAGGTTGTACTTCGCCGCCATCAGCATCACCGCCAGAATTTCATTGACCCCACCCATGCGGCAGGAGTCAATCTGCACCACGTCAATCGCGCCGCGCATAATGAACTGCTTGAACATAATGCGGTTCTGACACATTTCGCCGGTCGCCACCTTGACCGGTGCCACGCCCTCGCGGATGCGGCGGTGCCCTTCGATATCGTCCGGGCTGGTCGGCTCTTCGATAAACCACGGGCGGGCGAAGGCCAGCTGGTTGACCCAGTCGATCGCCTCGCCGGTTTCCCACACCTGGTTGGCGTCGATCATCAGCTTACGATCCGGGCCAATCACCTCACGGGCGATGGTCACGCGACGGATATCGTCCTGCAAATCGCGGCCAACCTTCAGCTTCAGATAGTCAAAGCCGGCGTCCACCGCCTGCTGACACAGTTTACGCAGCTTGTCGTCCGGGTAGCCCAGCCAGCCCGCCGAGGTGGTGTAGCACGGGTAACCTTCCGCCAGCAGTTTTTGCAGGCGCGCCTCTTTCCCCTGCGCCCGCTCATGCAGCAGCGTCAGCGCTTCGTCCGGGGTAATGCAGTCGGTGATGTAACGAAAATCGATGCAGCGCACCAGCTCCTCCGGGCTCATCTCGCCGACCAGCTGCCACAGCGGCTTGCCTTCCGCCTTCGCCCACAGATCCCATACCGCGTTAACCACAGCGCCGGTGGCGAGGTGGATGGCACCTTTATCCGGGCCGATCCAGCGCAGCTGGCTGTCGCTGGTAAACTCACGCCAGAATTTGCCCATATCGGCGGTGATATCCGCCAGCCTGCGGCCCACCACCAGGTGCTGCAGCGCTTTGATCGCCATACAGCAGATCTCGTTGCCGCGGCCGATGGTAAAGGTCAGCCCGTGGCCATTCAGCGCCGGGTTGTCGGTTTCCAGAATCACGTAGGCGGCCGAATAGTCCGGGTCCGGGTTCATGGCGTCGGAGCCGTCCTGCGACAGCGAGGTCGGGAAACGGATATCTTCGGTGCGTAAGGCGGTAATGGTGGTCATCGCTGCTTCCTTTTATTGTTATTTATGCCTGAACGGTTAACTGGCGCTGCTCGCCCAGCCCTTCGATGCCAAGACGCATCACCTGGCCGGCGCGCAGGTAAACCGGCGGTTTCTGGCCGAGGCCGACGCCCGGCGGCGTGCCGGTGGAGATCACGTCACCCGGCTGCAGGCTCATAAAGCGGCTCAGGTAGCTGATAATCTGCGGGATGGTAAAGATCATGGTGCGGGTGCTGCCGTTCTGATAGCGCCTGCCGTCCACTTCCAGCCACATGCTCAGGTTCTGCGGGTCCGGGATCTCATCGGCGGTGACCAGCCACGGCCCCAGCGGGCCGAAGGTGTCGCAGCCTTTGCCTTTATCCCAGGTGCCGCCGCGCTCAATCTGATATTCACGCTCAGAAACGTCGTTGATCACGCAGTAACCGGCGACATGCTCCATCGCCTGCGCTTCACTGATATAGCGGCCGCCCTGACCAATCACCACCCCCAGCTCGACTTCCCAGTCGGTTTTCTGCGAACCGCGCGGGATCTCGACGTTGTCGTTCGGGCCGCAGATGGCGCTGGTCCATTTGTTAAACACCACCGGCTCCTGAGGGATCTCCGCGCCGGTTTCCGCCGCGTGATCGGCATAGTTCAGACCGATGCAGACAAATTTACCCACCTGACCGACGCACGGCCCGATGCGCGGATTACCCTCCACCCGTGGCAGCGCGTTAACGTCCAGCTGGCGCAGTTTGTCCAGCGAGGCCGGTAATAACCCCTCGCCGCTGATATCGGTAAAATCAGCGGGCAGCGCGCGGATATGGCCTTCGTTATCGAGGATGCCTGGCTGCTCCGCGCCCGGCTGTCCGTAACGTAATAATTTCATAAGTTCTCCTGGTGTTAGCGCGGCAGCTTAGTTGCTCCAGCCGCCGTCAATAATCTGTACCGTGCCGGTGGTGTACGAGCTGGCGTCGGAGGCCAGATAGAGCGCCAGCTGGGCGATCTCTTCGGTGGTGCCGATGCGGCCCACCGGCTGACGCGCCACAAACGCCTGATAGACTTCATCGATGCTGCGCCCCTCGGCGGCGGCCTGCTCGGCAATGCGCTGGCGCAGCGACGGCGACTCCACGGTGCCCGGGCAGATGGCGTTGCAGCGGATGCCCTGTTTAACGTAGTCCGCGGCCACCGAGCGGGTCAGGCCAATCACCGCCGCTTTAGAGGCGCTGTAGGCAAAGCGGTTCGGCACCCCTTTCACGCTTGACGCCACTGACGACATATTGATAATCGACCCACGCTGGCGTTCCAGCATCGCCGGCAGGAAGGCGCGGATAGTGTGGAACATCGCGGTCACATTCAGATCGAGGGCAAACTGCCACTCCTGCTCGCTGCAGCTGAGAATATCGCCGCTGTGCACCACGCCGGCGCAGTTGAACAGCACGTCCAGCGTGCCGATCTCCCCGGCCAGCTGGCGAATGGCCGCGCTGTCGGTCACGTCCAGACGGCGGGCGGTGATCCCCGGCAGATCCAGATTGCCGATATTGATATCGGTGGCGATGACCTCCGCCCCGGCGGCGGCAAACACTTTGGCGCTGTTCAGGCCAATCCCCTGCCCGGCGGCGGTGATCAGTACTTTTTTACCCTGCAACTGCATAATGACTCCTGTACTTAAAGGACTAATGGTCAGGCCATTAAAGGTGAAAAAAAACGTTTTAAACCGAAACCGTATTGTTAAGATATGGCAATGAATGGTGGTTTAAAACGACTTTTAATTAACGTAGTTGTCACACGTGAAAAACAATTCGGCAAGGAGTTTTGCCGTTAAATGCTAGCTGAATCGCTTAAGCTAAAAAACAAGCTGGGGCCACATGCCAATAAAAAAATTAGAAAATCCAAGAATTTACCGTCAGATTGCCGATCAGCTTAAAAACCTGATAGACAGCGGTGAGTTCCCGCCGGGCAGCAAACTGCCCGCCGAACGCGACCTGGCCAGCCAGCTGCAGGTGAGCCGTGCCTCGGTGCGTGAGGCGCTGATCGCGCTGGAGGTGATTGGTCTGGTGGATGTGCGGGTGGGCAACGGGGTGATCGTCTGTGACACCGGCAGCAAGCGCGCTGCGCCGTCCGCCGAACCGGTGATGGCCCAGGCCGGGCGCAATCAGTGGGCGGACGTTGATGATGAACTGGATATCCAGCTGGACTTCAGCGCCGAACTGCCGCCCTTCTCGCTGTTACAGACCCGGCGGCTGATCGAGCCGGAGACCGCCGCGCTGGCCGCCCACCACGCCTCCGACGCAGAGCTGCGGCTGATCCGCGAGGCTTACCAGCAGAACTGCTTTGATAACCGCAATAACTCCGCCACCCACCCCGGCGACCGGCTGTTCCATATCCGTATCGCCCAGGCCAGCGGCAACCCGGCCTACGCCTTTATCATCGCCCACCTGCTCGGCCACCGCTACGGCACCATGTTCCGCAGCCTGCAGCAGCACTATACGCCGCAGGATATGCCGCACCGCTCGGAGATCGAGCACCTGGCGATCCTTAACGCGCTGGAAGCCCGCGACGCCCGCGCGGCCAAAAAGGCGATGAAAGAGCATCTGGATGCGGTGATTGCGATATTTGGGCGGGGATGAAAAAGAACATGCATAACTACACAAAACAATTGCATATAAACGCATTTATAAGGTGTAATGACAGCATGTAAACTCATAAACAGTCAATTCATTGTGATGCGTGTTTGGTTAGCGTAAGCGCCGAACATCACACGCGCCCCGGTAACACTGTTTCCTCTTTCTTAAAGGCAAAGGCTGTAATGACTCAAACCTATCGCGTGTTTATTGATGGTCAGGCGGGCACCACCGGCCTGCAGATCCAGCAGCGGCTGGCAAATCACCCGCAGATTGAGCTGCTCCAGATTGACGACGCCCAGCGTAAAGACGCCGCCGCCCGTCAGGCGCTGATGCAGCAGGCGGACGTCACTATTCTTTGCCTGCCGGACGAGGCGGCGAAAGAAGCGGTGGCGCTGGCCGATGCCGTTGGCGCACGTGTGCTGGACGCCAGCTCGGCGCACCGGGTGCAGGCGGGCTGGGTGTACGGCCTGCCGGAGCTGGACGCAGGACAGCGCGACCGCATCCGCAGCGCCAGCCACGTCTCGAATCCCGGCTGCTACGCCACCGGCGCGATTGCACTGCTGGCGCCATTAACCCGCGCCGGCCTGCTGGCGGCCGATCGCGAGCTGGCGATTAACGCGGTTTCGGGCTACAGCGGCGGCGGCAAGGCGATGATTGAGAAGTACCAGCAGGCGGGCACCGGTTACGCCGGTTACGGGCTGGGCTTTAACCATAAGCACCTGAAAGAGATTCAGGCGTGGAGCGGGCTGAGCAGCCGGCCGATCTTCCAGCCGGCGGTAGGCGACTACGCGCAGGGGATGCTGGTGTTTGTGCCGCTGAACAACAGCGACGGCGCGGCGCTGCACCAGGCGCTGACCGACTTCTATGCCGGGCAGTCGTTTATCAGCGTGCGTGAGCACAACAGCTACGATGAGGAAGCCGCCCCGTATCTGCTGCCGGAAGCGCTGAACAACACCAATCAGATGGAGCTGTTTGTGTTCAGCCACGCGGAACAGCGCCAGAGCATGCTGGTAGCGCGGCTGGATAACCTCGGTAAAGGGGCCTCCGGCGCGGCGGTGCAGAACCTGAATATTATGCTCGGCCTGGCAGAAGAGACCTGCGTTAATCTCTGATACCGCCGGCGGTGCGTAAACCGCTCCCGTTCAGGCCTGTGTGCACGGTAACGGCATGCAGGCTTTACGGGCGCGGGTTTCCCTCTTCAAGTCTGTAACGGACTTTTTCCCTTTTGGCTGGCCAGAAAAACGCCGTCTGCCTCACATTTCCCGGTCACTGGCCGATCTTTTCGTGATTCTGGTCTAAAGTTTTGCGCAGGGTCAAACACTTACAGACCACTCTGGTATGGACAAGGAGCACAGACGATGAAAAGTGTCGAAAAACGTCAGAGCCACAGCCGCATGTTCGCCCCGCTGCTGCTGGCCGGGCTGATGGCCGCCGCGGCCGCACAGGCGCAGGATAACCAGCGAATGCTGAGCAGTCATCCGCTGCCGCCTGACGTGCGTCTCGGGCCGCTGTTCCACGCGGTACAGTCGGCAAAACTCTTCCCGGATCAGAAAACCTTCGCTGACGCTGTACCGAAGAGCGATCCCTCGGCGATCCTCGCCGACTGGCAGATGCAGAAGTCACAGGGCAATTTCGATCTGAAACGCTTCGTTGCCACCAATTTTACCCTGCCGTCCGAGGGTGAGAAGTATGTGCCGCCCGCCGGGCAGAGCCTGCGTGAACATATCGACGGCCTGTGGCCGGTGCTGACCCGTTCCACCACCCGGGCCAGCGAGTTTGATTCGCTGCTGCCGCTGCCGAAGCCCTACGTGGTGCCGGGCGGCCGCTTCCGCGAAGTCTATTACTGGGACAGCTACTTCACCATGCTCGGGCTGGCAGAGAGCGGCCACTGGGATAAGGTGCAGGATATGGTGGATAACTTCGCCAGCGAGCTGGATAAGTACGGCCATATCCCCAACGGTAACCGCAGCTACTACCTGAGCCGTTCACAGCCGCCGTTCTTCAGCATGATGATCGACCTGCTGGCGCAGCACGGCGGCGATGCGGTATACGCGAAATACCTGCCGCAGCTGCAGAAAGAGTATGACTACTGGATGGCCGGGGCGGATACGCTGGCCAGCGGCAGCGCGAAAGAACGCGTGGTGAAGCTGAAAGACGGCAGCGTGCTTAACCGCTACTGGGACGACCGCGACGTGCCGCGCACCGAATCCTATATGGATGATATCGCCACCGCGGAAAAAGCCCACGGCCGCGATAAGAAAGAACTGTATCGCGATCTGCGCGCCGGGGCAGCCTCCGGCTGGGACTTCAGCTCGCGCTGGTTCGACAAGCCAGGCGATCTGTCCACTATCCATACCACGCGGATTATTCCGGTGGATCTTAACGCTCTGATTTACCATCTGGAAACCACCCTGGCGAAGGCCAGCGAAGTGGCGAAAAACGCGGACGCGGCCAAACGTTTCACCACGCTGGCCGAACAGCGTAAAACGGCGATCAACCGCACCCTGTGGGATGAGAAGCAGGGCTTCTACAGCGATTATGACTGGCAGAAAGGCAGCATTCGCCCGCAGCTCACCGCCGCAACGCTGTTCCCGCTCTGGCTGAAAATCGCCTCCGGTGACCAGGCCAGTCTCACCGCCAGCGCGGTACAGTCGCAGCTGCTGAAGGAAGGCGGCCTGCTGACCACCACCGTAAACAACGGCCAGCAGTGGGATGCCCCCAACGGCTGGGCGCCGCTGCAGTGGGTGGCCGTGGTGGGTCTGGATAACTACGGTAAGCCGGAACTGGCGAAACAGGTTGGCGTAAACTTCCTGCAGAACGTGCAGGCGACTTATGACAGGGAGCATAAGCTGGTTGAGAAATATGTCGTGGAAGGTAAAGGCCTTGGCGGCGGTGGCGGCGGAGAATATCCGCTGCAGGACGGCTTCGGCTGGACCAACGGCGTCACCCTGATGCTGATGGATCGCTACTGTCCGAAGGGGGTCACCTGTAATAACGTCGGCGATCTCACCCGCGCCGCGGCGCAGTCGGCAAAATAGACCCGTACTCCTGCGGGCAGCCTCTGTGCCCCGCAGGAGACCTCAGCCGTCGTCAGGCGCAGCATACTCACTCCAGTGGTTGCCCGGCGCTGCCCCCCTCTTCTGGTCCGCTATGGCGGCTTTGCATCTGCAATGCTTACCGTAACCGGGGTTACAGGCGTAAAAAAAGGGAGGCATCTCTGCCACCCTTCTGTTTAGACCGTCAGGTTACGCTGGCGTTTTAACTGCGCACCTTACGGTAGATCCACAGCACCACGATGGCACCGATCACCGCCACCACAAAGCTGCCGAAGTTGAAACCATCTACTTTACCGAAGCCAAACAAGGTACTGATCCAGCCGCCAACCACCGCACCGACAACACCCAGAATAACGGTAATAATAAAACCGCCGCCGTCTTTACCCGGCATAATCCACTTGGCGAGAATACCGGCGATCAGACCAAAGATGATCCAGGACAAAATACCCATTTACAGCTCCTTTACGTTCACAATAAGAAAGACCCACGTTCTGTGCTGAACAAAGTATAGGACACAGATTCTAACCTTGTGATTTCAGACACGAATTTTTGTGGAAATTTTTACTCCGTCAGGTAAAAAAAACGTAAAGATTCTGCTTTAATGGCCGATATACCACGCTGGGCTGAGTGCCCGTGGTCCGCTACTTATCGGAGTTGCAAGTGAAACAGGAAGACAAAGAACAATACCTGAAACGTGGACCACTGGCCGTGCTGGCAGTCCTGCGCGAACTGCTGGAAAACCAGACCCCGGTGATGATCAACCACACCCGCGGGCAGTTTATCACCCGCCTGCTGGCTGCCGATCGCGATCGGGTGGTGATGGATTACGGCAGCAACGACTACGACAACCAGCTGGCGCGCGAAGCACAGAATTTACACGTGACCGCAGAAACGCGCGGTGCCAAGGTGGAGTTCGCTCTGCCTGCGCTGCAGGCCGACGAGCTGGATGGGCTGCCGGCCTTCACCGCCGCGCTGCCGGAGGTGCTGTGGATGATCCAGCGCCGCGAGTTTTTCCGCGTTCATGCCCCGCTGACGCCGGTGTTCTACTGCTATGTTCCCTGGCCGGACGGCAGCGGTGAAGGCCGCCTGCGCCTGCAGGATCTGTCGCTGGGCGGCATCGGCGCGCTGGCCGAGGGTCCGTTACCGGAAACGCTGCAGGACGGCGACACCATTAAAAAGCTGCGGGTGGATATGGGCGAGTATGGCCGCTTTGAAATCGACACTCAGCTGGTCACTATCAGCCAGCGCAGCGTGATCGGCAGTAAAAATCAGACTATCGTCACCCCGCGCCTGAGCCTGCGTTTTGTGGCGCTGGAACCGGGCCAGGAGCGAGAGCTGCAGCAGGTGGTGTTTGCGCTGGAGCGGCTGGCCCGGGATAAAGCCAACCGCTTCCAGTAACGCAGAGGATCAGATGGTGCGGTAGGTGCTGTTCACCTTCCACAGATAGCGCGGTGCCTGCGCCGCCGGATGTTTATCCTGCACGTGGCGAGTGAACTCTTCCGGACTCATGGCGTTAATCATCGCAATGGCCCGGTCGCGGTCGCGTGAGAAGGTGCGCAGCAGCGCGCCGGCACCGTTAACGTAGGCCACGATGGTGGCATAGCGCAGCGTTTCCGGATTACGGATGCCTGCCAGCTGCTGCTGCTGCAGGATGCGCAAATAGGCGGTGCCGATATCGATATTTTTTACCGGGTCGCGCAGTTCAGACTTGCTCGGCTGGCCGCCCTTGCCCTGCGAACGGTACACTTCACGCCCGGCCGTCGAGGCTTTGATCTGCATCAGCCCCACCGCGTTCGATTTGCTGACCACCGTCGGGTTGCCGCCGGACTCCACCGCAATAATCGCATCCACCAGCTTCGGGTCAACGCCGTAGTTATGCGCCGTATGGCGGGTTACGCCGGACCACGGCTGCGTGGACTGTTTCGGCGGTGTGGTAATCAGCGGTGAAGAGGGCTGACTGACGATTCGTTTTGGGGTTTCGCTGGCGCAGCCCGCCAGCAGTAAGGCAGCGGCTATCGCTACCGTCTTCACGCTTGTTTTCACGCTTGTCTTATCCTCTGCGCTTTCGCTTCGCGCTACATATTACGGTATCGTAACGAACTGAGAATTACCGTAATTCTTAATTTATTGGCCGCCGTGAACGACTTAGCGTAAAGTTTTGTTTATCATCGCTCTGATTGGACATAACAGGCGAGAAATGATTCATTTCTGAGCGCGTGGATTTTCAGCAGCGCGCGGCGCGGCTGATTCTACCACAGGATATGTTCATCATTTATCGATCGCACAGCGGCGTCACGCGCGCCCCGCATGGAGAAAAGTAAGCATTATGGCAATCACTCCGCGCAACATCCATCTGATCGCCCCTTCCGGCTATTGCCACAATCAGCCGGCTGCCCGTCTTGGCGTCGCGCGGCTGCGCGGCTGGGGGCATCGGGTCGATAACACTGCGGTCATTGAGCGCCGCGACCGGCGCTTTGCCGGCGACGACGATACCCGGCTGGCGGATATCAACCGGCTGGCCAGCATGGCCGAACTCCCTGATATCGTACTTGCGGTACGCGGCGGCTACGGCGCCAGCCGCCTGCTCCCCCGGCTGAACTATGCCGCTCTCGGAGAACGACTGCGCGACGCGCCGCTGGCGCTTTGCGGCCACAGCGACTTCACCGCCATCCAGCTCGCGCTGCTGGCACAGTGCGGGGTAAAAAGCTTTAGCGGGCCGATGCTGGCCGCCAACTTTGGGCCGGAAACCCTTAATGACTTTACGCTTGCGTGCTTCTGGCAGGCGCTGAGCAGCGAAAGCTTCACCCTCGACTGGCAGACCAGCGAGGCGGCAGGGGAGGTTAACGCCAGCGGCACCGTGTGGGGCGGAAACCTGGCGATGATCGCCTCGCTGGTCGGTACGCCGTATCTGCCCGCGATTGATGGCGGGATTCTGGTGATCGAAGACATTAATGAGCACCCGTTCCGCACCGAACGTATGCTGCTGCAGCTGCTGCGCAGCGGCGTGCTGGCGCGGCAACAGGCGATCATCACCGGCAGTTTCACCGGTGCGACGCTGAGTGATTATGACGGCGGCTACGATTTCCCTGACGTCTGGCAGCTGATCCGCGATCTGACCGGCCTGCCGGTGGTCAGCGGGCTGGCCTTTGGGCATGCCGCCGATACGGTGACGCTGCCGCTGGGCGCGCACGGCAGGCTGGCCGTTAGCGACGGCCACGCCGCACTGACCCTGTCGGACTATCCGCAGCTGCGTTAGTGACAATTTTTATCGTTACGCGCCGCAAAACCATGCCACGACTGATAAATCCTGTTGAACCCCCCGACGGATACCTGTATTTTTATACAGATAAAAATCGTAAGGAGCAGAGATGTTTGTTGAACTGATTTATGACAAGCGCAACGTTGCCGGGCTGGCCAACGCCGGGGAGTTGATTCGCAACGAACTGGAAAAACGCGTGCAGCGCGTGTTTCCGGAAATGGAGGTCAAAGTCAAAGCGATGCAGGCGAACGGCGTCAAAACCGACGTCAGTAAAAGCGACAAAGCCGTGCTGATGCGGATTATTGAAGAGATGTTTGACGAGGCCGATCAGTGGCTGGTGTCGGAGTCTTACTGATTGCCGCAGAGCGGCATAACAAAATTTGCACAAATTTACACAGGGATGCGACGCTTTTGAGTTGCATTACCTGAGATAAGTCTTATTATTATTTCTAATCGATTTCCCTGGTGTTGGCCCGCAGCAAAGCTCTTAGCGGGCTTTTTTTTTGTCCTGAAAACCTGCTGTTCTTATCTGTCATTTTCCCGCCCCATGCCCTTACATCAAGAAATTAGCGCATTGAACCCGCCGGAAATGGTTTTTTTTCAACGTAATGTAGCGCATTACATTCAGAGGTGAATGTATTAAGTCTATTAATATTTTGAGGAAATCCACCTGATGCTGATTAACTGCGAATCGTCTCGCGAATTTTGATCCTGCGCATTGCACCGGCTGCCGGCAGGAGCCAACATGGCGATGTTAGTCACTTTCAATAAGAAGAACAGACAAAATGAATGCTGCCATACTCTGCACCCTGCTGCTGGCAGGTGGACCACTTATGGGGTTTCTGGTGATTATCGGAGCCTGTCTATCCGGTATGCTGCTGGAACGGCTTTGTCACCGGCACCCGGCGTCAACCTGAGGGCAAACTGTGCGGCATCTGACATAATGACGTACTCACGTGCTCACGTGCTTACGTCATGTTTTTTTGTCGTTCGGTCGTTCGGTCTTTCGGTCTTTCGGTCTTTCGGTCTTTCGGTCTTTCGGTCTTTCGGTCTTTCGGTCGTCAGTATTGCGTTGCCCAACGGGTAAAGGCAACGCAATGGCGGCCAGCCAGGGGACCGGGTCGGCCGCCGGGCGTTTAACGCTGGGTCAGATCGAAGTGGCCGTTACCCAGCATCGGGTCCCACTCCTGATCGGTCAGATCGTCAAAGGTGCTGCTGAACTTATCCCAGTGATTCTCTTTAAGGTAGCCCTGTACCGCCTGCGGCAGCTTGTCGAACACCAGCTCATCCTGAATGGCAAACAGGCTGTCGGCCAGCGTCAGCGAACGGATCTCGTATAGCGTCCAGCCATACTTTTTCAGTAACAGATGGTGCAGCGCATCCCTCCCTCTCAGCGCAGAATAAAGAGACGCATTTTTAGTGCGGTATTCGTCCAGCAGACAGTCGAGGGAGAACAGCAGGAAGGCGCGGTTGTGAATTTTTATCCGGTCATCCGGCTCAACATCCTCGGCGTTAGTCAGGCCGCGAACTTTCGCAATCCGGTCTTTGATTTCCTGGAACAGATCGCCTAAACGTTGTGTCATATAACCCCCTTGATGACCAGACGATAATGCCAGGCTGAGATCCATGCCTGGGAGAACTGCCAGCGGGATTTTTGCGCCCCGCTTGTTAACAGTTTACATCAGAATGTTAAATTGTGTGGTGTTAACAGCAGATAACTGTCTGATGTCGGTATTATTTTCTGTCCGGGATCACAGAGCGTACACTTACGGCTGGCGACCCCCGCATCCGCTACGCGCCTGGTGGGCAGGTGGGCATTAAGAGCCATATGGGGCAGACGCTAAGCCAGGTTTGCCGCTTCCGTGCCGTTGCTGTCGATCACCACCGACGGGCGCAGGTAAATGGTGTTCTTTTTATTATCCAGCGCGTTGCCGTGATAGTTCCTTTCCTGGAACAGCGTGGTGCCGTCGCTTGCCTGCGCATTGACTTCAAACCAGAACGGGCCGCTCTGTTTGCTGAGCTGCACGGCACCGCCGGAGCTGCTGCGGCCGCGCCCCTCTTTCATCATATAAATGTAGCCGTAGCCGTCGTTATAGAGGTTATTGGCAGTGTTACCCGAGTACTCAATCAGCGTATCCTGATTCAGCGGGAACATATCATAGGCTTCATAGCGGCCCACTTTGAATTTCCAGTCCTGCTCTCTGCCAAAGAAGAACGCGGCATCATCGAGGTTCATTGAGCCGGTCAGGTCGGCCAGCGGCTGCACGGTAAAACCGGCAAAGTTGCGGTTTTCCATCAGCCGGTAGCCGTCCAGGCCAATCAGGATGCGCCCGTTTACGTCCCAGCGCTCCGCATCACCGGCTTTCCAGTCTTTACCGGCGCTGGTACGCAGCGAAGTTAACTGCCCGGTGCGGCTGGCGGCATCGACGTTAAATTCAACGTCACCGTATAATTTAAGGCTGCCCTCCGGTGTATCAAAGGTGATCCCCGCCACGGCCGGAACGCTGAACAGGGTTAATACACAGAGGTAATTTCTGATATTCATGTTAACTCCATTATTATTTTAGATTAACTACATACCCACAGATATCCCGCTTAACCCGTTTATTCGGGTTAAGCCTGTAAAAAATAGTTCTCCGAGCGCAGAATAAAATCGTTATGGCTGTCTGACTGACTTAATTTATCAATCACGTCATCATCCAGAATATTGGTCAGGTAATCATAGATCAGCATACTGTCGGCAAACGCATCCCCGCTGATGGCCAGCATAAAGACCAGCCTGACAACTTTGCCCTCATCCCATTCGATGCCCTGCGGGAATATCGCCACCGCCACCACCGTACTGAGCGCCACCAGCCCCATCGGATGGGGGATGGCAATTTTATCATCCAGCAGCGTCGAGGCGCGCGCCTCACGCTCCATTACCGAATCCGCGTAGCTGGCATCCACCCGGCCACTGCTCTGCAGCTGCCCGGCCATCATGGCAATCAGCGCGGCTTTGTCGTAGTCCGCATCGCGAATGATGGTGAAATGTGCCGCCGGGAACCAGTTGCTCATCGCCTCCGGCGACGGTCTGGCCACGGACAGCAGCGGCTTAATGCTCTCCAGCTGGCCGCGATCGGGCAGCGGTGACAGGCTGATGGTTCGCGGGTGCTTCTCTTCCACTTTCGCCAGCGTTAGCACCAGGTCCTCCTCCACCTGCGCCAGCTGCTGATAGCGGGCCACAGAGAGGCAGCGATTAATCAGAATGTTCGGGTACATACGGATAATCTTCTGGCACACCAGCCGGGTGGCGGCGTCTCCCTGATCGCTGACCAGCAGCGCGGTGACCGGGTGCTGCGCGTCCCTCGACTGCGTCTCCTCCAGAATGGCCCCGATATGCATCACCAGATAACCGATCTCGTCGTCGCTGATCGGCCCGCTGAACCACAGATCCAGCTCGCTGAACGCCGCCAGCGTCATTTCATAAATCAGCGGGTAGTGGCGTTTAATCTGTTCAATCAGCGGATTGATAATGGTTATGCCGAAATTCACCCGAATACGCATCGCGGTAATGTGTCTGAGCAGGTTTTCCCGCGACAGATCGTCATAGTTCAGCTCACAAAACCAGGCGCTGCTGATGTAGCTGAGAAAATGATTCATCACCGCCTGTTCGGCCACGTACAGGCAGGCGTTGCCGACGGTAAAACCGCCGTACAGTCCGCCCAGCGGCGGCATAATCGGGTAGGCTTTCAGCAGCGCCACCGTCATCGCACCCAGCGCACCGGCCAGCACGTTAAGCGGGATTCAACGCGCCGGATTTTTCAGGGTGAAGGGGATCGCCCCTTCCGAGATGCCGAGAATGCCCATAATCACCGAGCCGTTGCCCGCCTCTTTCAGCGTCTGGCTGAAGTTGCCGGGGCGCAGGAAGCGCGCCGCCGCGTAACCTAGCGGGGGAATAATGATCGCCACGTTGACGAGGATCGCCGGCATATAGACGCCGCTGAGGAACAGCACATTGCCGGTGCCCCACGCGGCCTTATTGACCGGGCCGCCGAGGTCAAAGCAGATCATGCCGCCCAGCACCACCGCCAGCAGCACCGTGCTGGTGCCGTCTTCGGTCATCTGCTGCACCCAGGCCATCAGCGAGGTGTTCAGCCAGCTTAAGACGTCGCCCAGCAGCAGCAGCATTACCAGCACCTGCAGCCCGACGGTGATAAACGGCAGAATAATCAGCGGCACCGAGGTGGCCGCAGACCCGGTGATCTGCACTTTGCGTGAAACCCACTCAGAGGAGTAACCGGCCAGCAGCCCACCCAGCGCCGCGCCGAGAAAACCGGAGCCGGTCAGCGAGGCGATCAGCCCGGCGGTAAAACCGGCGGCCAGCCCTTTTTTCCCGGCGATGGAGTAGGCCACGTAGGCACCCAGCACGTAGTTCATCAGGCCGATGATTTTAAAACCGGTCTCCTGGGTCAGGTGCAGCCAGTGGCTCAACCCGTCCTGTTCGGCAAAGGCATTGAGATCGGCGGCACCGAAGGCCAGGCCGATAATTTTCGCCACCGCCACCATCAGCGAACCGGCAATAATGACCGGCAGGGCGAAGGAGATCCCGGTCATCAGATGGTTCTTGATATCGACCATTATTTTTTTCATTGCGGCACCTGATTTATGATTGCTGACGGGCGGCAACCGCCGTCACGCATTTGGCGATCACCTCGGCCGCATGGCCGACGCACTGGCCGATTTTCACCCGGATAATCACTTTCCCGGCGAAGCGCTCCTCCTCTTCAATGGAGCGGTCGGCGGCGATAAGCACAAAATCGGCTGCGGCCACCTCCTGCGGGGTAATTTTATTCAGGATGCCCATCGCCCCCTGCTGCTCTATTTTGATCTGATGCCCCAGTTTGCTGCCCTCTTTCTCCAGCGATTTTGCCGCCATCGGCGTATGCGCCAGTCCGGCAATACAGGAAGTCACTCCGACAATATTCATGCGTCTTCCTCAATGGCAATGCGTGATTTCATAAATTCGAACAGCGCGTTTTCGCTTTCTGCAATGAACAGAAACTGCCGAAAATCATCCTCAACGATCTGGCTGGCCAGGCTGTTAATGATCTGCAGATGTAAAACCTTCGCCCCGGATTCCGGCACCAGTAAGCCGAAGATAATTTGTACCGGCTGGTCATCGAGGCTTTCCCACTCAATCGGCTGCGCCAGGCGAATAAAGATCACCCCGGCCTGGCTGACGTTGGCGGTTTTGGCGTGGGGAATGGCGATCTGATTTTCAAACCCGGTGGAGTACTGCTGCTCGCGCTGCCACAGGTCGGCCTCAATCGCGGCGGCGCTTTCCGCCCAGCCCTGCGCCACCGCATGGCCCGCCAGAAAGCGAAATATCTCCTGCTTACTGGTGAAGGCCTGGTTCAGAAAAATGTTCTCTCGTGCAATTAACATAAGGCGGCATCCCTTTGCGCGTGTCGGTTATTGTGAAGTCGAATCTCAGTCTAAACCGGCTGACGGCGGGGTACAGACAGCGGGTTTCCAGCCGAAGGTGGAAATGGCTTATTGATCGGGGGGCAAACAGTGAGGTAATTCAAATAATGTGGACGTTTTGTGATAGCGGCCGGGTTTTCAATCCACCCTTACCGCTGATTTTTAATATAAAAACTGTGAAGCGGAGGGATTTTTAGTGATGCCCACAGGGCTTTTATTCGCCATTGCAGGCAGGGAGCGTACGCCGATCCCTGTGCATCAGGGCTTCAGAGCGTCAGAATATGGCAACACACGCGGTACAGGCGGCACAGGGATAGTACAGCGACGATTGACAAAGCGGCAGCGTTTGACAAAATGCCCCTCCTTTATCGGTCACTCATTTAACGGCCACGTCGATACGACGCGGGCCCTCAGGTAAAACGCATATCGCGACTATGAACACTATCCCCGTTACCCAGCTTGCGGATACGCCCGCCGTCACCTGTTCCACCTGCGCCGCCTGCTGCTGCCAGCTGGAGGTGATGCTGATCACCGATACCGGGGTGCCGAAACGGTTTATCGATTACGATGACTGGGACAGTGAAGTGATGCTGCGGCTGGACGATGGCTGGTGTGCGGCGCTGGACCGCAACACCATGATGTGCACCATTTACGAAAACCGCCCGCTGATCTGCCGGGAATTCGAAATGGGTGCCGACGAGTGCATCACCGAACGCCAGGGGATGGCGACGGTGTATCGCTGAAGCCGCTTACAACCGGCGCTTGCGTCAGGCTGCACAACAGATAACCGGTACGGCATAAAATCTCCGCCCGCCGGGCGAGAATAAACGGTCTATTGGTTTCACCGTGGCCGAATACCGGGTAATAGTAGACGGGATAACTCACCCGCACGGCAAAATCCTTAATCACCTGACGATACAGCTGCTTCTCGCTTTCAGCTGCACCCATCGCATAGAACTGACCAAAAATCACCGCCTTTGGATGGAAGTTTTTGCTGTACGTCAGCTGATGCAGCGTTCTGTCCAGTTTTTTGGCGGTGACGTTGGTATCCTCCAGCAATATGATTTTATTGGTGAAGAAGCATTCAGACTGGCAAAAGTTCTGGCTTCCGACATATCGCCGTCAGTAGTGGAACGAGGAAAATATGCATTAGCCGACTTAGAAAGGCGTAAGTAATTCCGTTACCACTAACCTGCCTCATGTTGATTTATATGCGCTATAAATGGGGAAGCAATTGGGAATTCTCGTTCCTCGTAACTGGCCGACTAGAAAAATAATAAATCAGGCAGCCAGGTGCCAAAGACGGAGTTTCCAGTCCATCATTCTTAAAACAGAATTTTGGAAATTTTGTGACCGTATATGCTGTTTACTTATGAAATCCGAGAGCTGTCTTTTTCATCGGAAGGTATTCAATCAATTGGAAACAATCGTCTTTAATTCCAGAATGGTTCCGTTTCCCAACCCTGGGGGAAACCGGTATCGGCCATGTGCCGCGGGGCTGCGTGCAAAAAGGCGCTGTACTTCCCCCTTCAGCTCGATCCCCGTTAAACCAAGCGACCTGATCATTTTGTGCATCACACAGATGGTCAGATAAGGTCGATACTGGTGTGTAGTAGTTATGCTCAACTCACCGGCTATCTGACTCGGCGCAGCAAGTTTGGCATTCCACAGGCGGCTATGATGTGCGCACCTGTTTCTGACGTCTCGCAGACGTTGAACCCAGTTTGTCAGCGCCTTAAAGTCATTCGCACCAAACTCTTTCGCCAGATTATCCAGTATTAAATTATCAGGTGTAGCCAGTTTTTTGAAATATGAAAAATCAATATTCTCAAATATCCTGAATAAGCTGCCAATGGTAATTAATTCGCTGGCTATCCAGAAGGGAGGAAGATCCGAAAACTGATTATGGATGTTGTTATGGTACTTGCTGCGGTAATTTCTTGCGTATAACTCTTTTTCGTAACTGAAGTCTGTCTGTATTTTTACGCGTACACCGTCAATTTTCCCGGAACCTTGTTTTGTGAAAAAATAGGTGTCATCCAGATACCAGAATGGATTGTTTGAGTGGGATGATAAAGCATGATCGAGTCTGCTTCTCAGCTTAACTTCCAGCCGCGCAATCACGCCAAACAGTAACACCCGGAGCTTTTCGTCGAACCTGTATAGCTCCAGACCGTATTCAAAATATTCACCCTGCCTGTATTTTTTACCGCCAGGGCTGGCCGGATCTAACAGGGGATGAAGGTAGATTTTGAAATGGTAATAGCTAATCTGACTCAGCGTCATTTCTGCTTCAGCTTCATCAAGAAATTGAAGCTGTTTACGCTTCAGGTCTTTAACCAAATCGGCAGGTGTTCGATAGGGCTTGTTGTAAAGGGTTGTCGGCATAGCGGTATCATCCCTGAAAAAGCAAAAAAAAAGCCCACTAACTTCCCCGAGGGGTCGTTGCAGGCATCATTAAGACCTATAGTATTCTTTCTGCGTAATGCGTCAATAGTTTTATCACTTAAAAATGTCCTTTTTGCATACAGGTCAGAACGGTTTATCTGCCCAGTACCGTACCACTCACACCGTACCTTCACTTCGCTGTATCAGGGTGACTTTGCGATCCATAGCCGCGCATTGCCAACACTCCGGAATTCAATCCTGGCAGCGCACCCAATCCCCAAAGTGAGTCTCCTCTTTCCATGTACGGCAACTCATGCCAACCGAAAGGCTGGCACGTAAAAGAGGCTAAAGGGGGGTGACGGCTCCCACTTCATGCTGGAAAACATACGGGTCGGAGAGCAGCTCGAACTCTTCATCGTCCGGGTAGGTCACCGCCACATGATAGTTTTCTCCGGCAAAGGCTTTCACCGACTGCAGATCCTGCCAGTAAGTCGCCAGGAAGAAATGCTCCCAGCCGCCCTGGGTTTCCCTGCGGACATATGCACCTTTGTTGCCGGGGATGCTTTCTGAATGTTTTACCCCTGTCTTTTCCAGGTGTCTGGCAAAACCTTCAGCATGTTTAAGCGGAACACATCCGTGCCAGGTCCTTACAATCATTAGCTTTTCCTCTCTTTGTGGCAAAGAGTTAACCCTATCACTATGAGGACCATTTGTGTATTTTTTGCAGTACTGTCCCCTGCCCGCACGAGCTCCAGCCCGCTCACGCCCTCGAAATCCCCGCCACGGGGCAGCGACTCCCCACTGATTTGGATCACAGAGACTGTTTAGCATGAAGGCTGTTGAGGGATCACCGCAGATTTAAAAGCAGATTGCGGATTTGGGCTGACTCAGGTTTTATTTAATTCGCTCACTAACCTGCCAGGAGTTATTCAATAAAGTTGTGAAGGGTAAAAATGACCAGCAGCCCCCCTCCGCAGGTGTTGACGTATTTTTTTAACCGGGATGGATTGCTCCTTTTTGCTGAAAAAATCAGGGTGTAGCTGATAACGATAAGCCAGACGCTCATAACCAGCACGTGCACGGAGGCTAAGGTCAGGTAATTGCCAACGCCACCCTGCTTACCGGCAAACTGGGAGACAACGGTCAGATAGAAAATGATGGCTTTAGGATTCAGAACGTTGGCAAGCCACGCCTCTTTTACCGTAACTGCAGACAGGCTTTTTTTGAGTTGAGTGGGCCTGGCATCCAGGCCACTACGGATGAGCATCATCCCTAACCAAAGAAGATAGAGGGTTCCCGCAATTTTCAGAAAACCATAGACCGCCGGAGACGAGACAATCACGGCAGTTATGCCGAGTCCGATCAACAGCGCATGGGTGTAGATACCCAATGCTGTGCCGGCAAGGGTTCTGCAAAGTCCGCTGCGTCCACCGGCCAGTGCGCTGCTCATAACAAGCGTGAAGCTTGCGCCGGGAGAGAGTGCAACGGGCAATAGTGCTGGAATAAAGCCGGTCAGATTGATGTCCATATGCTCCATTTAGCCCGTTCTGGGGAAGAGTTTTGCGGTAAGTTTTTTCAGGCAAAAAAACGGGGGCCACCAGGGCCCCCGCTTTCACAATCATTCACTCACAGTGTTACATGTGAGAAATCATTGCATCGCCAAACTCTGAAGATTTCAGCAGCTTAGCGCCGTCCATCAGACGTTCGAAGTCGTAGGTCACGGTCTTGGCAGCGATCGCGCCTTCCATGCCTTTGATGATCAGGTCTGCGGCTTCGAACCAGCCCAGGTGACGCAGCATCATTTCAGCGGACAGGATCACGGAACCTGGGTTCACTTTATCCTGGCCCGCGTACTTAGGTGCGGTACCGTGGGTGGCTTCGAACAGCGCGCACTCGTCACCGATGTTGGCGCCAGGAGCGATACCGATACCGCCAACCTGTGCAGCCAGGGCGTCAGAGATGTAGTCGCCGTTCAGGTTCATACAGGCGATCACGTCGTACTCGGCCGGACGCAGCAGGATCTGCTGCAGGAAGGCGTCGGCGATCACGTCTTTAATCACGATCTCTTTGCCGTTGTTCGGGTTCTTGATTTTCACCCACGGGCCGCCGTCGATCAGCTCGCCGCCGAACTCCTGACGCGCCAGTTCATAGCCCCAGTCCTTGAAGGCACCTTCGGTGAACTTCATGATGTTGCCTTTGTGAACCAGGGTCACTGAGTCACGGTCGTTGGTGATCGCATATTCGATCGCCGCACGTACCAGGCGCTTGGTGCCTTCTTCTGAACACGGCTTAACGCCGATACCGCACTGCTCAGGGAAGCGAATTTTCTTCACGCCCATCTCTTCGCGCAGGAACTTGATCACTTTCTCGGCTTCCGGCGTACCCGCTTTCCACTCGATACCGGCATAGATGTCTTCGGCGTTTTCGCGGAAGATCACCATATCGGTATCCTGTGGGCGTTTTACCGGGCTTGGGGTGCCGGTGTAGTAACGCACCGGACGCAGGCAGATGTAGAGGTCTAACTGCTGGCGCAGGGCCACGTTCAGGGAGCGAATACCGCCGCCGACCGGGGTGGTCAGTGGGCCTTTGATGGCCACGCGATACTCTTTAATCAGTTCGAGGGTCTCTTCCGGCAGCCAGACGTCCTGACCGTACAGCTCTACGGATTTCTCACCGGTGTAAATTTCCATCCAGGAGATTTTACGCTCACCGTTGTAAGCTTTCTTCACGGCGGCGTCGACAACTTTGATCATCACCGGGGAAACGTCTACCCCAATGCCATCACCTTCAATAAACGGGATGATTGGATTGTTAGGTACGTTCAGTTTTCCCTGATCCAGGGTGATTTTCTGACCTTCCGCCGGAACAACTACTTTGCTTTCCATCAACCTCTCCTTCGAGCGCTTTTTTGTTAATGACTTGTAAGATGCGCGTCAATACTACTCGAATATTGACTCTGCGCCAATCCTCTGAAGATTGAGGTATAATGCGCCTATTGTTCTCAAGTGCAAAGACCATGCGAAAAACTTCTGTTGCTAATCACCGCGTTAAACGCTCCAGCCCGCCACAGCGCCGCCCGGCTGCCCCCAAAGGGCCCCGCTGCGTGGTGCTGTTTAACAAACCCTTTGATGTGCTGCCGCAGTTCAGCGACGAAGCCGGGCGGCGCACGCTGAAGGATTATGTTCCGCAGCCGGGGATCTATGCCGCCGGGCGGCTGGATCGCGACAGCGAAGGGCTGATGGTGCTGACCAACGACGGCGCGCTGCAGGCGCAGCTGACCCAGCCCGGTAAGCGCACCGGCAAAATTTATTATGTGCAGGTGGAGGGCGAGCCGGCGGAGAGCGATCTGCAGGCGCTGCGCAGCGGCGTGGTGCTGAACGATGGCCCTACCCTGCCCGCCGGCGTGGAGCTGGTGGCCGAACCGGCGTGGCTGTGGCCGCGCAATCCGCCGATCCGTGAGCGGAAGGCGATTCCCACCTGCTGGCTAAAAATCACGTTGTCTGAGGGGCGTAACCGCCAGGTGCGGCGAATGACCGCCCATATCGGTTTCCCGACCCTGCGCCTGATTCGCTTCTCAATGGGCGCGCTGCAGTTACAGGGGCTGGCACCCGGCGAGTGGCGCGATATTACCGACCAAATTTAACGCTGACCGCCCCCTGGCGCGCAGCAACCGGAGCCTGAAATGTTTAAACCCCACGTTACCGTCGCCACCGTCGTACAGGCCGAAGGCCAGTTCCTGGTGGTGGAAGAGCGGGTGCGCGGCCGCGCCACGCTGAACCAGCCCGCCGGGCATCTGGAGGCCAACGAAACGCTGTTACAGGCCGCCGTGCGTGAGCTGTCGGAAGAGACCGGCATTGATGCCGTTCCGCAGGCCTTTCTGGCGATGCATCAGTGGATCGCGCCGGATAATACGCCGTTCCTGCGTTTCCTGTTCAGCCTGGATCTCCTGGCGATGGTCGAGACCTACCCACAGGATAAAGATATCGACCGCTGCTGGTGGCTGCCGCCGGAGGAGATCCTCACCTCGAAGAAGCTGCGATCGCCACTGGTGGCGGAAAGCCTGCGTATTTACCAGCAGGGAACCCGTCATCCGCTGGCCCTGCTCAGCGCCTTTCAGTGGCCGTTTAGCGAGGATGCGCGCGCCAGCAACGCATGATAGAATATGCCGCAATTTTATCAGAGCCGCCTTTAACGGCTCCTTAAAACCTCAGGTTGGGTATTAAATGTCGAACAGTATGAACAGCCAGAAAAAAGTGATCGTCGGGATGTCCGGCGGCGTGGACTCCTCCGTTTCTGCCTGGCTGCTGATGCAGCAGGGTTATCAGGTCGAAGGCCTGTTTATGAAAAACTGGGAGGAGGACGATGGCGAAGAGTACTGCACGGCAGCCACCGACCTGGCTGACGCACAGGCGGTGTGTGACAGGTTAGGGATCCATCTGCACACCATCAACTTCGCCGCCGAATACTGGGACAACGTCTTCGAGCACTTCCTTGAAGAGTACAAGGCCGGACGCACGCCTAACCCGGATATCCTGTGCAATAAAGAGATCAAATTTAAAGCCTTCCTGGAGTTTGCAGCCGAAGACCTTGGCGCGGACTATATCGCCACCGGCCACTACGTGCGCCGCCATGACGTTGACGGAAAAAGTCAGCTGCTGCGCGGGCTGGACGGCAATAAAGACCAGAGTTACTTCCTCTACACGCTGGGCAGCGACCAGATCGCGCAGAGCCTGTTCCCGGTCGGCGATCTGCCGAAGCCGGAAGTGCGCCGCATTGCAGAACAGCTGGAGCTGGTCACCGCAAAGAAAAAAGACTCCACCGGCATCTGTTTCATCGGCGAGCGCAAGTTCACCGAGTTCCTGCGTCGCTATCTGCCCGCGCAGCCCGGCCCGATTGTCTCCGTAGCCGGTGATACCGTCGGTCAGCACCAGGGGCTGATGTACCACACCCTCGGCCAGCGCAAAGGCTTAGGCATTGGCGGCACCAAAGATCACGGCGAGGAGCCGTGGTACGTGGTGGATAAAGACGTGGCGAACAACGTGCTGGTGGTGGCTCAGGGCCACGATCACCCGCGCCTGATGTCGGTCGGCCTTGTTGCCCAGCAGCTGCACTGGGTGGATCGCACGCCGCTTACCGCCCCGCTGCGCTGCGTGGTGAAAACCCGCTATCGTCAGGAAGATATCCCCTGCACCGTCACGCCGCTGGACGATGAGCGCATTGAGGTGCGTTTTGATTTGCCGGTGGCTGCGGTGACGCCGGGCCAGTCCGCGGTGTTTTATCTGGATGACGTCTGCCTCGGCGGCGGTATTATTGAACAGCGTCTGCCGCTGGTTACTGCATAAAGCCGGGCCTCCCGCACGACGCGGGACGATAACAGGAGCCACCGTGGCAAAGAATTTTTATGATATTACCCTGGCACTGGCCGGCATCGGTCAGTCGGCGCATCTGGTACAGCAGCTGGCCCATCAGGGCAGCTGCCCGCCGGAGGCGCTGAAAGTGTCACTGAACAGCCTGCTGGATCTGAACCCGTCCTCCACGCTGGCGGTGTTTGGCAATGACGAGGCCAACCTGCAGTTTGGCCTGGAGACGCTGCTGGCGGTGCTGAACAGCAACAGCCGCCAGGGGCTGGGCGCCGAGCTGACGCGCTACACGCTGAGCATGATGGTGCTGGAGCGCAAGCTCAGCGCCAGTAAAACCGCGCTTAACGAGCTCTCCAGCCGCATCGCGCAGCTTGACCGCCAGCTGGCGCATTACGATCTGGAGTCGGATACGCTGATTAGCGCCATGGCCGGCATCTACGTTGATGTGATCAGCCCGCTCGGCCCGCGTATTCAGGTCACCGGTTCACCGGCCGTGCTGCAGAATTCGCAGGTGCAGAGTAAAGTTCGTGCGGCACTGCTGGCGGGTATCCGCTCGGCGGTGCTGTGGCAGCAGGTTGGCGGTGGCCGCCTGCAGCTGATGTTTTCCCGTGGCCGTCTTGTTAACGAGGCGAAAGCGATTCTGGCCCGCCTGAACGGGACCCCAACCTGATGTTTACAACCGATCCAGGAGTTGCACCAATGGAATTATCCTCTCTGACCGCCGTCTCACCCGTTGATGGCCGTTACGGCGACAAAGTCAGCCCCCTGCGCGGCATTTTCAGCGAGTTCGGCCTGCTGAAGTTCCGCGTTGAGGTTGAAGTTCGCTGGTTACAGAAGCTGGCGACCTGCGCAGAGATCAGGGAAGTTCCTGCATTTGACGCCGACGCAAACGCTTACCTTGATGCAATCGTCAGCAGCTTCAGCGAAGAAGACGCCGCGCGGATTAAAACTATCGAGCGCACCACCAACCATGATGTGAAAGCGGTTGAATACTTCCTCAAGGAGAAAGTGGAGAGCGTACCTTCCCTGCATGCGGTGTCAGAATTTATCCACTTCGCCTGTACCTCAGAAGACATTAACAACCTGTCGCACGCGCTGATGCTGGAAACGGCACGTCGCGAGGTGATCGTGCCGTACTGGAACAAGATCATCGCCGCAGTCAAGGATCTGGCTGTGCAGTACCGTGATATCCCGCTGCTCTCCCGTACCCACGGTCAGCCTGCCACCCCGTCCACCCTCGGTAAAGAGATGGCCAACGTCGCCTACCGCTTCGAACGCCAGCTGCGTCAGCTGGAGCGCATCGAGGTGCTGGGTAAAATCAACGGTGCGGTCGGCAACTATAACGCCCACATCGCCGCGTATCCTGAAGTAGACTGGCACCAGCTGAGCGAAGAGTTTGTCACCTCGCTGGGCATTACCTGGAACCCGTACACCACCCAGATCGAGCCGCACGACTACATTGCCGAGCTGTTTGACTGCATGGCGCGCTTTAACACCATCCTGATCGACTTCGATCGCGACGTGTGGGGCTATATCGCACTGAACCACTTTAAGCAGAAAACCATCGCCGGCGAAATCGGTTCTTCCACCATGCCGCATAAGGTTAACCCGATTGACTTCGAAAACTCCGAAGGCAACCTCGGCCTGGCCAACGCCGTGATGCAGCATCTGGCCAGCAAACTGCCGGTTTCCCGCTGGCAGCGTGACCTGACCGACTCCACCGTGCTACGCAACCTCGGCGTCGGCGTCGGCTACGCGCTGATCGCTTACCAGGCCACCCTGAAAGGCATCTCCAAGCTGGAAGTGAACCGCGACCGCCTGCTGGCCGAGCTGGACAGCAACTGGGAAGTGCTGGCCGAGCCGATCCAGACCGTGATGCGTCGTTACGGCATTGAGAAGCCGTACGAGAAGCTGAAAGAGCTGACCCGTGGCAAGCGCGTGGACGCCGAAGGCATGAAGGCGTTTATCGACGGCCTGGCGCTGCCGGAAGATGAAAAAACCCGCCTGAAGCAGATGACCCCGGCTAACTACCTTGGCCGCGCGATTCAGATGGTTGACGATCTGAAGTAATTTCCCCTGCGGGCCGTGTTTAGCGGCCCGCGTTAATCTGCTGTTTACCCCCTTTCACCTATACTGTTCCCGGTTTATGCTGGTGAACAGCGACGTCGTTTCTAAAGGAAAGAGCTATGCGAGTGTTAGTGGTGGAAGATAATCAACTACTGCGTCATCACCTGGCGGTACAGCTGCGGGATATGGGGCACCAGGTGGATGCGGCCGAAGATGCCAAAGAGGCGGATTATTTTCTCAGTGAGCACACGCCGGATATTACCCTGGTCGATCTCGGGCTGCCGGATGAAGACGGCATGGCGCTGATCCGCCGCTGGCGCAGTGAAGACGTACGCCAGCCGATTCTGGTGCTCACCGCCCGTGACGGCTGGCAGGCCAAAGTCGAGGCGCTGGAAGCCGGGGCCGATGATTACGTTACCAAACCCTTTCATATTGAAGAGGTGGTCGCACGGATGCAGGCGCTGATGCGCCGCAACAGCGGGCTGGCGTCACAGATTATTACCCTGGCCCCGTTCCAGATCGACCTCTCCCGCCGTGAGCTGACGGTCAATGAAAACCAGATCAAACTGACTGCCTTTGAGTACACCATTATCGAAACGCTGATCCGCAACGCCGGTAAAGTGGTCAGTAAAGATTCGCTGATGCTGCAGCTCTACCCGGACGCCGAGCTGCGCGAGAGCCACACCATCGACGTATTAATGGGCCGCCTGCGTAAGAAAATTCAGGCCGAGCACAGCGCGGAAGTGATCACCACGGTACGCGGTCAGGGCTACCGCTTCGACCTGTAACCCGATGAACCTGTTCTGGCGCAAAAAGCCGCTGTCGCTGCGGTTCCGTTTCCTGCTGGCCACCGCGGCGGTGGTGCTGATCATGTCCCTCTCTTACGGCATGGTCGCCGTGGTCGGCTACGTGGTCAACTTCGATAAAAACACCTACCGTGTCCTGCGCAGCGAAAGCAACCTGTTCTTTACCCTCGCACAGTGGCAGGACGGCCGGCTGAGCATCGTGCAGCCCGAGCGGATGACGCTCAACTTTCCGGCGCTGGTGTTTATCTATGACAGAAACGGCAAGCTGCTGTGGCAGCAGCGTGACGTGCCGGATATCAGCAGCAAAATCCGCCCCGAATGGCTGGATAAATCAGACTTCTACGAAATCGATACCAATAACCGAACCAGCCGCGAAGTGCTGGGCAACGACCGCGACGCGCAGAATAAACTGACCGCCTACGACGATGATGGCAACGACACCTTTACCCACTCGGTGGCGGTCAACCGCTACGAGGCCAGCGCCAACCTGCCGCCGCTGACCATTGTGGTGGTCGACTCCATTCCGCAGGAGCTGCAGCACTCCGACGTGGTCTGGTCGTGGTTCAGCTACGTACTGCTGGCCAACCTGCTGCTGATTATTCCTCTGCTGTGGCTGGCGGCGCACTGGAGCCTGCGGCCAATTGGCGCGCTGGCCCGCCAGGTGCATGAGCTGGAGAACGGCACCCGCGACGCGCTCGACCCGGCCCCCCCGCAGGAGCTGAAAAGCCTGGTCCGTAACCTCAACCTGCTGCTGGACAACGAGCGCCAGCGCTACACCCGCTATCGCACCACCCTCAGTGACCTGACCCACAGCCTGAAAACGCCGCTGGCGGTACTGCAAACCACCCTGCGCTCGCTGCGCAACGGCAGAAATCTGTCGGTGGAGCAGGCCGAGCCGATTATGCTGGAGCAGATCAGCCGCATCTCGCAGCAGATCGGCTACTACCTGCACCGCGCCAGCATGCAGGCCGACCACCACGCGCTGAAGCGCGATCTGCACTCGGTACCGGCGCTGCTCGACGGGCTGTGTTCGGCGCTGAATAAGGTCTACCAGCGTAAGGGCGTGGTGCTGACGCTGGATATCTCGCCCGAACTGGTGTTCGTCGGCGAGCAGAATGATTTTATGGAAGTGATGGGCAACGTGCTGGATAACGCCTGTAAATATTGCCTGGAGTTTGTTGAGATCAGCGCCCATCTTACCGAGAATTCGCTGCTGCTGATCGTCGAAGACGACGGGCCGGGCATCCCGGAAAGCAAACGTGACCTGGTGTTTATACGCGGCCAGCGTGCCGACACCCTGCGCCCCGGCCAGGGGCTGGGGCTGGGGCTGGCGCGTGAGATCCTTGAACAGTACAGCGGCGAAATCAGCGCCCATGAAAGCCCGCTCGGCGGCGCGAGGATGGAGGTCATTTTCCGCCGTCAGGAAGTGCTGCACGGCATCCCTTAGTCCTCGGACAGCGGCGGCCTGACAGGAACGGCCGCCGATGCACCCAGCGTTAATCCCCACCTGCTGATGACATTACCCCCCGGCTGCCCTGCCCTGTTATACTCTTTGCACATTGCCGCTGCACTCAGCCGTTTCAGGAAATTATCATGGATTATCAGCTCGACCTTAACTGGCCCGAATTTATTCAGCGCTACTGGCAAAAACGCCCGGTGGTACTGAAACGTGGTTTTAAAAACTTTGTTGATCCGATCTCCCCGGACGAACTGGCCGGGCTGGCGATGGAAAATGAAGTCGACAGCCGGCTGGTCAGCCATGACGAGGGCAAATGGCAGGTGGCTCACGGCCCGTTTCAGAGCTACGACCACCTGGGTGAGAACAACTGGTCACTGCTGGTGCAGGCCGTTGACCACTGGCACGCGCCGTCTGCCGCGCTGATGCGCCCGTTCCGCTTCCTGCCCGACTGGCGTACCGACGACCTGATGATCTCCTTCTCGGTGCCCGGCGGCGGCGTCGGCCCGCATTTCGACCAGTACGACGTATTTATTATCCAGGGCACCGGCCGCCGCCGCTGGCGCGTGGGTGAAAAAGCCGAGCTGAAACAGCACTGTCCGCACCCGGACCTGCTGCAGGTCGAGCCGTTCGACGCCATTATCGATGAAGAGATGGAGCCGGGCGATATCCTCTATATTCCACCGGGGTTCCCGCACGAAGGCTACTCGCTGGAGAGCGCGATTAACTACTCCGTTGGCTTCCGTGCGCCGAGCGGCCGTGAGCTGATCAGCGGCTTTGCCGACCATGTGCTCTCCCGCGAGCTGGGCAGCCACCGCTTCAGCGATCCGGACGTGCAGCCGCGCGAAAACCCGGCGGAGATCCTGCCGTCCGAGCTGGAAGGCATCCGCCAGATGATGCTTAACGTCATCGACCAGCCGGGTCAGTTTAACCAGTGGTTTGGTGAGTTTATCTCGCAGTCGCGCCACGAACTGGATATCGCACCGCCGGAGCCGCCTTACCAGCCGGATGAGATCTACGACGCGCTGCAGCAGGGCGACGAGCTGACCCGCCTGGGCGGACTGCGCGTGGTGTCAATCGGCGAGGCGGTGTTTATCAACGGTGAACAGCTTGATTCGCCGCACCGCGCCGCGCTGACCGCGCTGGCTAATCAGCTGACCCTGGGCCAGGCGCAGTTTGGCGACGCGCTGGACGACCCGTCGTTCCTCGCCCAGCTGGCGGCGCTGGTCAACAGCGGCTACTGGTATTTCGGCGACGAGGAGTAAGGCGATGAACCGCGAGCGCTGGGCGCAGGTCGACGGCTGGCTGGTGGAAACGCTGCTGCCGCAGGATGACGGGCTCAGCGCGGCGCTGGCGGCCAACCAGGCGGCGGGCCTGCCCGCCATCGACGTGGCGCCGAACCAGGGCAAGCTGCTCAACCTGTTCGCCAGAATGATCGGCGCAAAGCGGGTTCTGGAGATCGGCACCCTCGGCGGCTACAGCACGCTGTGGCTGGCGAAGGCGCTGCCGGAAGACGGTCAGGTGTTTACGCTGGAGTTTCAGCCGCACCACGCGGCGGTAGCGGTGGAGAATATCCGCCGCGCCGGGCTGGCCGATCGGGTCACCGTGCTGGTCGGCCCGGCGCTGGAGAGCCTGCCGCAGCTGGCCTCGTCTGCGCCCTTCGATCTGGTGTTTATTGATGCCGATAAGCAGAATAACCCCGCCTACCTGGAGTGGGCGCTTAAATACTCCCGGCCGGGCACGCTGATTATTGGTGATAACGTGGTGCGCAACGGCAAAGTCGCCGACGGCGACACCACCGACTGGAATATTCAGGGCGTACGCGACTTCCTGCGGCTGATCGGCAACGATCCGCGGCTGGAGGCTACCGCGCTGCAAACCGTGGGCGAAAAGGGCTGGGATGGCTTTGTGCTGGCGCGGGTGAAGTAACGCGCTGTATAAATATGAATTTCCGTTAGATGAGAGGCAACACAACTTCGTTTATCACTTTGAGTGCCAGGATGAATTCACGCGTGAATACGGGTACCAAAAAAAAAATTTAATCAGGGCCTGGACTGGTACCGGTTAGCATAAGGCACCATCATAGCCAGCGATACCAGCACGCCGCAGAGGGCGCTGAAAATCATTGAAAAGATAAACAGATCGGTATCGCGCAGCGGATTGGTTAAGTCAAGCAGCACCACGATATAGAACAGGCTGGAGGCCAGCGTTACGCTGGAGAATACCTGTTCAGCTTTGTTCTTCAGTGTGCTGAATGAGAATGGCGGCGTTTTATCTGACCGCCAGTCCCAGACAACATGCATCACCAGATAACTTACACATATCACTATATAGAAGTGGCACAGCTGCTGGTGATCGTGCGGGAAGTACCAGGCAGGCTGCATTACCGGGACTTCCAGGCGGCAAAAATATACAACGATGCCAGCACGGCAGCGCCCCAGGCTGCCCCGCTGTACATGACGTGGGTGGTCAGCTCAACCGAAGGTGCAATCAGCGGGACAAATCCGGACAGGCCAAACCCCCAGCCCGCCCCGCCGAATGTGGCTTTCAACAAGGTAATTAAACTGAAATCCATGCTCACCTCTCTTAGTTATTTCCGTAATAAACAGCAGAATCGCTGCAACGCAGAAAATAATAACGCGGTGAACAGAAATTAAAATCGTAAAATATCCAGTGACACCCACACAAATTCTGTTTTACGAGGCGTACCGCAAAAAATGTGTGGGCTGAACCGCTATTACATGCGTAATGCCGGGAAGCGTTCCAGTAATAAAGTAAACAGTGACTGCATTTGTTCCGTCAGCGGTAATTCACTACCCTGCCCGGCTTTCACCGCAGTGAACACCTCATGTTTCAGGAAATGCCGCCAGACCACCGGTCGTTCGGCAAGAAATGCCGTTAACAGCCGGTAGCGTTCCGGTGTCCACAGCGCTTCAAACGCCCGCCGCGCATCGCCGACGTCAAAATGCTCCCCGTCGGGTGCCGCCATCTGCGCCCGCAGCCGTGCGGAGCCTGCAGGATCCAGCTCGCCCTGCTGAACCGCCACGCCATACTGCTGACGCGCCGCCTGTTCGCTGAGAAAACCGCACTGCACGTCGCGCAGTACCGCCTGCGGATCGCGCCGGCGCGGATCGCCGTAGCCCCCCGCCCCCGGGCCTTTGACCGAGACAATATCCCCCGGTCCGCAGTGGATCACGTCGGTATTGCCATGCTCGGTCACATGGCCACCGGCGTGCCGGGTGCGGAACCACGAGGTACTGCCCGCCCGGCCGCCCGCCGCACCGGCGGAAGAGAAGACCGAGCGGTTACGGTTTCGGGCAGTGATGGTGGTATTGGGCGCGAACACCTCAAAGGCCATCTCAGTGGCCAGGCCGCCGCGATACTCGCCCGCCCCGGCGCTGTCCGCCGCCAGGCCGTAGCGGTGGAAACGCACCGGCACTTCCGCTTCGTTGATCTCGATCGGCGTGTTTTTCAGGAACGCCGAGAGGCCGCCGGAGCCATCCGGTCCGTCGTGCTTCGGCGTGCCGCCCGCGCCGCCGCCCACCGGCCCCAGCGACGCCACCAGCGTGCGGTTCTGCGCATCCACGGTACGGATGTTGATAATCGAGTTACCGCCCGGCGAGTTGGCGGGCAGCCTGTCCGGCAGCGCCAGCGAAAACGCGCCGACCGTGGCAATCTGCGACATCGCGCAGGTCAGCGAGCGCATGCCCACCGCCGCCGGTGCCTCACAGTTCATAATGGTGCCCGGCGGCAGGATCGCGCGGGTCGGCCGCAGCGTACCGGCGTTGAGCAGCAGCGAACGATCGAGGGTGGAGAGCACGTAGGTCACGCCAACCAGCGCCAGCGGATGACGCTCACGGCCGCCGGTGGGCATATTCAGCGACGACATCAGCTGCGGGTCGCTGCCGGTGTAGTCCAGCTCCAGGCTGTCACCCTTAACCCGCAGCGTCACCGCGATGCGGCACGGATAGCCGCCTTCACTGTCCTCATCGGCGTAGTCGGCATAGAAATAGTCGCCGTCGGGAATAGTGCGGATAATGCTGCGCGCCTGCTGTTCGGCATAGTCGAGAATGCCTTCCACACCGGTAAGGAAGTCGGCAATGCCAAAGCGGGCGATAATCTCCTGCACCTTGCGTTCACCGATGTTCACCGAGGCGATCTGCGCGTTAAAGTCGCCCCAGTTCTGATCCGGCGCGCGCACGTTCAGCCGCATAATCTGCGCCACCTGCTCGTTAAGCACGCCGTTGCTGATAATTTTCAGCGGCGGGATGCGGATCCCCTCCTGCACGATCTCTGTCAGCGACCGCGATAGTGAAGCCGGCACCGCGCCGCCGACGTCGGTATTGTGGATATGGCCGACCACAAAGCAGGCGATTTCGCCCTGATGGAAGACCGGTTTCCAGATATGGATATCCGGGGTATGCGTCGCCACGTTACCGGCGTAGGAGTCGTTGGTGATGCAGATATCCCCCTCCTGATAGCCGTCGATCAGCGCCAGCACCGGGCCGTAATCGATGCCGCTGTACCAGGGCGCACCGAAGCTGCGCGGCGAGGCAAAGGCCAGCCCGTCGCGGCTGACGATCTGGCAGGAAAAATCTTCCGTCTCTTTCACGAAGGTGGAGTGCGCGGTGCGCATCAGGGTAAACGCCATCGCATCGGCGGCGGCGGCACAGTAGTTGGCAAGAATTTGCAGGTTACGTCCATCAATGGCCATCAGCGTCTCCGGTTTGCGGGGTAATGATCAGGTTGCCGTAGCGGTCGACGTCGACCTGCATCTGCGGCGGTACACAGGTGGTGCAGTCGTCCTGGGCGATAATCACCGGCCCGGTGAGCCGGTGTCCGGCACCCAGCGCGCTGCGCGAAACGAGATCGACCTGCCACCAGCGGCCGTCGATCCACGCGTCGACCTGGCGCTGCACCGGCACCGGACCACTGGCGGCAGCCAGTTCGGGCAGCCGCGGTTTTGGCGTTGGTGAGCTGAGTACCAGCCGCAGGTTGATCAGCTGCACGTCGGCGTGCGCGTCGTGATGGCCAAACAGCCGGGTGTGATGGGCGTCAAAGGCGCTGCGGATCGCTGCCAGGTCGCCGGTCAGCAGCCAGCTTTCCTGCAGCACCACGTCAATCTCAAACGACTGACCGCGATAGCGCATTTCGGCAGAGAAGCTGAACTGCGACGGCAGGTTCGGGCCATACTCACGGCTCAGCCAGCCGCTGGCCTCATCGCGCAGCTGTTGTGTGTTAAGCCGCAGTGCATCGCTGACCGCCGGCGTCAGTTCGCAGTAGAGCGTGCGGATAAAGTCATTTTTGATATCGGCCACCAGCCCGCCAAAGGCGGCCAGCACCCCCGGCGTGGGCGGCACCACCACGCCCTTCAGCTTCAGTTCACGGGCGAGGAAGCAGCCCATCATCGGCCCGGCACCGCCGAAGGCGAGGAAGTAAAACTCACGCGGGTCGAGTCCAAAGCGTGAGATCAGCCCGCTGGTGTCGCTGTACATGCTGGAGATGGCCAGCGCGATGATGTTTTCCGCGGTCTCTTCGACGCTGATGCCCAGCGGCTGCGCCAGCTTCTCCACCGCGGCACGCGCGCCGGTGACGTCCACCTGCACGGCGTTGTAACCGAGGTCGCCGTGGCCGATCAGCCCACAGGCGGCAAAGGCGTCGGTCGCCGTCGCTTCGGTGCCGCCGCGACGGAAGCAGACCGGGCCCGGCAGCGATCCTGCGCTGTCCGGGCCGACCTGTAACACCCCCAGGCTGTCGATCCAGGCGATCGATCCGCCGCCCTGGCCTACCGAGGTGACCGACACCGATGGAATATAGATCGGGAAGTCACCGATAATTTCGCCGCTGCCGTACTCAGGGCGGCCATCAATGATTACCGCCACGTCGGCGCTGGTGCCGCCGATATCCAGGCTCAGCAGCCGGTCAAAACCGCAGGTTTCCGCGATATAGCTGGCCCCAATCACCCCGGAAGCGGTACCGGACAGGACCATCTGCACACATTCGGCTTTGGCCTGATCCAGCCCCATCACCCCACCGTTGGATTTGGTGATGCGCGGCGGCACCGGCACGCCCATCTGCTGCAGCGCCCGCTCAAAGGCCTCCAGATAGTGAATCACCTTTGGCTGCACGTAGGCGTTAATCACCGCGGTAATGGTGCGTTCGTACTCTCGAATAATCGGCCAGATCTCCGCCGAGCAGGAGGTGAGCAGTTCCGGTGCCAGCTCAGCCACGATTTCACGCACCTGCCCCTCATTACTGCCGTTGCGATAGCTGTGCAGCAGCGATACCACGATGCCCTGACAGCCCGCTTCGCGGGCGGCAGCCACCGCCTCCTCCACGCTGGCACGATCCACCGCCTGCAGCACCTTACCGTCACGATCGGTACGCTCGCGGATGCCAAACACCCGATCGCGGGAGATCAGCGGCACCGGGCGGCGTGAAAACAGGTCATGAATATGCGGGATCTTCAGCCGCGCCAGCTCCAGCACGTCGCTGAACCCGTCGGTGGTGAACAGCGCCAGCTTGACGCCTTTACGCTGGATCACCGCATTAACGCCAACGGTGGTGCCGTGGGTGAAGTAGCCGATCTCTGCCGGGTTAATGCCGTCGCGCTGTTGCAGCTGCGCGAGGCCGGTGGTGATTTCACTGCCGGGGCTGTCCGGCCGCGACAGGACTTTCAGAGTGCGGATGCTGTTGTCACGTTCATCCAGCACGGCAAAATCGGTGAACGATCCGCCGATATCGACGCCAACGCGGTAACTCATGGGGTGCGGTCCTCTGGTGGGGTGGGTATAAATTCCATTAGTCGCTCAGGCTTCGCCACCGCCTGCCAGCCGGCACGGCGATAGACGTGGTGGGCATCGTCGGTGGCCAGCATCCAGCGTTTGATGGTGCGCAGGTCGGGGTGGTTCAGAATGGCCGACGCAAACCAGCCGCCGAGGCCTTTACCCCGGTGCCCGTTATCAATAATCACGTCGCTGAGGTAGGCAAAGCGGCTGTAGTCGGTGATCAGCCGGCCAAAACCCACCTGCTGCTGCAGGTGCCAGATGCCAAACGGCATTGAGGCCGCCAGCGATCGGCGCGTCAGTTCGATGCTTTGCCCCTGTGCCCAGTAGCTGTGTTCGGTGAGCTGGCGATGTACCCAGTCAATATCAATTTTCTGCGGGTCACTGCTGAGCAGGTATTCATCACGCCGCCATTCGGCGAGGCGCGGGACAAACGGTTGCATAGGGGCTCCGGGGCTGTTTTCTGGCGATTAAGAAGAGTGTACGGCGATTGCCACGGGGAGTTTTTTGGTAACGCCGGGTAACTACGGCGTTTTGTGGGGAAATGCGTGCAGCCGGGGAAATTTTCTGCCGGGCGATCAAATGGCCTGTTCACTGTGGGTTTTGCGTTGCTGTCTTAAGGGCATGGCTTTTTGTTCGGGTGATGGGTTCGGCCGTGGGCGAAAAGAACGCCGGGACGCTGCAAGTACGTCCCTGTAAGCTCGGGCGGCGCTCCCTGCGCCGCACGCCCGGCTAACCTTTTCGCCCGCGTCCTCCTGTTTAAGGGCGTAGCTTCTCGCTCTGGTGAAGGGTTCGGATTCGTACTGACTTGGTCTGATTTGGTCTGATTTGGTCTGATTAGGTTTATTTGATTTTTTTGTCTGGTTTTAAAACAGCGACGCAGAAAATAGCAGGCAATCGGGGTTTATCCGGATAAGCGGACCTTCGGGCACACGGACGTGCCCGGCAGAGCCCAGGGACGTTACTGGCGTGTCCGCGTTCCGGATAAACCCCGATTAGCCGGGCACCGAAACCCGAAGCGACCAGCGGCCAGCAGCCAGCAGCCAGCAGCCAGCCATTATCCGGGATAGGATTAAAACTCCACCTGCGTATGCCGCGCTATCAGCGAGCGCAACGGCACGGTGCTTTTCATAATCGGGGACTTGATCACGATGTAACTGAAGTACTTATCGATGCCCACTTTGGCATCCAGCAGCCCTTCAATCACCTCCTGATAATGTTCAATGCTGCGGGTGATAAAGCGTAACAGGTAGTCGTAACCGCCGGTGATCAGATGACACTCCATCAGCTCATCCACCTCACGGATCGCCTGCTCGAACTTGAGAAAATCCTCGCGACGGTGCCCCGAAAGCGTCACCTCGGTAAACACCGTCACTGAATCGGTAATTTTGGTCAGATTGATATGCGCCTCATAACCGGTAATAAAACCGGCGGTCTCAAGGCGTTTCACGCGTTGCAGGCAGGGGCTGGGCGACAGCCCAACGGCATCGGCCAGATTGACATTACTGATGCGGCCATCTTTCTGCAGCTGCACCAGAATATTAATGTCGATACGATCCAGTTTCATTAAGCCGTTCATAGCACCCCTTAAATTCACAACTGCGTCACATTATGCTGAAGATATAGCACGCTTTTTATCTGCCACGCCAGCGTTTTACTGCGCTATATCTTCAGGCCGTTATTATAAAAACTATAATAATATCAATAATAAATCAGTTTATATGACCCTGCTTTCACCCCAGACGGCCGGTGGCCCGCGCCAGCGCAATATCAAAAATGTGCAGCGCCTCTTCCAGCTGCGAATCGCTGGTCACCAGCGGCGCCAGGAAACGCACCACGTTACGGTGCAGACCACACTTGATCAGCAGCAGCCCTTCCTGGCAGGCGCAGTCGAGGATCTTTTGCGTCAGTGCGGCATCCGGTTTGCCGGTTTCAAAATCAATAATCTCTGCCGCCTGCATAAAGCCGATGCCGCGAACTTCGCCAATACAGGCGTACTTATCGGCCAGCTGCTGCAAACGTGCGTTTAACTGCTCGCCGAGCTGGTTAGACCGCTCCAGAAGATTGCCATGCTCCATCAGATCCAGCACCGCCAGCGACGCCGCACAGGCCAGCGCGTTACCGCCGTAAGTGCCGCCAAGGCCGCCCGGGGTTGGCGCATCCATAATCGCCGCCTTGCCCACCACGCCGGAGATCGGCAGACCGCCGCCGAGGCTCTTCGCCACCGTCACCAGATCCGGCACGATGCCGGTATGCTGGAAGCCGAACATCTTGCCGGTGCGGCCAAAGCCGGTCTGCACTTCATCACAAATCAGCAGAATACCGTGACGCTCGGTGATTTCACGCAGCGCCTGCATAAAGGCTGGGGAAGCCGCGAGGAAACCGCCGTCGCCCTGCACCGGTTCGATGATGATTGCCGCCACGCGCTCCGGCAGGATCTGCACGGCAAACAGCGTCTCCAGCGCCTTCAGGCAGTCCTGCTCTGAGACGTTGTGGAAAGCATTCGGGAACGGCACGCGGTACACTTCGCCCGGGAACGGACCGAAGTTCTGCTTGTAAGGCTGGCTCATCCCGGTCAGGGTGCAGCCCAGCAGCGTGCGGCCGTGGAACGCGCCGTCAAAGGCGATAATGCCGGAACGGTTGGTGTAGGCGCGGGCGATCTTCACCGCGTTCTCTACCGCTTCCGCACCGCTGGTGAAAAACACGCTCTTAAACTCTTCACCGGCACCCACCAGCTTATTCAGGCGCGTCGCCAGATCGATATAGCCCGGATAGGCCGCCACCTGGAAACAGGCGTGTGACACCCGCTGCAGCTGCTCGGTGACCGCATTCACCACCGCCGGATGGTTGTGGCCGACGTTCAGCACGCCAATGCCGCCGACGAAGTCCAGATAACGGTTGCCTTCCACATCCCACACTTCAGAGCCCTTGCCTTTGGCAATCACAATTGGATGGGCGGTCACCACGCCGCGCGGGACGTTCTCACCGCGCTTGTCGAGGTACAGGGCGTTATCGGAAAAAGTCTGCTGCTCAGCCAGTAAATTATGCATATCTTTGCCTCATTGACATCAAGATGAAGAGTTACCCTGTTCGCCTTCAGGCAGCGCGGGCATAGGTCAAGTATCGCAATAAGCCGGACGCTGCTGCTGCCGTTCCCGGAACGGCAGCAGCATTAACTGTTGTAATCAATCGACGAACATCACTTAAATTTCTGCCGCCAGCGTTTCCTGCACCAGCGCCACAAACCAGCGGATGCCGTACGGGATCACCGCGTCGTTGAAATCAAATTCGGAGTGGTGCAGCGGGTGGCTGTCCGCCGAGCCCAGCCACAGATAGGCCCCCGGTTTCGCCTGCAACATAAAGGCGAAATCTTCCGAGGTCATCGCCGGTTTTGGCGCTTCGCCATACTCCAGACCGGCGCGGCGCGCGGCGCGCAGGGCGATCTGTGCCTCTGCCACACTGTTAATGGTGGCCGGGTAGTAACGCTTATAACTGACCTCCGCCTGCAGGCCGTGCGCGGCGGTCATCGACTGCGCCAGCTCGCGCATGCGGCGTTCAATTACGTCCTGCACGCCGCCGTCAAAGCTGCGCACCGTGCCCATAATCTCCGCCTGCGCCGGGATCATATTGTGCGAGAAGCCGCCGTTGATTTTGGTTACCGTCAGCACCGCAGGATCGCAGGGGTCGAGGTTGCGGCTGATAATGGTGTGCAGCTGCACCACCAGTTCGCTGGTGGCCAGCAGGGTGTCCGGGGTCAGCTGCGGCTGCGCGGCGTGGCCGCCGCCGCCGTGAACGGTAATGTTAAACACGCTGCCCGCCGCCATAATCGGCCCGGCGCGGGTCTGCGCCACCCCGGCAGGCAGCTGCGGCCAGTTGTGGATGGCGTAGACCGCATCGCAGGGGAAGCGGGTAAACAGGCCATCGTCGATCATCGCCTTCGCCCCCGCCAGCCCCTCTTCCGCCGGCTGGAAAATGAAGTACACCGTGCCGTCAAAACCCGGATCGTCGGCCAGCGCCGCCGCAGCGCCCAGCAGCATGGTGGTGTGGCCGTCGTGGCCGCAGGCGTGGCAGACGCTGGCCGTCTGGCTGCGCCACGGCTGACTGCCGTTGTCCTGCATCGGCAGCGCGTCCATATCGGCACGCAGGCCGATGCTGCGCGAGCTTAACCCCCGTTTCAGCACGCCGACCACGCCGGTTTTACCGATGCCGGTGTGCACCTCCAGCCCCAGGTCGCTGAGGATCTCAGCCACGATTCCGGCGGTGCGGTGTTCGTTATAGGCCAGCTCCGGGTGCTGGTGCAGATCGCGCCGCAGCGCGACTAACGCATTAATATCCATATTAATATCCTTGTTGACGGTCGACGACGCCGACCATAGGTTCTCCGCGCTGATGGCGACGAATGTTGGCCAGCAGCGCGACAACGGCACTCTCCGGCTGGGTCTGGCTGGCGATATGTGGCGTCAGCCAGATCTGCGGATGGTGCCAGAATCGGTGCTCAGCGGGCAGCGGCTCGGGGGCGGTAACGTCGACCACCGCCGCGCTCAGCTGACCGGCGTCCAGCGCGTCCAGCAGATGCTGATGGTTCAGCTGCGCGCCGCGCCCGGCCTGCACCAGCGCCGCACCGGCGGGTAACTGGCCGAACAGATCGGCGTTTAGCATCCCTTCGGTGCGTTCGGTGAGCGGCAGCAGGCAGATGAGGATATCGCTGCGCGCCAGAAACTCACCCAGCTGTTCATCCCCTGCCCAGCAGCGTACCCCCGGCAGATCGCGCGGGGTGCGGCTCCAGCCGCCGCAGTCGAAGCCCATCGCCACCAGCGGTTTGAGCACCGCTTCGCCCAGTGTACCCAGCCCCATCACGCCGATGCGGCGTTTTGCTGCGGTTTGCACCGGGTGCGCCTGCCAGACGCCCGCACGCTGCTGCTGCAGGTAGCGCGGCATATCGCGATGCAGGCCGAGCACGGCAAAGGTGACGTACTCGACCATGCCGCTGGTCAGCCCCGGTTCGATCATCCGTACCACCGGCAGGTCGGCGGGCAGGCGTGAGTAGTCAAACTGATCGGCCCCGGCCCCGACGGAGAACAGCACCTTAAGATTGGGGAACTGCTGCATGATGTCTTCCGGCGGCTGCCAGGCGACCAGGTACTCCACCTCTGCTGCATTGCCCACGTCCGGCCACTGACGGAAGCTGGCCTCCGGGGCCATATCAGCCAGCAGGCCTGCCCAGATACGCCCGCGCTCCGCTTCAGATTTGTAGACGATATTCATCAGGCCATCGCCTGGGACATCAGCCCGAACGCCTGCATGCCGCCGCTTTCCGGCCGCCACGGGGTCCCTTTAATCATGGTGGTCGGCGCGTCCACTTCCGGCAGCCCCTGTTCGGTCAGCCACGGGCCGATACCGGCCTCGCGGTCGGTGTCGATACGGACAAACTGTCCGCCCAGCGTACTCAGCAGCTGGCCGATCAACAGCTTCGCCGCCGCCGGAGTGCGGGCGGTCACCGGCCCAATGGCGTAACCGTGGCCGAAGCGGCGCAGGCAGGCAAAACCGGCCGCGGCCCCCTGCTCTTCCAGCACCAGAATGCGCTCCGCGCTCTCCAGCAGGTTAGCGATCAGCCGTGGCCGCTGCTGGCCGGTGGCCTGACGATCCAGCGCGGTCAGCAGCGTGGCGTCCTGCTGGCGGGCGCTGCGGATCTGCTGGTGCGCGGCGCAGGCCGGCGCGGCCACCGCCGGCAGCAGGCGGCACTGATGCTGTTCGACGTGGCCGGTGGCGACAAAACCGAGCTTTTCATACAGCCCTTTGCCCGCTTCGGTGGCGTGCAGGCGGATATTGCTGCCCGCCAGGGTCTCAAGCCCGGCCAGCATCAGCTGCTTACCAATGCCGCGCCCCTGCTGAGCATCGTCAACGATCACCAGCCCGAGGGTGGAATAGTCCACCCCCCAGCGCCAGGTGATCAGGGTGCCAATCAGCTCGCCGTTCTCCACGGCGGCAATCCCCTCGCCCAGCAGCAGCGCCTGCTGCCAGTCGCCCGGCCGGTGCGGCCACTGCAGTTTCTGCGTCAGCGCGAACGCGGCATCAAGGTGCGCGTCACGCAGCGGAATAAATTCTACGGTCATGGTGATTCCTTACATCAGCCCGGGCGCTTTCAGCCCGGAACCGTCGGTGAGACGTTCGTAACGGAACGGGGTCGGGTCGACCACCGGCGTATCCAGCGTGGCAAGGTCGGCAGCCAGACGCCCGGCACCCGGGCCGATGCCGAAGCCGTGGGCGCTGTAGCCGGCGGAGATCACCAGCCCCGGCAGTTTGCCCACGGTGGAGATCACCGGCACCGCGTCCGGGGTGCTGTCAATCATGCCGCCCCACGCCTGCTCCAGGCGGATCTGCTGCATCTGCGGGAACTCGCTGCGCATCGCCGCCAGTCCCTCTTCGACCATCGCCATATCCGGGCGCGGGTCAAGAATACGCACCTGTTCAAACGGTGAGATGCCGTCCATCTGCCAGCGCGCCGGGGCTTCCGGGCCGCGGATAAACGGGGCAAGGCCGAGGTTCAGGGTCAGGTTTTTACGCCGCGCCTTAAAGGTCGGCCAGAACTGCCGCGCGTAGCGCAGCCCCTGCGCGCCCGGCTCCAGGCGGCCACGGCCGGAGACCGACATGGTGTAGCTGCCGTCCAGCTGCGGGCGGCAGGCAAAGCCCGGCGTGTAGAGCGGCAGCGCGATTTTCTGTTCGATCGGCGCGGTGCGGAAGGCGGTGCCGATCACGTTGCCCAGCGGCAGATCGATGCCGTGGCGGCGGCAGAACATTGAGGTCCAGGCTCCGCCTGCGCAGATAACGCTGCTGGTTTTGATCAGGCCGCGTTCGGTGATCACGCCGCTGATCCTGCCGGCGGAGATATCCAGCCCGCGCACCGCGCACTGCTGGAACACGAATGCGCCCAGCCGCTGGGCGGCAATTGCCAGTCCGGGAGCCGCCAGCGCCGGTTCGGCGTGGCCGTCGGTCGGCGAGGAGATGCCGCCCAGCCACTGGCTGGTGCTGCCCGGCGTCAGCGCTTTGGCGCGTTCGGCGGTAAGAATTTCGCTGCTAAAGCCGTAGTTAGCCGCCATGCGGTTCCAGCTCTCCCAGGCGTTGATGTCGTCCTGGCTTCTGGTGGCATACACCAGCCCGCTGCGGCGGAAGCCCAGCTCTTCGCCGGTTTCGGCCGCCAGTTCGCTCCAGCGCTGGATGGCGTAGATCATCAGCGGCAGCTCGCGCTCGTCGCGGTTCTGCTGGCGGCACCAGCCCCAGTTGCGGCTCGACTGTTCGCCGCCCACCAGCCCTTTCTCAATCAGCACCACGCTGACGCCTTTTTTTGCCAGCTCATACGCGGCGGCGGTACCGGCAATACCGGCGCCAATCACCACCACGTCCGCCGACGGCGGGAAATACGGGCTGTCCTGAACGTATCGAATCGGTGCAGGCATGAATGTTCCTTACCAGTAATCGTTTAATTGGGTCATGTTATCGTCGGGCAGCACCTTCCCACCCGTTCAGCATCGGCCTGCGCCGCTGACGTCAGAGGGCGATGTCGCTCTCTTCATGTTCATCCAGCCAGCCCTGACGCAGTTCCGGCACGGCGCGCTTCAGGCGCTCGTAGTAAATTTCCGTTGATGGCTTGTCGTAGTCAGCCCGCGCCACCTGGGTGACCATACGGCCGTTTTTCATCACCACAATTTCGTCACACACCGAGCGCACCGCGTGCAGATCGTGGCTGATAAACAGCACCGTCAACCCCAGCTCGCGGCGCAGCTCGGTAATCAGATCGAGTACCGCCGCCGCCACTACCGTATCCAGCGCCGAGGTGACCTCATCGCAGAGGATCAGGTCCGGCTCGGCGGCCAGCGCCCGCGCCAGGTTGACGCGCTGCTTCTGCCCGCCGGAAAGCGACCAGGGCTTGCGCCACAGTACGCTGCGCGGTAACCGCACCAGATCCAGCAGTTCGAACAGGCGTTTTTCCAGCGCGGGCCCGCGCAGGCCGTGGAACAGCTTCAGGGGCCGCTTAAGGATGGCCTCAATGCTGTGCGCCGGATTCAGTGCGGTATCGGCCATCTGGAACACGTACTGAATGCGCCGCAGCTCGTTTTCGGGGCGGCGATGCATATCCCCGTCAATGTAGTGGCCGTTAAACAGAATGTGGCCGCCGCAGGGCCTGTTCATGCCGGCGATAGCGTGCGCCAGGGTGGTTTTGCCGGAGCCGGACTCACCGATAATACCGATCGACTGGCCGCGATACAGGCTGAAGTTGATATCCTGCAAAATTTTCACTTTCGGCTGACCGTCCGCGTCGCGCGGGCCATAACCGGCCGCCAGGTCGCGCACCTGCAGCAGCGGTTGTTCCTCATTCTGCTGTGCCTGCCACGGGCTGGGGCGCGGCTGTTGCCGTGCCGCGTCCAGCAGCTGATGGCTGTACTCCGCCTGCGGGGCGTTCAGCAGCTGGCTGGTGGTGCCGTACTCGGCAATCTGCCCCTTCAGCAGCACCAGAATTTTATCGGCCATCTGCGCCACCACCGCCAGATCGTGACTGACGTAGATGGCGGTGGTGCCGCGCTGACGCACCACGCGGCGGAAGGCCTTCAGCACCTCCACCTGGGTGGTGACGTCCAGCGCGGTGGTCGGTTCATCGAGGATCACCACTTCCGGATCGCCAATCAGCGCCATGGCGGTCATCAGGCGCTGCAGCTGGCCGCCGGAAACCTGGTGCGGATAGCGATCGCCGATGGTGTCCGGGTTTGGCAGCGCCAGTTCGCGGAACAGCTCCACCGCCTTTTTCTCGGCCTCCGTGCGCTTCATCACGCCGTGGATCACCACCGGCTCGACCACCTGGTCCATGATTTTCATCGCCGGGTTGAAGGAGGCGGCGGCGCTCTGGGCAATATAGGCCACTTTGTTGCCGCGGAACTGGCACAGCTCAGCGCGTGACAGCGAGGTGACGTCGGTGCCGGCCACGTGAATGGTACCCCCGGCAATATGGCAGCCGTGGCGGGCATAGCCCATCAGCGCCAGCGCGATGGTGGTTTTACCGGAGCCGGACTCGCCGATCAGCGCCAGCACCTCGCCCTTCTGCACGGTGAAGTGAATATCCGAGACCAGGGTAATCTCCCGGCCGTCGTCGGCATGAGCGGTGACCCGCAGGTTGTCAACGGCGACCGTCGGTGTTGCGGTGTGCGGCATAATATTCATGCGGTCCCCTTAGCCAGCGTTGCCATCGGGCGCATCGCCTGCAGGCTGTCGATAAACAGGTTGGCACCGATGGTCAGGCTGGCAATCGCCACCGCTGGCATCAGCACCGCCGGTGAGCCGTCAAACAGGCCCTGTAGATTTTCACGCACCAGCGTGCCCCAGTCGGCGTATGGCGGCTGTACGCCGAGGCCGAGGAAGCTCAGGCCGCTGAGCAGCAGCACGATATAGACAAAGCGCAGGCCGAAGTCGGTGAGCATCGGGTGCAGCATATTCGGCAGAATATCGTGGATCGCCACGTAGAGGCGGCTCTCGCCGCGCAGCCGTGACGCCTGCACGTAGTCCATTGACCGCAGGCTGGAGGCCATGGCGTAGGCGATACGATAGGCACCCGGCCAGTAGGTAAACACGGCGGTGATAATCAGCATCGGCAGCGAGGAGCCAAACACCGCGACGATCATCAGCGCCAGAATTTTCCCCGGCAGTACCAGCATCGCGTCGTTAATCCGCCCCAGCACCTCTTCCAGCCAGCGGCCGGCCACCGCCGCCAGCAGCGCCAGCAGCGTACCGACCAGGCTTGCCAGGATCGCCGCGGTCAGCGCCAGGCCAATCGAGTAGCGCGCACCGTAGAGGATGCGGCTGAAAATATCGCGGCCGAGGTAGTCGGTGCCGAACCAGAACTCGCGGCTGAACGAGCCGAACATCGGGCCGGCACCGATGTCCTCCAGATTGTGCGGCGCCAGCGCGGTGCCAAACACCGCCATCAGGATCCAGAACAGGGTGATCAGCAGGCCGCAACGGCCGCTGACGTTGAGAGATTGAAAGAAGCGCCACGGTAGCGTCAGTGTATTCATCAGCCCCTCCACTTAGGATTAAATGCAATGGTCAGCACGTCCGCCGCCAGTAACAGGGTCAGGTAGCAGGCGGCGAAGAACATCACGCACATCTGCACCACCGGCAGATCGCGGTTGCTCACCGCATCCACCAGCTGGCTGGCCACGCCCGGATAGCTGAAGATACTTTCGATAATGATCACCCCGCCAAACAGGTATGAGAGGCTGAGTGAGATGGCGTTGGCAATCGGCCCGACCGCGTTCGGCAGCGCGTGGCGCAGCATCGCGCGCAGCGGACTGACGCCTTTAAGCAGGGTCATTTCCAGATACGGGCTGTCCATCTGGTTGACGATAGCGGCGCGCGTCATGCGCGCCATCTGGGCAATAATCACGCAGCACAGGGTCATCACCGGCAGCGCAAAGGTGCGCAGGAAGCCGAGGAAGTCCTGATGGGTGGAGCCGAGCGACATCGCCGGCACCCACTGCAGCTTAACGGCGAAGATCAGCACCGCCACGGTGGCAATCAGGAATTCCGGCACCGCCACCACCGCCATGGTGCTGACCACCAGCGCGCGGTCGAGGAAGGAGCCGCGCTTCATGGCGGCGGTGATGCCGATGGCCAGCGCCAGCGGTACCGACACCAGGGTGGTGGTAACGGCCAGCTGGAAGGTGGCCGGAATGCGCTGGGAGACCAGCTGCGACACCGGCACGTTGCTGGCGAAGGAGGTACCAAAATCGCCCTGAACCATACCGGCCAGCCAGCTGACGTAACGTACGAGCAGCGGCTGATCCAGTCCCAGCTGCTGGCGCAGTGCCGCCACCGTTTCCGGGGTGGCTGACTGGCCAAGGATCATCTGCGCCGCATCGCCCGGCAGCAGGCTGGTGATAAAGAACACCAGCGCCGAGACGATGAAGAGCGTAAGTAAACCCGACCCTATACGCCGGAGTATCAGTTTGAGTATGTACCTGTTCATCGCCGTTCTCCTGCTTATGCAGCCAACCAGGCAAACTCGTGGAAACGATAGCCCATCATCATGCCAGACGGCCAGGCTTCCACCCCTTTCACTTTCTTACTACAGCCGTCCATCGAGCTGATGAAGGCCGGGATCAGCGTGCCGCAGTTGTCGTAGACCAGCTTCTGCATATCGCCGTACATCTGCTTGCGTTTGCCCTGGTCGCTTTCGCCACGGGCGGCGGCCACCAGCTGATCGAACTGCTCGTTTTTCCAGCCGGACTCGTTCCACGGCGCGGTGGAGAGATAGAACTGGGAGAACAGCATATCCAGCGTCGGGCGCGGGTTGACCGAGCCGTAGCCGATCGGATCTTTCATCCAGTGTGCTGACCAGTAACCGTCGTACGGCACGCGGCGCACCGCGACGTTGAGGCCGGCCGACCGGGCGATCTGCTGTACCAGCTGGCCGCCTTCCACCGCACCTTCAATGTTTGGCGTGGTGATGATTTCGATTTTCGCCCCGGCCATATTGGCCTTCTTGATGTGGAATTTGGCTTTGTCGAGATCCAGCGGGCGCTGCGGCAGATCCTTGTTGAACATCGGGTGCCACGGCGGAACCGGGGTATCGTTACCGATATCACCAAAGCCCTGCAGCACGGTTTTAACGATCAGCTCACGCGGCTGCAGGTACTTCATCGCCAGCACGAAATCGGCGTTATTGCCCGGCGCACGGTCGGTACGGATAATCAGGTCGCTGTACATGCCGGACTTGCTCTCCAGCACGTTGAACTGGCCGTTCTTACGCAGGCGGTTGACGTCACCGGCGGAGAGCGTGGAGACCATCTGCAGGTCGCCGGACATCAGCGCGTTGACGCGGGCGGCCGGGTCGGTCACGCCCATCAGCTCCACTTCGTCGAGGCGCGGCAGGCCCGGCTTCCAGTAGTTTTTGTTTTTGGTGCCGACGGTGCGCACGCCCGGCTGGAACTCTTTCAGCACAAACGGACCGGTGCCGATCGCCTTGCTGAAGTCTTTGGTGCCGTCCGGTACGATCAGGAAGGCGCTGGTGGCGAGCAGCGACGGCAGGTCGAAGTTCGGCTGGGTCAGCGTCAGGGTCAGCTCGCCGTCACTTACCGCCTTGATATCGGCAATCTGGCTGGCCAGGGTAATGGCGGTGGAGGCCACGGCCGGATCTTTATGGCGGTTCAGCGAGTAGATCACGTCGGCGGCGGTCAGCGCCTTGCCGTTGTGGAAGGTGACGCCGGAACGCAGCTTCACCTGCCAGGTCTTACCGTCGCTGCTCTCAATCGATTCGGCCAGCGCGGGCTGCGCCTTCAGCTCTTTATCCAGCTCGGTCAGGCCGCTGTAGAACATAAACTGGCGGCAGTAGTCGCCGCTGTTGCTGCCGCGCGCCGGGTCCAGCGTGTCGGTGGCAGAGGCGTTGGCCACCGCCGCGCGCAGCTTGCCGCCCATTACCGGGGTTTCAGCGGCGAAGCTGAACTCCGGGAAGCCGATCAGGCCGGTGCTCATCACCGCGCCGGCCGACAGCAGTTTCATCATCCCGCGGCGGGTAATGGCCACGTCCGTGATGGCCTGGGTTATGGTCGGGTTAGCCTGGCTAAATTCTTTACGAAATTTACTCATCTGTGCACCCTCAAGTCGTTGTGTTTTTGTACCCTGGCAAATTCAGGCTGCGGCCAACGCCGCAGCACGAAGCATGACGGGTTGTTATGAAAAGCGATCCTTCGCCTTGTAGTACAGTCCGGCCACCGGCAGGAACCAGGGTTTCCCGAAGTAACCGGGAACCGCCGGCCAGCTGCTGCGCTGCCACGGATTATCGTTCGCTTTTTCGGTCAGCAAATCGGCCATCACCCGGCCCATCCACACCGACATCTGGGTGCCGTGCCCGCTGTAGCCCAGCGAGTAGAACACGCCATCCTGCTCGCCGGCGTGCGGCAGGCGGTCGGCGGTCATATCCACCAGCCCGCCCCAGCAGTAGTCGATGCTGACGTTGCCGAGATTGGGGAACATCTTCTGCATACCGGCCTTCAGCACGTCGCCGCTTTTAGCATCCGAGGTCGGGCTGCTGATGGCGAAGCGTGCGCGGCCGCCGAACACCAGACGCCGGTCGGCGGTGGTGCGCATGTAGTTGCCGAGGTTCAGCGAGGTGACGTAGGTGCGGTCGCCGGGCAGCATACGCTGCAGCACCCGCTCTTCCAGCGGCTCGGTGACCACCACAAAGCTGCCCACCGGAATAATGCGGCGCTGGAACCACTCAAACGGGCCGACGTTGGAGCAGCCGGTGGCCATCAGCACCTTCTCGGCGGTAATGGTGCCGCGGGCGGTGATCACCTGGTGACGGTGGCCGTTCAGCCGCGTCAGGCCGGTAACCGCCGTCTGTGGATAGATTTTCGCCCCGACGCGGGCGGCGGCGTTGGCGAGGCCGACGCCGAACTTGCCCATATGCATCTGGCCGCCGTGACGTTGTAACAAACCGCCGTGGAAGTCCGGTGAGTCGATCTCCCGCGCCACCTCTTCCCGGCTCAGCACTTCCACGTCCGGGTCAACATGGCGCTTCATCATTTCGCAGGCGGCGACCAGCGACGGCAGGTGGGAGGCCTTGCTGGCCAGCTTCAGCTTGCCGCAGCGGCGGAAGTCGCAGTCGATCTGCTCGCTGGCGACCAACCCCTGCACGTAGTCCACCGCGCCGGCGAACGCCCGGTAGTAGCGGGTAGCCTGCTCAACGCCCTGGCTTTCGACCAGCGCCGAGAAGTTCTGCGCCACGCCGGTGTTGCAGTGGCCGCCGTTGCGGCCGGAGGCCTGGCTCATCACCTCGCCCGCTTCCAGCACCACCACGCTGACGCCGCTGCGCGCCAGGCTCAGCGCCGCCGAGATCCCGGTAAAGCCGCCGCCGATCACCACCACGTCGGCGCTGGCCGGTAAATCGCCGCCTGCCGCACCGGTGAACGCCGGTGCCGTTGCCTGCCAGAATGATTCGAGTTTCATCGCCTGCTCCTCTGCGCCTTACAGGCCAACCACGCCCGGAAGACCGCCAATATCGCGGATTTCGGTGTACTCATAGGCCGGGTTAGCCGGGCCGTGACCGCGGTTTACAAATACCTTGTTTTTGATGCCGAGGTCATAGGCGGTCATCAGGTCATAGCGCAGGCTGCTGGAGACGTGCAGGATCTCTTCCGGGCCGCAGTTCAGCTTGTTGAGCATGTACTCAAAGCCCTTCATCTGCGGCTTGTAAGCCCCGACCTCTTCGGCGGTGATGGTCATATGGATCGGTGCGCCAAGACGCGGGATATGGTGCTGGATCAGCTCGTCGGTGGAGTTGGTCAGCAGCACCAACGGGATCTCTTTGGCCACGATGCTCAGTCCGGCCGGCACGTCCGGGTGCGGGCCCCAGGTTTTGCAGGCTTCCATCACCGCCGCGCAGTCGGCTTCGGTGCACTCCACGCCCCACTTGTTACAGGTGCGGTACAGCGCACCGGCCACCACCAGCGGGTAGAGTTTGAAGGCACCGAGCACTTCATCCATACGGTAGTTAGAGAAATCGTCGGTAAACGCCCTCATCTGCTCCGGCGCGACGCGATCGGCAAAGATGGTGGCGGCGGCGCCGGCCATATCAAAGTTAATCAGCGTGCCGTAACAGTCGAAGGTGATGAATTTCGGTTTAAACACAGCCATTGTGTTACCTCTGGAGAGTTCGTTACAGGGAGAAAATCAGAAATCGATCAGCACGCTCTTATAGCGCTGGCAGGCTTCAAACGCCTGACGACCGAGGTCTTTGCCAATACCGGAGCCGTTAAAGCCGCCAGTGGGGATGATGAAATCGCCGGAACGACCGTAACGGTTGATCCATACCGTGCCCGCCGCGATGCCGCGCATCGCCCGCAGCGCGCGATCAATATTTTTGGTGTGCACCCCGGCGCACAGGCCGTAAGTGGGGTGTGAGGCCAGCGCCAGCCCTTCGGCTTCATCGTCGAAGATCTGCACGGTCAGCACCGGGCCAAAGATCTCCTCCTGCACCGCCGGATTATCCTGCTCCAGACCCGCCAGCAGCGTCGGCTGCCAGAAGTAGCCTTCGCCGGTGTCGGCAAAGCGGCCGCCGCCGACCAGCACTTCCGCCCCCTGCGCCCGGGCGCTGGCGATCACCGACTCGACCTTGCAGGCCTGGCGGCTGTCGATCATCGGCGCATAGCGGCTGCTTTCGTCCCAGGTGACGCCGGGGCGGAAGCTCTGGCACAGGGTGATCAGCTTCGCGATCAGCGCATCGGCAATGCCGCGCTGGACGATCAGCCGGGTGCCGGCCACGCAGGCCTGGCCGCCGTTGGCGGTGAAGCCGCGCAGGATGCGCCCGGCCACTTCATCCAGATCGCCGGCGTCGTCAAATACCAGCTGCGGGCTTTTACCGCCCAGCTCCAGCGTTACCGGCTTCATGCCGTTAAACGCCGCGTCGCTCATAATGCGTGCGCCGGTGGCGGTGGAGCCGGTAAAGGAGACCTTGCGTACCAGCGGATGGGCCACCAGCGCGCTGCCGGTGACCGCCCCGCCGCCCTGCACGATGTTCAGCACCCCGGCAGGCAGCCCGGCCTGCAGCGCCAGTTCGGCCAGCCGCACGGTGGAGAACGGCGTCAGTTCGGAAGGTTTCAGCACCACGGCATTACCTGCCGCCAGCGCCGGGCCACATTTCCACGAGGCCATCGACAGCGGGAAGTTCCACGGGGTGATGGCCCCGATCACGCCGTACGGCTCCGGCACCAGCATGCCGAGGCTGGCGTCGCGGGTTGGCAGCACGTCGCCGCTGAATTTGTCGGCGCATTCGGCGTAGAAGCGGATCGCTTCGGCGGTGAACGGGATTTCGTGGTTGACCACGTCGTGGATCGGCCGGGTGGAGCCCAGCGATTCCAGCTGCGCCAGCTGCGGGTCGGCGACGATCAGGTCGGCCCAGCGCCGCAGTACCGCGCCGCGCTGGCGCGGCGGGCAGCTGGCCCAGCCGCTTTCACGCACCGCGCGATCCGCCACGCTGACCGCTTCATCAACCAGCTCGCGGCTGGCTTCAGTCATCTCTCCCGCCAGCAGACCATCGGAAGGCCGGTTAACCGCCAGCCGATCGCCGCTGCCGGCAACGTGCTGACCGTTGATATAATGCCCTGCGGGTAAGGCGATGTTTTCCGGTTTAAAACTCAGCATTTCGGCTTCCTCTGGCTCTGCTAATAAACAACCCGCTTGCCTGGGTTATTCGTAATTGTTTTAAGTAATGCAGAAAGTATGCCAGCCGTGGAAAAAATAATAATGCGTAGAAAGCAGCCCAAAAAAATTTTGTGCCGTAATGGCAGGCCTTTTTTGACAGATAAACCGACTGCTTAAATAGATGATTTACATCACAAAATAAACGCACCAGCATGGTGAAACTGGTACTAAACCTGCACCAGCGTGGCGCACCACAATAATGGAAAAATAGTTAAGTTGCGGGTTTTTCAGGCAAAAAAAAGCCTGCCCGTTTCGGGAGCAGGCTTTTTTTTGAAGATTAAAACGTTATTTACAGGCTGCCAAAGTGGAAGGCTTTTGATTCCAGGTATTCGTCAATGCCGTAATGCGAGCCTTCGCGACCGATGCCGGAGAGTTTTATGCCGCCAAACGGCGACTCGACCAGCGATACCGATCCGGTGTTGAAGCCGACCATGCCAAACTCCAGCGCTTCGCCGACCCGCCAGGCGCGGCGGATGTCCTCGGTAAAGAAGTAGGAGCCGAGGCCAAACGGCGTGTCGTTGGCAATGTCGATGGCCTGCTCTTCGGTATCAAAGATAAACAGCGGTGCCACCGGGCCGAAGGTCTCTTCATGGGCGATGCGCATCGCCGGGGTGACGTCGGTCAGCACCGTTGGCGTGACAAAGGTGCCGGGGCCGCTGCTGGTGCCGCCGGTCAGCACCCGTGCGCCGTGTTTTACCGCGTCTTCAATGTGCGCGTTAACCTTCTCCACCGCCGCCGGGTTGATCAGCGGGCCGATGGTGCTGCCCGCGCTGAAGCCGTCGCCGACCTTGAGTTTCGCCACTTCTTCCAGCAGGCGTTCGGCAAAGCGTGGATAGATGCCGCGCTGCACGAGGATGCGGTTGGCGCAGACGCAGGTCTGGCCGGCGTTACGGAATTTGCTCATCATCACGCCGGGGATGGCGATGTCGAGGTCGGCGTCGTCAAAGACGATCAGCGGGGCGTTGCCGCCGAGTTCGAGGCTGAGGCGTTTGATGCTGTCGGCGCTCTGCTGCATCAGCAGCTGGCCGACGCGGGTGGAGCCGGTGAAGGAGATTTTGCGCACGGTGCGGCTGGCGGTAAGGGTTTCGCCAATCTCTTTCGGCAGGCCGGTGACCACCTGCAGTACCCCGGCCGGGATGCCGGCGCGCTGTGCCAGTTCGACCAGCGCCAGCGCCGAGAGCGGCGTGAGTTCAGAAGGTTTGACGATAATCGGGCAGCCGGCGGCCAGCGCCGGGGCCACTTTGCGGGTGATCATCGCAATCGGGAAGTTCCACGGGGTGATGGCTGCCGCGACGCCGACCGGCTGTTTGAGGACGAGGATGCGGCGGTCGCCGGACGGTGCCGGGATGGTGTCGCCGTAGATGCGGCGCGCTTCTTCGGCGAACCATTTGACGAATCCGGCACCGTAGGTCACTTCACCTTTCGCTTCCGCCAGCGGTTTGCCCTGTTCGGCGGTCATGATCGCCGCGAGGTCGTCGCCGTTGTCGAGGATCAGCTGGTACCATTTTTCCAGCAGCTGAGCGCGTTCGGCGTTAGGGGTTTTGGCCCAGCTTTTACGCGCGGCGTCGGCAAAGGCGATGGCCTGTTCGGTTTCCGCGGCGCCGAGCGCCGGGATGGTGGCCAGCACCTCATTGGTTGACGGGTTGATGACCGGCAGGGTTTCACCGTTGATAGCATTTTGCCAGCGGCCGGCGAAGTAGGCCTGCTGGCGCAGCAGGGTTGGGTCCTGTAAGCGGGTTAACGGCATGAGTTTCTCCTTGAGGGTGAGCTGCGGGTTAGCGCGCAGCAAAGGCACGATTTCGGCGGCAATAAGCGCGATGCCACCACTGTAGCGGAGTGGCGGCGGCGGATGCTGCGCTATCGGTGTGGGGGATACGCTGGCGGCAGGGTTTTGTGACGGGAAACGAAATTTTATGCCGTGGGGGCTTTAGTGGCCGATCGCTTTACGTTCTGAGGCCTGATTTATCAGGGTGTGGCTTTGGGGCTGGGTCGCTTCAGGTTTCGGTGCCCGGCTAATCGGGGCGTGGCTTCGGGGCCGCTGGTCGCTTCAGGTTTCGGTGCCTGGCTAATCGGGGCGTGGCTTTGCGGCCGCTGGTCGCTTTAGGTTCCGGTGCCCGGCTAATCAGGGTGTGGCTTTGGGGCCGCTGGTCGCTTCAGGTTTCGGTGCCCGGCTAATCGGGGTTTATCCGGATCGCGGACACGCCAGTAACGTCCCTGGGCTCTGCCGGGCAAGTCCCTGTGCCCGAAGGTCCGCTAACCCGGATAAACCCCGATTGCCTGCTATTTTCTGCGTCGCTGTTTTAAAACCAAAAAAAAATCAAATCAAACTAAATCAGACAGCTTCCACGACTTAGTCTTCAGTATCCTGCCGAAAACGATGCCCTTTACAGCAACGCAGTAGCTGACAGGGAGGCCGCGGGCGAAAAGGTTAGCCGGGCGTGCGGCGCAGGGAGCGCCGTTCGCCCGGGGCCGAACCCGTCACCAGAGCGAAAAGCTACGCCCTTAAACAGCAACGCAACAGCCAACAGGGAGGCCGCGGGCGAAAAGGTTTGCGAGGCATAAGCCGCAGGGATGCGGCCTGGCCCGTCGATGACTTAAATCTGATAATCGATCACCGGTTCTTCTTCTTCCAGCGACAGCGCCTGGCGCTTAATCTCTTCCAGCGACAGATTGGCGTTGCACAGCTCAAGGAACTGCCAGACGTAGTTGCGCTGCAGCTGGCCACGCTTCAGCCCCAGCCACACCGTGTTCGGCTCAAACAGATGGCGCGCCTCCAGCCGGGTCAGCGGTGAGTGTTCGTCCAGCTGGCAGGCCTGGTCGGCCAGAACCCCTACTCCCAGTCCCAGCTCGACGTAGGTTTTCACCACGTCGGAATCCTGCGCGCTCAGCACAAAATCCGGCTTCAGGCTGGCGGCATGAAACGCCCGGTCCACTTTGGAGCGCCCGGTAATGCCCTGGCGATAGGTGATCAGCGGATAGCGGCTCAGCGTAGCCAGGCTCACAGGCTGGTGCTGCTCCAGCTCATGTCCTTTCGGCACCAGCAGCGCATGGTGCCAGCTGAACCACGGGAAGGCGGCCAGCGCCGGATTATTGACCACCTGCTCGCTGGCGATGCCGATATCGGCCTCACCGGCCACCAGCATGGAGACGATCTCCTGCGGTGAACCCTGGTTCAGCTCCAGCCGCACATTGGGGTAAAGCGCACGGAACGCCTTAATCACCTTCGGCAGGCTGTAACGCGCCTGGGTGTGGGTGGTGGCGATGGTCAGCACACCGCTCGACTCGTTGGTGAAGACGTCGGCCAGGCGGCGCACTTTGCCGGCCTCATCAAGAATGCGTTCGGCAATGGTTAATAACGCCTTACCCGGTTCGGTCATGCCCAGCAGGCGTTTGCCGCGACGGATAAAGATCTCCACGCCCAGCTCATCTTCTAAATCGCGAATATGGCGGCTGACCCCGGACTGGGAGGTAAACAGCGCGTTTGCCACTTCGGTGAGATTGAACTCGCAGCGTGCTGCTTCTTTAATGATTTTAAGTTGCTGAAAATTCACGCGCGTTGCTCCCTCTGTTATCTGTTGGTTTACCTCATGTTAAGGATGCACATTGATAGCAACAAATAATAAAAAGAGGTTTTATATGCCTTTTGGTGATAAGAGGGGGAAGTGAGGCGCGCGGTGGCGCGCCCGGCACGGCGGATTAACCTACCAGCATCAGCTCGCGCTCTTCCGCTAACGGCTGGTTTATCAGTGACAGCAAAATGGTTTTTACCGCCTGGGCGGATGGCGACAGCGGCTGACGCGCAGAGACGTTGAGCGACAACGGCAGATTCAGCGACGGGCTGCCGATACGGGCCATCCACGCGTTGGTGCTGCTGACCAGCGAACGGGCCGCGGATTCCGGCAGCACGGTAACGCCCATTCCGCTGGAAACCGCGGCGGTCAGGGTGGCGATCGATTCGATTTCACCGATGATGCGTGCGCTGAGGCGGCGCAGCGAGAAGGCTTCATCAACGCGTTTACGTACCGCACTGTAGTCGCGCGGCAGGAACAGGTTCATCTGCGCCACGTCGGCAAGATCGACGTTGCTGCCAGGGCATGCGTCGGTGCCAACCAGGTACAGCTCCTCTTTCATCAGCGGCACGCTGGTGATCCCCGCAGTTGGGGTGCGATCGTAGAGCACCGCCATATCCAGCTGGCCATTCATCAGTTTCTCATTCAGCGATGCGCCGCTGTTTTCGTGCAGATAGACCAGTACTTCCGGGAACTGTTCACGCACGGTCTGCAGCAGCGGCATGGTCAGCGAGGAGGCGGCGGTGCCTGGCGCAAGGCCAATGGCGACCTGGCCGCTGAGCACCTGACCTGCGTTGATGACCGCCATCTGAGCCTGTTCGCACTGGCGCAGGATGGTACGGGCATGGGAGTAGAGAATTTTACCGGCTTCAGTTGGCGTAACGCCGCGTTTGGTACGGATCAACAGTTGCTGGTCCAGCTCGTTTTCCAGCGTCGCCACCTGCTGGCTGAGCGCGGGTTGAGCAATATGCAGCACTTCCGCTGCCTGGGTCAGGCTGCCGATATCGACGATTTTCACAAAATATTTCAGTCGTCTTAAGTTCATGTTGCCTCCGTCCGGTGTGCCGGTTGCCAGTTGCGCTGGCGGTTATAAGTTTTCACTCTGACCGGGGAGGTATTGCAAGGGGTGTGCCAGGAATTACCTGGCTGACATAAGAATAGGATTAAGTACTTATCCTTATGATATATTTAACGTTAATTTATTAAAGTAAATAAGCCTTAATTTCCGGTCATAACTTTTTCATCGGCAATACCCGTGATATTGCACACCGGTGGTGCATCATTTGCCTTCGTGCTGTGCAGTAACATTCAGTGGGCAGGGTCGCTTCAGGTTCCGGTGCCTCGCCTGTCAGGGCGTGGCTTTGGGGACGCTGGTCGCTCCGGGTTCCGGTGCCTGGCATGTCAGGGTGTGGCTTTGGGGCCGCTGGGCGCTTCAGGTTTTGGTGCCTGGCATGTCAGGGAGTGGCTTTTGGGCCGGGTCGCTTCAGGTTTTGGTGCCCGGCTAATCGGGGTTTATCCGGAACGCGGACACGCCAGTAACGTCCCTGGGCTCTGCCGGGCACCTCCCTGTGCCCGAAGGTCCGCTTATCCGGATAAACCCCGATTGCCTGTTATTTTCTGCGTCGCTGTTTTAAAACCAGACAAAAAAATCAAATAAACCTAATCAGACCAAATCAGACCAAGTCAGACAGATTCCACTACTTAATCTTCGGTATCCTGCCGAACCCGAACCCGAACCCGAACCCGAATACGAATCCGAACCCGACACCGAAAGCCACGCCTTAAGACAGCAACGCAACAGCCAACAGGGAGGACGCGGGCGAAAAGGTTAGCCGGGCGTGCGGCGCAGGGAGCGCCGCCCGAGCTTACATGGACGTACTTGCAGCGTCCCGGCAGCCAACAGGGAGGACGCGGGCGAAAAGGTTAGCCGGGCGTGCGGCGCAGGGAGCGCCGCCCGAGCTTACATGGACGTACTTGCAGCGTCCCGGCGTTCTTTTCGCCCACGGCCGAACCCGCCACCATAACAGAAAGCTGCGCCTTTAAGACAGCAACGCAACAGCCGAATCCACCACCAGAACAGAAAGCCACGCCTTTAAGACAGCAACACAACAGCCGAACCAAAGCTACGCCTTTAAGACAGCAACGCAACAGCCCACCCCGCCATCAGAGCAAAAAGCCACGCCCTTGAAAGCAAAACAGGGTGCTGCACATACGCGCAGCACCCTGTTGTTGTTCTTTTAAGACTTAACGTTTCTTACGGTTACGGTACATATCGATGGATACCGCCGCCACGATAATCATCCCTTTGATAATGTCCTGCACGTAGGCATCCACACCGACAAAGGTAAAGCCACTCTTGATAAGGCCGAGGATCACCGCGCCAATCAGCGTACCGGTAATGCGCCCCACTCCACCCATCAGGCTGCTGCCGCCGATCACCGCTGCGGCAATCGCATCCAGCTCGTAAGAGAGGCCCATGCTTGACTGACCGCTGCTGACGCGTGCCGCCAGTACCACCCCTGCCAGGCCAGAGAGTGCGCCGGCAATGGTGTAAACGATGATCAGATATTTGTTTACGTTGATGCCGGAGACTTTCGCCGACACCATATTGCCGCCGATAGCGTAAACGTATTTGCCATAGCGGGTGTGCTTTAGGGCGATATGGAACAGCACCGCCACCACCAGGAAGATAATCACCGGCATCGCACCCTGACCAATGGCGGTGAAGCCGTCTGACAGGAAGCTGATAGGGTTACCCTGGGTGTAATACTGTGCCAGACCGCGGGCAGATACCATCATGCCGAGGGTGGCGATAAACGGTGGAATACCGGTTTTAGTAATCAACACACCGTTGAGAATACCGCAGATTAAGCCGACGGCGATCCCTGCGCCTATCGGCAGGACCGCAGGCATATTCACCAGCGACGGGAACATCGGCGACAGGCTGTCAGAGGTTTGCGCCAGCGAGGCCGCGACCACGGCGGACAGGGCGATAACCGACCCCGACGAGAGGTCAATACCGGTGGTAATAATGACCTGCGTAACCCCTACCGCGATAATACCGATAATGGCAACCTGCAGAACGATCAACACCAGACGGTTCGGGTTTAGCAGGAATGACTGATCGCGAACATACCAACCGAAGGCTTCAAAGATCAGCGCAATGCCGACCATTACAACGAAAATACCGGTATCTTTAGGCATTCTGCCTTTCAGACTGCTGAAGAAAGAAGGCGTTTCAGCGTGCTGTTGCGTTGTCATTTTCATATCACTCATATGTGTTTACCTTTCGCCCTTACTCGGACGCCAGCGACAAAATAGTTTCCTGGTCAGCATCTTCTTTATTGAGGATGCCGGTAATACGTCCGCCGTGCATAACCATCACCCGGTCGCTCATGCCGAGAATTTCCGGCAGCTCTGAGGAGACCATAATGATTGCCACGCCACGGTTCGCCAGTTCGCTAATCAGGCGGTAGATCTCCGCCTTAGCACCGACGTCGATACCACGGGTAGGTTCGTCAAGGATAAGAATTTTCGGTTGTGCCAGCAGCCAGCGCGCAATCAGCACCTTCTGCTGGTTACCGCCGCTCAGGTTATTAATAATCTGGTCCATGGTCGGCGTCTTAATATTCAGGCGCTTAATCTGTTCCAGACAGTCTTTGGCCATCTGTGAGTGACTGACAAAGCCCGCGTTAGCGCTGTAGTTGGTCATCTTCACGATACTCATGTTCTCCAGTACCGACAGCACCAGGAACAGGCCGGACTTCTTACGGTCTTCGGTCAGGAACGCCAGCCCTTTGTCGATCGCCGTGGCCGGCGAGTCGATGCGGGTTGGCACGCCGTCGATGAGGATCTCACCGCCGTCGATTTCGGTCATACCAAACAGGCTTTCCATCACTTCACTGCGGCCGGCACCCACCAGCCCGGCTACGCCGAGGATCTCGCCGCGGCGCACGTTGAAGTTGATGTCGTGGAACACGCCCTGACGGGACAGATTACGCACCGTCAGAACGTCTTCACCAATGTTGGTATCAAATTTCGGAAACAGCTGAGTCAGCTCGCGACCCACCATCTGAGTGATCAGCGACTGACGCGTGTAGAACGACGTCTCGTTGCTGGCCACCCAGGTGCCGTCACGGAATACGCTGACCTCGTCGGTAATGGTAAAGATCTCATCCATCTTGTGGCTGATATAGATGATTGCTTTACCCTGCTCACGCAGATCGCGAATGATGGTGAACAGATGCGCCACTTCGGTTTCCGTCAGCGCCGAGGTCGGTTCATCCATAATCACGATATCTGAATTCCAGGAGACCGCTTTGGCGATCTCCACCATCTGCTGGGAGGCGATACTGAGATCGCCAACCATTTGTTCAGGGCGCAGACGGATATTCAGCTTAACCAGCAGATCTTTGGTTAAACGGTTGAGCTTACCGTGGTCAACGAAGCCGAGTTTCATCGGTTCGCGACCGAGCCAGATGTTTTCGGCGACCGTCATATGCGGTACCAAATTAAGCTCCTGGTGGATCATTGAGATTCCCGAACGCAGTGCATCCAGCGTATCGGCAAACTGCACAGGCTCCCCTTTAATGCGGATTTGCCCCTCATCGGGACGGTAAATCCCGATCAGGCACTTCATTAAAGTGGACTTTCCTGCGCCATTCTCACCCATCAGGGCATGCACCGTTCCCGGCTTAACGCGCAGTGACACGTTATTTAATGCTTTAACACCCGGGAAAAACTTACTGATGCCTTCGGCTTCTAGCGCATATGCGGACATTTAACACCTCCGTACAACTGTTTCGGCTACGGTTATTTAAGGTTCTTATCGGTGAACTGCGTGTAGTTATCTTTAGTGATCAGCTGATATGGGATCAGCACGTTTTTCTCAACTTTCTCGCCTTTAATCAGTTTCACAGCGGTCTGTACAGAGCCGGCACCCTGGCCTTTAGCATCCTGGAATACGGTGGCGACCATCTTGCCGTTCTTAATCATCTGCAGCGCGTCCGGAGTACCATCCACGCCGGCAATCAGGATATTGGTCGGGTTTTTGCCCAGCGCCTGCAGCGCACCAATCGCCATTTCATCGTTGTTAGAGGCAATCGCCTGGATATCGTCACCTGCCGTCAGCCAGTTACTGACCACGTCTACCGCGTCGTTACGGGTAAATTTCGCGGTCTGCTCCTGGGTGACTTTCAGGCCAGGGTACTTAGCCACTACCGCCTTCACGCCTTTAGTACGGTCACGGGTGGCTTCGTTCGCCAGGTCACCGAGCAGGATTGCGACGTTACCTTTATAGTTAAGACGCTTCGCCAGTGCTTCCATCTGCAGGCGGCCGGCCAGTTCAGAGTCGGAACCTACATAGGCCATTTTGTCGGTCATGGCGGTGGCCGGTTTACGGTTGACGAAGATCAGCGGGATACCGGCTTTGGTGGTCAGGTCAACGATCGGCTTGACGGCGTTAGTATCAACCGGGTTAACGATCACTGCATCGACGCCCTGGCCGATAAAGTTTTGTACCTGTTGCAGCTGCTGTGCCACGTCGCCCTTCGCATCTTCGATTTGACCTTTAACGCCTTCGGTCTTCATTTCGTTAGTGATGGAGTTGCGGACGATAGTCAAAAAGTTGTCGTCAAACAGTGCCATAGAGACGCCAAGCTGCACCTCTTTTGCATAGCTGGAGACCGGTAACATACACACTAACAGTGACGCTAAAATTGTCTTTTTCACGTTCATGGCGGAGCCCTTTTATCGTTAGCATGCGCAGGCTGGCTGATACGACGAATGAAAAATATCTTTTACATTCACTCAACATCACCGACGACTTAATTAAAATGTAGGGGGTTATTATCTCGGGTCTATCTTTTTTTCCGATCGCCTGAGCGTCAGAATTTTTGTATTTTTTACAACAAGTTGAAAACCTGCCACTGCCAGACTTTCTCCCTTACTGTTCCACGTTGCCGCAAAACAGTTCTTTTGTTTCATAATAACGTCATTTGAAACTTTCGCTATGAAACCACCGAAACGCATGTTTTAAAATCAGCAAATAACAAAAATTTGACACAGCTCTAACATCGCTCAGCTAATCGCTGGAAAGTGGGATCTGGCGCAAGAGATTGAAGATTGCCCGCTAACGTTAAAAAAGCGACAGGTTGCTGTTTTTGGCAGCAAACGCATCGGGAATGTGGAAATGGGCTTTGACAACGGCAGGCCATGCCGTTAACATGCGCCCCGTTCACACGATTCCTCTGTAGTTCAGTCGGTAGAACGGCGGACTGTTAATCCGTATGTCACTGGTTCGAGTCCAGTCAGAGGAGCCAAATTTTCGCCACAGCAAGAAGCAGTTGCGGATTTTACCCTTCCAGCGCTGACGTCTTTGCAACGAGCATGGGTTCTGTAGACGTCATGTAACCTGGGGGTCAGGCTGGTTTGGAAAGAGGCGCACCAGGTTACCGTCGTTACTGGCAGCTAGGCGGCGGAATTGCTGCCGGCTAACTCAATGCCTGTGGGGCATCCAGGCAATTTGTAGATGGCAGAAATAATCTGCATCGTTGCGTCTTCCGGTGTTTCTTCATTACGGCACATAAACCAGCCGCGATCGGCAATTTCTCGCTCGAACGCGCGGGTACTGGCGATATGCTCTTCCAGCTTATGCATTACGGTACTGCTTAGCCCGCGCGATCGGGCCGCCGCCCTCGCCCATGAAATAGCCGGCGCGGTAACTACACCGACATGCAGGTCTGGCGTTTGCACGTCTCGCTCAAGGTTAAGCTGTAAAATCTCGGCAAAAGGCACCATCCGGCGAAACGCGGCTTCCGACGGATACCAGCGGTCCATCAGGATAATGCTACCCGGCGGCTGTCTGGTCAGCACGTGCCGGGAAATCCACGCGCGGCTATCGGCAAAGCGCTGGCACACCTCCCGTTCCAAATCCAGGCAGGGATTTCTGACGAGCCGGTTAACAAGGGCCATGGTTTCCCCTCGCCAGGGATCGCTTTTTTTCTCACACAGTCGGACTACCTTCCGGTTGTCCGCCCTGAGTACTTTAGTGATGGCCTCCAGGAGCGTGGTTTTGCCGACCCCCTTGGGCCCATCCAGAGAAATAAACAGCGGACGACTCATGGTTGAAACGACAACTGACAAAGGATTTTTGTACAGTCTGAATCTGGCAACAGCATCTTACTTCCCTGGTGTGAATAGCGCCTCCGCTCCTGGCTCGTCGGAGCCGCCTGGCACGTCAGCGTAAACCGAAGGGAGGGGTGTTATCAACAAAGACGGATGAACGTCCTGACAAAGGTTTCTGACTCACGAGTCTGAAACCCAGAATTACAGCCGTTGAGGGTCATTATGTATCTGTGTGACCTGCGTGCTGTAGTTTATGGGATCCGCTTAGAAAACGGAAAACTTCCCCTGTTAAGAGCGTTGATTAAGCCTATTCCCGGATCTACCGCTCACCAACGCGTAATAGGTCCCAGGCGGACATCCTGTTCTGCCCGGGTACCGGCTTAGCTAGCGCAATCTCTCCAGCAGCTGCTCGGCGCCTTTATCCACCCCCGTTTCTGCCGCACTCATTGATCCAAACGTAGCGCCTACGTTCATTGCGTTCGGATACTGCTCCGCTACGTAGGCCAGCAGAAGTTCGCCGTTCGCGGCATCTTTCACCTCAACGGCATAGTTGACGTATCCGCTCATCAGGCCGCGCCCGCCGCGTAAGGACTGAACGATATTATAGGGGCCGCCGGCCAGGTCGAATTTCGTAATGGTCCCCACAAACTGGGGCGTCGTGTCCGCGCCGGCCAGCGTCAGCTTAAGCAGGAGAGCGGGAGCGTTCCCGGCGGAGGTGTTGACAGTAAACTTCTCCGCAAGCACTTCGGCGAACTTCTTCTGCATGTAGTCGGCCAGATTGCGCCGATCTTCCTGCGGCAGGTCATTAAACTGCGCGTAGCTGCCGCCGTAAATCTCGACGGGTTCGATAGTGATGCTGCGGTATTTGCTCCAGTCAACCGGGGCGGCGTAGCGGAAAGGTATCCGCGCGCTGTCGTCAGCCGTGTTGGGTAGCATTCTGGATGTGGCCTCGATGCCGGCATATTTCACCGGCGAGGTGGATGAACACCCCGCGGCGGCAATGATGGCGGTCAGGATCAGCGTGCGGGACAGCTGTTTAGTCAGGCAAACCATAGAAACACTCTCCGATCAGGTTTTTCAAAAATAAACTGTACGGTACAGTTAACATGCTTTATCCTGACTCTGTCAACAAAATGCTTCATTTCGTATCTGTAATTTACTCATGGGGAGTCCGATATGATCGCATGGCTGCTCATCACGCTGGAGAGTACGCCGCTGCGGCAATGGTTCATCTATGGAACTAGGACGATAGTTGTGGCACTCACCTTAGCGATCACCGGCGGCAACCTCAGGGAAATCTGGCGCATCCGCCGATTCAGGCTGCATCGGGCCAGGTTCTATGCCATCAGGGTATGGGGATGTTCAGCCGGGCTGCTGCTGATTTTTTTGCTGGTCGAATGCATCGTGGTGGATACATTGGGGGTATTGACGCTTCTGGTACTGAGCGACGTGACGCTGTACTGAAAACCTTTCCGCGTCGTCAGCGGGCTGACGCGCCAGCGGTAAATACGTCCACGGCACTTTTAACCATCGCCACGATATCCTGCTGCGTATAAACCGGCATGTCATGTCTGAGAAAGAGCTCGTCAGCTTCGGCCCTTACCAGAGCCGAAAACTGTTTCGCTCTCAGTTCGGGGCTGGCGGGCCGCATGTCGCCAGCGTCAATGTGCTGCTCCATCAGTGCCGCCAGCGCGTTCATACTCTCCCGTACGCCGGACTCATAAAAGATATCGCCAATGCCGGAATGCCCCGCCTCACCGATAACCATGCGATACAGCTGAAGCCCCTTCCAGTCGGACGTCAGTGCACCCAGCATGCCTTCACCAAAGCGCTGCAGCCGGTCATTCAGAGAGAGTTTACTGCTGTCCTGACTGTGAAGATCGTCCGCCGCGCGCGTCAGAAAGTTGGTGCCGTAAGCCCTGACCACGGCATCAAGAAGACTTTCCTTGGAGGTAAAGTAGTTATAGAGCGTGGCTTTAGAGCATTCGGCCGTTCTGGCTACCCCTTCCATGGAAGCACGTTCATAGCCCTGCTCAAGAAAGACGGTGGTGGCAGCGTTAAGAATGTCATTTCGTTTCTGTTCAGTCAGTTTTCGCATGTCGTTTCTCCCTGTTAACTGCTGTCAGATTAACAGAACCGGCGGGTTCATTAAAGTTGCGCCCTTTTGTTTCGCCATAGGGACAACCTGAATGCCCTCTGACTGATGCGGAGTCAGCACTATCGTATGCAGGCTGGATGTCAGGCCCGGAGAGACCTGAGCGGGATATTTCTTTAACGTACGTCATGGATAAAATTCATTGACAGCCAAATCTGTTCCCATGAAGACATGAACTACTGAAAGCACGAAAGTTAGTGTGAAATGCACTCCAGTTTATGCAGTGCATTACCGTTCGACTCTGCGAAAAGGTGGCCGCCAGCAGGAGGGTATACATGCTATTCCCCCTCGGCGGGTCCGGCAGAGTTCGGCCGGATTTTAAACCAGATGGCGTACATCGCCGGCAGAAACACCAGCGTAATAACGGTGCCGCCAAACGTCCCGCCAATCAGGGTATAGGCCAGCGTGCCCCAGAATACCGAGTGGGTCAGCGGGATAAACGCCAGAATGGCCGCCATCGCCGTCAGCAATACCGGCCGGGCCCGCTGCACCGTCGCCTCCACCACCGCGTCAAATGGCGCCAGCCCTTGCTGTTCGTTGTGATGGATCTGGCCGATCAGGATCAGCGTGTTACGCATCAGGATCCCCGACAGCGCGATCAATCCGACCAGCGCATTGATGCCAAACGGCTGGTTGAACAGCAGCAGGGTGGGCACCACGCCGATCAGCCCCAGCGGCGCGGTGAGGAACACCATCACCATCGCCGACATCGACCGCACCTGCAGGATAATAATCAGCAGCGTCATGGCGATCATAATCGGGAACAGCGGTGCCATCGCCCCGGTGGCTTTGGCGGACTCTTCAATCGATCCCGCCTGCTCGATGCGGTATCCCGCCGGAAGCGAAGCGATAAGCGGCTGCAGCGCCTTCGTGATGGCGGTGGAGACATCCGGCGGCTGCAGGTTTTCGGCGATGTCCCCGCGGACCGTTATGGTTGGGGTGCGATCGCGACGACGCAGAACAGGATCTTCCGTCTGCACCTCAACCTGGCCGATCTGCGACAGCGGAATGCGCTGGCCGGCAGAGCCCACCAGAGTAAAACCGGCTATTTTTTCCGGATCAAGACGGATATCCCCTGCCGCGCGCCCCATGACCTGCACCGAGCGGATATCTTCACGCACCGGGGTGATCGGAATGCCCGAAAGCAGGAACTGAAGCTGCTGCGCGACCGCGGTCGACGTCAGCCCCACCCCCTGCAGGCGATCCTGATCCAGCGTGAAGTGCAGCGCCGGCACCTTAGGCCCCCAGTCGGTGTTAACGGTCCTCATCATCGGGCTGTTCTGCAGCACCTGTTCTACCCTGTCAGCAATTTCGCGCAGTTTGACCGCATCCGGCCCCATAACACGCCAGGCCACCGGATAGGGTGAGTAAGGCCCAAACACCAGCTGAGTCACGCGCACGCGCGCCTCGGGTGCCAGGCCCTGCGCCGCGGCTTCACGAAGCCGGAACTTCAGCGCCTCACGGGCTTCCGGGTTGTCCGTCAGCACCACAATTTTCGCAAACGACGGATCGGGCAGCTCCGGCGCCATGGCCAGGAAGAAACGCGGTGAACCCTGGCCGATATAAGACGTCACCATTTTTGTCTCTTTCTGCTTTCTCAGCCAGGCTTCAACCTTCTCGGTTGCCGCGCTGGTTTGCTCAATCGACGTGCCGTAGGGCATCTGCACTTCGACCAGCACTTCCGGGCGATCGGAGGTCGGGAAAAATTGTTTTTTCACCAGCCCCATGCCAAGTATCGCCACCGTAAAGACGGCAATTACCGACCCGGCCACGATCCACTTACGGGCGATCACCCACGTCAGTAAGCGGCGAAAGCGGTTGTAGTGGCGGGTGTTGTAGATCGCCGCGTGCCCACCCTCTACCGTTTTGATCTCGGGCAGCATCTTCACGCCAAGATAAGGGGTAAACACTACCGCCACCACCCAGGAAGCAATCAGGGCGATCCCCACTATCCAGAACATGTTGCTGGTGTATTCACCGGCGGTGGATTGTGCAAAGCCGTTGGGCATAAAACCGACGGCGGTCACCAGCGTACCGGCCAGCATCGGCGCAGCCGTGTGGCTCCAGGCATAGGCCGAAGCTTTGACGCGGTCGTAGCCCTCTTCCATCTTCACCACCATCATCTCGATGGCGATGATGGCATCATCAACCAGCAACCCCAGCGCCAGGATCAACGAGCCCAGGGTAATGCGGTCAAAGTTTTTGCCGGAGGCCTCCATCACCACGAAGACAATCGCCAGCGTCAGCGGCACCGCCGCCGCAACCACCACGCCCACGTGCCATCCCATACTGACGAAGCAGACCACCATTACTACCAGCAGCGCGACAAAAAATTTGGTCATAAACTCGTCGACGGACGAACTGATGTTAACGGCCTGATCGGTGACTTTGGCAAGCGTCATCCCCAGCGGCATCCCCTCATTGATGCTGGCCGTTTCCGCATCCAGTGCCTTACCCAAATCCAGACCGTTCCAGCCGTCCCGCATGATGATGCCCAGCATCAGCGCCGGTTCACCCTGATTGCGGATCAGGAAGGTCGCAGGATCTTCGTAGCCCCGTTCAACGGTTGCCACGTCAGAAAGCTGCAGGGTTCTGCCCTGGACAACAATCGGCGTTTCGCGGATTTTCTCCAGTTTGTCAAAGGCACCGTCCAGGCGGATAAACACCTGCGGCCCTTTGGTGTCAATCGAACCGGCGGGGGTCAGTACGTTCTGGCCGTTGAGGGCGGAGAAAATATCCTGCGGCGCGATGCCCAGCGTGGCCAGACGGTCATGCGAGAACGAGACAAAGATGCGCTCAGACTGTTCGCCGATGATATTGACCTTTTTGACCCCCGGCACATGCAAAATTCGCTGGCGTAACGCTTCCGCATCGCGCACCAGCAGCCGCTGTGGCTCCCCTTTTGCCTTCAGCGCAAACAGCGCAAAGGTCACGTCGGAGAATTCATCATTGACCATCGGCCCGATGACGCCGGCAGGCAGGTTATTAGTTTCATCAGCGAGCTTTTTACGCGCCTGATAAAACGCTTCCTGCACCTGAGAAGGCGGCGTGCTGTCCTTCAGTGACAGCATGGTAAAAGCCAGACCGGGGCGCGTGTAGGTCTCACTGCGGTCATACCACCTGAGCTCCTGCATGCGCTTTTCCAGCGGTTCAGCCACCTGGTCCTGCATCTCCTGCGCGGTGGCACCGGGCCAGGCAGAAATAATGGTCATCTGCTTGACGGTGAAGGGAGGATCTTCCGCCCGCCCCAGTTCAAAAAACGACAGGATACCGGCCACTGTGATCAGGATAATCAGGAACAGCGTAACTGAGCGCTCGCGTACGGCCAGCGCTGAAAGATTGAATCGCCCCCCGCTCATGGCTGGCTCCCGGCGATGTTGCTACCGCTCTGTTCAGCCAGGCGCACGGCCTCACCGTCATGCAGCAGATGCGCCCCCAGAGCGACCACCTGTTCCCCCGGTTTTACGCTGCCGATCACCCGCGCGGCATCGTCACCTACCCCCTGCACCTGCACGGGCCGCCATGACACTCTGGCCGGTTTTCCTGAAATCACCCACACCCCCGGCCCTTTGCCCGGATCGTAGAGGGCCGCTAAAGGCACCTGCACCCTCTGGCCCGGCAATTTATCGTCGCTGATTTGCAGCGTCACCGTGGATCCCAGCGGCGCGCCGGCCATTGTCCCCTCAAGTACAAATCTCGCCTCAAAGGTGCGCGTAACCGGATCGGCCGCCTCGGAAAGCAGCCGCAGTTTCGCCGGAGCTGGCTGCTTAACGCTACCGTACAACGTTGCCTCCGCCTCGCTTCCAACCGCCGGGCGTAACGTTTCGGGCAACTGCACGATGGCCTCACGCTGCCCTGCCCTGGCCAGACGGACCACCGGCTGACCGGCAGTGACAACCTGACCGGGTTCCGCCAGCGTTTCCATCACCACGCCGTCGGCGTCGGCCAGCAGCACGGCGTAGCCCGTCGCGTTTTGCGCCACATTCGCCTGCGCCTGCGCCGCACTGAGTTCAGCTCTGGCCGCATCGGCGGCGGCCTTGATCCGATCGTAGTCCGATGCCGATACCGCACCTGTGGCGACCAGCCCGCGGTAGCGCGCCTCGTCATCGCGGGTTTGTTTAGCCCGCGCCCGTACGGCCGTGACGGCCTGTTGCTGAGCCTGCGCCTGCAGGCTGAGGTCAACCGGATCCATACGCATCAGCGGCTGGCCGCGTTTAACGGTCTGGCCGGTATCGACCAGACGTTCAAGGATTTTACCCTGCACTCTGAAACCGAGATCGCTTTGAACCCGGGCGACCACCACCCCGGTAAATGCGCGTGAGGCATCCAGCGCATTGACTACGGTCGCAGACCTGACCAGGGGCGGCTGGGTACGGGGATCGTCGGTACCGGTAGTGTCACCGCAGGCCACGAGAGCAAGCGGCAACAGGCAGACAGCGAAGGTGGCAGGATTGAGCCTGAGCATGGATTACCTTAATTGATTGAGCAGGACGGTAAGCGCATTCTCAAACCAGTGACCAAAAATGTCAATGGTCACTAATGGCGCTGACAGACCTCGCAGTATCATTCAGGATAAGAGCGCTGAGGGAGTCGCTGCTATCATTAGGGTTCAGTTGAGGTTTTCGACTAAGCGGCTGGCGCTGTGGCAACGCGGCCAGCATCTGCTGGATAAACTCGATGCAGGAGAGTCACTGTGAAAAAGAGCGAACTGCCGACCAAAATCTGCACGGTATGCGGACGCCCTTTCAGCTGGCGAAAAAAGTGGGAAAAATGCTGGGACGATGTGCGGAAGTGTTCAGAGCGCTGCCGGCGGCAAAAAGACGCCTCATAAGGGCCTGGAACGCGCTCGCCTGATAACCAGACAGAGCGAACTCACGCTGGAATAGCACTAATTCTTATATACTTACTGTAAGTATAAACATGTCATTAATAACAGTATTGACACTGATTTTAAAACCCGTAGATTGGACTTTAACGGCGGTGAAATATCAGATCGCCGTTCAGGTTGAAAGCGTTAGTTAATTTGAGTGTGAAGTGTAATTTGCGATAAAGGCCACGAAGTTTGTTGTATGGGACGTTGACGATAAGCGATGTTTGTTCTACGTCGACACAGCGTTAAGGCCACGTAACCAGTTGCAATAATCGCAAATTTATGAGGAAACGCGACGATGTAAGGCCATGTTTTAATAGTTATTACTTGCGATTCGATGGTGAAAGCTCGTTGAGTTTAACGATCGCAACGGAAGTCAGGCCACGCATCAAAGAGTATATGTCGCGAGGGGAGATGTACCTGTTTAGAGTGCCATTCCTGCAACGTTACGAGGATGGCAGGTTAAGTATAACGGTCAATAGAGGGGGTTTTAACTGTTAACACCCAATATTATCTGTGTTAAACGCGTACATTTAAAATCAGTATCACCGTAGTCTTCCTTTAAGTCTGTTAATGTTAAATTCGAAGTTCGTAGTAGATTAAAAGCCCTGACTGCAACGGTCGGGGCTTTTATTTTGAACAGCCACCACTCAGGGTGCTAAACTGCTCAGTATCAGCGATGAAAGCAGCACCGCGGCCGACGACGCCGTCTCAAGATTATATTGCAGCTGCACCGGGCAGATATAGGGCTGCATTACCAGACAGATCGCATCGGCCGTCTCATCCAGCGGCGTTTTTCGTTCAAACTCACCCGCCTGGCGGCCGGCAACAACGATCTGCTCAACCAGCTGACGCAGCCGTGCCTGATACGCCTCTGCCGACGGCCATTTATCACGTGAGGCAACCGCCGCAATGTCGTAAAGCCTGCGATCGTGGAAAAACAGATCGCTGCCGGCTTCGGTCAGGGCACTGAACAGGCGGCGTAATTTTTCTGTCGCGCTGGGCGCGTCGGCGATCGCCGCATCGACAATCGCCATAATCATCGCCAGCCGGTTGCTGCAGATCACCTCGCCGATCGCCTGCTTGGAGTCGAAGAACTTATAGATATAGGCTTTGGAGAAACCGATCGCTTTAGCCAGATCGGAGACGGTGGTTTTTTCATAGCCGTAATGGCTGAAATGTTCGGTGGCGGCTGCCACCACCCGATCGCGGACGCTGTGGTCCAGCGGGCCCCGAGGGGGATGAAGTTCTGTTTGTTTACTCATTTTTCCAGCTTAGCCTAATAAGGTACTGACAGACAACGAGTGACTGATTAATTATAAGGTCACTCAAATAAATCTACACTGCCCTTCTCCGAGGACGCAGTGAAGGCGGCCACCGAAGGTCGCCTTTCTCCAGAGGGAAACGATGCGTCGTGCGCTGCCCCCACTCAGCTAACGACTAAGGCGTATCCACGTAAAGCCGGTTGCGGCCGGCCTGTTTGGCGCGATACATCAGCCGATCGGCTTGTTTAACGACGTCGGCGGGTTTTCTGCCGCTGACCGGCCAGCCAGCAATACCCAGCGAGACGGTGATAGTGCCGACGCCATCCACGGCTGAGCCAGCCACCCGCTTACGCACCCGCTCACCCACTTTTGCCGCCTCAACCAGCGGGGTCGCCGGCAACAGCAGCATAAACTCCTCTCCGCCGATGCGGCAGACGATATCGCCCTCCCGGGAACACGCCTCAAGCAGCCGCGCCAGGTGGCACAGGGTAGCATCGCCAGCCTCGTGCCCCCAGGTATCGTTAATCGATTTGAAATGGTCGATATCCAGCACCACCACCGCAAATGGCTGGCCTGCGGCCTCCATCTTTCTCAGCGCCTCTCGTTTTGCCCGCCGGTTGGCCAGCCCGGTCAGCGGGTCGGTGTGCGCCTGGGTATTCAGGCGGCGGATGGTGTCCTGCATGGTTGCCATACCCTTTAGCAGCTCCTGCTTAATGCTGAAGGCTTCGCGGTACCAGGTCAGCACGCCGCGGATCCGCTCAATATTTTCACGGGTGTCGGGCCCGGCAACCCCACGGGCCAGCAGGCGCAGCGGCCGCGAGATCAGATGGGCCAGCCACCAGATAGCCACCACGATGGCAATCGCAAAAGGAATAATGCTCAAGAACATTTTCCAGATTAGCGGTTCCAGCGCCACCAGCGTCGACGCCCGCGTGCGCTCAGAAACCACCAGCCAGCCGGATAAAGGCACTCTGGCAAAACCGGCAATAACGCTGTTCCCCTCGCTGGTCTGCAGTAGCAGCGGGCCGCTGCTTTCGCTCTGCGCGAAATAATCCATTAACGCCTTGTCCACCAGCGTGCCGACGCGCGCCGGGTCCGGATGATGGATGATCCGGCCCACCCGATCGACAATGTATGTGCGGGTGCCGTCGCGGTTAAAGTGATCGCTGGCCAGGGTATGCAGCGTCCCCTGCTTGCGCACGTTGATCGCCCCACCAATCAGACCCCGATACTGACCGCCCTTGTCCCTGACTGGCATGGTAATAAACACCACCTGCCCGCCTGAGGTCGCCTCAAACACGTTGCTGACCATCGGCCGCTGCTCGCGCAGGGCCTCTTCACTGCCGTCGGCGTGCGTCACCCTCCCCAGCAGCCCTAACCGCTCAGGGGTCGCCTTGAGTATTTTACCTGCCGCATTAATGATGATGACGGCACCGAACGACGCATCCTGATCGAGCAGCCGGTGGGACTCCTCCGTTAACAGACGATCGTCCGTCAGCGCATCGCCGATCAGCGCGGCGCTGTACCCCAGCCTGCGGTGCGCTCCGTAGATAAAATCATCCACCCCGGAGGCGACTTTCAGGGCATAAGCCCGGCTTGACTCCTGAGCGTTTTCCAGCAACGCCTGACGCTGAACCTGCCAGGCGACAAATAAACTAATCAGCAACGTAACGACGAGGATGAGCAGGGAAGACAGAAGAATAACCCCGCGCAAATCTATCCTGGCGGACAGACCGGCAGATTTAATTCGTTTAAGCATAAGCCCTCGCACAGCGTTGCAGTCTCCAGATCGTTCCGGAATCCCTGATACCACACTCCCACCTGAAACCGCGGGTAAAACCCTTTGGCTACCCCCGGCAACCAGGGGCTGAACGTTGCCTGTGGGCATAACTGTCCAGCCACCGTCAGTCTGCAATCGGTCACCGGCAAGCGCAAGCGTTGGTTGATGTACGGGGAGATTTTCCGCCTTTGTAGCAGGGTGCCTGGTCTCGTTGAGCGGCCAGGTAATACCTTGCCTCACATCTCAGTTCCAGCAGCAAGCCCCCTCCCCTCTCTGTTCGCAGAGTGTCATTGACTGGTTAACCTTATTTAGTTACCCCCATTGAAATCAAGCACTATCCCAGTTTAAAGGAATGCATAATTTACAAAAAGAAAATAGCATGAACATTCAACAATTAACTCAGTTATATGTATTAAGAACAGTGATTAGCTGTACTAAAATACAGGTAAAAAAAGTTTTTATAAGATGCATTATTTTTAGATTGAAATAAATTAACACCGTCACTCATTAAAAATGGAAAAAACAATGAAAAAAGAATCATGCGGAGAAGACTGGCATCGCGCTGATATCCTCGCAGCAGTCAGAAAAAAGTGCGGATCACTGGCGGCACTCTCAAGAGGTCATGGGCTTAGTTCTGGTACATTAGGGAATGCATTAGTGCGGCCCTGGACTAAGGGCGAACACATCATCGCTGAAGCGATTGGCTTTAAAGCTGAGGAGATCTGGCCTTCTCGCTATCTGTCCATATCTGGTGAAAAACTTAAGCGAATTCATCGATTCAGGCTGGAGTGTGAATTATCTCTCTCGAAGAGTAAGCGATAGCCAACTCTCACCTCACATAAATGGGAAAAGATAGAAAACCTGATTACACTGCTAACAATTTTTACAAAAATAAAATAAACCACTATTGTTAATATTTAAAAGATACATATAATTCACAGTATCAGAATTAATAGATTGACTTTCGCAAAAACTCATTGCCTTTAATAAAATAGAAATAATTTAATTTAAAATTACCGCCAAAGCATGAACCACTTCAATTTAATATTCAATCGACATGACAAAATGCACATCATAAGAAAACTTCGGAAAGGATATCAGAAAATGAATAAATATTTTTTTGACAATATTACGATAAATGAAAGGATAAAGAACATACTTGAAAAAAAACTCCATCACTATAAGAACATAAAATATGCATACGCCATCATGAGCAAAAGAAACCCTGCAAGGTTCGTTGTTATTTCAAACAGAAAAAAGTGGTTTGATGTATATGTCAAAAACAACTTTCAGTTTATAGATCCGGTCCTTATCACGGCATTGAATCGGTTGACGCCTTTTTCGTGGGATGAGAATACTGTACTGAACCATGGGATAAAAGTACCGAAACTTTTCAACATAGCAAGCAAGTATAATATCATCTCCGGGTACACCTTTGTTTTACACGATCATAACAATAATCTTGTTCTATTATCACTAATAATAGATGAAGAGTGTGACAGTTGTATTGAAGAAGCCATTCATAGAGATAAATGTCAACTCCAGATGGTGTTAAACACTATTCATGAAAATTTAACAACTCTTTATCAAGGTCTAAAAATAAAATCTGATAGTTACGGAAATAGCATTCGTGGAATACTGTCAACACGAGAAAATGAGATAATTTATTGGGCCAGCGTGGGAAAGACCTATCAAGAAATAGCGACCATCCTGGATATTAAACTAACGACAGTAAAGTATCACGCCAGTAATGTCGTAAAAAAACTTGGCGTTATTAACATAAAGCATGCGATTAGATTAAGTGTTGAGCTTCAGCTTATCAAGCCGATTCTATCAGACATGCCATAATATAGGCCATGAATCTAAGTTATTGAACTTATACTTAGAACACGATTTTATTTTTTCAATCACAATGCTTTGATTTTTATCATCAACCGGCATATAAATAAATAGAATTTTCTCAGATTGCTCTGACACACCTTCACTGACAACTTCAATCATCCATCCTGTGCGCTTGAAAATAAGAAAAACCTCAATACTTACGACTGCATAGATACTTGAATAGCCGTTTGATTTTGAGTAATTTATCATTGAGAGTAATAGTAGAGTGCTCACTGGCTGATTATGAATATTTAAATTTTGTGTGGTGACTTTATCTACAAACAATCTACTCGCCTCCAAATAATCACCTTCTGGAAGATTGAGTTTTTTGAAGTTTTTTTGGAAAACACCTGAAATCATTGTCTTATTTTTCGAATCAATAAATCTCACGCCACATACTAGCTTATTACCAATCTTGCCAAATATGTAACTTGCGGATCTATTATCATACTCGTCTGACTCCAGGCTTTTTCTCACGGAAACATTCCAATTCAATCGTGTTTTGAACACACCACATCTCAATGAGAATAAATCATGCATCTCAGCACTGGTTAAATTCTCGTAGGTCACATCATACAATTCAAGCATTATAGTTAACCCTCCAGATTCTAAAGCGAAAAACAGCATACGTTTATCATGCAAGCACAAGTATGACAATCGTATTAGGTCCAAACAATCACTTCACTCACTTACCACCTGAGCCATCATAACAACAGATTAAAACATCTGCCTTGTTAGTAAAACTCATTACAAACACCAATGTAATACTCAAGAAACTCGCGAAAGCATAACCTTTCACAAAATCAGTCAGTGGCTATTAACATCCCAGCGCGCCCCAAACGGTCGGGCAGATTACCCGTTGTTTGCATCTTCATCTCCTGATGTGACAGTACTGACATAATGTTCTGTTCCCGAAGAGAACAGCGTTAGCATTGATACTTTGCTTAATCTGACCAGTTCAGAGGCCAGAACGACAACCAGCCACGGCGCCATTGGGCCAGGAATACCGCATAACTTTTCCAGCACCAGACGTTCAGCAGGCTGCCATGCCGCGCCACAGCGTGCACCGGTAGTCATCAGTGACGCAGCAGACTTTTCCCAGCTCAGCGCATCGGCCAGCGTCCTTACGCTGGTACAGGCAACCGTCTGCGTTTCCAGAAACAGAGTGAACCCCCGCTCAAAGGCTGCCATATCCAGCGCCATTGGGCGTAGCAGACGTGCCGGGTGCGCAAGGTTATGTATAAGCGCTACGTCATCGCTGGTCAGCAGCAGTGACGCCAGCCAGTCGCTATATGCCTCGCCGCCGTTAAGCTGCATTAGCAGAATCAGATCGACCGTTAACTCAGGCTGTTTAAGCCGTTCTGCCATACGCTGCAGGGATAAGCTTGCCGTCACGGTAATGTCGTCCGGCGGCTCACGCAGAGGAAAACGCGACGCCCAGTGTCTGGCAAAGGTCTCAGTCAGTTGTGCAACGGGGGAATCCGAAACAAGGGTGACCCGCAGCGGAAGATCTGGCGGCAGCGTGCTTAACGCTTCCTCAACGCCAGCCAGACAGAGTTTAAGCGGATCGTGAATATGGGCCATCCGCCGGGTCAGTCCCCCGCGAGACGGAATGGCTGCTGACGGCTCATGGATCACGGCGGCAGTCAGGCCATCCGGCAACTGCACACTGCCTGCCAGAATGGCAAGGTGCCTGCCTGCCCAGGCTTCCCACTGCTCCTGAGCGAATTGAGCTTCGTTCTGCAGAAAGACGTATTCGTCTGTTGCCCGCACCAACCACCACCCGCGCAGAGACAACATCAGCAGCCAGGCACCCGGCACACCCAGTGAAAGCTGCCAGATATCAATATTTGCCAGCGCTGGTACCGTGCCGGAAGCATGAAGAAGAAATAATAAAGCCCCAATCATCAGCGCCAGCGCACCACTCAGCGACCACCACATCAGGGATGGAGCCAGCGGCAGTTCCCTGACAGATGCTTTAGTCCTTTCCCATTCCATATGATTTATCCTAACGTACTGTTGGTTGCGCTGGAGAGAACCCGGCAACCACACTGACATTGACAGCCATCAACCACCACCGCCCGACCGCCGCAGGTGCGTTGCGGCATGCCTTCCACAATTTGACTGGTTCCATGCCCTGCAATCGGACAGCTGACCCGATCGCCGACGACCGCAACGTTTTTACCGTCCACGATTATTTTTGACGAGGCGGTAATGACTTTGCCGCCATGAGTCGTACTATCGCCAAGTACTACGAGTGCTTTTGACATAATCATTCCTCGGTTATGAACAGGCTGAACCTGAACAGTTAATCCTCAATCTCAGGTGCCTGCCTGGCAAACTTTTTCATCTGCTGCTTAAACGCCTCACGATTCTTCTTACGCTGCATCACCAGCTGCGGCCAGGCAAGCTCCGGCAGCGGGTTATTAAGAAACGGCAGATATTCACTGGCCATCGAGTGGCGTATCGGACTGGTGATATGATCAAAGGCCGGATTAGTATTACGCGGAAAAACAGACTGCCTATACTCGGCTGCCTTTCTGCATGAAAACTTATCAAATACTATTTCGCCTCTGATTTCTCATCACTCTTTCATCGAAAGTAGTTTTTCATAATCTGGAGCGATTTTTCGCTCATGCACAACCTCCCCGTCAGGATAGGTGATTATCATCCCTGCTGGATCTTTGCGATTTTTAGGACTTTCAAGTGTCACCACTTTTTGAAGATAAAATGTCGGTGATATTAATATTTCCTTCGTTCCGAACACCCTGAAGTATCGACTCCATTTTTCAAACCTCGTATCCCCACCAAACATTTCAAACGTTGTCTCATTGAACATATGATTGATAAAAATCACAGGAAATAATTCTGTTTGCAGGTTTAAATCGCCTCGAGTCTCTTTTTTACTTCCAGAGCCCTCCCCCCCACCATAAGCTTCGTCATCAAAGCCAAAAACGTAGCTCGTTGGGATAATTTTCTTTCCTGTTGCTAAGGCAAGTGTCTTTACAGGTTGAATGTCGACTCTTACGGCACTGAGTTGCCATTCACACTTTCCACCACCGTTAAGCGCGATTTGGGCTTGCCAGATATTACTTTTACCCCGCTGAGAGAGAGACACCAATTGTGGGTTTTTACCTCTGTCCATGCTGGTGTGAGATTCAGTGCCTTGATCGTAAACCTCGCGCTGGCACTTCTCTGAGCGGTACAAAACATCCATCGGTATAACTTCCGTTTGCGGCGGCAGTTTCACCGACAGCGTGATCCACTCTGTGCCAGGAGGTGGGCTCAACGTATAGTCCGGGCGCACGGCACAACCGCTGAGAGGCAATACTAGCGCTATTAAATTGATAAGTTTAGATAATTTCAACTTTTTCCTCCGCTTCTGATTTGAAGCGAGTCAATGCATTTTCGCCACCGGGTAGCTTGTGGGTGATATCCAGCGTAGTGCTCAGCATACTTTGCAGATCGAGAAATATTTTATTACGCATCAGTTCTTCCTCAGGTGCCTGCATGGCATACTTTTTCATCTGCTGCTTAAACGCCTCACGATTCTTCTTACGCTGCATCGCCAGTTGCGGCCAGGCCAACTCCAGCAGCTGATTATTAAGAAATGGCAGATATTCACTGGCCATCGAGTGGCGCATTGGATTGGTAAGATGATCGAATGAAGGATTAGTATTACGCGGAAAAAGACGCTGCATATCGTCCACCGGATAAGCTTTAACCAGCCTCTCCTGCGCCTGTTTAGCCTGTTGATTTTCACTTTCTGACAGTGAAGGCACGAGAAATAATTTAGCTTTAATCGGCAAACGGTAGCTATAGCGGCGACAGGTGTTGGGGTTCATCATCACCCGGCACTCCTCGTAAGAAACGGATTGTGCCGTGCGGAAAAACACCACTGGCTTACCGTGATGCCAGTAGTGTTCGCCGATATAGCCCCCCAGCATCTGAGTGGGCATCTCCGCCAGCAGCGCCCAGAAAAAACCAAGCGTATTCCCGAGATAGCCAAACTTACCGTACAGCCAGTTATCTAAATTGGCATCAAAGGGCACGCTCGGAATGGTGTCGGCATCGTTAACATGCCGATAATGCGTTATTGGATACAGACTGCCGATAGCATCAGCCGTAAAAGTTCGTGGCATACCGTAAGTATAAATAATGGGCTCACCAGCTTTCATTTCAGCTGCATAGGTCAGCCCAAGAGCACCGCCAAGACTATGCCCACAGATAAATAATTTTTTTATTTCATTCGCTTCTGACAATGATTTTTTTATCTGTGCGAATTTCTCATTAAATCGTTCCTGTGCCAACTTATACGCATCGTAAAACCCACCATGAATACTTCCAGCCTTTGCTAACTCTGGCGGACAGGGTACTGGGATAAACGAAGCGTCAGTTAACCAGTCGGCGCCTTCCTGAGTTCCGCGCCAGGCAACAACCAGATGCCCGGCACACTCAACATAAAAAAGCTGAGTGCTATCAAGTAAAGGCTGGCCCTTTCCGCTGTCTTTTTTATCGGATGAGTCCAAAAATTCAGCCGATGTGTAACGCTGGCTGAATGGCACATCAACAGTCAGGGCACGCACGTAAGATGGATACTCTTCGTAACCTGGCGTGGTTGACAGATCCTGGCATTTCTCGAGGAAAAATTGTTTTATTACACTGTCTCCTCCTTTTGCATATGCCATATCCGCCATCAGCCCGAGGTTATACCCGTTCGCCAGAGAGTACTCTTTGGTATCGTGCAGTACCAGCACCCAGGCCCGGAACGGGCAGATCTCAATAACGTGACGTTTATCAAGCTGCTCGCGAGTTAGTTCAAACCCTTTGAGGGATTTTCCTTCAGGGAAATGAAACTGCGGCAGCTGTTTCGCCTCCCATTTATCAATCTGCGGCGCACTGTCGCAGAGCTCACCAATGGTGACGTAATGGTGCAGGTAGCCTTTCTGCTCAGCACTAATCTGCACGTTGGAGCGCCAGCTGTTGGCGATCGGCCGGCCAGCCGTGGCAGAGCGGCGCGGTGGCCGGCTGATTGCCAGAGGCCGCTGCTGCATTTCATCCGCCAGCGGCTGTGCCTCAACGGTTAACGTCAGATCCAGCCAGTGCAGGCTGGTAACACGAATCAAGCCTTCACCGTCGCTGCTGCCTTTATACGCTGGCAGATGACCGCTGCGGGTGGCTTCGTTCTCCAGGGTGTAAGGCAACGCAGATACCGGTTTGCCTGCTTCGTCTACCAGCTGGATTTCAACCCAGTACTCTTTCTGCCCGCAGGTAAATGCATCCGGGCATTTAGGTTTAAGGGATGTATATGCCGTTGGCTTATGCATGGCGATCTCCTTTCGCTAATATATACGCACTCAGTTTTAACAGTTCTGAAAAAATCAGAACCAGGCTTAAAAGCAATATTCACCCAAGGTTTAACTACTTCGATAATCATCGTCGGTCGTTAGCCAGAATCCTGGCCCTTCATCAGGCAATTCATCCGGAAACTCGATCTGTAGGCTGGCGGGCATTGAGGTATGAACGGCGGAGGTTTTGCCGGCGTCATCAGAAGCACCGAAAAAGACATCTCCTTCCCCGGTGGTGATCTTGTAGCGCGTAAACGGCTTAATTTCACCTGACCGTGGGTCTTTAAGGGTAAACTTCTCCTGGTATCCTTTAGGGAAAGTCAGCGCCGGCGTATTCCGTGTTGCGGGCCCGGTCTGGTCAACGTTTGTGGCTTTGAGAAATATATTTTTGGGACAGCCCAGTTCGATATTTCCCTCGCTCAGCTTGATGTATGCCCCTCCGCAGTTGAGGATCAGCGCCTTACTGGCATTAATCGTCACGCTGTTTTCAGTGCTGCTGATGGTTACGTCTTCCAGTGCGGAAGCATCCAGTGCGTTGCCCATTGCCTGGATATCGACTTTGCCTGAACCGGCAAACAGCTGCATCCCTGCCCCCTGTGCAAACAGCCTTACCGTTTCCTCAGCGGCGACGGTAAATGACCGGCCCGCACTGATATCAGTATTTTTCCCTGACATCAGTCCAATGCTTTTACTGCCCGATGCCAGACGAATGGCTTGCTGGCTGAGAACAGCAATGCCTTCTGGCGCATGAGCCAGGATTCCGGCTTCTTTCAGATGTCCCAACGCGTCGTCCAACTGCTGCTGGCTGTCAATTTCACCCGGCGTAGCCTTTGCCGTCTGCGCCGCTTTATTCAGGCTCTGTGCCAGCGACAATGCCTGACTCAGCTGTCGGATAGCTTCATCCATATCCAGGCTATGGCCCTGAGCTTTGGTCTGTTTATCCGCGCTGATAAACACCCCTTTACCACCACGCAGGCTCAACCAGTCATCCGTGCGCAGCTCGGCCCCTTCACCGCGCAGCACGCGCTGCGCATCAACGTTATGCCCCAGGTTCAGCTGCGTCTTGCCGCCGTATTCGGTGCTGAGCTTGATATGCTGCTCGCCGCGCCTGTCCTCCATACGCAGTTTGTTCAGGCCGGCGGTGCGGATCACGTTGCGGGTGTTATTGTCGGCGGTCACGTGGTCCGGGTTATAGGAATCGTGCAGCGCATGGGCTATGTAGGGGCGATCCCGGTCGCCCTCGTGGAAGGCGATAGCCACTTCGGTGCCCTGAATCAGCGGGAAGTGTATGCCGAAGGTATCGCCGCCGTAGGGTTTGGCGAGACGCACCGGCATGCTTTCGTAGCCCTTTGGTTTTTCATCACGGTCGGCGTCAAATCTGACCCAGTAGAGGCCGCTCTGGCTGAGATGCGCGTAGCTGTCCTGCGCTTTGGCGCTGGTGACACGCGCCATCAGGGTGCCGCTCACCACCGGGCGGGGTTTAGCGGCGGGTCGCCAGCAACGGGTTTCGCTGAAGGGAACCGCCTCCCAGTTAACCTGCAGAGCGTCTTTGCGGCTGGCCGTAAAGCTGGCCCGCACAATCACCACGTCGTTTTCTAACGCTGCGGGCAGGGTCTGGATCGGTGAAGCCGGGCTGATGGTCACAACTTCAGCAGGGGCTAAGGTATAATCCGTGCTGCTGCCGACGACCAGGGTCTGCCTCGACAGGTAACGTTCATGCTCCAGCCGCGCCCAGAAGTTACCCGTCTCTGTATCGGGGGTATGTTTATTGCCTGCGCTAAGGTACTTAGGCCGATAGTGCCAGACGTCACCATAGGTCTGCAGCTCACTTTCAACGCCGCTCCTGTCGGCGGGCGGCGTCAGTAAAACTTTGTTAGCGGCGCGGTGGTTGTAGTCCCCGGCGGTGACGGATGCCTCCACCACCTGATGATGAACGTGAATATCCCACACCGACTCCACGCCGTTGCCATGGGTGCCGGACGGCCCGATCAGCGGCAGTGTTTTACCAAACCGCCAGGCACGTTGCGCGTCGGCCATCTGCAGTACTTCGGTCAGGGTGTCAGGCTGCAGAGTGAAGAAGTAGAAAATCCCCACTTCGGCCAGCAGGCGCTCAACGAACGCCAGGTCGCTTTCCTGATACTGGTTGATCTGTTCGCGCTTCGGGTAGCACCCTTTGAGGTTAAACGCATATTCCCAGTCTTTGAATTTATGCTCTGCCAACACAGCCTTCACCACCTCGGGCACCGATTGGTTGATAAAGAAACGGTGGGTGCGAAACTGGTTACGCAGTAAAGCCAGATAGGGTTCCAGAATAAGCCGGTATGTCGCCTGGTCTGGCGAGGCTTTGACACGTTCAAAATGGGTAGTGACACCGTGAACACGCTTTAATCCCGTTATGCTCAGCAAGGGCCCGGTCCCCATCGTCAGGGTGACCGACTGACGCAGGAAGTGCGCAGCATGCAGGTCTTTCTCCGGGCAGGTGAAGGTGACGTCATAACGGTACAGCCCGCTCATCATCTCCAGACCGCTAAAATCTTCCACGTCCAGCGCTGCATCACAGGACGGGATCTCCAGCCGGTAGCGATTTAGCGAGCTGCCCTCCAGACCGGGTCCCTTCCTTTGTACTGTGTTTATCAGGCTCATCGCGAACGCTCCTTTTTGATAAGCATTACTCACCAGGATCGCCGATTGTCGCGGCATTCAAAGCGCGACCCGGGACACTTTCCGTATGGGTACAGACGCGACTATAGAACAGCCCGGCGGGAATGAGCAACAGGTCATGAAAGGAATTACTAACTGATTTATATGGGAATAATCTTAAAGAATGGTAATAACTTGCTGATTAAATAGCCAAATAATCTCTGAAATTATTTGAACACCTAAACAAGACACTCGTCATCAATTTATCTGGCTATCACCGTTCATTCAGCAATAACAGCAGAATAACTTAAGCATTACGGATCGTGATAAGGGGTGGAATGCTGGTCGAAACCGCCGCCATGGCAGGAAAAACGGGACGACTCGGGCGGTTGAAAGTCCCGGGACTCCCCTCCGTAACCCGCCAGTCAAGTTTTCCATCACGGTGCAGTATCCGTACCTGTTAGTGGTCTCTCCTCACGTGCGGGTCATCGTGGACTATCTGCCGAAGGCGTTTGCCCGCCAGCAGGGGCTGCATCCGCCGTTAGCGGCGCTACGCGATTTCCAGCCCCGCCGACTTCTTCAGCGCCTCAATCAGCCTCCTCGTCACTCCGGTCAGCTGCTCCGGCGCATAGACCGCATAGAGGTCGGCCGGGATCGCCTGCACCATCGGGCGGAAGGTAACGCCCGGCCAGCTCATCTGCGCGTAGCTGTCGGCCATTATAGTCAGGCCAAGGCCGATACTGACCAGCGCCAGCACCGTCTGCGGCTCCACCGCTTCGCGCACCACCTTAGGGGTGAAACCGGCCTCGGCACACACCTTCTGCAGAAAGGTCCAGTCGGAGTGGACTGCGGTCATGGTGACAAAATCTTCCTCGCGCAGCTGACGAATGTCGATCGCCGGCTGCTGAGTCAGCGGGTGCTCCACGGGCAGCGCCACCATAAAGGTGGCGTCGTTAAGCTTTTCGCTGTGCAGCCCGCACGGCGGGTGGGTCTCCATGCGCCAGATGCCGGCGTCGATCTCGTTGCGCTGCAGCAGCGCCAGCTGGTCGCCCGGTGATTTTTCGTAAAACAGAATTTCGCTTGCCGGGTAGTCCTGCATATAACGGCGGATCGCCGGGCGCAGGCCACCCCAGATGGCGGTGCCGACAATCCCCAGCCGGATGCGCCCGCTCTCGCCCCGGCCTATCTGCTCCACCTCGGCAAAGGCGCACTCGACGCTGTTAAGCAGCGCGCGGGTTTTATTCAGCAGCACCTCCCCGGCGTGGGTCAGCACCACGCTGCGCGAATGGCGCACGAACAGCTGGGTGCCGAGCTGGGATTCAAGCTCTTTGATATGGAAGCTGAGCGGCGGCTGCGACATATTCAGGCGGGTGGCGGCGCGGCCAAAGTGCAGCTCCTCCGCCACCGTCTGAAAGTAGCGCAGCAGCTTGAGGTCCGGGCGGTGCGGGCGGGATGACGGGTTCATGGGGTTTCCATAGCGGGAAACCCCATAATTTACCACCGCATTAGCGGCTTGTACCAGACGGAACGCTAATGGGTGACGGCGGCAGACGCGGCCGGACGCGAGTGTCGCCAGGAGAAGCTGAACTGGAACACCACCGCCAGCACCAGCGCGTAGGCGGCAAACACCAGCCAGATGCTGGTCCAGTCTTTTACCCCGGCCACGGAGAAGTAGTCCACTACCCAGCCGCTGAGGATCGCGCCCAGCCAGGCGCCGACGCCGTTGACCATGGTCATAAACAGCCCCTGCGCGCTGGCCCGCATCCGCGAGTCCACCTCCTGCTCAACAAACACCGAACCGGAGATGGTGAAGAAATCAAACGCGCAGCCGTAGACCACCATCGACAGCAGCAGCAGCACAAAACCAAACGCCGACGGGTCGCCCCAGGCAAACAGCGCAAAGCGCAGCACCCAGGCGATCATGCTCATCAGCATCACCGTTTTGATGCCGAAGCGCCGCAGGAAGTAGGGAATGGTGAGGATAAACGCCACTTCCGAAATCTGCGACACCGACAGCAGCATCGACGGATAGCGCGTCACCAGGCTGTCAGCAAACTGCGGCTGGCGGGCAAAGTCGTGCAGGAACGGGCTGCCGAAGGTGTTGGTGATTTGCAGCACCGCACCGAGCAGCATGGCGAACAGGAAGAACACCGACATGCGCGGATTTTTAAACAGCACCAGCGCATCCAGCCCCAGCCGGCTGACCCAGCTGCGCGAGGGCAGCCCTTTGACGATCGGCGTGGTCGGCAGGGTCAGCGCATACAGCGCCAGCAGCAGCGATGCCCCGGCGGCGATATACAGCTGCACGTTGCTCAGCTCCAGCTGCAGCAGGCTGACCGCCCACATCGCCGCGATAAAGCCGACCGTGCCCAGCACACGGATGGCGGGAAAGTGGCTGACGGTATCCAGCCCGGCCTTCTCCAGCCCGGCGTAGGCGATGGTGTTGGAGAGCGCCAGCGTCGGCATAAACGCCATCGCATTGCCCAGCATCGCCCAGAACATCAGCTGCGGCTGGCTGGCCCCGGCCGCCCACACCAGCATGCCGGCGCAGGTCAGGTGGCACAGCGCGTAGACCCGGTTGGCTGGCAGCCACTTATCGGCGACGATGCCAATCAGCGGCGGCATCAGCAGCGCCGCAATACCCTTGGCGCTGTAGACCAGGCCCACGTCGGCTCCGCGAAAGCCGAGGGTGTTAATCAGATAAGCACCCAGCGTGACCAGCCAGGCCCCCCAGATGAAGTACTGCAGGAACATCATAATCTTCAAGCGTAGTTGTATCGCCATCACGCTGCCCGCCGTTTAGTGTCTGCTCAGGAAAGTTTGCCGAGGAAGCCGCAGATCAGATTGATAAAATTCTGCTTAGAGAGCTGCGCGGCCGCAAGCGTTTGCGCATGGGAGAGCTCAACGTCACCGAGGCCTTCCGCGAGGTTGGTGATCGCCGCTACCGCCACCACTTTCAGGCCGCAGTGGCGGGCGCTGATAACTTCCGGCACCACCGACATGCCGACCACGTCACCGCCGATGATCTGCATCATACGGATTTCGGCGGCGGTTTCGAAGTTCGGGCCGGAATAGGAGACAAACACCCCTTCGGTCAGCGGGAAGCCCTGTTCGCTGGCCACCTGCTGCAGCACGCCGCGGTAGTCAGCATCGTAAGCGTTAGCCAGTGAGAAGAAGCGGTCGCCAAAGCGGTCGTCGTTCGGGCCGACGGTCGGCGTGCCGGGCATGGTATTGATATGATCGTTCAGCGCCACCAGGCTGCCGGGGCCGACCTCCGGGCGCAGAGAACCGGCGGCGTTGGTGGAGAAGAGGATTTCGCAACCGAGCAGTTTAAAAGTACGAATAGCGCTGGTCATCACCGCCATGCCGCGCCCTTCATAGAAGTGGCCGCGCCCCTTCATGCACAGCACCGGCACGCCGGACAGGGTTCCGGCCACCAGCTCACCGGCGTGGCCGTGTACGGTGCTGACCGGGAAGCCCGGCAGTTCGGCATATGAGAACACCACCGGATTTTCGATCTGCTCCGCCAGTTCCCCCAGGCCGGAACCGAGGATAAAGGCCACGCGCGGATTCAGGCCGTTGAGGCGTGAGCGGATAATATCGGCGGCGTAGAACGGGGAATTATCAAGAGAGGTCATCGGCTTAGCAGCTCCATATGTCGGTAGTAAGAAAGTAATGTGACGCTACTCTTATACCGATTTCCTGCAAAGCTTAACCAATACCGTTTAACCACATGATTGATAGCGTAAATGTATCAATTGAAGATCGCGCCCGGGCGGGCCAGCACCTCAGCAATTATTTTGTCGGGGATTGCCTCAAGCCGGCTGCCCTGTCTGGCCTGCATATCAGTAATGACTCCTGAAGACTCCAGAGAGTGCTGCATGGTGGAGCAGTGCCTCAGTGTCAGTACAGTTCAAGATGCAGCCTTCCCTGCCCCAGCAACTGCGGCCATAACTCACCCTCTGGCCACCCTGCCTCACGCGCCACCGCATCCAGCGCCGCCCGTACCGCGCTTTCGAGATGGCGCCGGTTGCCACAAAGGTAGATATGCGCGCCGCGCTGCAGCAGCCCGGCAATCTGGTCAGCGTGATCGGCTATTGCGTGCTGCACGTAGTATTTGCTGTCGCCGTCGCGGGAGAAGGCGGTCAGCAGGCTGCTCAGTACCCCGTCGGCCAGATGCGCTTCCAGCTCCTGACGATAAAGGAAATCCACCTCGCGCTGTTTATCACCAAAAATCAGGCAGGTTTCACGCTGCTGCCCGCTGCCCGCCATTTCGCGGGTCAGGCCGATCAGCGGCGCGATGCCGGTGCCGGTACCGACCAGCAGCAGCGGGGCGTCAGCGTCCTCCGGCAGCCAGCAGGCGGGGTTGCTGCGCACAAAGATCTTCACCGCGTCCTGCGCCAGCAGCCAGCCGGTCGCCATCCCCTGCCGCGGGCGGCCGTCGCGCGCGTAGCTGACTTCACGTACACAGAGATCCAGCGTCTGCTCATCGCCGGCCGAGGCGATCGAGTAGGCGCGCGGCAGGCACGGCGACAGGATCTCCAGCAGCTGCGCCAGGCTGACGGAGCCGGGCGGGCAGTGGTCCTGCAGCACGTCCAGCAGGTCTGCGCCCCACAGGTACGCTTCCAGCGCCTTACGCTGGCTGCTTTTCAGCAGCGCCTTCAGCGCCTCGCTGCCGCCCAGCTTCGCCAGTTCGCGCAGCACGCCCTTACTCAGCTGGCGCAGCTCTTTATCGCGCAGCTGGGTAATCGCCCGTTCATCGCCCAGTCCTGCCGCCAGCCCGGCCAGCAGCGTTGGGTCGTTCTCTGGTAAAACCCAGAGCGTATCACCGGCACGATAGCGGATGCCGCTGCCGCGGATATCCAGCCGGATATGCCAGGCGTGTGGCGCACTGCCGCTGAGGTGCGATCGTTCCAGCACCCGGGCGGTAAAGGCGTTCTGCTCACCGTAAGGCGTCACCTGCAGCCGCAGCGCCTGCCCGGCCTCAGCATCGCCCTGCAGCACCTTTTCCACCACCGCCAGCCACTGGCGGAAGAAGTCCTGATAGCCGGCGTCGGCATCTACCCGGTTAATCAGCGCCTGCCCGCCCTGCGCGGCCAGCGCGGCGTCGAGCGCCTTGCTGAAGCCGCAGAACTGCGGATAGGCGGTATCGCCAAGGCCGAAAATGGCGTAGCGCAGGCCGCCGGGCGCGGCGTAGTGCGGCAGCTGCTCCAGCAGCCGGTCGGCGTTGGCGGGCGGTTCGCCGTCACCGAACGAGCTGGTCAGCAGCAGCAGCAGGTCGCCCTCATTCGGCTCCGCCTGTAGCAGCTGGTTCAGTTCCGTCACCTGCGGCGCGAAGGGCTGCAGGAATGTCGCACCGCCCAGGTATTCGGCCAGCGCCCGGGCGTTGCCGGATTCAGAACCGTAAGCGATCAGCACACGTTCGATGGGTTTGTTCATGGCTTAGTTGTCGTAAAATTCGTCGAACTGCTCTTTGGAGAACTCCACCGCGTCAAAGTCGGTCATCAGATCGTTGATCACCCGGCGGATGCTGATGTAAGCGTTGATATTGCCCTGCTGGTCATACAGCGGCTGCACCGTGGTATCGACCACGTACAGGCCACCGCCTTTACCGACGTTGGGGATGATACCGGTCCAGATCTCGCCCGCTTTAATAGTGTCCCACATCTCCTTATAGGTGGCTTTTGGCACCGAAGGATGGCGCACGATGCTGTGCGGCTGGCCGAGCAGCTCTTCGCGCTGGTAGCCGGTCAGGGTACAGAACAGATCGTTAACGTAGGTAATGGTGCCCTGCAGATCGGTGGTGGAGATCACCATCACGTTGTCGAGGGCGCTAATCAGCTGTGCGGAGTCGAGGTTCTGATTCATGTTTCTTTCCTTACGGTAAGCCTGGCCGTCGCGGCCAGTGCCAAGTGGGTAGAGGATGCTGCATCAACCATAAGATGCATTTCAAATACACTTTATACGATCCGCGATCAAAAAAGCAATCAAAAGCCGCGTAAAAAGAAACGGTATTATTGATGTAAATCAATAGATTGAATTATTACCAAAAGGTTAATCAGATGATGCGGGTGGGTTTCGCTTTGCCAGCAGGCAGGTGGCAGCGCGTGTCGCCGACGCCGCATACAGGGCGACTGATGAGAATAAGTATCATTTAATTTACCACTGAAATTACCGATGCTATTATTGGCACTATCCGACGTTCAGACCTGAGCGGCCCTTCCCCCAGCCAGCGGAGTTCCATGAATACACAGCGACATGCCCGCCAGGAACAACGCTTCTCGGTGGCAAACTTTCTTGAATATGGCCAGCGCCACGCCATTGACTACCGCTTTCCGGCGCTGGGCAGCGCGCCGCAGCGTTCGCTTGCCGCCACCGTGGTGCAGGGTTACGTCGACGAGCATCTGTTGCCCTCCGGGCTCAGCGTTACCTGCTCCGACCTGCAGATCGTCCAGCCGTATGAAACCACCTCCGCCGGCCACTCCCCGCTCTATATTCTGGTGGTGGTCAGCGGCTGCGTGCAGCTGTGGCTGAACGGCGAACCCCAGCTAATGCGCGGCGGCATGGCGCTGGCCACCTCAATTGGCGACCGGCTGGAGCTGAAGGCACGCCACGACGCGGGCCAGCGGCTGGTTGCCATCACCCTGGGCATTAATCCGGCGCGGTTTCAACCGGGATCGGAGATCGCCACCCTGCTCGGGGCCTGGCAGCAGCGCTATCCCGGTTCGGAGGTGTGGCAGATCCCGGACCATCTGCTGACCGGGCTACGGGGGGTGCTGCAGCCCTGTGCCGATCCGCTGGTGCGCCAGCTGATGCTGGAGGGGCTGCTGCTGCAGCTGCTGGCGCAACAGCTGCTGGCCGAACCGGCCGAAGCCGCTTCACAGACGGGTACAGCAGGTACAGCAGGTACAGCAGGTACAGCAGGTACAGCAGGTACAGCAGGTACAGTATCTCGTTCCGGAATGGCGAAAACTGCGGGTAACACGGCGGCCATCCCGCAGGAAAGCCCACCGGCATTTGCCTCCGCCGCCGCTGAAGCCAGGGCAGACGCGGTGGCGACCGCCGGTATTACCCGGCCCGTTGCCGCCGCATCGCCGCAAAGCGGCATGGCGGTTGCCTCGTTAACCCCACCTTTGCCGCCCGGTGAACGGGCGCGGCTGGAGCAGGTGCGCCAGCTGATCGCCGCCAGCCCCGAGCAACCCCATACGCTGGCAGAGCTGGCGCGGGCGGCGGCGATGAGCCCGAGCAGCCTGCGCAGCAAGTTCCGCCAGGCCTACGGCGACTCGGTGTTTAACTATCTGCGCGACTGCCGGCTGGCGCAGGCCAGGCGCTACCTGCAGCAGGGGCACAGCGTGCAGCAGGCGGCGTGGATGTCCGGCTACCAGCACGCCAGCAACTTCGCTACCGCCTTTCGCCGCCGCTACGGCGTGGCACCCAGCGCGCTGCAGGCCGGTTGAGCAAACACCCGATCCCGGTTGTCCTGTTCGCCTGTGACCGGGGCCCGCCTCATCACGAGCTGACCGGGCTGGCGATAGTTCCTGAAAGCAACGGACATTATCGCCGGGATCCTGACTGTGAATTACGCCGGATAACAGCGCCGTGCCGGTTGCCCCGGCCTCTGTCCGCCCGCTTTTGTCATCCCGCATACGCAATCCGGCAGTTCGCATAGGTGCGAATGCGAATCTTTCAGCAATAATAGCCGCCGCGAATTTGATAAAAACAGAGAGACTTTCTTTATGGCAAGGCACGGTTACCGGCATTTCTCCCTTCTGGCGCTCAGCATTGCGGCCTCCCTCTCACCGCTGGCGCAGGCCGCCACCGCTAACAGCGACGGCACGCTGGTGGTCACCGCCGGTGGCGGTAGCGCCGAAAACAGCGTTGCGCCCTATACCAACAGCGCCAGTAAATCGGCGGTGCCGGAAAGCCGTACCGCGCAGACTATCGATACCATCAGCAAGGCGGAAATTGAGAAGCGCCATGCAAATTCACTGAATGAGATCCTGCGCTACGAAGCGGGCGTGGCGACCGAAATGCGCGGCTCCACCACCTATATGAGTGAGTACAAAATTCGCGGCTTCAGCGCCGAGCACGAGTACTACAACGGGCTGCAGCTGCCGTACAACGTCAGCGGCAATACCAAAGCCGGCATCGATCCGATCCTGATCGAGCAGGTGGATATCCTGAAAGGCCCCTCCTCGGTGCTGTACGGCAACGCCTCGCCGGGCGGGCTGGTGAATATTCAGGGTAAAACGCCGAAAAAAGAGCAGAGCACCGAGGTGGAGTTCACCACCGGCAACCGCGCGCTGCGTGAAGGCACGCTGGACTCCACCGGCCAGATCGCCGACAGCGACTGGAACTACCGCTTTATCGGCAAGGCCAGCGCCGGTGACGATCAGGCACAGACCACCAAACATGAAGGCTATCTGCTGGCCCCGTCCGTCAGCTGGCAGCCGTCAGACCAGACGCGCCTGACCATCGATGCCATCTACCAGGATCAGCCGAGCCTGACGCCGTCCAACCCGCTGCCGCTGGCTTACCTGCGCAGCGGTTCGGCCAGCCGTGATGACTACGCCGGCGACCGCTGGAACGGCTTCAAACAGCGCCAGACGCTGATCGGCTACACCTTCGAGCACCAGTTCGACAGCGGCTGGGGCGTGGTGCAGAAAGCACGTTATGCCCACGTGGAATCATACCAGCGCAGCATCTACTCCACCGGCACCAGCGGCAGCGACACCACCCTGTCGCGCTTTGGTTACACTACCGATGAGTCGCTGAACAACGTTAATATCGACAACCAGCTGACGAAAACGCTCAGCCTGGGCGAGTGGAAACACCATCTGCTGGCCGGCGTTGACTATCAGCGCCTGAACGCCAACTTTAACTATGATTACGGCAGCGTTTATCCGGCGATCGATATGCAGAACCCGGATCACGGCGTGGTCACCGATAACAATCTCGGCCTGTATGCGGCCACGCGCCAGCATATGAGCTTTAACCAGGCCGGTTACTATCTGCAGGATCAGGTCGAGTTTGGCGGGCTGAACCTGATCGCCAGCCTGCGCTACGACGACTACCGCTCCACCACCACCGATCACCTCAACGGTGGTGATAAAAGCTGGGTCGACCAGGATCGCGTCACTAAACGCCTCGGCGCGCTGTACCAGTTCGACAACGGCATCGCGCCGTTTATCAGCTATTCGGAAGGCTTCCTGCCGGTGTCGCCGATTGGCACGCTGAGCGCCACCCAGGTGAAACCGACCACCAGCAAGCAGGTGGAAGGCGGGGTGAAAACGCTGCTGGCCGACTACGCCACCACGCTGACCGCCTCGGTGTTTAAGATCAATCAGAAGAACGTGCTGACCACCGATAACACTTACGTGGGTGGGCTGGCGAACTACCGCCAGACCGGTGAGATCGAATCGAAAGGGTTTGAGTTCAGCGCGGTGAGCCGTCCGCTGGAGAACCTGAACCTGATCGCCAGCTACGCCTATACGCGGGCGATTAACGTGCAGGACGACCGTTATCAGGGCCAGCGCGCCACCCAGGTGCCGGAAAACACCCTGAACCTGTGGAGCGACTACACCTTTGCCAGCGGCCCGCTTAACGGCCTGATGCTTGGTGCCGGGATGCGCTATCAGGGCAAAACCGCGATCACTCCGGACAACTCGGTGCCCGCCATCGGCGGCAATACCCAGTTTGACGCCGCCGTGGCGTACGACATGGGGGTGGTCAGCAACAGCCTGAAGGGCTTAACCGTGAAGGCCGGGGCGCAGAACCTGACCAATAAGTTCACCTACACCTGCTACGACAGCAACTACTGCTGGATCGGCCGCGACCGCAGCTGGCAGGTGGGTGCCAGCTATAAGTTCTGATTTTTTCAGCACCCGGGGGCGGCAGGGAGGCCGCCCGCAATAGCGCAGCAAAGCCAGTGAACAGACCATCGAGGTGGTGACCGTAAAATTAATTAACGAACAAGGTTTTTTACGTTCTTGATTACTACTCTTTCAGTCATGCATTCTTTTGAGAAGATCGGCTACTGAGGAGAGTACCCCAATCACCTCGTCGTCAGAGGGAAGATCGCCGTCGTAAACCAGTTCAGAAAAAGCACCGTGGAAAACACCCCTGATATTTTCCCAGGTTTCAAGTGGCTGGCTGAAAAGCACACTCTCATGCAAAGGCTGATCAAGCCAGATTCCTGCATCTTCGAACTGATCTCTGTCGGCCTGTTTCACAAGATCGACCATATCCAAAAGTTCATCAGAATAAAAAAGCTGACTATATTGTGCATCACGTTTAATCATGCATAGATCATATATATGCCGAATTTTATCAGATAATGCCTGCTGTGGGTCTTCGGACCTGGATGCTCTGACCAATCCTAATATTTTTTCCGCAACCGTTCGTTTGATGTCGAGAACGTTGATTGCAAATCTTTCCAGTCCGAAACGTGTTATCACCGCATCACCACCCTCAATCAGCCCTTTCCTGATGAATTCTGCAATCAGTGATTCAACAGGCATAGGAGAAAAAGGCTCAGGTGAGGTAAAACTGTTTATTTCAAGCAGAATAACATCCGAGGCGTGACCAAAATCTCCATCAACGATTCGTGGAAACTCATAATAGACTTTCCGGAATTGACTTCCTTTGGACTCACCAGGACTCTCAATATAAGTCAATCCGGCAGAAATCCTTTGCTCAGCGGCCCTTATACGCTTTTTAATCTGGTTATCGCTAAGCGCCCGATGGTTAAACATGGCCAGATCGACATCTTCTGAAAACCTTTGAATCAGACCAAAGACCCTGGATAACGCCGTTCCACCTTTAAAAATAAAATCCTCCCTGAACTCAGACTGGCTTAGCTGGAGAAGGACTCGTGTAACCCAGTAATCCTTCTCGACATAAACCTCTGGGATCTTAAAGTGATCTGCTGTCCGGTTAATCAGTTCAAGAAACATTTCTGGATTATCATGAAGGTTCATTCGACATTCCATTTATCAGCATTATCCCAGGAACCGTCCAGTCCAACTCGGTAGCGGGTAGTCGGATTGAGCTGTTTTTTGATATTCTCCGCTATATTTATATTAATTTTCTCTGTCAACAACCCTAACAAGGCTCTCGTTGCAGGCGAATAAAAACCGGACAGATTAATAATCTCATCAAGATCACTTTTGTCGATATCCTTCAGTTTCCCTGCCATCACCTTCATGACGGATGAAGGATTACTGTCCGGTATTTTCTTAATATCTGAAAGTACATCAAGGATCTCAAGATATTCTCTGTTGGATTCCGAAACAGGCGCTTTAGCTTTCACTAATTTAACTTCGATCGTGCCAAGATTCTTGCGCTGTGGTGATTTGTTACTGGCAATGGTAATCGTTCTGGGTACCTGAGTGGTCAGACCCAGTCTGTTATAGAGGCCTGTTCCCGTAACATAACCTCTCCGCTTGCCATCCTGATAGATGAAGGTGTTCAGCTTCTCAGTATCACTGAGCTGCATTTCGCCAAAAATCCCTTTCTTTGGACGATAAAACTGCCCTTTTGCGAACCTTTTAATGTCGCCATTCTTCACCAGACGACTGACAGCCTTCACCGTAGTTTCAGGATTTGAAAGAAATGGAGATAAATCTCCATAGGTAAAAATTTTACCCGGTTCAAATCGAGTTATCTCATTCTCAACCAAGGGTTTAATCTTCATATTGCTTCCCTCCTGATAAGTATTCTACACCCACCTTAAAAAATAGAAAGTTTTTTTGCAGAAAAACATGACATTTAGAGTAAATGGACTCACCATTTCTTAGCAAGAATATATATTTAACTTATTGTATTTATTACATTAAATTTTAAGCCACAACAACAAATAATCGAAAAATAAGCGAACCAGCAGAGAGAGGAACTGACAGAGTTTAGGAGCAATCCGGCAGCCGCAAAAGACTGCCGAATTAAACCGGACCCGGCAGGCACCGAATCCGTGGTAGCACAGAGCGTTAGCCCAGCACCTTAAAGCGTTTATCGTCTTCGATATAGGTTTTATCTTTCGCCGGGGCCTGGACAGAACCAAAGTTCAGGTGCGCGCGCAGTTTCCAGCTGGCCGGGATATCCCATGCCTCGCGCACGTCGTTGTCGATCAGCGGGGTGTAGTGCTGCAGGTTGGCACCGATCTCCTGCTCGGCCAGCGCCAGCCAGACGGCGTACTGGGCGATGCCGGTGCTGTGCTCAGACCAGATTGGGAAGTTATCGGCGTAGCTCGGGAACTGCTCCTGCAGGCCGGCAATCACGGTTTCATCTTCGAAGAACAGTACGGAACCGGCGGAGGCGGCAAACATATCCATCTTATCGCTGGTGCCCTGGAAATTCTCGGCCGGGACGATTTTGCGCAGCTGCTCGCGGGTGATCTCCCACAGCTTCTTATGCTCTTCACCGAACAGCACCACCACGCGGGATGACTGTGAGTTAAAGGACGACGGTGCCTGACGGACGGCTTCTTTAATCAGCGCTGCAACGTCTTCTTTCGACAGTGGCAGATCGTTACCCAGTACATAGATACTGCGACGCTTCGTGGCGATTTCTAAAAAATGACCCGACATAGTTCCTCCTGGCTGAGTTTCTCCGGGAACACCCCGGAGCCTTTCATACTATGAAAATTCTGATGAAAATGGCAGCCAAAAAATCTGTGGGTGTTGTTAAAAAAAACTGAACGGCCGCGGGCCGCTGCACGGTGGATTGCTTTCGCCTGCGCGATAACGTAATAGTAACCGCTCCTGGAATTGCGCCGTGTTGTGCCATGTCCCATTCCGATCGCTTTTATGAAAAAATTGAAACCACGCTGGGCGTGGATTACATGCTGCGTGCCGGTGAAGGCGTGCCGGTGGACGGCGTGGCGATCCGCCCGCACGTGCATCTGGAACATGAGATTATGTGGTTTCGTCGCGCGCGCGGCGCGTTCTCGATCGGCAGTGAAAAATTCAGCGTGCAGGACAACACCCTGGTGTTTGTTGGCTCGATGGTGCTGCACGATATGGAACTGGAGCACAGCGGCGATCATCAGCGCTTTTTACTGCAGTACCAGCAGGCCGTGCATCATCGCCTGAAATACCCGTTTCAGCTGGGCGATCTGCAGGCCGGTTTTGTGCTGCAGCTTAACCCGCAGCAGGCCGAGCGGCTGCAGTTTCTGTTTACCTGGTTTAGCGAGCTGCACGCCGCGCCGCAGGGCCCGGAGCAGATCGATCCGCTGCTGGTGCTGCTGCTCAACACGGTGTACGGCTGCGGCGAACAGGCTGATAAAGTCATCGTCAGAGGCGATAAGGCAGGCCCGTTCGATACGCTGATTGATTTTGTGGTGTGGCTGGAACACCAGCAGCGCTTTACCCTCTCACTGACCGAGGCCGCCGCCCGCTGCGGGCTCTCCACCAGCCACTTCTCGCGCACCTTTAAAAAGATTATGCAGGTCGGCTTTAAGGAGTATCTGATCCGCAAGAAGATCGCCCGGTCCGCAGAGTTGCTGAGAAACAGCGACCTGAGCATAACCGACGTCGCCTACCGCTGCGACTTTACCGACAGCGCCTACTATTGCTACAAATTTAAAGCGCTGATGGGCGTATCGCCGAAAACCTTCCGCCAGCGCAGCCGCACCACCCGCCAGCTCTCCTCTTACCATGACGTGGCCGTGCTGACGCCTGCCGCCGACGGATAGTGCGTCGCTATCATCATCCGCCTGACCAGGGCTTATCTCTGCGTTACCTGACTGAAACACTGCCAGCACCCTCGCCCGGCTGACCGCCCAACGGCTTCTTTGCAAAACAGTGATCGCCGTTACCCCTCCTGCGCAAGAAAATTATATTCCACTCGTTTTCCACTACATTATTGCGCCCTGATAAGGCCTATTTTTGATATCGCAAGCCCGGCTTGCCTGCCCTGACAATAAAATCAAAAAAGGACTCCCTATGTCTGCACTGACGTTCAGAGAAAAAATCGGTTACGGCCTCGGTGATGGTGCGTCAAACATCATCTGGCAAACCATCATGCTGTTTATGGCCTTTTTCTACACCGACATTTATGGCCTCAGCGCCTACCATATGGGCATTATGTTCCTGGTGGTCAGGGTGCTGGACGCCTTTTTCGACGTCTGGATCGGTTTCCTGGCCGACCATACGCTGACCAGGCATGGCCAGTTCCGCCCTTATCTGCTGTGGTTCGCGTTGCCGTTCGGCGTAATTGGTTCACTGACCTTTTACACGCCGGAGTTCGGCGAGACCGGCAAGCTGGTTTACGCCTATATCTCCTACACCGCGCTGTCGCTGCTGTATACGCTGGTTAACGTCCCCTACTGTGCGCTGATCAACAACCTGTCGCAAAACCCGGCGGAGCGGGTGTCGATGCAGTCTTACCGTTTCGCCTTTGCGGCGCTGGGCGGCGTTCTGGTATCGCTGGTGGCGTTGCCGCTGACCAAAGTACTGGGCGGCGGTAACCTGCAGCACGGCTACTTTTACGCCATGCTGCTGATGGGCGGGCTCAGCACGCTGATGTTTTACCTCTGCTTCGCCATGACCCGCGAGCGCTATATTCGCCCGGTAGACCGCAGCCAGAAGTTTAGCAGCGTGTTCAGCGAACTGCGCTATCTGGCGGAGGATGCCAACTGGCGCAAGCTGTTTACTCTCAACGTGGTAAACCTGACCGCCGGGATTTTAAAAACCGGTGGCGCCATGTACTTCGTGACGTATTACCTGCAGCGCCCGGAGCTGGTCAGCGTGGTGCTGACGCTGATCCTCGCCGCCAAGTTTTTTGGCTCAATGCTGACCCCGCTGGTCGCAAAACGCATCGAACGGCTGCGGGCTTATAAACTGGCGATGTCGCTGCAGGCACTGATTATGATCGGTCTGTTCTTTGTCCCCTCGCAGCAGGCCGTCGCCATCTGCGCTCTCATTGGCATTATCCATCTGATTAACTCAATGGCCACGCCGCTGCAGTGGAGCCTGCTGAGCGACATCATTGACCATGTGGAACGGCAGGCGGGGAAATCATTTAGCGGGCTGGTGTTCTCCACCAATATCTTTGCCATTAAGGTTGGCATCGCCATTGGCGGCGCGCTGATGGGCTGGATATTAACGTTCGGCGGCTATACCGGGGGCGCGACACTACAGAGCGAGAGCGCCGTGCTGTGCATCCGTCTGATTTTCACCGCGATCCCTGCACTGCTGCTGCTCAGCCTGATCCTGATCCTCAGAAACTACCGCCACCACCCCGTTGCTGCCGAACACGCGCCGGCAAGTCCGCAACCCACCGTTAGCGCACTGGCTGATGCCCAGGGAGAGATAAAATGACCACCATTACCAATCCGATCCTGCCCGGTTTTAACCCGGACCCGTCGATACTCTTTGCCAATGGCGCTTACTATATCGCCACTTCGACCTTTGAGTGGTTTCCCGGCGTCTGCCTCTATAAGTCGTATGATTTAAAACACTGGTCGCTGATAGCCCATCCGCTGAACCGGGCCAGCCAGCTGGATATGCGCGGTAACCCGGACTCCGGCGGCGTCTATGCCCCCTGCCTGAGTGAAAAAGAGGGCGTGTTTTACCTGGTCTACAGCGACGTGAAAAACCTCAGCGGCCGCTTCTGGGACGTCAACAACTACGTGGTCACCACCCGCGATATCGAAGGCGAGTGGTCAGAGCCGGTCTACCTGAACGGTCGCGGCATCGACCCGTCGCTGTTTCACCACGCTGACGGCAGCACATGGCTGGTGAGCATGGAGATGAGCTACCGCGACGGCGGCAAGCCGGGCTTCCCGAAGTGGAACGGCATCATCATCCAGCAGTATGACCCGCAGCAGCAGCGCCTGACCGGCGAGTGCCGCACGATCTACGGCGGCAGCGAGCTGGGGATCACCGAAGGGCCGCATCTCTATCAGCGCGACGGCTGGTTTTACCTGCTGACCGCCGAGGGCGGCACCTTTTACAACCACGGCGTAACGATGGTGCGCTCGCGTAATTTACTCGGCCCCTATGAGACTGACCCGATCGGCCAGATGCTGACCTCGCGCTACGACTGCCGCCTGCCGCTGCAGCGCACGGGCCACGCCGACCTGGTGCAAACGCCGCAGGGCGACTGGTTTATGGTGCACCTGTGCGGCCGGCCGCTGCCGTCACGCGGCCGCAGCACCATGGGACGGGAAACGGCGATCCAGGCGGTGTACTGGAACGAAGAGGGCTGGCTGCGGCTGACCAGCGGGAAAAACACCCCGCGGCTGCAGGTGCACTCGCCGCTGGCTGAGAGACCGTGGCCGGCTCTGCCTGTGCGTGAGGATTTTGATTCACCGACACTGCCGCTGTGGCTGCAGACGCTGCGTATTCCGCTGCCGGAGTCGGTGTGCAGCCTGCAGGCACGTAAAGGCTGGCTGCGGCTGTACGGCCGCGAATCCCTCAGCTCGCGCCACTGCCAGAGCCTGGTGGCGCGGCGGCAGACCGATTTCGCCTTCACCGCGCAGACCCGCGTCGATTTCCAGCCGACCTCGTTCCAGCAGATGGCCGGGCTGGTGTGTATTTACGACACCACCCACTACCTCTATCTCTACCTGACGCGCGGCGCTGACGGCAGGCGCGTCGTTAATCTGATGATTAACGATCTCAACCGGCTCAGCCAGCCAACGGAAAGCGGCACGGAAACGGGCCATGACGGCCCGGTGTATCTGAAAGTGGAGGTCAGCTTCGATGCGGCGTTCTTCTTCTGGTCCGCCGACGAAACCACGTGGCATCCGGTCGGCGGCTATGTTGAGTTCAGCAAACTGTCGGACGAATACTTTAAAGAGCGCGGCATTGAGCGCTTTACCGGCACCTTCGTCGGCCTGTGCTGCCAGGACTTTACCGGTGAAAACGCGTATGCCGACTTCGACTACTTTGAGTACCGGGCGGAGGAGCAGTGCGGTGGCGTGCTTACTTAGCGATCGTCTCCGTTGCGGTGTGCGTCAGCGCGCTGACCGCCGCGCTGGCTTCGGCCAGCCGCTGCGGCACCAGCTTGTAGAACACCCAGTTTTTGATGCGTTTTGAGGTTACCAGCCCGGCCTTCGCCAGCAGCTGCAGGTGGCCGGTAACGGTCGGCTGGCTGAGGCCAAGCTTTTCGGTGATAAAGCCGACGCAGACGCCATCCTCAACCAGATCGCCGTCGCGCTGGGCGGGAAACCAGGCGCACGGATCGGCCAGCCAGTGCAGTATCATCAGCCGCTGTTCGTTGCCCATCGCCCGCAGCAGTTCTGCCGTGGTCGTCATCTGCTTGTTCATATAGCCAAATACCTATATAGTTATTTCACAATACACTTACCGAGCCACTACTATGACAGACCCACAGCAAACGGCAACCGACACGGTCAGCGTGCAGGATATTGTTGCCGCTGCGGAGCGCATCCGTTCCACGGTGCGCACCACGCCGTTAGATCCCTCCCCCGCCCTCTCGGCACGCATCGGTGCGGAGCTGCGCCTCAAGCTGGAGAGCCAGCAGCTGACCGGCAGCTTTAAGCTGCGTGGAGCGACCAACGTGCTGGCCAGCCTGACGCCCGAACAGCGGCAGACCGGCGTGATTGCTCCCACCGCCGGCAACCACGGGCTGGGTCTGGCCTGTGCCGGCCATGCCACCGGCGTGCCGGTCAGCATCTACCTGCCGCACGCGGCAGATCCGGGCAAGGTCGCCACCATGCGCGATTTTGGCGCGCGCTTAACCTTCTTCGACGACGTTGAACAGGCTCGCCATGCGGCGCTGACTGAGGCGCAACGCTCGGGTGCCGTCTTTGTGTCGGCCTACAACAACCTCGCCATGGTGGCCGGCGGCGGCACGGTCGGGCTGGAGATCCTGCAACAGTGGGCCGACGCGGAGATCATCCTCGTCAACATCGGCGGCGGCGGTCTGGCGGCCGGGATCGCAACGGCGGTGAAAGCGATCAATCCGGCGATTGAAGTATGGGGGATTCAGAGCGAGGCCAGCCCAACCTTCGCCCGCTGGATGGATGCGGGTGAACCCGTGCCGGTTGCGCACAGCCCGTCGGTTGCCGAAGGCGTCAGCGGCCCGATTGAAGCCTCCACCCTCACCTGGCCGCTGGTGCGCGACCGGGTGGATCGGGTGCTGACCGTTTCGGAAGCGGAGATCAAAGCCGCGATGCGCATCCTGCTTGACGTTGAGCGCCAGGTCGCTGAACCGTCCGGCGTACCGGCGCTGGCCGGGGCGCTGCGCTATGCGGGGGAGATCGCCGGACGCCGCACCGTGGCGGTGATCAGCGGCAGAAACGTGGCGGGTTCGCGCTATCTGTCGCTGCTTAACGACGCCTGATCGGCAACGTCAGCCCGATCGGGCTGGCTGCTGTAGCCCGCCTGATCGGCAATGGAACCTGTCAGCCCAACTGCATTAGCCATCCTGACCGGCAATGATGACCTGTCAGCCCAACTGCATTAGCCAGCCCTGACCCGTCAGGTCGGCGGCGTTACTTGTCTGCCTCAGCGCTCAGCCCGCAAATGACTGTAGCGAAGCCACGGTGGCGGTGGATCCGCCACAGACAATCACCAGCACGTTGTTCACCCCGTCCAGCGGCAGCTTCCGGCAGTACAGCGCCGCCAGCGCCGCGCCGCAGGCGGGTTCCACCAGCACGCGCTGGTCGTCCAGCAGGCTCAGGCAGGCATCCACGGCCTGACGATCGCTGACGGTAACGGAGGTAATATTCAGCTCACGGCTCAGATCCACGGCACGCTGGCACACCTGGCGGGCACCCAGCGACGTCGCCACGCCGGACAGTTGCGCCAGTTCCACCGGCTGGCCCGCCGACAGCGCCGCCGCATATGACGCCATCCCCCCGGTTTCGACGGCATACACCGGCACATCCTGTAACCCGTTACGCAGCAGCCCTTCGCCCACGCCGGCCAGCAGGCCACCGCCCCCTACCGACAGCACCACCGCATCCGGCCGCACCCCAGCCGCCACCACTTCATCAATCATCGTCGCGTGGCCCTGCCACAGCAGCGGATCGTCAAACGGATGGATAAAGGCATCGTTGTCGGTCAGCAGCGACAGCGCCAGATCGTTCGCTTCTGCCCAGGTGCTGCCATGTACCCGGACCTCCGCCCCTTCCAGCACCAGCAGCTGGCGGGCGCGGACGGAGGCGGTTTCCGGCACCACCACGATGACCGGTACGCCAAGCTGCCGCCCGGCATAGGCCACCGCCAGCCCGGCGTTACCGCCGGAAGAGGAGATAAAGCGGCGGGCACCGCGCGCGTAGTGGGTTTCACAGGCGTGGCCGACGCCGCGAATTTTAAACGAGCCGGAGGGCTGCAGCGCCTCCATCTTCAGCCAGACGCGGGTCTGATTCAGCTGTCCAGGCGGCAGCGACTCCAGCAGCGGAGTGGTGATACTCAGTGGCATGTAACGCTCCATCGGAAAAGGGGATCCGGCAAAGGGATAGCGAGGATTTATTTCAACAAAATAGTGAAATTAACTCGAATTGTTCTCAAAGGGCGTGGAGTAAATTACGCTTACAGACCACTTAAATCAACAATTTGTTTAAATAGTCTGACAGCTCAGCTGCTGTCCTGCTCAGCCCCCGCGAATCGTCCCGCGCCAGATAAATTCGGCCTGATAGCTGCGCGTCTCACCGGCGGTTTCCAGCCCCGCGTTCGCGCTGTCCCGCTCCTCCTTACGCTCCTGCGCCACCAGCCAGTTCACCGCGTCTTCGGCAAACAGCGCCACCGGTTGGGTGAAGGTGGTGAGGTTATACGAGGACCAGCTGGCCTGCGGGATATCATCGTAACCGGCGATGCACAGGTCTTCAGGGATGCGCAGGGCAAAGCGGTGCCGCGCCTCATCCATAAAGCCGCAGGCCAGCAGGTCGGTGACGCAGAACACCGCGTCCGGGCGGTCGCGGCGGGTCAGCAGCCGGTGGGCGAGGATCTGCCCGCTCTCGTAGGAGGTGGTGCCAAAGCGCTCGACGCTGACCTGCAGCCCGGCCGCTTCCGCCGCCTGCACAAATCCCTGTTCGCGCGCCATCAGGCTGGGCGTGCCGGCCAGCGAGTTGGCAAAAGCCAGACGGCGGCAGCCGGCGCGGGCGAAGGCCATCACCACCCGGCTGGCGGCCTCCTGACTGTCCTGATTGATGCTCAGCGACCCCGGCAGCACGTCATTACGGTTGATCAGCACCAGCCGCTGGCCGTGCCTGTGGCACAGGCGGGCGATGGCGCTGTCCGGCATGCCGGAGAGCAGAAACGAGGCGTCGGCGCGGAAGTTAATCGCCTGCTGCAGCGCGGCGGCCACGCTGTCGTCGGAGCGGTCGGTGTTAATCAGCATGGTGATCTTACCGGCCGCCTGCAGCTGCAGGGTCAGCAGCCGCACCAGGCTGGCGCGGTACGGGGTAGCCAGCTCCGAGACGATCAGGCAGATGATGCCGCTGCGGTGGCTGACTAACCCACGCGCCAGATGGTTGACGTGATAGCCGAGCGATTCCGCCGCCTGCATCACCCGTTTACGGGTGGCTGGCGATACGCTGGCTCCCGGCGTGAAGGTGCGTGACACCGCCGAACGCGACACGCCGGCCAGGTCGGCCACATCTTTTGCACTGACTACCGCCTTCTCCACTGCCATGTTGCACCCCCTGGTAAACGAAAACTGATTTTGTCGCAGTTTGCACGCCTGTGCAAACAAGATTGTTACAATATTGTTCTGTTTTTGTGACGCAACCACTGAAATGCCATGTAACGCGATTGACAGGTTAATTGTTGTCCATTAATTAATTGCACACAAGTGCAAAAAAACTCCGGCGACACCGTATCGCCACCCTACAGAACCAAGGAGAACACTATGTATCGTCTGACCCTGATTGCAGCAGTCGTCGCCGGATCCGCGTTCGCCGCCCCGGCCCTGGCGGCCGGCAAGCTGAATATGATCTGTTCCGCCGACGTGGTGGTATGTGAGCAAATGACCAACCTGTTTGAAAAGCAGCACCCGGATATCAAGGTCAGTATGGTGAGGCTCTCCGCCGGCGAAGCCTATGCCCGTATCCGCACCGAGGCACGTAACCCGCGTACCGATATCTGGTGGGCGGGTACCGGCGATCCGCATATGCAGGCCGCCGACGAAGGGCTGACCCAGCCTTATCAATCGCCGCTGCTCGGCGAGCAGCAGGAGTGGGCGCGCAAGCAGGCAGAGAGCGCCGGTTACCGCACCGTCGGCGTCTACGCCGGGGCGCTGGGCTGGGGCTACAACACCAAACTGATCGCCGACAAAAAGCTTAAGGCTCCGGCCTGCTGGGCCGACCTGCTGGATCCGGCGTACAAAGGCGAGATCCAGATGGCTAACCCGAACTCCTCCGGCACCGCCTATAACACTCTCGCCACGCTGGTGCAGATTATGGGCGAGGAGAAAGCCTTCGACTATCTGAAAAAGCTTAACGCCAATATCTCGCAGTACACCAAATCCGGCTCTGCCCCGGTGAAGGCGGCGGCACGGGGCGAAACCACCATCGGCATCGTGTTTATGCACGACGCGGTGGCGATGCAGGTGGACGGCTTCCCGGTCAAGGCGGTGGCCCCGTGCGAAGGCACCGGCTATGAGATTGGTTCGATGTCGATCGTCAAAGGCGCGCGCAACCTCGCCAGCGCCAAAGTGTGGTACGACTGGGCGCTGAGCGCCGACGCCCAGTCGCATATGAAAGACGCCAAATCCTTCCAGCTGCCGTCCAACAGTAAGGCGGAGATCTCCGAATACGCGCCGCGCTTCGAGAACATCAAGCTGATCGACTACGACTTCAAAACCTACGGCAACTCTGAAAAACGTAAAGAGCTGCTCAGCCGCTGGGATAAAGAGATCGGTGCCAGCGCGCAGTAACGCCTCCCACCCTGACCTCTGACGCCGTGCGGCCAACCCGATGCGCCGCACGGCCTGTTCCCTGACACCCGATGACCGAGGTGAAAATGAATGCGCAAAACCGCCGCCTGAACGGGGCTTTGCTGCTGGGTGCCTGCGCCCTGCTGCTGCTGCCGTGGTACAGCCAGGAAGCCGGCTTTTTCGATTTCGGCTGGCTGAGCACGCTGTGGAGCGATGCTGACAGCGCCCCCGCACTGTGGCAAATCGTCCTGTTTGAGCGCCCGTGGCTGGCCGTTGCCGTGCTGATGCTGGCGCTGTGCGGGCTGGCCCGCCTGCAACAGGCGGGGCCGCGACGCGGCACCCTGCTGATGGCCGCCAGCGCGGCCGCGATCCTGTTTTTACTGTTTGAAGGCCATGCCATCGGCTACAGCGGCTGGAACTGGCAGTGGAGCGAGCAGCTGTTTGGCACGCTCAGCCAGGGGCAGCCCGCCTTTGGTGGCGGGGCGATCCTGCTGCTCACCAGCCTGCTGCTGCTGTTCGCCTTCGGGCTGGCCGAGCGCGGCGCGCTGAAAGGCGATGCCTTTGTGGTGGCCGCGCTGGTGCTGCTGACCGCGCTGGTCAGCACCTTTGTGCTCTATCCGGTGCTGGGGATGTTTGTTGCCTCGGTGCAGGACGTCGACGGTTCGTTTAAGCCGGACGGGCTGATCGCCAACATTCAGGATCCGGCGATCTGGAGCCTTGGCTGCCTTGACGGCGGCACCTGCGGCACCGCCTGGCGTACCCTGTGGCTGGCGCTGATGACCGCCACCGGCTCCACCCTGCTCGGGCTGGCCTTCGCGCTGGCCGCCACCCGCACGCCGCTGCCGTTTAAAAAGGGGCTGCGCCTGCTGACGGTGCTGCCGATCATCACCCCACCGTTTGTGATTGGCCTGGCGCTGATGCTGCTGTTTGGCCGCGCCGGCGTGGTCACCGAACTGCTCTCCACGCTGTTCGGCATCGAGCCGGGCCGCTGGCTGTACGGCCTGACCGGTATCTGGATTGCCCAGGTGCTGTCGTTCACCCCGATCGCCTTCCTGGTGCTGATCGGCGTGGTCGAGGGCGTCAGCCCGTCGCTGGAAGAGGCCTCGCAGACCCTGCGCGCCGACCGCTGGCTCACCTTCCGCCGCGTCTCGCTGCCGCTGATGGCACCGGGACTGGCCAACGCCTTCCTGATCAGCTTTATCGAAAGCATGGCCGACTTCGGCAACCCGATGGTGCTCGGCGGCAGCCACGGCGTGCTCTCCACCGAGATCTTCTTCTCGGTGGTCGGCGCGCAGAATGACCCAAGCCGCGCGGCGGTGCTGGCGATGATCCTGCTGTGCTTTACCCTCAGCGCCTTTATCGTGCAGCGGGTGTGGCTCTCCGGCAAAAGCTTCGCCACCGTCACCGGCAAGGGCGACGCCGGCACCCACTGCGGGCTGCCGCGCGGCCTGCGTTACGGTGTCTACGGGCTGGTGATCCCGTGGGGCCTGTTTACGCTGGTGATTTACGCGATGATCCTCGTCGGTGGCTTCGTGCAGTCGTGGGGGCTGGACAGCAGCCTGACGCTGGCGCACTACGCCCGCGCCTTTGGCCTGACATGGAACGACGGCCAGATCCTGTGGACCGGCGTGGCGTGGAACTCGTTCTGGACCACGCTGGAGATCTCGCTGATCGCCGCACCGCTGACCGCCGCCGTCGGCCTGCTCACCGCCTGGCTGATCGTCCGGCAGAAGTTCGCCGGCCGCCAGACCTTCGAGTTTATGCTGATGCTCAGCTTCGCCATCCCCGGCACGGTGATCGGCGTCAGCTACATCATGGCCTATAACCTGCCGCCGCTGGAGATCACCGGCACCGCAATTATCCTCGTCGCCTGCTTTGTGTTCCGCAATATGCCGGTTGGGGTGCGCGGCGGTATTGCCGCCATGAGCCAGCTGGACCGCAGCCTCGATGAAGCCTCGCTGACACTGCGTGCGGGCAGTTTCCGCACCCTGCGTAAAGTGATCCTGCCGCTGCTGAAACCGGCGATCAGCGCCGCGCTGGTGTATGCCTTTGTCCGCGCCATTACCTCAATCAGCGCGGTGATCTTCCTCGTCAGCGCCCAGTACAACATGGCCACCTCCTATATCGTCGGGCTGGTGGAAAACGGCGAATACGGCGTGGCGATCGCCTATTCATCGGTGTTAATCGTGGTGATGCTGGTGGTGATCCTTGGCTTCCAGCTGCTGGTCGGTGAACGCCGCCTGCGCCGCACCACCCGACTTGCCACAATGCCGGTGGCCGCGCCACCGGCCCTGCATCAGGAGAAAGCAGTATGACCACAATCCGTTCCGGTTCGGTGGTGTTTGATAACGTCACCAAACAGTTTGCTGATTTTACCGCCCTGCCCGGCCTGTCGCTGACCGTGGAGCCGGGCACGCTGGTGACGCTGCTTGGCCCCTCCGGCTGTGGCAAAACCACCACCCTGCGCCTGCTGGCCGGCCTGGAGCACCCGACCTCCGGCCGCATTCTGATCGGCGGTAAGGACGTCACCCGCCTGCCCGCTAACGAGCGCGACGTGGCGATGGTGTTTCAGTCCTACGCGCTGTTCCCGCACATGAGCGCGCTGGACAACGTGATGTACGGCCTGCTCGCCAGCCGCCTGCCGAAAAAGGAGGCGCAGGACCGCGCCCGTGAAGGGCTGAAGCTGGTGGGGCTGGAGGCAATGGGCCAGCGGCTGCCCTCGGAGCTCTCCGGCGGCCAGCAGCAGCGCATCGCGGTGGCGCGTGCGCTGGTGCTGGAACCGCAGGTGCTGCTGCTGGACGAGCCGCTCTCTAACCTCGATGAGCGGCTGCGCCGCCGGGTGCGCAGCGAGATCCGCGAGCTGCAGCAGCGGCTCGGCTTTACCGCCGTCTACGTCACCCACGACCAGGAGGAGGCGCTGGCGGTCTCCGATAAGATTATTGTCATGAAAGAGGGGCATATTGCCCAGCAGGGCGCGCCCCGCGAGCTGTATCACTCGCCTGCTTCGGTATTTATCGCCGACTTTATGGGTGAGGCCAATATTCTGCCGTGCGACGTCGAGCGGGTGGAAAACGGCGAGGCGATCGTCGCCCTCGGCAGCCGCCAGTTTCGAGTTGCGGGCGCGGATGCCCGCCCTGGCGCGGCGCAGCTGTCGGTACGCCCGCAGTTTATCAGCCTGCAGGCGGCCGACAGCGGCGCGCTGACCGGGGAAGTGACCCACAGCACCTGGCTTGGCGATCACGTGGAGTATGAAGTGCAGAGCGAGCTCGGCACGCTGTTTATCGTGGATACGCAGATGGAACGCCAGCTGGCCCCCGCCACGCGGGTGGCGATCGATTTTAAACCTCAGGGGCTGGCGCTGATTGCCCGCTAATCCCCTTTTGCAAAAGGATGTTCTATGAGCGAACAGATTTCCCGGCGCCTGGCGCTGGCTGAACAGGTGGCACGCGAAGGCGGTGCAATGGCGCTGGACTATTTTACCCGCCGCGACAGCCTGGTAATAGAGACCAAACGTGACGCGCAGGATGTGGTATCGGAAGCCGACCGTAACGTCGAGTTACTGATCCGCGACCGTATTGCCGCTCAGTTCCCGGACGACGGCTTCCTCGGTGAAGAGTATGGCCTGCAGCCGGGCAGTTCCGGCTACAGCTGGGTGGTGGACCCCATCGACGGCACCAGCCCGTTTGTTAACGGCATGCCCAACTGGTGCGTATCGGTGGCGGTGATTTATCAGGGTGAACCCGTGATAGGCGTGATTATGGCCCCCTGCCAGCAGGAGTGTTTTGTCGCGGCCCGCGGCCAGGGCGCAACGCTGAACGGTAAAACCCTGCGGGTGGATCCGGCGCGTACGATGCAAAACCACGTCACCGGCTTTGGTGCCAACAGCTACGTAACGCCGGAGCGCGTCGGTGAGATTGCTGCCGATATAGTGCGCGCCGGCGGTAACTTCTTCCGCAACGGCTCCGGGGCGATGATGCTGGCGTGGGTAGCGGCCGGGCGGCTGGTGGGTTATTACGAACCTTATATGCACGCCTGGGACTGCCTGGCGGGATACTGTCTGGTGAATGAAGCCGGGGGCTGGACGCACGCATTTGATACTGAAGGTGAAAAACTCACCCGCGGTGCGCCGGTGCTGGCGGTAGCGCCGGGGGCAAAGGAGGAATTGCTGCGGATTGCCGGGCTGTAAAGCCCGGCAACTGTCTTTAGCTCAGATCGCTGCCGTTGGTGGCGATCACCTGCTGATACCAGTGGAACGATTTCTTCTTATAGCGGTTGCCGCTGCCGTTGATGTTGTCATCAAGATCGACGTAGATCATGCCGTAGCGCTTGCTCATCTCACCGGTGGACATACTCACCAGATCGATACAGCCCCACGGGGTGTAACCCAGCAGATCCACGCCATCTTCAATTGCCCCGGCCATCGCTTCAATGTGCTGACGCAGATAGTTAATGCGGTAGTCATCGGCGATGTAGTGGTTTTCATCCGGCTTGTCGATCGCGCCCAGGCCGTTCTCAACGATAAACAGCGGTTTCTCATAGCGGTCGTACAGCTGGTTCAGCGCAATGCGCAGGCCGACCGGGTCGATCTCCCAGCCCCATTCGCTGGCTTCAAGGAACGGGTTGCGCGCGCCGCCCAGCAGGTTGCCGCTGGCGGCCTCGGCGGCCGGATCGGTTTTATAAATGGTTGAGGACATATAGTAGCTGAAGCCGATGTAGTCCACGGTGTGCTGCTTAATCAGCTCCAGGTCGCCCGGCTGAATGTCCAGCGTCACGCCCAGCGAACGCCACAGGCTCTGCGCATAGTACGGATATTTACCGCCCGCCTGCACGTCGGCGCAGTAGTAGTTAAACGCCTGGTTCTCTTTCAGCGTTGCCAGCTGGTTGATCGGGTCACAGTCCCAGGCATAGTTGGTGGCGAACAGGATCATGCAGCCGATCCGGATCTGCGCATTGGTCTCATGAGCGATTTTTACCGCCAGCGCGCTGGCGACAAACTGGTTGTGCCACGCCTGGAATTTCGCCTGCGGCTCCAGCGCGCCGCTCTGCACGGTCAGCCCCTGGCTCATCATCGGGAAGTGGGCGGCGCTGTTGATCTCGTTAAAGGTCATCCAGTACTTCACCTTATGCCCAAAACGCTCCAGCACCGTGCGCGCAAAGCGCTCGAAGTGGCCGATCAGCTCGCGGTTTTTCCAGCCGCCAAAGGCAGTGGCCAGGTGCAGCGGCATCTCGTAGTGGGAAATGGTGATCACCGGTTCAATGCCGTGGGCGATACAGGTATCGATCACCTGGTCGTAGTGGCTCAGGCCGGCTTCGTTAGGCTGCTGCTCAATACCGTTCGGATAGATGCGCGTCCAGGCGATGGAGAAGCGGTAACACTTGAAGCCCATTTCGGCAAACAGCGCGATATCTTCACGGAAACGGTGATAGTGATCGATGCCCTTATGGTTCGGATAGGTGTACTTATCGGCGTCGACGGTGAAGTCAAACTCCTTTGAGGCGACGATCGCCAGGCGCTGCTTGCCGCCCGGAATGGCGTCAACGATCGACAGCCCTTTTCCCTCGGCGTCAAACGCGCCCTCTACCTGATTGGCGGCGGTGGCACCGCCCCACATAAAGCCCTGCGGAAAACGCTGTTGCATGCACTACTCCTGTATTCCATGAAGATATCAGCTGCGAACGATAAGCCGGCACGATTCAGCCAGCTCTGCGCGGCAGATTTTAGAGGATTTAACCCGGGTGTAACAGGAGGACGTGCAGCGCAATGCCATGCGGGCTGCCTTTACAGGAGTCAGGGTGCCGGTACCGGCAGTAAAGAGTAGGAAATATGGGTGCCGAAGGTCAGGGATCCGGCAGCGGTCATCCGCGCCGCCGGATCCCGGTTCCGTCAACTCAGTCGCGCCAGCCGAGGCCCGGAGCAACGTGTTTCAGAATCGCCTCAATGGTATGCGCACAGTAGTCGACGCCCAGCTGGTTAGGCACGGTCAGCAGCAGCGTGTCCGCTTCGGCGATCGCCTCATCGGCCGCCAGCTGTTTAATCAGCACGTCCGGCTCGGCGGCGTAGCTGCGGCCAAAGATGGCGCGGGTGCTGGCATCCAGATAGCCTACCGAATCGCCCTCTTTACCGCTCTGACCAAAGTAGGCACGGTCCGTATCATTCACCAGCGCGAAGATGCTGCGGCTGACCGATACGCGCGGTTCGCGGGTATGCCCGGCCTCTTTCCACGCCGCGCGGTAGGCGCGGATCTGCTTCGCCTGCTGGATATGGAACGGCTCGCCGGTTTCATCATCCTTCAGCGTCGAACTCTGCAGGTTCATCCCCAGCTTCGCCGCCCACACCGCCGTGGCGTTGGAGCTGGCACCCCACCAGATACGATCGCGCAGGCCGGCAGAGTGCGGCTCCAGCCGCAGCAGGCCAGGCGGATTAGGGAACATCGGCTGCGGGTTCGGTTCCGCAAAGCCCTCCCCTCTCAGCACCTCCAGCAGCGTTTCGGTGTGGCGGCGCGCCATGTCCGCGTGGTTCTCACCTTCAGCAGGCGCGAAACCAAAGTAGCGCCAGCCGTCAATCACCTGTTCCGGGGAGCCACGGCTGATGCCCAGCTGCAGGCGGCCACCGGCGATCAGGTCAGCCGCGCCGGCGTCTTCGGCCATATACAGCGGGTTTTCATAGCGCATATCGATCACGCCGGTGCCCAGCTCAATGGTTCTGGTTTTTGCTCCGGCCGCCGCCAGCAGCGGGAAAGGTGAAGCCAGCTGGCGGGCAAAGTGGTGTACGCGGAAGTAGGCGCCGTCGGCCCCCAGCTCTTCAGCGGCGACCGCCAGGTCGATCGACTGCAGCAGCGTGTCGGCCGCTGAGCGGGTGGCCGAGTGTGGTGACGGAGTCCAGTGACCAAAGGACAGAAAGCCGATCTTTTTCATTAAAAAAACCCTCAGTTAGCAGCGAGCCGCTGATTTCAATCATATTACGTCCATTTTGCCGGGGACGACAGCGGGCAGATTAAGCCGTGCGTGCTTCCGGCTGGCAGTAACCCTGACAGTGCGTTACATGAAATCTGCGTGAAGCCTCTGAAGATCAACAATCTGTCACCCGGTAAACCCGATTGAGCCTGCTCACTGTGCTTTTTGGCGATAAAATGATCACAAATCACTTGAAAGTACGAAATTTAACGTACAAAATAAGGAGGCGTTATGGGATTCAAGGACATTAAACATCAGGTAATACGTTGTATGCAGGCCGGGGCCTATCTGCACGAGACCCGACGTGACATTAACGCAAAAAACTATCTGGCTAACGGACGCCTCAATCGCGAGTGGGTCATTGAACTGCTCAGTCGCACCCGCGGCGATGAGTGGCGTTGTACGCCGCATCATCAGCACAGCGACATCGACGTGCATGTGTTCAAAACAAGCAGAAACGGCGTTGACTGGTACGTGAAGTTTTATTTCGTTGAACCGAATACGGTCTTCATCAGCGTACATCCAGCCATTGCCGGGGAGGAACAGAAATGAAAGTGTTCAAAGAGGGTGAGAACATCGCCGTAGTTTGCTACCAGTGTGGCAAAAGCACGGCCACTTTCCGGCTACGCGACGTCGATTTTGATGACCACAGCGGTACGGTGAAAAATATTCTGGCCGGGGTGTGCGACCAGTGCGATACCGTTGTCGCTATACCGCCGCAGTCTGAGCCGCAGATTAAGCGCGAATATGAACGGACGCACTCGGCGCTGGAGGTGCGGGTACCGGCGCACTTCCTGAATATCCTCAGCCTGGCAACGCTGAAAATTGCACCAAGGGTCAGCGACGAGTTCAGTAAGGTGCTGATCCTGTACTACCTGCACGCGCTTAACAGCGGACGCTTTGCACAGGATCAGTTAAAGACGCTGCTTGCCAGCGATATGGCTAAGGCCCGGGCGTCTAAACGCATTTCGATGAAAGTAAGCCATAACCAACTGGCCGAGCTTAACAGCCTGATGAAACAGCTGGCGCTGACCAAAACATCGGATGTTATCCGGGCGGTAATATTGAAAATCCATCAGGATTTGATTGAAGAGAAGGATCTTAGCGCCCTGCCGGAATTACGCAACGTGGCCGCGGCGCTGTATTAAGTCTGCAATAAGCCGTAAACCGTAAAAAGGCGGGAAACCTCTCCCGCCTCTGTCTTCTTTCAGGGAGTGGCCGCACGGTCGCGGCCAGCCCTGGATTATTTTTTCAGGCGGTACGCCACCACGCTGTCCCCCAGCGTGGTGCCCAGCGAGCCGTGCCCACCGGCAGCCACCACCACATACTGGCGCTGGTCGCTGCCCATGTAGGTGGCTGCGGTAGCCTGCACGCCGGCCGCGAGCTCCTGCTGCCACAGCAGCTCACCGGTGGTACTGTCATAGGCACGGAAGAAGTTATCCGCCGTTGCCCCGTGGAATACCAGGTCCCCCGCCGTCACCAGCTGACCGCCGTGCGCCACCATCCCCATCGGAAAACCAATCGGGAACGGCCCAGGCAGGAAGGTGGTTTTCAGGTTTTTGGTGCTGCCCACGCGGCGCAGCCACCGGGTTTTACCGGTGGTCAGATCCACCCCTGCCAGCTGCCCCCACGGTGGCGCGATGCACGGAATGCCCAGGCTGGAGGCAAAGCGCTGGATGTTAATCGCATAATCGCCCTGGTAGTTTTCGTTCCAGAACGGTGTGTTCTCTTTGGTGAACAGGCGCTTTTCTGCCGTTTGCGGCGTGCGCTTAATCAGGTTGTACTTGTAGGGCAGACGCACGGGAGAGGCGATCAGCAGCTGGCGCTGTGGATCGATCGCCACCGAGCCCCAGTTAAACACGCCGATATTGCCCGGGAACACCAGGGTGCCGGACTCGGTCGGTGGCGTCCACGGGTTGCCGTCATAGCGCAGCGAGTGGAACTCGATGCGGCAGGCCATCTGATCGAACGGCGAGATACCCCACATCGCTTTTTCATCCAGCGCTTTCGGAATAAAGTTCAGCGCGGATACCGGCTGGCTAGCGGCAAAGCTCTGACCGGTGACGCCGCCGCTGGTGGAAACTTCCTGCTGATTAACCGGGTACACCGGCTGGCCGGTCAGGCGGTTAAGCACAAACAGGTTGCCGGTTTTGGTTGGCAGGATCACCACCGGCTGTTTCTGGCCCTGATAATCAATATCAAGGATCGAAGGCTGCGACGGGTTATCGCGATCCCATAGGTCGTTGTGGGAAGACTGGAAGCGCCACTTAAAGGCACCGGTGTGCAGATCCAGCGCCACCAGGGTGTCACGGAACTTCTCAGTATTGCTCTCCGGCTGGCGTTCAATACCCACTTCATCCGGCGCGGCGTTACCAAACGGCACGTAGACCAGGCCATTTTTTACGTCGGCACTCAGGGTGGCCCACGCCAGCGGCGAGTCATGTGGATACTGTTGGTCAGCCGCGATCGGCTGGGTGTTTTCCGGATTGGCCGGATCAAAATTCCACACCAGTCGGCCGGACTGCACGTCATAGGCGCGGATCACCCCGGACGGGTTGCCGCTGCTGTAGCCGTTATCCATCGCCGCGCCGCCGACGATCACCAGATTACCGGCCACCAGCGGTGCGGAGGTTTGCATCAGCGCGTTAGGACGCACTTCTCCCATACTGGTATGCAGATCCACCACGCCCCGATTGCCGAAATCTTCGCACAGTTTGCCGGTGTCGGCATCCAGGGCAATCAGCTTCGCGTCAATGCTGGCGTTAAAAATACGTTTGCGGCATGCGGCAGCTGTCGCAACCTGTGCCTGAGCTGTCTCTGCGCCCTGCGGCTGTACCGAGCCGTCCCAGTAGCTGACGCCGCGGCAGGTCTGGTGCTGCCACATCAGCGAGCCATTATTGGTCGGCTGGTATTTCCACTTAACCGCACCGGTTTCCGGATTCAGCGCATGTACTTCATCGTGCGGTGTGCAGAAGTAGAGCGTATTGTTCACCTTCAGCGGCGTGGCTTCAAAGGTGTATTCGCTGGCGTCTTTCGCCGCATCACGCAGGTCGCCGGTATGATAGGTCCAGGCCACCTCCAGATCGCCTACGTTATCTTTAGTGATCTGGTTCAGTCGTGAGAAGCGCAGGCCGCTGTCGGTGCCGCCATAAGCCGCCCACTCCTCGCCTGCGCCATCGATCAGCGCGCTGTTACGTGGCGTGGTAATGGTGCCCGGCTGCGGGAAGGGATCGTAAAACATCAGCCCGATAACGATAACGATCATCACCGCCACGGTGCCGCCCAGCAGCGGATGGAAGCGGCGCTCGTGCCCGCCCGCGCGGGTCAGCGGGCGCACAACCCACGGCAGCGCCAGCCACAGGCCGATCAGGCCGATCAGGTCGCCGCGAGGGATCCACTGCCATTTATCAAAACCAACCTCAAAAACAGTCCAGGCCAGCACCAGCCACATCAGAATGGCATAAATGGTCAGCGCAATAGCCTTTTTACGGAACAGCGCAATGGCGGTTATCAGCAGCCCTACCGCAATAATGGCGTAAAACGGCGTACCCCCTGCCAGCAGCAGCTGGCTGCCCATATAGAGCATCGCAAGGCCGACCAGCGCAATCACCACGCTGGTAAATTTGTTAATCATGACTCTCCCCTGTGTGTTAATGCTGCCCGACAACGGCCGTGGCATACTTACGAATCTTTACCATAAGAATACATAAACATAACAAAATGGGTCAGTAATCATAACAACAGGCGATGCAGGGTTATTAATCAACAACCTCCAACATTATGAAATATATGGAAATATAATAAAAAAAAGCGTTGAGGGTTTTCCCTCAACGCCGTGCAGATAGCATAAATTGCTAATTTATCGGCGGCAGCTGCAGGTTGCTGCGGAAGTCATGGCCCGGATAGTCTTCATCGATCAGCTGGCGTTTACGCAGCTCCGGCAGCAGGCCGTTGATCAGCAGATCCTGCTGGTCCGGCTGGCCCAGGCCGTGCAGCAAAATGACGTCCAGCACGCCGGCGCGGTAACGCTCTTCAATCGCGTCGGCCAGCGACTCCGGCGTGCCGGCGACAAACCAGTGGCCGGTCTCTTCTGCCTGAACGATCAGCTCGCGCAGCGTTAACCCCTGGCGGGCAAACCCGACGAAAATCTCCGCCCGACCGCGACGACGGTTTACCGCGTCCGTATCCGGCAGCAGGCTTTCCGGGATCGCTTTATCCAGCGGCAGTTCGGAGAGGTCGATCTCGCCGCCGAGCATATCCGCCACCCGCAGCCGGCCGCGATCCAGGTTAATCCGCTCATGTTTTTCCCGCAGGCGGCGTGCCACGTCTGCCGGGCTGTCGCCAATAATCGAGTGGAACGAGTTCATCACCAGCGGCAGCCCCTGCGGGCGGCCAAAGCCCTGTGCCCTGCGGCGAATTTCACTGACGAAGGACACGGCAGCGGCCAGCGTCGGCTGCGAGGTATAAATCACTTCGGCATACCGGGCACCGAGGGTAATACCTTCCTCCGACTGCCCCGCCTGAAACTGCACCGGACGGCCCTGCGGCGGCGGCGGCACGTTCAGCGGGCCGGCCACGGTAAACACCTCACCGCGGTAGTTGGCCGGGTGCAGCTTACGCGGATCGACGCTGACCCCGCCGCTGGCGCTGCGGGTGACCGCCTGTGGATCGTTGGCGTCAAACAGCGCGTTAACCACCTCAACAAACTCGGTGGCTCGCGCGTAACGCGCCTGCGGCGACGGCAGCACTTCGCCGAAGTTCTCCTCCCCCACCGACGAGGTGACGGCGTTCCAGCCCGCCCGGCCGCCGCTCAGGTGATCGAGGGTACCGATCTGCCGGGCCAGGTTATAAGGATGCTGGAAGGTGGTAGTGACGGTGGCAATCAGGCCGATCTGCGACGTGGCCTGGCTCAGCGCGGCCAGCGCGATCAGCGGGTCCTGGCTGCCGGTAATGCCGGCCAGCCCGGCCGGATCGCTCTGCAACAGATCGGCGGTAAACAGACCGGTGATTTTTTCACGCTCGGCAATTTTTGCCAGTTCGACGGCGCGGCGGATGCCGGTTGCCGGATCGGTATCACTGGCGGCGGCGAGCACGCTGGCCGCGCCGACCAGCGTTTTTAAACGTCTGCGATGAGTAGTCACTTTTTGTTCCTTTAATTCAAACGGATATCCGTTCAAATTAGAGAAATACGCAGTTAACGCCACCAACAAAAATGAATGTGGTTGGGTAAAAAACGTATAAGCCCGCGCGCGGTCGCCCGAAAAAACCGTTGCCGCCCCGCGCGTCGGCAGGCATCATGCTGTCGCCGAATTTTCCTGCCGTCTGCCGGTCGAAGGCCAGCCATGCATAACCGCTTCCTGCCCACCGCACTCGGGCTCTATCTTAACTATCTGGTTCACGGGATGGGCGTGCTGCTGATCGCCCTGAATATGCCGCCGCTGATGCAGCAGTGGCACACCAACGCGGCCGGCGTGTCGGTGGTGGTGGCCTCGCTGGGCATCGGGCGGCTGGCCGCGCTGCTGCTGGCCGGGGTGCTGTCTGACCGCTTTGGCCGTAAGCCGTTTGTTTACCTTGGGATGCTCTGCTACCTCGGCTTTTTTGTCGGCATCGTCAGCGCATCGTCGGTCGGCGTGGCCTTCGCCTTTGGCCTGCTGGCCGGCGTCGCCAACAGCCTGCTGGACGCCGGCACCTATCCGGCGCTGATGGAGTCGTTTCCGCACACGCCCGGCACCGCGCTGATCGTGGTCAAGGCGTTTGTTTCAGCCGGGCAGTTTCTGCTGCCGTTCCTGGTCGGCGCGCTGGCGCTGAGCCACGCCTGGTTTGGCTGGTCGTTTATGGCGGCAGCCGCGGTGATGCTGCTGAACGCCCTCTGGCTTCTGCGGCGGCCGTTCCCCGATCGTCATTACGCTGCGGCTGCCCGCACGCCAGCGCCTGCGCTGGCCGCCAAAGGCCAGCTCGGTGATATTCTCTGCTTCACGCTGTATGGTTATATTTCGATGGCCACCTTCTGGCTGGTCAGCCAGTGGCTGGCGCAGTACGGGATGACGGTGGCCGGTTTAGCCTGGGATTCCGCCCTGCGTCTGCTGAGCCTGTATACCGTCGGTTCGCTGTGCGGCGTGCTGGTGACCGCCGTACTGGCCGATAAGCGGGTGCGCAGCGCCACGCTGCTGCCGTGGTACAACGCCATTTCGGTGCTGGCACTGCTCACCGTCTGCCTGTGGCCCGGCCCGGTTACCGTGCGGCTGTTTGCGCTGGTATTCGGGTTCTCGGCGGCGGGCGGGGTGGTACAGCTGGGGTTGGGGCTGATGGCGCAGCGCTTTCCCGACGCGCGCGGCAAAGCCACCGGGATCTATTACAGTGCGGGCAGCGTGGCCACCTTCACGGTGCCGCTGGTGGCGGCAAAGCTGTCGCAGACCAGTATCGCCAGCATACTGTGGTTTGATCTGCTGCTGGCCGCCGCCGGGCTGCTGCTGGCGGGAGTGATTAGCCTGCGTCAGCCCTCGCGCAAGGCCGCAGATAAAAAAACACGGCTCCGCCAGAGCGAAGCCGTATCAGTGGAGCAGAATTCCTCTCCGTCTGCAGAAAAACTGCGTGCAGATTAACGCACGATCAGCCCCAGCAGAATACCCAGCGCACCGAAGTCAGAGTCGCTGAAGGTGGTGTTCGCCAGGCCAATGCTGCCGAGCACCGGCAGCAGGAACACCGGAATAAAGGTGATCAGCAGGCCGTTGGTGAACGAACCGAGGATCGCCCCGCGACGCCCGCCGGTGGCGTTACCAAACACGCCCGCCGCTGCACCAACGAAGAAGTGCGGCACCACGCCCGGAATAATCACCGTCATGTTCAGCGCATACAGGATAAACATCCCCAGCACGCCGGCAACAAAGCTGCTGAGGAAGCCCACCAGCACCGCGTTCGGCGCGTACGGGAACACCACCGGGCAGTCCAGCGCCGGTTTGGCGTTCGGCACCAGCCTGTCGGAAATCCCTTTAAAGGCCGGGACGATCTCGGCAATAACCATACGCACGCCCTGCAGCACGATATAGACGCCGGCGGCAAAGGTGATCGACTGCATCAGCGAGAACATAAACCAGTTTTTACCACCGGCGTTCATCTCTTTCACCGCCGACGGGCCGGCCACCAGGCAGGTGAAAATGAAGATAAAGAACATGGTGAAGGCAATCGCCACCGGCGTGTCGCGCAGGAACAGCAGGCTTTTGGGTACCTGCATATCTTCCGTCGACTTCTCTTTATTACCAAACTTGCTGCCGATAAACGCCGACAACAGCTGAGAAATTGAGGAGAAGTGGCCGAAGGCAACGTCATCCGACCCGGTGACTTTCTTCATATACGGGTGAATAATCGCCGGGAAGAACACCATTGATACGCCTACCACCAGCGAACCTACCGCAATCAGGCTGACGCCCTTCATGCCGGCGGTCGCCAGAATCACCGCCACCATCATCGACATAAACAGCGTATGGTGACCGGTCAGGAAGATGTACTTCCACGGCGTAAAGCGCGCAATGGCGATGTTAATCACCATGGCAAAGAACATGATCATCGCCATTTCGGTACCGAAGCTCTTCTGCGCCACGGCAACGATCGCTTCGTTATTCGGCACCACGCCCGGAATCCCGAACGCATGATGGAAGATAGCGGCAAAATCGCTCAGCGAGGAGACGATCAGGCCGGCACCGGCACCGAGGATCAGGAAGCCCATCACCGTTTTGACCGTACCTTTAATCACTTCGGTGGCGGGCTTTTTCTGCGCCACCAGGCCAATCAACGCGATCAGCCCGACCAGGATCGAGGGTTCGGACAGCACATCACTCATTAAAAAACGGAAGAATTCCATTTTTAGCTCCGGTTACAGTGCGCCGAGTTCGGTTAAGGCGGCAGAAATACGCTCTTTCATCGCCACCTTATCCACCATGTTTTGCAGCGAGACGATCTTACCGCCCACCTGCTGCGCTACCAGCTGCTCGGCGATATCGGAGGTGCCAACGAAGATATCGCTGCTGGTCCCTTTCGCAGATCCCAGGTCAACGTGATCGACTTCAGCCGCCACACCCAGGTCTTTAACGATATTTTTAATGCTCATTTCCATCATCAGGCTGGTGCCCAGGCCGTTGCCACACACTACGGTAATTTTCATCTGTTGGTCCTCTGGTTGAATTCAGTAACGCGAAATAATGGATAAAATCTGACTGACCTCTGTCGCCGCCATCAATGCCGCGGTATCCTCAGGGGTATCAAAAAGCTGCGCCAGCGCGGTCAGGATGCCGATATGGCTGTTGCTGTCGGTGGCAGCCAGCACGATCAGCAGGTGCACCGGATCGTTACCTTCCGAGTCGAAGTTGACGCCCTGCTGTACCACGGTCAGGCTGACGCCGATCTTACAGGCACCCTCTTCCGGGCGGGCGTGCGGCATTGCAATGCCGGGGCCGACCACGTAGTAAGGGCCGATCGCTTCATGCGAGCGGTAAATAGCCTCGACGTAACGGGCTTCGATAGTGCCGTTATCGCGCAGCGGCTGGCAGCTGCGGGTGACCGCCTCACGCCAGTCGGTGCAGGCGGGCAGGATCTGAATGACCTCTGGAGTCAGTAAATCTTTCAACATGGGATGGTTACCTTAATGAATTTTCACGGGCAGAGTAGTGGCTCAGACAGCGGATTAATGTGACCAACATCTAAAAAGTTAACGCTAACTGTTATAACTATCATTAAATGTGACCGGCTTATCATAAGCCGGTGAAAGGCTTGTGCTCTGAAGACGGTAGCGGCACACTGCCCGCAGTCATCGCGCCGTTGGCGGTAGCAAAGGGAGAAACCAGGATGCGCAAGCGTCGTAGTAGTGGTCGGGTTACGCTGCAGGATGTGGCCGATTATGTTGGCGTGGGGATCATGACGGTGTCGCGAGCGATGCGCACTCCGGAGCTGGTCTCTGATAAAGTTCGCCAGCAGGTAGAAACTGCGGCCAGCCAGCTGGGTTATCAGGCCAGCCTGCCTGCCAGTGAACTGGTTGCTACCCCGGCTAATGGCCGGGTGACGCTGCAGGAGGTGGCCCGCCACGCCGGCGTCGGGCCGATGACCGTGTCCCGCGCGCTGCGCGATCCGTCGCTGGTTTCCGAATCTGCGCTGCAAAAAATTCAGCAGGCGGTGGCGGCAACCGGCTACGTGCCCAACCAGGCGGCGGCCGCGCTGGCCTCCGCACAGCTGCACACCGTGGCGGTGCTCTACCCTTTTCAGCACGACCGCGCCAGCAACCGCTTTGTGCAGGCGTTGCAGCAGACGCTGAGCAAACAGCCGTTTCAGCTGATTATGGCCTGCCACGAATACCATCAGTACGGCGAAACGCCGCTGGTGGAAAAGCTGCTGCAGAACCGCCCCTCGGCGCTGGTGCTGTTCGGCGCGCAGCTGTCAGAGAAGACCTGCGCGCTGATTGCCCAGGCCGAGCTGGTGACGGTGAACGTCTGCGGCGCGGAGCGCTTTCCTGCCGATATCACGCTGAATATGGCGATCGGCGATGCCGCCGAGCGGCTGACCCGCTATCTGCTGGACAAGGGCTACCGGCGCATCGCATTTATCGGCGCACACACCGATAACCGCCTGCACCGTCAGCAGCTCAACGGCTGGCACAAGGCGATGCTGGCGCATTACCAGAACGCCGACCTGATGATTACCGTGCCGGAAGCGCCCACCCTGCAGCAGGGCCGCTACGCGCTCGGCCAGCTGTTGCAGAACCAGCCGGACCTCGACGCGATCATCTGTAGCCACGAGGAGCTGGCGTTTGGCGTGCTGGCCGAATGCCAGCGGCGGCTGATGAAGGTGCCCTATGACCTGGCGGTGGCCTGCCTCGACGGTTCCGATAACTGCGATCACACCTTCCCGGCGCTGACCTCAATGCGGCTGAACTATGAGCAGCTCGGCCAGCAGGTGGGCGAACAGCTGATGGCGATGCTCGATAACGCACCGCCGGCGCAGGAACAGCAGCTGAAATTTACTCTGGAGCCGGGGGCAAGTAGTTGAGCTCCGGTTCAGCAACCGCGGTCCGGCGCTCTGATCGCCGCCCGACAGCCTGCGCGCGCAGAGTGCCATTTTGCAAGAGAAGGTCCGCCGCAGAAGCACACTGCAACTGCTCGCTGCTGATGACAAACAGCCGGTGCGGATGCAGATCCCGGTCATTCCCCCACGCATAGCCAGCCCAGAAGGCGTGAAATTCACCCCACGAAGGAATGGATTTCAAAGGCCTTCCCTCCTCGCTGCCGTCCGAGAGGTAGACGTGGTAGTCCGGCTGGGCAAGGGCCCAGGCGATCATCACTTCCCAGAAACGTTTGCCGTCGCCGGTGTGTTCACTGTCTGACACCACGATCGCATAGCGTGACAGGAAATGGCGGAAGAACCGTTTCGCTATGCCGCTTACCACATCCTGGTGCTGCGGCAGCACGGTACGCCAGACCATAATCTGCGTACAGGTTTCGCGTAACGGGACAATATGTTTTAACAGCAGCAGCTTAACGGCATAAACGGTTTCCGGCTCTTCGGTTTCCGCAATCAGCCGGTACTGGTCTTCCTGCAATGAACTTACCAGCCGATAGCCCGGCGGCAGGCTGAACCCTTCCAGTGTAAAATCGCGCACGCCTTTGGCCAGAAAATAGCGCGTGTCATCGCTGTTTCTTCCCGAAATAACGCTGCCGAATTTTTCATCAAAACCCGCAGCGGGTATCAGAAATGGCATCCCTGAATTCCTTATGGCTGTATTCATCCTCACCCTCCTTTTGCGTCACTCTGATTAAACCCGAACGCAGCAGGCGGCACCGCCGGTGGTCAACCCACCGGTAACGCTCACCTGACGCTACGCATCGCCGCTCTGACGATCAAGTATGCTGTTTTTTTCTACAGCATGCTTCCCAAAATATTTCCGAAAAGCACAATAGTTACATTCCGCTTGCGCACCGTCCCGCATCTTCGGATAGTCTGTGGTACAGACCCGCCACTATTCAAGGAGATAACATGACGCAAAACCTGACGGTCACCGCCGCGCTGGATACCCTGGAGACCCATTACGCGGCGGCGGTCGATGCGCTGCGCGATGCCGTTACCGCCTTTATTGCCGACGGTACCCTGCCCGATGCCGCCGCGCGTGCCGCCGGCCTGTTCGTCTACCCGCAGCTGCGCGTCAGCTGGAACGGCGCGGCCCCGGCGCAGCGGCTGACCCGCGCCTTTGGCCGCTTTACCCGCCCCGGTAGCTACAGCACCACCGTTACCCGCCCGGCGCTGGTGCGGCGTTACCTGAGTGAACAACTGGAGTTACTGGCGTCGGAGTACCCGGTCACCATTGAGGTACTGCCCTCAGATCAGGAAATCCCCTTCCCCTACGTGATCGACGGCTCCGGCCTGGCGCTGGACCGCAGCATGAGCGCCGGCCTCGCCCGTCACTTCCCAACCACCGAGCTGGCGCTGATCGGCGACGAGAACGCCGACGGCCTGTTCCAGCCGGGTGAAACCTTCCCGCTGTCGCACTTTGACGCGCTGCGCACCGACTTTTCGCTGGCGCGGCTGCGCCACTACACCGGCACCCCGGTGGAGGATTTCCAGCCTTACGTGCTGTTTACCAACTACACCCGCTACGTGGATGAGTTTGTGCTGTGGGCCTGCGAGCAAATCGCTGACCCGGACTCGCCCTATCAGGCCCTCTCCTGCGCCGGAGGCATCACCATCACCCGCGACACGCCGCACCCGGAGCAGACCGTCACCGACGTGGCGTGGAAAAAGCACCAGATGCCGGCCTGGCACCTGATTGCGGCGGACGGCCACGGTATTACCCTGGTTAATATCGGCGTTGGCCCGTCGAATGCCAAAACCATCTGCGATCACCTCGCGGTGCTGCGCCCGCACGCCTGGCTGATGATCGGCCACTGCGGCGGCCTGCGTGAAAGCCAGACCATCGGCGACTACGTGCTGGCGCACGCCTATCTGCGTGATGACCACGTGCTGGATGCGGTGCTGCCGCCGGATATCCCGATCCCAAGCATTGCCGAAGTGCAGCGCGCGCTGTACGACGCCACCAAACAGGTCAGCGGCATGCCGGGGGAAGCGGTAAAACAGCGCCTGCGTACCGGCACGGTGGTCACCACCGACGACCGCAACTGGGAGCTGCGTTATTCTGCTTCCGCGCTGCGCTTTAACCTCAGCCGCGCGGTGGCGGTGGATATGGAGAGCGCCACCATTGCCGCCCAGGGTTACCGTTTTCGTGTACCCTACGGCACGCTGCTGTGCGTCTCCGATAAGCCGCTGCACGGCGAGATCAAGCTGCCGGGCCAGGCCAACCGCTTCTATGAGGGGGCAATCTCCGAACATCTGCAGATTGGTATTCGCGCCATCGACCTGCTGCGCGCCGAGGGCGACCGCCTGCACTCGCGCAAGCTGCGCACCTTTGATGAACCGCCGTTCCGCTGATTCTGCGGCAGTACCGTATCTGCTGCCCGTGCGCTATTGCGGCTGACTGAATCGCACCCGTGCCGCCATGGCCAGGACAGATAACGAGCCATCCGCAGGTGACACCTGTCGCTGTTACAGGTGTCACATCCCGCCCGGTGCACCCCGGCACAGTGGTCCCGGTCAAAATTAACCCATTGAATTAAAACAACTTCACTCAACCTCTCGATCCTGGCACGCTTTTCGCAATTCCCTGCGCGAGTCTCTGCTCCGGCTGATGCATAAGGCACAGCAATGGACAGGGTTAAGCCAGTCTCAGGGAGACAGTATGAAAGCAGCTCGTTGGTATAAAGCACGCGACATCCGCATCGATGATATTGAAGAGCCCCAGGTTTCCGCCGGTCAGGTCAAGATTAAAGTCGCCTGGACCGGGATCTGCGGCAGCGATCTGCATGAGTATCTGGCCGGGCCGATCTTCGTTCCGGTCGACCAGCCGCATAAAATCAGCCATGACATTGCGCCGATCGTGATGGGCCACGAGTTCTCCGGCGAAGTGGTGGCGGTGGGCAGCGGCGTAACCCGCGTTAAGGCCGGCGACCGCGTGGTGGTCGAGCCGATCCTCTCCTGCCAGCAGTGTGAAGCCTGCCGCGAAGGCAAATATAACCTGTGCGGCGACCTCGGCTTCCATGGCCTGTCCGGCGGCGGCGGTGGCTTCTCCAGCTTTACCGTGGTGGCCGAGCATATGGTGCACCGCATGCCGGACGCGCTGAGCTATGAGCAGGGTGCGCTGGTTGAACCGGCCGCCGTTGCGCTGCACGCGGTACGCATGAGCAAGCTGAAAGCGGGTGACAAGGCGGCGGTATTCGGTGCCGGCCCAATCGGCCTGCTGGTCATTGAAGCGCTGCGCGCGGCCGGGGCGGCGGAAATCTACGTGGTGGAGCTGTCGCCACAGCGTGCGGAGAAAGCCCGCGAACTGGGTGCCAGAGTGGTGATCGACCCGAGCAAAGAAGATGCGGTGGCCAAAATTCGCGAGCTGAGCGCGGGTGGCGTTGACGTGGCCTATGAAGTGACCGGTGTGCCGGTGGTGCTTAAGCAGTGCATCGACAGCACCCGTTATGAAGGCGAAACCGTTATTGTCTCGATCTGGGAAGGTGAAGCCTCATTCCACCCGAACAAAGTGGTGCTGGCCGAGCGCAGCGTGAAGGGCATTATCGCCTATCGCCATATCTTCCCGGCGGTGATGGACCTGATGACCCAGGGCTACTTCCAGGCCGACAAGCTGGTCACCAAGCGCATCGAGCTGGAGCAGCTGGTCACCGAAGGCTTTGACGCGCTGGTCAAAGAGAAACAGCAGGTGAAAATCCTGGTGCGTCCGCCGCAGGACTAAGCACGGCCGCTAACGGCACGCCGGCCGCATCTTTGTTCCCCTGAAGAAGCCTGCCTTCGCGGCCATCAGCCCAGCCTGCGCACGTTACACCCGTTACGGTGCGCAGGTTACTCTTCCCACAGTATGTGCCCCTGCTCAACACGCCCCTATTAACTCCTGTGCAACGGCGACCGTATGCCGTATCGCTGCATACGGCGGTAGAGCGTCATTCGGCTGATACCGAGTAGGCGCGCCACGGCGCTGTGGTTCCAGCGGGCGGCGTGCAGATGCTGCTCCAGCTCCTGCGCTTCCGGCGGTAAGCCCGGTGGGTTTTTCTGTCCGCTGCAGGCGGCGGCAGCTCCGTGACCTGACGCGCCGGCGTGCCCGGTCGCAGGGGCTGCCGGATGGTCTGCCGCACCGGCATACGATAGCGGCCCCTGCTGAGACGCCCCGGACGTAGCTGAGTTCATAACAAGATCGTGCGCCGCTGCGGCACGGGGAAAAATCTGTGCACTGGCGATGCCCTGCCCGCTCATCTGCAGCGTGTCCGGCAGATCGGCAGGTTCAATACGCCCGTTCAGGCTCATCGCGCTGGCGTAGTCCAGCGCGTTACGCAGTTCGCGCAGATTACCGGGCCAGCGATGTTGCTGTACACAGCGGCGCGCGGCGGGTGCCAGCTCCGCTTTACCGTCCAGCAGCGTGTCGATCAGCCAGTCCAGATCGCTGCGATCGCGGAGTGCGGGCAGCGTCACGCGTGCGCCCTGCAAGCGCCAGAACAGATCGGCGCGAAAATGCCCCTGCTCCACCCGCTGCTCAAGCCGATGGTGCGAGGCCGAAATCACCCGAATATCCACCCTGACCGGCCGCGTTCCCCCCACCGGCAGCACCTCTTTTTCCGCCAGCACCCGCAGCAGCCGGGTCTGCATCTCCAACGGCATATCGCCGATCTCATCGAGGAACAGCGTGCCGCCGTCTGCGGCCTGGATCAGTCCCGCCCGCGCCTTACTGCCGGCACCGGAGAAGCTGCCGGGCAGATGGCCAAACAGTTCACTCTCGATCAGCTGTGCCGGGATCGCCGCGCAGTTAACGGCGATAAACGGCCGTGCCCGGCGATCGCTGGCCTGGTGGAAGGCACGGGCAAAGTACTCTTTACCGCTGCCGGTCTCGCCCTGCACCACCAGGTTCAGCGAGGCGCTAAGCAGCCGGGCGGCACGCTGCAGCTGCTGATGCAGGGCCGCATCGCCGCCACACAGTGCCGCCAGCGGTGCGGGCAGTTCCGCGCACGCGTGCGCGGCGGGCCGGTTCGCGACACCGCGCGCTGCATGCAGAACGGCGCCCTCTCGTGCAGCGTGCAGGTCCGCAGATACGTGCGCGGCGGGCCGGTCAGCGACACCGCACGGTGCGTGCCGATCGGCGGACGCGTGCGCGGCACGGCGTGCCGGCCGCAGCGGTGCAACCGCCGTGACAAACAGCTTATCGCCGCTGCGCGCCTGATCCAGCGTGGCAGGCTGCCCGCCGGCCAGCCACTGGGGCAGGCAGTCGAGGGTGGTGTTGAACAGACGCTCGATCGGCATCCCCAGCAGCGCGCTTTTGTCACCCGGCGGCGGCGCGCTAAGCCCCAGCTCGCCTTCCAGCAGGCACTGGCCACGGTGGTTGTGGCCGGCCAGCAGTCCGCGATCGTCGAAGGCGATCAGAAATTCCGGGCTGCCACCGACAAAGGGTGCACCCGCGCTGAGCTGCAGCGTCCAGTTGTTCTGGTGACGATGGGCAAACCAGGCGTTCTCAATACGCGCAGCCCAGACCTGAGCAAGCTGCAGCGCCAGATGCTGGCTGGCGCGCGGCTGCGGCGAGCTGAGCGCCGAAATATCCAGAATCGCCTGCAGCTGCCCCTCGGGATCGAACAGCGGTACGGCGCTGCAGGTCAGCGGGATATGGGTTGCATCAAAGTGATCGGTCTGGTGCACGGTCAGCGCCCTGCCGGTAGCCAGCGCAGTGCCGACCGCACAGGTGCCGGCTACCGCTTCGGTCCACTCTGCGCCAAGAAACAGCCCGGCGCGGCGCAGGCTGACCTCGGCGTGGGCATCGCCCAGGTAATCTACAGTAATGCCGCTGGCGTCGGTCAGCAGCAGCACGTAGCCGGCCGCTGCGATCTGCTGATAGAGCTGCGTCAGGCCGTGGTGGGCGATATGGCGGAACTCCTCCATACGCTGGCGGTGTTCGCGCAGCTGCTGCCACGGCAGGATGCGCGCCTCCTGCATGCGCCCCGGCTCAAGGCCGTGATGCGTGACGCAGCGCTGCCAGGAGTCGCCGATCAGCTGCTCCTGCGGCGAACGGGCCAGCCAGCGTGCAGGTTCAGACAGATGTGCCATCACGGTGGCAATATGTTCACGCTGGTGCTGATTCACGGGATCCTCCTGTGGCGACATCAATAGTTGGCTGGCGCGGCTGACGTGGGCCGTTATCATACACCGTTTTTCCCGGACGGCGTCGCCGTGCGTAACGGGTCTGAACATTCGCGGGAATTTTTTTACCAGTCTGATAAGGCTTCGGTGCGGTGCCGCAAAGCCAGAGCGGTTAGCCGTTAAAAAACGCGGACGGGGTTCAAAAAATGCCAGAAAAAAGCCGCCTGTAGAGGCGGCCCGGATGATCAAAGGCAGGTTGTCATGACAAAGCGTCAGAGAACCGCCCTGAAGGCGTTACCATTTGTAGTCAACTGACGCAATTACCGAGCGACCGGTGCCGTAGAAGCAGGCGGAGTCGCCGCTGCAGGAGGCCACATAATGCTTGTCACTGAGGTTCTGCACGTTGAGCTGCAGCGTGGCGCCGCGCAGTGAAGGCACCGCTTTGCCCAGTTCATACTGCGCCATCGCGTCATACAACGTGTAGTGCGGTACGGTGTAAACCCCGTCGTCGCTGCCCGGCGCGGTGCCGGTGTAGCGCACGCCTGCACCCAGGGTAAGGCCGTCCAGCGGGCCGTTGAGAACGCTGTAGCTGCCCCAGGCCGAAGCCGCATGGCGCGGGATTGCAGCCGGGCTGTGGCCGACCTGCGAGGCATCCACCGACTCTTTGGTGACCACGGCGGTGTAGGTATAGGCGGCGGTCAGCTTCACCTCAGGAACCGGCTGCGCGTGCAGTTCGGTTTCCACGCCTTTCGAACGTACCTTACCGATCTGGCGGTAGTAGCTGGTAGCGAGCGCGCTGTCCCAGTAGAAGTCGGCGACGTTCTTCTGCTCAATATCAAACAGCGAGACGGTGATCATCGCATCACTGCCGGTGGGCTGATACTTAACGCCGATCTCCGCCTGCTTACCGGTGGTCGGCTTCAGCGGGCCGCTGCCCGGTCTGGCGTTCTCCAGCACCGGTTCGAACGAGGTACTGTAGCTGACGTACGGTGAAACGCCGGAGTCAAATGCGTACAGCAGGCCGGTGCGGTAAGTGAACTTGCTGTCGTTAACGGTTTTATCGGTGCCGCCGCTGGTGCGGTCCCACAGACGCCCCTGCGACCAGTCGTTACGACCGGAGATCAGCAGGTTAAATCTGTTCCACTCCAGCTGATCCTGCAGATAGACGCCCACCTGATTCAGGGTTTTCTGCGTGTCCAGCGAGGTGTAGAACGCGCTCTCATTGACGTCAATATCAACCGGATTGCTCCAGTCGGTGTAGTCGGCATCCTGACGGGTAATCCGCGTATTCACGTGGCTGTAGCGGTAATCCACCCCACCCAGCACCGTATGCTGCACGTCGCCGGTGGCAAACAGCCCTTTCAGGTGGTTATCCACCCCCACTTCGTTGGTCAGCGCGGTTTCATGCTGCGGGCGGCGGCCGATGGTATGGTCGTTGGCGTCATCGTTGAAGGTATAAACGATATATTTATAGTCTTCATCGCGGTGGGTGTAGCGCAGGTTCTGCTGGAAGGAGAGCGCCTCGTTAAAGCTGTGATCCAGCTCGTAGCCGATCGACAGCTGCCTGCGGTGCGATTTGTAATACTCTGGATCGTTGGCGTTGACGTTGTAGTCATACGGGATATACCCGACGCTGGTCGGCAGCAGCGTGCCCAGCGCCGGCAGGAAGTTACGCGACCCGGCGTTCGGTTCATACTGGTAGCTGGTCAGCAGCGTGAAGCTGGTGTCTTCATTTGGCAGCCAGGTGATGGCCGGGGCGATGGCAATGCGCTGCTGCTTATTGCCCTTCACCTCTTCATGCTTAATGCTGCCGATGCCGTTCAGACGGTAGAACAGCGTATTGTCATCATTTAAGCGCCCGCCAAAATCAAACGCCGCCTCGCCCAGGTGATGATTGCCGGTGCTGAGCTTCACTTCATGAATGCTCTCCGCCGTCGGGCGTTTGCTGGTCATCACCAGCAGCCCGCCCGGGCTGACCTGGCCATAGAGCACCGAGGCCGGGCCGTGCACCATCTCCACCCGCTCCAGCAGCCACGGATCGAACTGCCCTGCCCCGCCGTTTTCGCTGGAAAGACCAAAGTGCAGGCCGTCCAGCAGCTTCGGCGCGTAGCGGAAGCCGCGGCTGATCACCTCATCGTTGCGGTTTGAGTTACCGCGATAGTTGGTGACCACGCCGCTGGTGTATCTCAGCGCGTCGGCCACCGAGGCCGGCCGCTGGTCGTCCATCTGCTCGCGGGTGACCACCGAGATCGCCTGCGGGGTTTTACGCAGCGGAGTGGCGCTTTTGGTGCCGGCAGCGCTCTCTTTCGCCACAATACCGCCGGACGGCGCGGTGACGCTTTCGCCAGCCTTAGCAGTCACGGTCAGCGTTGCGTCCGCCGCGGCCACGGCATGGATGGAGGGCAACAGCAGCAGCGAGGACGCCAGCAGCAGGCGCACTCCGCAGGCCTCAGCGGGAAGGGTTATAGCGGATTTTGCCGGTTTATTTTGTTCAGTCTTCATCGTTATCCCTGTCTTACGACAGCCTTGCTAAATAAACACCAGAGAAGGCCGGTCGCCCTTTTTTAGGCGCGATCCGGCGGACATGGGTAACCCTTCGCCCCAGCAGGGCGGGTTACTTTTATTGCTGCGCGAAAAAAGCCTTACACCCACAGGAGTTAGCACCATTATCAGCAGCGCGAACGCATATTATTGCAAATGTAAATAGTTCTCAATACTATTCAGATTAGCATTATTATATTTGTCGATGCCGATGCAGATAACCTGTCGACATCTCACCGTGAATTAAGGAAAAAAATCGTGATAAACGCGAAGTCGCTGCTCCCTCACGCGCAGCCGCGCGGCTGTGCCGCCGGCTGGCTGGCCGCTGACCACGTCGGGGAAGAGGCCTGGTGGCGAGAACTGGCGCACTGCGGTACGCCGCTGATCGAAACAGCGGACGACGACGCGCTGCTGATAAGCTTTTTCTGGCGCGATCCGGCGGGCGATGAAACGCGTTCGCCGGTGCGTCAGGTCTATATCAGCATTAACTGCGTCACCGATCATCATCACCCACAGCCGCAGAGCCTGCACCGCCTGCCGGGCACCGACGTCTGGCACTGGTCAGTCACGGTCGACGCCCGCTGGCGCGGCAGCTATTGCCTGATCCCGGCGGGCAGCGCCCAGCTGCCGCCCGCCTTCAGCGGCGATGCCGCCGCGCGCGCGCATCAGCAGCGCGAATGGTGGATTTCGCTGTTCCCGTTTGCCATCGCCGATCCGCTTAACCCCCGTGCACCGCACTACAGCAGCCAGCGCCATCCGCTCTCTGCCGCCCATATGCCGCGCGCGCAGGAGCAGTCGGCCTGGCATCAGCTGGACGCCGGTCAACCGGCGCTGGCCGACCCGCAGCGCCTGCACAGCTTCAGCTGGGAGAGCAAACTGCTGGGCAACCGACGCCGCATCTGGATCTACACCACCGGTACCACCCCGACCCCGGAGACGCGGCCGCTGGCAATCCTGCTTGACGGGCAGAACTGGGTGGAGGGGCAGCCGGCCTTTGCCGCGCTGGACTGCGCCACGGAGAGCGGCCAGCTGCCGCCGGCGGTCTGGCTGTTTGTTGACGCGATCACGATGCGCCACCGCGAGCAGGAGCTGCCCTGTAACGCGGCGTTCTGGCAGGCGCTGCAGCAGGAGCTGCTGCCGCTGGTAAGGCAAAAGGTGGCGTTCAGCGGGCAGGCCGACCACACGGTGGTGGCCGGGCAGAGCTACGGCGGGCTGGCGGCGCTGTACGCCGGGCTGCACTGGCCGCAGCGCTTTGGTCGGGTGCTCAGCCAGTCCGGCTCATTCTGGTGGCCGGAAGTACGGCTGATTAAAGAGTTTAACGGCGATCTGAACGGGCAAACCGGCTGGCTGACCGCGCAGGTGCAAAGCGGCGCGCTGCCGCCGTCGCGGCTGAAGATCTTTATGGAGGCCGGCGACCGCGAAGGCGATATGGCGGCGCTCAGCCAGCAGATGCATGAAGCGCTGCAGCCGGGCGGTCACGCGATTTATTTTCGCATCTACGCCGGCGGCCATGATGGTTTGTGCTGGCGCGGCGGCCTGATCGACGGTATGCGCTGGCTGCTCGCCGACCTGACGATCGCCACAGATGAGCACGCCACTGATGCCTGATCGGCTACCGTAGCGGCCTGATGCTCAGGTGCCGGACAGGGTCTGCCTGAGCGGTCACCCTGCGCCTGCACCCGTGATCTGCTGCCTGGCGCATAGCGCCTGACGGTCACCGATGCCCCTGGCCCCACCCGTTGCCCACACGGGCTGCGGGGTGCGGCCAGTTATCCGGGGCGGTGATAGCGCCCGCACGGGACGATCATCGGCGTGTGTGACACCGGATCGTCAACGATCACGCTCGCCATGCCAAACACCTGCTGCACCAGCGCGGCGCTGATAATCTCCGCCGGTTTGCCTTCCGCCACGATCGTGCCAGCGCGCATTACGATCAGATGGTCGGCGTAGCGGCAGGCCTGGTTGAGATCGTGCAGCACCGCCACCAGCGTGTGGCCGTGCTGCTGGTTCAGCTCGCGGAACAGATCCAGCAACTCAATCTGATGGGCGATGTCCAGCCAGGTGGTGGGCTCATCCAGCAGCAGCAGCGGCGTCTGCTGCGCCAGCACCATCGCCACCCACACCCGCTGCCGCTGGCCGCCGGAGAGTTCGTCGACGCTGCGCTGCGCCAGATCGCTGACGTTAGTGGCCGCCATTGCCGCCTCGACCGCCTGGTGATCGGCCTCGCTCCACTGGCGCAGCAGGCTCTGATGCGGATAACGCCCGCGCGCCACCAGATCGGCGACGCTAATCCCCTCCGGCACGATAGCGTGCTGCGGCAGCAGGCCAAGCTGACGCGCCAGCGCTTTGGTCTCCATCTGGTGAATATCCTGACCGTCCAGCAGCACCTGGCCGCTGCGCGGCCTGAGCAGGCGACACAGCGAGCGCAGCAGCGTTGACTTGCCGCAGGCGTTCGGCCCGATAATCACCGTGAATTTGCGGTCCGGGATCTGCACGCTGAGGTCGCGGGCGATCACCTTCTGTTCGTAGGCCAGCGTCAGGCCGGTGGCCTGCAGGCGGGCTGAGATAGTATCCATCAACGTCGTGACTCCCTGATTAGTAATCCGATCAGATACAGGCCGCCGATGCTGACGGTGACGGCACCGACCGGCAGCTGTATCCCGTTAAATCCCTGCTGGGCGAGAGCGTCGGCCAGCAGCAGCAGCAGCGCGCCGGTGGTGGCCGCCGAGAACAGCGGCACGCCGGGCGCGGCGGTGAGCCGCCGGGCGATCTGCGGCGCGGCCAGCGCGATAAAGGCAATCGGCCCGGCGGTGGCGGTGGCAACGGCGGTGAGCACGATCGCACCAAACATCAGCTGCAGGCGGCTGCGCCCGGTGTTGATGCCCAGCGCGCGGGCGCTGTCGTCCCCCATCTCCATCAGCTGCAGGCGGCGGCCCGCCAGCAGCACCGCGACCAGCGTCAGCGGCACCACCAGCAGCGCCGGCTGTCCTTTTGCCCAGGTCAGGCCGTTCAGCGTGCCTGCGCCCCACAGCGCGGCACTCATCGCCTTCTCCAGCGAAGCGCTGATAATCAGCCAGGTGTTGAGCGCCGACAGCACCGCACCAACGCCGATGCCGACGATAATCAGGCGAAATCCGGCGATGCCCTGCCGCCAGGCCAGCAGCCAGACCAGCGCGGCGGCGGCAATGCCGCCCAGCAGCGCGCCGAAGGCGGTCTGATAAAAGCCGCCGTTAAACAGCACGATCGCCACCAGCGCGCCGGTGTAAGCACCGGTATTAAAACCGATCACGTCCGGGCTGCCGAGCGGGTTGCGGATCGCCGACTGGAAAATCGCGCCGCTGACGCCCAGTGCGGCACCGAGCACCAGCGCCAGCACCACCCGCGGCGCGCGCCACTGGGTAATCACCGTCACCACTCCGCGCGGCCCTTCGCCCTGCAGCGCCTGCCACAGCTGGCCCGGCGTCACCGTCAGCGTACCGTGCGCCAGGGCAAACAGCCCGGTCAGCAGCGCCAGCAGCAGCAGAATGAAGTTAACCCACAGTACCCGCCGCGACAGCCGCAGGCTGAGCGGGCCGCCGCGCCGGCCGATCAACACAACAGAATCAGACATCGGCGGCTCCTGACGATTTTTGACGGCGTACCAGCCAGATCAGCACCGGTTCACCAAACAGCGCGGTGACCACCGAAACCCGCAGCTCGCCGCTGACCATCAGCCGCCCGGCGATATCCGCCGTCAACAGCAGGATCGGCGCCAGCAGCAGCGACCCGACTAATATCCAGCGCTGATCCGGCCCGGCCCAGCGCCGGGCAATGTGCGGCACCATCAGCCCGATAAAGGCGATCGGGCCGACCAGCGCGGTGGCCGATCCACAGAGCAGCGTCACCGCCAGCAGCGCCAGCAGGCGCACCGCAATCACCCGGGTGCCCAGCGCCGCCGCCAGCTCTTCGCCCATGCTTAGCGCATTCAGCGATCGCGGCGTGGCCAGCGCCAGCAGCAGGCCGACGATAATCGCCGGCGCCACCAGCAACAGGTTGTCCACCGAGCGAATATCCAGCGTGCCGGCCTGCCAGAAGCGCAGCTGGTCATAGGTTTGCGGGTTAAGCAGCGAGACCGACGAAGTGAAACCGTTAAGCACCGCGGTCAGCGCCACCCCGGCCAGCGTCAGCCGCACCGGACTGACCCGCCCGCCGCCGAGCGAGCCGATCAGCCATACCGCCACGCTGGCCAGCAGCGCGCCGGTCCACGCCAGCCCCAGCCAGCCAGCCATGCCGCTGACGTTAAACAGCGTGATGCCCAGTACCATGGCAAAGCTGGCCCCGGCGTTAACGCCGAGGATCCCGGGATCGGCCAGCGGGTTGCGGGTCAGCGCCTGGATCACCGCCCCTGCCCCGCCCAGCGCCAGGCCGACCAGCAGCCCGGCCAGGGTACGCGGCAGCCTGGCCTCAATAATAAGGGTAGCGTCCGCGCTGTGCAGCTGGCCGCTCAGGCTGTGCCAGACCACCGCCGGCGCGATGCTTTTCGCACCGATAAACAGGCTGGCGATGCTGACCAGCAGCAGCACCAGCAGTGCCAGGGCGATCGCGGGTAGCCGCGATCGCGAGGCGCGGTCGGGCGCAGAAGATCCGCTCAGGATTGCAGGGCTCACGGCGTTTTAAAGCGCTGTTCAATGCGCTCCAGCAGGTTGCTGGCGCTGTAGTAATCCAGCCTGAAGGTGTCCGGCCCGAACGCCCATACCCGCTTCGCCATCACCGGCGGCAGCGCTGCCAGGAACGGGTTGCTCAATACCTTAGCCACCGTGTCGTCGTCGGTGGCAAACAGCAGCACTGACTGACCCGTTATTCCCGCCGCCATCGTTTCGCCCGAGAGCTGGATAATATCGTTGCGCCTGCCCATGCTGCTGCCGCCATGCACCTCCGCCGGCGGCATTGCCAGGCTGAAGCCCAGTTCAGTGAGCAGCTTGCCCTGCGCCGAGGCCGGGGTCCACAGGTTGACCCCGCGCCCGTCCTCATAATAAACCAGCGCCGACACCGGCTGCGGCGGCAGGGTAATCGCCTGTTTCACCCGCTGCACGCGCTGCGCAAAGCGCTCGCTGACCCGTTTTGCATCGGCCTCATGGCCGGTGGCCGCACCCAGCTCCGCCGCCAGCTGTTGCCAGCTTTTATCGCCGTAGTCGACCACCAGCACCGGCGCTATCGCCGCCAGCTGCTCCTGCAGTTTCACCGCCGAATCGCCGCCGGTCGCCGCAATGACGATCAGATCCGGTGCCGCAGCGGCGATGGCCTCCGCATTCGGTTCACTGACATAGAGCGGCTGCAGGCCGCGTTCGGATGCCACCTGGCTCCACTGGGTGAAAAAGCCGCGATCGTCGGCCACCGACGTCCTACGCGCGGTCGCCCCCGATCCCACCAGCGGCGCGTTAATTGCCAGCAGCGTGCCGGTCAGCGTCACGCTGGTTGAGACGATGCGCTGGGGTTGCTGCTGCAGGGTTAATGGCCCCTGCGGCGTTTGCAGGGTACGCGGCCAGCCGCTGGCTGACGGCTGAGCGTTGTTTTGCTGAGGTGCAGCCTGAGCCTGGTCGTTGCCGTTCTGCATCGCGGGCTGCGGCGGTTCCACGTGATGATCATTCGTGGCTGACGCCGTCGTTGAATCAGAGTGCGCTTGCGCAGCTGGCGCGGTGGTGTTTGGATCCGATTGCGGATTATCGCAGCCGCTAACGGCAAGAACGAGCAGTAGCGAGGTGAAGGTCATCGCGCCGCGCAGAGCGGAAGAGGAGAGGTTCATGGCGATCAACTGACTGAAAATGAGTCTTATTATCATACCTGCAGACGCAGTGAAATCAAACGCTTTGCACTGCAGCCACGCAGTTGTCCTTTCCCATTTCCATTCCCCGACTACCCTTTTCGCCCGCGTCCTCCCTGTTGGCTGTTGCGTTGCTGTCTTAAGGGCGTAGCTTCCTGCTCTCGTGGTGGGTTCGGCTGATGCGTTGCTGTATTAAAGGCGTAGCTTCCTGTTCTGGTGGTGGGTTCGGCCGCAGGCGAAAAGAACGCCGGGACGCTGCAAGTACGTCCCTGTAAGCTCGGGCGGCGCTCCCTGCGCCGCACGCCCGGCTAACCTAAGAACGCCGGGACGCTGCGAGTTCGACCGCGGGCGAAAAGAACGCCGGGACGCTGCAAGTACGTCCCTGTAAGCTCGGGCGGCGCTCCCTGCGCCGCACGCCCGGCTAACCTTTTCGCCCGCGTCCTCCCTGTTGGCTGTTGTGTTGCTGTCTTAAGGGCGTAGCTTCCTGCTCTGGTGGTGAGTTCGGCTGTTGCGTTACTGTCTTAAAGGCGCAGCTTCCTGCTCTGGTGGTGGATTCGGCTGTTGCGTTGCTGTATTAAAGGCGTAGCTTCCTGTTCTGGTGGTGGGTTCGGCCGCAGGCGAAAAGAACGCCGGGACGCTGCAAGTACGTCCCTGTAAGCTCGGGCGGCGCTCCCTGCGCCGCACGCCCGGCTAACCTTTTCGCCCGCGTCCTCCCTGTTGGCTGTTGCGTTGCTGTTTGGGCGAAAAGAACGCCGGGACGCTGCAAGTACGTCCCTGTAAGCTCGGGCGGCGCTCCCTGCGCCGCACGCCCGGCTAACCTTTTCGCCCGCGTCCTCCCTGTGAGCTATTGTGTTGCTGCCTTAAAGGCGTAGCTTTTGGTGTCGGGTTGGGCTTGGGGTTGGGGTTGGGGTTGGGCAGGATACCGAAGATTAAGTAGTGGAAGCTGTCTGATTTAGTCTGATTTAGTTTGATTTGGTTTATTTGATTTTTTTGTCTGGTTTTAAAACAGCGACGCAGAAAATAGCAGGCAATCGGGGTTTATCCGGATAAGCGGACCTTCGGGCACAYGGACGTGCCCGGCAGAGCCCAGGGACGTTACTGGCGTGTCCGCGTTCCGGATAAACCCCGATTAGCCGGGCACCAAAACCTGAAGCGACCCGGCCCAAAAGCCACACCCCTACAGGCCAGGCACCTGAACCCGAAGCGACCCGGCCCAAAAGCCACACCCCTACAGGCCAGGCACCTGAACCCGAAGCGACCCGGCCCTAAAGCCACACCCCGACAGGCCAGGCACCTGAACCCGAAGCGACCCGGCCCAAAAGCCACGCCCCGATTAGCCGGGCCCCAAAATCTGAAGCGACCAGCAACCCTGTTTCGCTCTGATTAGACGTTAATCCAGCGCCCTTCAGCCGCCGATACGGCGATCGCTTCCAGCACCTTCGACACCTGCAGCCCTTCGGCGAAGTCGGGCCACATGCGGTCACCGGCCGCGATACCGTTAATCAGATCGCGAACTTCCACGGTCTTCTGATCGTTAAAGCCGATACCGTGCCCGGCAGAGATGCAGAAATTGGCATAATCCGGGTGCGCCGGGCCGGTAAGAATAGTTTTAAAGCCCTGACGGCCGGCGGGCTCATCGTGGATATACAGCTCCAGCTCCGCCATACGCTCCTGAGTATAACGAAGCGTACCTTTGGTGCCGGTGACCACGTAGGTCAGCCCCATCTTGCTGCCGCAGGCGATACGTGAGGTTTCAATCACGCCGTGCGCGCCGTTGTTAAAACGCAGCAGCGCACTGGCCTGATCTTCGTTCTCCACGTCGCGCAGCACCGCCGGGTTCTTCGGATCCGGGCGCTGTTTGATCACCGTCATCATATCGCCACTCACCTGGTCGATATTGCCCACCAGATAGTGCGCCATATTGACGATATGCGCCGCCAGATCGCCCAGCGCGCCGAGACCGGCCAGCGCCTTCTGGCAGTGCCAGTCCAGCGGCGTGGACGGATTGGCCAGATAATCTTCATTGTGGGTGCCATAGAAGTGCACCACCTCACCGATCTCACCGCGGGCAATGATCTCTTTCGCCAGCTGGCTGGTCGGGTTCTTCATATAGTTAAAGCCGACCAGCGTTTTCACTCCGGCCTGCTGTGCAGCACGCACCATCTCTTCGGCGTCCGCCACGTCCAGCGCCAGCGGCTTTTCAGAATAGACGTGCTTGCCGTGACGAATCGCTTCCAGCGCCATCTCTTTATGCAGGAAATTTGGCGCGCAAATGTCGACCACGTCGATGTCTGGATCGGCCACCAGCTCACGCCAGTCGCCGGTGGAACGGTTAAAGCCAAAGGCCTCCGCCTTTTCCCGCGCCAGCTCCGGGGTAACTTCCGCCACCATCTCGCGCACCAGCTCGCCTTTCAGGTTAAACACCGTCGGTGCCTGAGCGTAAGCAATGGCGTGGCAACGTCCGATATAGCCGGTGCCGATCAATCCGATTCTGACTTTTTGCATGGTGGGTCCTTAAGCGTAGGGGTTACAAAAATGAAATAAACGTGCAACTGGGATGGAATGTATATTCCGTTTATCGCCAACTCAAACTGAAAAGAGAGTAATCGTGATCGCGCTTGCGAAAAAACCTGCAACAGCACTGCAACGCGTGCTACAGGCTGCCAGACAAGGCGCAAAACGCAGATAAAAAGTCTGAAAAGCACAAAACCACGACAAAATGATGATTAATTCAGCAGTTGAACTAAATTCTCAGAACAGGCTTTGACATCCCCCCCACACCCCGATAATATCCGCCCCGTTCACACGATTCCTCTGTAGTTCAGTCGGTAGAACGGCGGACTGTTAATCCGTATGTCACTGGTTCGAGTCCAGTCAGAGGAGCCAAATTTTTTTGCTTTATCGGCATCACCTGCTAACTCCCGCTAAGCGGTTCGGTGCCCGATACCCGGCAGCCTGGTTTGCAGCTCCACAGGCAGAGATTCAGCTCATGTCTATTCTGCTATTCCCAATGGTTGTGACGTAGCACCCAAAGCATATTCGGTGACCACGATCCAGGTCGATCGGGGGCGGCGGGGAGATGATGTGGTCGCCGTGATGGAGCGGCTCAGGCAGACTGGAGATCGCCTGCTCAGCTAACGTCGCTCAGCCGTCTCTCTCCTCCGCCCGGCACATGGCTTAACAGCTGCCGCGTGTACGCCGCCTGCGGGTCGGTAAATAACGTCTCCGCGCTGCCCTGTTCGACCACCCGCCCGCGCTGCATCACTACCACGTAGTCGGAGATTTGCCGGATCACCGCCAGGTCGTGGGAGATCAGCAGATAGCTCAGCCCCAGCTCGCGCTGCAGGCGGTCCAGCAGGGTCAGGATCTGCGACTGCACCGCGGCGTCCAGCGCCGATACCGGTTCATCCAGCACCACCAGCTCCGGCGCAATGGCCAGCGCACGGGCGATCGCCACCCGCTGCCGCTGGCCGCCGGATAGCGCCCCCGGCCGGGATGCCAGCAGGCGCTGCGGCAGCTCTACGCTGTCCATCAGCTCTGCGGCGCGCGCGCGGCGGCTGCGGCGGTCGCCGATCCGAAACGCCTCCAGCGGCTCGGTGATAATCTCTTCCAGAGTCAGTTTTGGGTTCAGCGACGCATAGGGGTTCTGATAAACCACCTGCACCCGACGGCGAAACGCGTGGCGCTCGGCGCGCGAGGGGTGGCTGACGTCCTGACCGTCGAATTCTATCCGCCCGGCATCCGCGGTTTCCAGCCCGAGCAGCAGGCGCACGGTGGTCGACTTGCCCGAACCAGATTCGCCCACCAGGCTGGTGGTGGTGCCGCGCAGCAGCGGAAAGGAGACGCCGTCGACGGCGGTAAACAACCCGCGACCGCCCTGTGCCGGGAACCTTTTCACCAGCCCTTCGGCGCGCAGCAGCACCTGTTGCGTCTTAACCGCCCGGCGCGGCGGCACCGCGAAGAAGGCCGGCGAGGCCTGCAGCAGCTGGCGGGTGTAAGGGTGGCGCGGCTGGGTAAACAGCGCGGCGGCCGGGCCGCTCTCCACCACCTTACCCTGCTGCATCACCAGCACCCGGTCGGCACGCTCCAGCGCCACCTGCAGGTCGTGGGTGATCAGCAGCAGGGCAATGCCCCTGCCGCGCACCATCTCATCCAGTGCATCCAGCACCTGCTTCTGCACGCTGACGTCCAGCGCGCTGGTCGGCTCATCGGCGATTATCAGCTTAGGGTGGTGGCTCATCGCCATCGCCAGCAGCACGCGCTGGCGCATGCCGCCGGAGAGCTGGTGCGGATAGCTGTGCAGCACCCGCTGCGCGTCGCTCAGCCCGACCTCGGCCAGCAGGCTTTCCACCCGCAGCGCCGCCTGATTTTTCGGCACGCCGTGCAGGGTCAGCGCCTCGCGCATCTGCGTGCCGATGGTCTGAATCGGGTTCAGCGCCTGCGCCGGATCCTGCGGCACAAAGCCAATCTCCAGCCCGCGCAGCCGCTGCCACTGCCGCTGGCTGGCGTTTTCCAGCGGCTGGCCGCCGAGGGTTATTGCGCCGCTCACCCGACGGGCGCTTCTGCCCAACAGGCCCACCAGAGCCGAGGCGGTGGTGGATTTTCCCGAGCCGGAGCCGCCGACGATCGCCAGCACCTCGCCAGCGGCGATCTGCAGATCCAGGCCGTCGACGGCGCGCAGCGTCTGGCCGTCCGCCAGCGCATAGTCAATGCTCAGCTGTTCAACCTTCAGCAGTGCTGGCTGATTAATCTGTTGCAGGGTCTGGCTCATCGTTCCTCCGCCTGGTCCTGAATAAAGCCCGCCACCCGGTTGGTGGCCAGTACCGCCAGCACGATCATCAGCCCCGGCAGCGTGGTGTACCACCAGGCGGCGGCAATGTAGTTGCGCCCTTCGGCGACCAGCAGCCCCCACTCCGGCTGCGGCGGCGGTGCGCCAAAGCCAAGGAAGCTCAGCGACGACACCGACAACAGGGCGAAGCCCAGCTCCAGCGCGGCCAGCGACAGCACCGGTGCCAGCGCGTGCGGGATAATGTGGCGGCGGATTATGGTCAGATGGCTGACGCCGCCGGCCCGCGCCGCCTCGACAAACAGGTTCACCTTGCTGCGCAGCACTTCGCCGCGCGCCAGGCGGGCAAAGGTCGCCACCGACGACAGCCCGACGGCTACGGCGATATTCAGCGTGCCAAAGCCGAGCACGGTGACGATGGCCATCGCCAGCAGCAGGCTGGGAATGGCCATCAGCACGTCAATCGCCCGCATAAACAGGCGATCGGTGCGGCCGCCAGCGTAACCGGCGGTCACCCCGATACCGGCCCCGGCCAGCAGCGCAATCGCCACCGAAAACAGCGTCGCCTGCAGGGTCAGCGCGGTACCAGACACCGTGCGGCTGTAAATGTCGCGGCCTAAATGGTCGGTGCCAAACCAGTGGGCGGCGGAGGGCGGCTGCAGCGCCTGCTGCGGCACCCCGACCAGCGGGTCCTGCCCGGCGAAGAGGCCGGGGGCGATGCCCCACAGCGCCACCAGCACCAGCACCAGCAGGCTCAGCCACAGCGTGACGGCCAGCCGCCGCCGACGGCTCAGTCGGCGTTCGCCGGGTAAGATCAGGCTCATCGTGCCCCTCCGGCCGAAGCGTGGCTAATCCGCGGGTCAAGCAGCGGATAGAGCAGATCGACGATAAAGTTGACCAGCACAAAGATCGCCGCGGCGGTCAGCACCACCCCCTGCACCAGCGGAATATCCTGGGTGGAGACCGCGCCCTGCGCCAGCCGCCCGACGCCTTCGCGCGAGAAGATAGTTTCGGTGATCACCGCGCCGGCCAGCAGGTGGCCGAAGATCATCCCGGTCAGCGTCAGCAGCGGGATCGCCGCGTTGGGCAGCACGTGCCGCCACAGAAGGTGCGCCGTGCCCGCCCCCTTCAGCCGCAGCGCGTCGATAAACGGCCTGCGCCACACTTCACTCAGCGAACGATTTAATACCTGTGCCAGCGTTGCCGCCGTCGGCAGCGCCAGCGTTATCGCGGGTAACACCAGCGACCGCCAGCCCTGGTTGCCCATCGCCGGAAACCACGCGTTGCTGAAGGAGAAGGCCTGCAGCAGCAGCAGCCCGAGCCAGAAGGTCGGCAACGCCGCCCCCAGCGACGGCAGCGCCAGCAGCGCCGCCTTCAGCCGACCGGCCGGCAGTACGCTGATCCCCGCCGCCAGCCCGCCGCCAAGCGGCAGCGCCAGCACCAGCGCACACAGCGCCAGCAGCAGGGTCGGCGGCAGCGCCTGTAACAGCAGCGCGGTGACCGGCTTACCGATGACGATCGAGCTGCCCAGATCGCCGTGCAGCAGGTCCCACAGCGACCAGGCATACTGCAGATAAAACGGCTGGTCGAGGTGGTACTGCGCCTTCAGCGCGTTCAGCTGGGCAATATCCACCGTGCTCTGCTCGCCCTGGTTCAGCATGATGGTGACCGGATCGGACGGCAGGATATAGAGGATAAAGAAGGTCAGCGTATACGCCGCCCACAGCACCGCCAGGCTCATCAGCACCCGCTTTAGCAGCCAGTGGAGCTGCGGGCGCGGCGCACGGCTGACCACAGAAGGATCCGGCGGTGCCGTCTGTGCACTGTTCTCACTCATCGGTTAATACTCCTCGATTGTCACCGCTCGGTTCTCACCAGTCTCTGGCACTTATCGGTGCTTACCCTCGGTTTTCACCGTTCTCTGGCACTTATCGGTTATCTCCCACCCTTCCCCGTTTCCGCGTTACCGCCCCGGTTCAGGATTTCGGTGCCAGCCAGGCGTCGTACAGCTGGAAGCGTGACGACGCGTCAAAACGGAAGCCGTGCACGTTGCTGCCGGTGGCGACCACCGTCGACAGTTCGACCAGCGGAATAGCGTCACCGTCGGCGATCAGCCCGCGCGCGGCTTCACTAATCAGCGCCTGGCGCTGCTGGGTATCCAGCGTCTGGCTGGACTGGTACAGCGCGGTATCGATGGCGTTCGCGGCACGTTTATTGACGTTGCGCCCGCCCGGGCTGGCGTCAAACACCGTGCGCAGCACGTCCGGATCGGAACGCGTCAGGTTGTAAAACTCGGCGACCAGGCTGCCGCTGGCCTGGCGGGCCACCACCTGGGCAATCGGCGTCTTCTCCAGCTGCATCTCAATGCCGGCCAGCTTCAGCTGCTGCTGCACCAGTTCAATAAAGGGAGCCGACTGCCAGTAGCTGACGCTAAAGCTCAGCCGCTGGCCGTCCTTAACCCGAATGCCGTCAGCGCCGGCCTGCCAGCCGCCCTGCTCCAGCAGCGCCTTCGCCGCAGGCAGATCCGCCTTCAGCTGGCCGCTGAGGTCCTCGTACAGCGGAGTGGTTTTCGCCAGCACCGAGCTGGCCGGTGACTGGTAGCGCGACAGGATCGGCTGCAGCGCGGCGCGGTCGATGGCCAGGTTAAGCGCCTGACGCACGTTTTTATCCGCCATCAGCGCCTTTGACTGGTTAGGGAACAGGCTGTAGACCACCCCGGGGTTGGCGCGGGCGATAATCGGCAGATCTTTCGCCAGGATCAGCGGCTCATCCTGCGGCGTGACGCCGGCGTTGAGATCCAGCTGGCCCGAGACCAGGCTGCCGAAGCGTACGCCGGACTCCGGGATCACCCGGTACTCGATCGCTTCCAGGTAGCTTTCACCCTGGTGCTGCGCCAGCGACGACGGCCACTGATAGCCGCTGCGACGGGTGAGGTCCACCTTCTGGTTGTGCACAAAGGCGGAGACGACAAAAGGCCCGGTGCCGATCAGTTCGCCCTGGCAGCGCGCTTCCGCCGACGCCTGCACCGTTTTACTGGCGAAAAAGCCGAGGCTCATGGTCGAGGTCGCCTGCAGGAACTGGGCGTTGGGCTGGGCAAACACTACGGTGACGTGCTGCGCGTCCGGGGTTTCCACGCCGGTCAGCCCCTTCAGATAGGTGGAGCCGAGCGAAGCGCGGGCACCTAACGCCACGATGGCCTGCAGGTTCTCCTTCACCGAGGCGGAGGTAAACGGCGTGCCGTCGCTGAAGGTCACGCCGTCGCGCAGGGTAAAGGTGAAGCGGCGGTTATCGTCGCTGACCTTCCAGGCGCTGGCCAGCCAGGGAACGATTTTGCCGCTCTGCGGGTCCTGATCGGTCAGCGAGTCAGTGATCTGCCGGCCGACGTTGAGCGAGTTGTTGTTGCCGGCCTGCTGCGGATCGAGGCAGTTAGGGTCGGTATCAATGGCGAGGGTCATTTTGCCGCCGGAAACCGGCGTCAGCGGTTTTGCATCCGCCGTGCTGGCCGCATCCGGCTGGTCGCAGGCGCTGAGCGCCCCGGCAAACAGCAGCGGCAGCGCGAGGCGGCGCAGCCGGAACGAGTGAAACAGTGAAGCGTAACGATGGCCTTGTTGCACGTCCCTATCCTTTTATTTTTTAACCAGAGTTTTTCTGGATAGTTCCATAAAAGGCGGCGAGCGCTAAATATCAATACTTCCTATCCTGTGCCACGGTGCGGATATACCCTCAGGCGATCGGCGGCGGCGATTGGCATGTTTATCAGCGCTGCGCTGATGCACTTCGGCATCTCGTCCGGTTCCGGTGAATCTGCGCTGCTGATCCCGATCTTCTCACCGCTCGGTGACAACCCTGGCCTGACACGTCAGGTGATGGTGCAGACGGTGCTGCTGGGTGAAGGCATTGTGAACTGCATCAGCCCCACCTCCGGGGTGCTGATGGCGGTGCTGGCCACCGCCGGTATTCCGTTCGGCAAGTGGCTGCGCTTTGTCGGCCCGGTCGTGGCGGTGTGGTTTGTTATCTGCATCGTGATGCTGAGCAGTGGCGTGGCGATCAAGTGGGGGCCATTCTGATCGTCAGCCCGGCCCAACCGGCCGGGCCTTTTGCTTACAGGGCAAAAGCGAAGTGCGAACCGTCCGGCAGTTCAACGTCAAGCCGAAGTTTGCCGCCCGCCGCTTCGATATAGCGTTTCAGGGTAGAGAGTTTGAGATCGCGCCCTGGCTTTTCCATACCCGCGACGGTCGGCTGTTTAATACCCAGCGCGGCGGCCATCTCCACCTGAGTTTTTTGTACTTTTTCGCGCAGCTCTGCCAGGTGAATATTCAGCAGCATCTCTGCGGCGATCCCTTCTGCCTGCTCCACCACTTCTGGCTTTTCATCTGCCAGCAGCTGTTCCAGCGTTCTGCCCATCTTGCTACTCCTTGTGATTGTTAACGGCGAGTTTTTCCTCACCACCAGATGCCCTCACAAATATAGCTCCAAACAAATATAGCTACAAAGCTATAATCGCCTTCCCTGAGCCTTTAGCATCTTATGCTCAATGACAGAAGTACCGGTCCAGGCTGGCGGAAGTTAGCTCAGCCCCTGAATTCCCTCTTCCAGCAGGCGGATCTGCAACAGCGTCTGCTGGTCGCTGACCAGCTTTGGCTGCCCGTGGATCAGCGTGTCGTACAGGGCGTCGTAATAGCGCGCGTAGTCGCCGCGCTCAGAGACCACCTTCTGTTCGTGGAATACGCCCTGCTCGTCCACCCAGCTCAGCACGCCGTACTCTTCCGGCGTATCAAGGCCAAACCCGGGCTGATGCGGCAGATAAAACAGCTTCAGGTGCTCCTCCTGACGATCTTTTTTGTGCTTAACAAACGTGCCTTTGCTGCCGTAAACCACAAAGCTCGGGCGCTCTTTAACCCGGAAATAGCTGGATTTCACCGACACCTTCAGGCTGCGGTAATAGAGATCGACATCAAAATAGTCGTTCATTCGCCCCGGCCCCAGCAGCTGGCGCACGTCGTAGTGCACGCGGTCCGGCTCGCCAAACCAGGCGATCACCTGATCGAGGGTGTGGCAGCCGTGGCCATACAGGTAAGAGTCGATCTGGCTGAAGTGCGTGACCGACTGCGGCACCTCCGGGCGGAAGTAGTCGTAGTGCATCTCCAGCTCCAGCAGTTCGCCGAGCACGCCGGAGTCGATCACCCTGCGGGTGGTCAGGTAGTCGCTGTCGAAGCGGCGGTTCTGATAGCACTGGATCATCAGCCCGCGCTCTGCCGCCAGCGCAAACAGCCGTTCGGCTTCGGCCAGCGTGGCGGTAAAAGGTTTCTCCACCACGCAGTGTTTGCCGGCCAGCAGCACCTGTTCTGCCAGCGAAAAGTGGCTGGCGGAAGGGGTAGTGATCACCACCAGCTGGACCGCCGGGTCGCCCAGCAGCAGTTGCAGGTCGTCGGTGTAATCAACCCCGGCCTGGCGCGGCCACTCACCGGCGGTTAACCGGCGGGCGTAAATGGTTTTCACGGCGATCTTATCGGCCCGCGTCAGCACAAACGGCAGATGATAGCGGTTGGTGCTTTTGCCGTTGCCGATAAAGCCAATGGTCAGTTTCTCTGTCATGCTCATGATACCGCTCCCGCTTCGTCGGCCGGGAAGACGATCCCCTGCTGCCGGCGGCCCTCTTCCATCACCTCGGCCACCTGGCGGCTGACGGTGAGCATTTTTTCTGCGCTAGCAAAATCGCGGCCGTCGATGATGCGGGCAAACTCCCGGAACTCATACAGCAGGCGGTGTTCCCCGTCGGTAAAGTCGTGGTGTTCGCTGCTGCCATCGTGACGGATCAGATCAAAGCTGACCGCCTGGCTGACCGGAAGCGTCAGGCTGATGCTGGCCTTTTCGCCCTGCAGCACCGACACGGTCGGGGCCTGGCAGTCTTTGGCCCCGATGCACACGCACTTAAAGCTGCCGTAGTCGAGGATCATCACGCCGCTGGTATCGATACCGCGCTGAATATTGGCCTGATAGCTGACCGCCTGCGGCTTGCCAAACAGGCCGATGGCGAAGTGGACGTTGTAGATATTGATATCCATCAGCGCGCCGCCCGACTTCTGCGGGTCAAAGGCCGCGTGTACCTCGCCGGCCTGGAACGCCGCGTAGCGCGAGGAGTACTGGCTGTAGTTGAGGCTGACCAGCCGCAGCTCGCCCAGCGCCGGCAGCGACTCACGCAGCGCGCGGTAGCTGGGCAGCGCATGCACGTTCATCGCTTCCAGCACCATCAGCTGCTTTTCTGCCGCCAGCGCGCTCAGCGCCGCCAGCTCGGTGGCGTTGCTGGTAATCGGTTTTTCGATGATCAGGTGTTTACCGGCCTGCAGCGCCTGGCGGGCGAAGGTAAAGTGCAGGTGGTTTGGCAGGGCGATATAGACCGTATCCACGTCGCTTGCCAGCAGCTCTGCGTAGTCGTAAAACACCGCGCCGATGCCGTACGTCGCCGCCAGCTGCTCCGCGTGCGCGCGGCTGCGAACGGTGGCCAGCAGCGACAGGGATTCAATCTCTACCTTATGCAGGGTGGTCAGCAGGTCCTGCACCATCTTACCCGTTCCAAGAATGGCTAATTTCATGATACCCCTCGTTAATGTTCTGATTCTGCCTCAGGGCAGCGGGCCGCTATCAGCCTCTGCGGCCAGCCCTCCGGCGGCCACAATCCCGCGCCCTGAGATCGCAATCGCTTATTAATAGCATAAAAACGCGCATAATAAAGCAAAATCACTTACAATCACTTAAGCGATATGCCATTTTATGGCAACGGGTGCGTCAGCGGTTGGCGTAACGCACCTGCCCCTTAGCGTAACTGACGGACGTGATATGACCCAGGATGAGCGGCTGATTGAGCTGGAACAACGGATAAAGCGCCAGGGCAAGGTGACGCTGGAGGAGATCTGCCAGCAGTACGGTATCTCGACCGATTCCGCGCGGCGCGATCTGGTCAGGCTGAGCCACAACCCGCAGATTATGCGCATACGCGGTGGGGCGATTCTGGCCGAAACGCGGGTGGGCGTGCCCTTTGTTAACCGCCCGCAGTTTGACGAGACGAAGCAGCGCCTGGCGCAGGGGGCGGTACAGGCCATCGCCAGCAACGAGATCCTTTTTATTGACGCCGGTACCACCTCGGTCGCCCTCGCCCGCCAGCTGATCCTGCCCGCGACGGTAATCACCAACTCGCCGGAGGTGCTGAACGAGGCGATCGGCAAGCCACATATCGCCATTACCGTGCTCGGCGGCAGCCTGGACGCCCACTCGCACGCCATCCTCGGCAGCACCACCGTGGCGCAGATCCGCCAGTATCACGCCGATCGGGCGATTATCGGCGTCAGCGCGCTGTCGGCCGCCGGCATCACCACCGAAACCGAAGCCGACGCGCAGCTTAAACTGGCGATGGCGCAGCAGGCGCGCAAGGTGGTGTGCATCACCGCGTTTGAGAAATTCAATACGCAGCTGATGCACCAGTCGTGCGGCTGGGCGGATATCGACCAGATCGTCACCGACCGCACGCCGCCGCAGACTATTCTGGCGCTGATTGAGCGGTTTGAGATTGAGTTGCTGGTGGTGGATAGAAACCGGTAACATTGCCTCAGCAGCGAGGAGCACAACGATGAACAAAAATTTTGAAAACAGCCGACTTAAAGGCAGGATTGCTGAAGTTTCAATCAACGGTTTTCGCAGTTTAAAAAACATTGACCGATTATCTTTGCCACAGCTCACCGTTTTAATTGGTGCCAACGGCGTCGGTAAGTCCGGTTTTATCCGCTTTTTTGAGATGCTGGGCTGGATGTTTCGCTCACAAAAACTTCAGGAATTTGTACTGCGTAATGGCGGCGGAGATGACCAGTTTTTTATGGGCTCCCGCACTACCCCAGAAATTACCGCTGAAATACGTATTCACACTGAACGCGGGTACAACGATTACGCGTTTAAAATGGCGCATCTCTCCGCCGGTGACACTTGTATGCTTACTGAGGAAGCATACAGGTACTCAGATACCAGTAAGCATACCGAGGCAAACTGGACGCGTCTGAGGGCACCGGCTAAAGAGTCCGCGTTGCCCGAGCAAAAAAATCCAACGGCAAAGACTATTCATCGTTTGCTGAAACAGTGTGCAACGTATCAGTTTCATGACACGTCAAGTAATGCCGCCATCCATATGCGTTGGGATATCTCAGACTCATTTCAGTTGAGAGCTGATGGCGGTAATCTGGCTGCCGTTCTGCTGGATTTGCAGCAAACCAGTCGGCCTCTTTACAAATTTATTGTGCGTCAAATTCAGCGTGTTTTTCCCGCGATGGATGACTTTGCATTGGAACCTTCATCAGGAAAAGTGTTACTTCGCTGGAAAAGCAAATTTAGCGACAAGATTTTCGGTTCACATCTGACTTCAGATGGCACTTTGCGCCTTTTCTGCCTGATTACCCTGCTTAACATGCCGGAAGAACGCCTGCCCGATATTATGTTTTTTGATGAACCTGAGCTTGGCTTGCATCCCCATGCCATCACGTTGGTCTGTGAAATGATGCGGCGGATAGCGCAAACTCGTCAGCTGTTTATCGCTACACAATCTCCCTATATGGTCGATTGTTTTGATCTGGAAAATATTATCGTCGCTAACGCAGTCGATGGTGCAACAGAACTGCGCAATCTGCCGGCTGAAAAGTATCAACAGTGGCTTGACGATGAGTACCTGCTGTCGGAAATCTGGCTTAAATCTCCGGTAGGAGTACCTTTATGATGCGTGTTTGCGTAGTTTGTGAAGGTCCGACGGAAGTTGAATTTATTCGCACCGCCGTTGCACCGCACCTGAACAACGAACATTTTTACCTTTTCCCCAGCATCATCCAGGCTCCTTCAGGTCGACACCGCGGAGGACGGGTGACAGTTGAGCGTCTGGTCAATTTCATGCGTCATCAATATTATGAAGCCGACAGGCTAACCACTTTCGTTGATTTTTATGGTTTTCAGGATGCCAACGGTCGCTCTGCCAGCGTATTAGAAAATGAGATCCTCCAGGGGCTGGTTCAACAGGGATTACAGGCACATCGAATTATGCCTTACCTGCAAATGTATGAGTTTGAGGCGCTCCTTTTTTCTGATGTTGATAAATTTGAATATGTTCTTGATGGATGGAATGTTCGGGTAAAAGAGCAATTGCTGACTATCAGCCAGCAGTTTTTGACACCTGAAGCGATTAATAACCACCCTTCTACCGCACCATCAAAGCGTATTCTCAACGTATTTCCAGCGGGTACTTATAGTAAAACGATACACGGCCCAATCATTGCCGAAGAGATCGGAATTGACACTCTGCGTCAACGCTGCCCGGGTTTTAATGGATGGATCGAACGTCTTGAGCAGTGGAAAGCAATGAGCCAGCCTTAAACCTAATGTCACTGACCGGCTGGCTCGTCGCACCCTGATTCAGAGCGTCAAATCGCGCATCAACAACGCGTGCAACCAATACCACAGATGCACCGCCAGGCTCTGCGCCTCGCCTTCAATCCCCCCACTGCGGTATCCGGGGCTATAGGGCTAAGGTGCAAGCTCTCTGACCCTTGTTCAAGTCACTCAGTAAACAGCGCGGAAACCGGATACTTCAACTCGATTTCCGGCTCATCCGCTAACCACCTCTCCATGTGGGCCATTAAGTATCCGGCGCTCTCTTCTGCGGTCGCTCGACCTGTAACAGATCCGGGTTAGTGAACCACGCATCAAGCCAGAAGATCAGATCGGAAGGATTACTGATAAAGTTGCCCTCCAGTAAAACCAGCGCAAAGTCCTGCTCCACCTCCGAACCCTGGGCCTGGCGCACGCAGTTAATTACCTGCAGTAGTTCCTGCTAGCTGAAATCCTCGTTATAGCGCTACTAATTAAACGCCATGTGGGTGAGGGCTTTTGACACTATCCATGAAGCAAAATCCCTCAAGTCGGTAAAGCCTTGCGGATATGTTACCTGGTTGTGCCGGTCAGCAAACATTGCCTGTATCTCAGCATCCTGTTCAGATGAGCCGCTATCGAATTTCTCAAGAATCTCATCGGCCTGGATTGCCAGCTGTTTGATTTTCTTGCTGCTGACTTTCGTGAGTTGTATGCGGTCTGGCAAGGGCGTGGGATATTCTTATTAAGAATAGCGGGCTGCAATAGATAGCGCAGGGTGAATGTTAGAGCATGGGGAACATAAAAACGCAAATAGATGATGATTAATAATTAAATCTGCGTTGGCGAACTGAATATTAAGCGTTATTTTCCCCGAAAAAAAACGGTGCGGTGATTCTTGCGCTTTATGTCTTAGTTCTGGCACTGCACGTGTCAGTAGAAGGAAATTAGACCAGCTAATAATTATAAATCAAACCGCTAACATTAAGCTTAAAATAAGAATGCACAGTGATGTAAGGATAACCGTGAGCCTGCCAGTGTTACTGTGTAACTGCCCACTCACTAAAGATGATCGCAAAATTTTCCGCTGATCTAAATAATAAAATAACTCATTGACAGCGATCAGTTCCGGATCGGCATACTACACATTTTTCGAAACATCTCCTCTAGCCAGATAAATAACTTTCCACACCTAGCCATCTACCCGAAATAATTTTCGTGTCTTTATCCTGGCTCGGAGCAATCTGTTCAGCGATTCAAAAACGTTCATGGTTTAGTTGCCCTTGCGGATATCCTGCTGATAGCTGAACAGCACCATTCTATGTCTATGTGACTAAAATAATTATCTGCAAGTAAATCATAACAAAACCCTTCAAAATCAGTTGAATCCAGCGAATTAAAGTTGAAATCCATGCCCCCCCCCTTAACTTTACCTTCCAATTACTCGTATGCTTAAAGCAGTGACTATCCACTAGTACGAGGATAAAAAATAGTACGCGAAACCAGCAGATAAATATTAGCTTGCCAAAGACGCAACTCCCAGTATTTTTAGGCGTGAACCCTGCTCTGAGCACGGACACTAAATATCCAGATAATTTATGTATAATTAGTTATATTAATCTTATTAACCATTTCTCATCACATCCTATCTCACCCTCTGATTTATCGCTTTCCTAATACGGTATAAATAGTATCATACGCTCATTTTTGGATGGAAATAAATGTATTTGCGTAAGAGTTTCTAGCCTCTATCGATGTTCATCCTCGATAGAGGCCTTGATTATTGCTGGCACATAATTGCCTTCAGGACATCATTTTTAGCGAATCAGAGGCGGTCGAAAATAGATCCTTTACGCGGAACCAGAATTTTCTCATAGAGTTTGGTCGCATAGTCATCCGTCATTCCAGAAACATAGTCACAGATAACACGCATACCTTCCTGTTCACCGAAGCTAACCTGCCTCTCATAAACTTCTCTCGTCGACGCCGGTAAGAACCTGTGCGGATCACTAGCAAGTACACTGAACAACTCGACAATCATCTTTTGTCCCTTAAATTCCAGCAACTGCACATTTTCATGTTTAATAACTTTGTACTTTACCAACATGAAAATTTTTAACCGCAGCGCTTCAACGGGTTCCGGAAGAACTGCATTATATTTCATCATTCCGCATTCGAATGCCTTATTTTTAGTTTGGAGTTCAACGCTAGTGATCATCAGATGAACCAGCATGCCGATGCACTCTTTACGCTTGTAACTTTCACCAAACAGGCAATCTGCCACTGATTCGCATGTACCGGTGAATGTAATACCGTGACAGTCAACAAACAGATTTTCATGTCCACTGAAATGGTCCATCCACATGGCCCTAGTCACCATGCCGAGAGAAATGGCGTCCTCCAGATCGTGCAAGGAATACGAAATTTCATCTGCAAGATCCATAATTGTAGTATCGAGAGCTTTATAGGAAGCAGTCTTATGGTCGGTGTTGATGTTAGAAGGTCTGATGGAAGTAAATAACTCCCGATCTTGTTCAGTGAATGGTTTTAGTGCAAAATCTACAATATTTATCTCTGAATCCAGGTAGCATTTTGGGGGTTTAAAATCAGATGATTTAAAGAGCCAACTCTGCCTCCTCGCAGGGTCATGGCTACTTGCTTTATTTACCACGAGTTTGGAATAATTAACTGGATATTTCAGCACGCCCAGCAGAAGTCTACGGGTGGGATCGAGGCCATGCTCCTTAGTATACTTATCCAGTCTGGAGAGAATACGAAGAGTCTGGCCATTTCCTTCAAAGCCACCGTGGTCTTGCATGCAATAGTTGAGAGCTACCTCCCCACCATGACCAAACGGTGGATGCCCAATGTCATGCGCAAGGCATATTGCCTGCATCAAATCACCATCAGGTAAAAACTGCGTTTCTTCCTTACCGGCATATTTTATTTTCAGTTTCGCAAGAAGACCTGAACCGATTTGTGCGACTTCCATTGAGTGGGTCAGTCGTGTACGGTAAAAATCACTTTCTCCCAAACCCAGAACCTGCGTTTTGGACTGCAGACGACGGAAAGGGGATGAGTGAATCAGCCGAGAAAGGTCGCGCTGGGCTTCAGACCTAATCTCTTCCTGACGTGGATTATTTGAACCACGCCGTTCATCCCAGACGTTTTTTTTAATCTGATCCATATTTTTTCCTTATTTTACTCTGTGCAGCACGGCGCTTGACGCTGTTCTGACTTCATATTGGATTGGTTCTGCTTACAAATTAAACGAAGCAAAATAGTTATCTTTTTCAGAATGCATTTCTATTAAATGGCCTCTTTTTCGCCAGTTTCACTCCGCTCAAGGATTTGTTGATAAGGCACATGTGCTCTTGGTATTACTGGTGTGCCTTGAGGTTTTCTGGTCCACACCGGGCAACAAAGAGGTCGATAAAATAGTCGCCGTTTTTATCGGCAATCAGAGAAGGATGAAGGCCGACTCTTCATGGAGATACAGACTAAGATCATCGAGCTTTTCGTTGATCCCTTTGGTTCTTAGCAGACAGCCGGACAGATCGTCCCAACCGTTGTTGCCGAACATCGCCACACGGCCCTGTTGATCGCAGCCAAACCAGGCGTAGTAGGTGCCCTATTCAGGTTTCCAGTCCGGCCCCAGACCCCAGCTCATCCTTTTCTCCCTGTCGAAATTAGTAACGACTCAATGTGCTGGCCGGTCAAAACCAGACTTGCTGAGATTATCCGTGCATTTGATTTAAAATGTAAGTATCTAGTGAATAAAACTTACCATTTTACCAGGTACAGCCATTGAGCAGAATAAAATAAATTCAACATTTTCAATTGTTTACTTCATTCTTGATATTAAAATAAACTCTACGCATAGCAAATTCAGTTTAATAAGTTAACTTAAGCTAAATGAACCTTACTCGCTGAAGCCGGATAAGATGCGCGATTCAGGTTGCAGCACCAAGTTCCTTGTCGCTAACTGCCGTAATGAGCGGATCTTGACCAGTTAGCTGGCATACCCGGACTAATCCCTACACCACGCATAGCCCACATTTAAAAAACATCAAGACAACAACTCTAAATATAGAATAAATAATTAATTAAAGCCTTGTCAGACGACGCCGATAACCCAGAACTGTATTTTTTAACTTTACATCAGGGTTTATATGACTATCACACAACGTTTGTTGTTGGCATTTTTTCTGCTGGCATTATCCCTTTTCTCACTGGTTGCCGTTTCACTCTCGGTGATCTCGGGTTTTCAGTCGCGCTTTGAATATGTCCAGGCGAATGCGATACCCAGTATCAAAGATCTGAACAAATCAATCAGTGCGACCAATCAGCTGGGCATTGCGCTGTACCGCCATCAGACGGCGACTAACAACGCCGACAAGACCGCCGCCGAGCAGAGGATCAACGGCCTGATGGACACGTTGAAATCGCTTACCGATTATTACATGGCGAACGACATCTCCAGCGATGAGGATAAGAAGATGACCGAGCAGGCATTCGCGAATATCGATGCCGTTCGTGCAGCTCTGCCTGCTTTTTTAACCGCTTCCGCCAGCAATAACAATGATGCGGTTTCTCTGGACCTGCTCAAAGGGGAGAATGGCGTGGGTGCAGCCACCAGAAAAATGGAGTCAGCATTTACCAGGCAGATTGATTTAAATATTAAAATTGGTGATGAATTAAGAGTCATAAATAAGCGGATCTACTCGCAAACGTTTTGGATCATGACCGGTGTTTCGCTCGCCGCCATTCTGCTGCTTGGGCTGTTTTCTGTCCGAATCATCCTTGGCATTAAGCGCAGCCTGAACAGTATGCAAAACACCATGACCGAGGTCAGTAATACACTTGACCTGACGCGAGTGGCTTCCGTGCTGAGAAATGATGAAATCGGGCAAACCGCCACGGCGTTCAACAACCTGCTTAAAAAGGTTTCGACAACCCTGGTGTCGGTGAACCATGCGGCACAGTCTGTCAGCACGGGCTCTACCCAGATCGCCGCAGGCAATGAAGACCTGTCTTCACGCACCGAGCAGCAGGCAGCGTCGCTGGAGCAGACTGCCGCCAGCATGGCCACCTTAAGCGATACCGTCAGGCAGAACGCAGAGGGTGCGGTCCAGGCCAGCACGCTAGCGAATAATGCGAACGATCTCTCACGGCAGAACGGCAATGCCGTCAGTCAGATGCTGGAAACCATGTCCGATATTCGCGGCAGCTCAGCAAAAATTTCTGAAATCACCGGGCTGATTGAAGGAATTTCATTCCAGACCAATATCCTGGCGCTTAACGCGGCGGTTGAGGCCGCACGCGCAGGTGAGCACGGCAGAGGGTTTGCGGTGGTGGCTTCTGAGGTGCGTAACCTGGCACAGCGCTCTTCTTCTGCCGCGCGCGAGATCAAGGACCTGATTTCAGTTTCCGTTTCACAGGTCGAGCAGGGACTGGAACAGGCAACGCAGGTTGGCGGCAATACAGAAAATGTCAGCACGGCGATTCAGCAGGTGGCCGATCTGGTTAATGAAATTGCTGCAGCAACCTCTGAACAGAGTAAAGGCATTGAGCAGGTTCATCAGGCCATCGGGCAGATGGATGAAGTCACACAACAGAACGCCTCGCTGGTGGAAGAAGCGTCCGCGGCATCAAAATCCCTGCAGGAGCAGTCGGAAACCCTTTCCGAACTGGTCTCCACGTTTACCCTGGAAGAGGATACTACCCGTGCCGTGCCACGGACTCTGGCCCCGCTTAGCCGAACGTCTCAGGCTCCAAAAATCCCCCATTTGCCTGCCGCAGACGCGAGTAAGGTAAACTGGGAAAGCTTTTAAGTTTTTGCGCCCCGGCACCTGAGAACACACCTGTCACCAGCGCTGGTACGTCAGCGCTTGTGATGTACTCATACTGAAATCTCCGCCATTGGGGGAAATGTGAGTTGGGGTGCCTCTCAGGAGCGTTCAGCTGACATATCAGAGATTTCATCTACCCCGTCTGCAAAGGGTGGTCAGTCCACTTATCCCGGCGCTAACGGATAGATTACTCCGCTCCATTACTTAACAGGAGACTCGAATGTCACTGATTTCACAGCGCGTTGCGTCCGCCAGAAATGGCACTAACGATAAAGTTATCTGTCGTATGCCGTCCGGTTGGGCGGTGATGGGTGATGTTCAGTTCCTGACCGGTTACTGCCTGCTGTTGCCTGACCCGGTGGTGCCGGCTCTCAACGATCTGGATACAGCAGCCCGGCAACAGTATCTGCTGGATATGGCTCTACTGGGAGATGCCATGTTAGCGGCAACAGGGGCGTTGCGGATTAACTATGAAATTCTGGGCAACTCTGAACCGGAACTGCACTGTCATCTGTTCCCGCGCTACGCGTCTGAACCAGAACAGAAGCGTAAAATGCCGGTCTGGTTTTATGACTGGAAAACGGCTCCCCCCTACAGGGAAGATCAACACGGCGCGCTGAAGCATAAGATTGCCACTTTGTTGGGTGATGCGCTTCTCAGCAGTTGCCCACAGAATCAACCCCGTTGAATTAACATTTTAAATATCGTATAACAACCGCCTCCGAGGGGTGTCCTGTGATGGGCTGAGATGGCAGCAATGCCGAACCCTTTGAACCTGATCTGGGTCATGCCAGCGAAGGGACGGGTCGACACCACAGCACCAGACTGCCTGTTCAGCGCGCCATTACGCCCGGATCTCCATACACTGACTGGAGGTCCTATGTACGATAATTCCGCTTCTCCTATTGATTTCAGCCACGGGCTGTTTGGCCGCCTGCGCGCCGCAACCAACGCCGACTGGCAGCACTACGTTAACCATCCGTTTGTGCAGCAGCTGGGCGCGGGCACCCTGCCCCACGAGGCGTTTCGCCGCTATCTGACCCAGGACTATCTGTTCCTCGTCCACTTCGCCCGCGCCTATGCGCTGCTGGTCAGCAAGTTCCATACGCTGCCGGAAATGCGTGCCGCCACCGCTTCGCTGAACGGCATCGTCGGCGAGCTGCCGCTGCACGTCGGCTACTGCGAGAGCTGGGGGCTGAACGAAGCGCAGATGGCCGCCGAGCCGGAAGCGATGGAGACCATCAACTACACCCGCTACGTGCTGGATATCGGCCACTCAGGCGACGCGCTGGATCTGCTGGCGGCGCTGCTGCCCTGCGTGGCCGGTTACGCCGAGATTGGCCTGACACTGTTACACAGCCCGGCCACGGTGCTGGAGGGCAATCCTTACGCCTCGTGGACCGCCAACTACGGCGACAGCGGCTATCACGCCAGCGTGCGCGCCTCGATCGATCTGCTGGAGCAGGCTGGCCGCGATCGCGGAGCCGAAAGCCGCTTTGCCCGGCTGACGGAGATTTTCGCCACCGCCACCCGGCTGGAGTCGGCCTTCTGGCAGATGGGGCTGAACGCCGTTGGCCAGGCGGAACGCAGATAATGTCACAGCCGTTAACCACCCCGCCGCCCGGCATTCAGGTTCGCGACCTCAGCCTGCGGTTTGGCGCACGTACCATCTTTGAGCGGCTGAGTTTTGATATCACCGGCGGCAGCTTTGTTGCGCTGCTGGGGGCCAGCGGTGCCGGTAAGACCAGCCTGCTGAAGATACTTGCCGGGCTGGAGAACGCCAGTAGCGGCACGGTGAGCGGCAGCGACGGCCAGCCGATTGCGGGGCGCATCGCCTGGATGGGCCAGCAGGACCTGCTGTATCCGTGGCTCAGCGTGTTGCAGAACATCACTCTCGGCCCGCGCCTGCGCGGCGAGCGGCCGGATATGTCGCGGGCGCAGCTGCTGCTGGAACAGGTAGGGCTCGGCGGCCACGGCGACGATCTGCCCGCGGTGCTCTCCGGCGGCATGCGCCAGCGCGCCGCCATCGCCCGCACACTGTATGAGGATCGGCCGGTGGTGCTGATGGATGAGCCGTTTTCGGCGCTGGATGCGATTACCCGCGCCAGCATTCAGACGCTGGCGGCCACGCTGCTGGCCGGGCGCACGGTGCTGCTGATCACCCACGATCCGCAGGAGGCCTGCCGACTCAGCCACCGCCTGCTGGTGCTGCACCGCCATCCAGGCGGCATTGATGACGGCCACACTATCGCCGGGCTGCCGCCGCGCGCACCGGATAACGCCGATCTGCTGAGAAGCCAGGGCGAGCTGATGCGCCAGCTGTCGGGGGAAGCCGAATGATGCTCCATGAACGACGCCCTACCCGCTGGCTGACCGGAGAAGCCGAATGATGCCCCGTGAACGACGCATTACCCGCTGGGTGACCGGTGAAAACAGAATGATGCACCGCGACAGCCGTTTTACCCGCTGGCGGCGTGGACTGACGGTGTTTGCCGGGCTGCTGCTGCTGTGGTGGGGAGTCACTACCTTTGGCGCGATCCCGGCCTTTCTGCTGCCCTCGCCCGCCGCCGTGGCGCAGGCGCTGTGGACCGGCCGCGACTATCTGGCCTGGCATACGCTGATTACCGCCTCGGAGGTGTTTTCCGGGCTGCTCCTCGGCGTGCTGTTCGGCGCGCTGCTGGCGCTGGCGATGATCGGTTCACCGCGCCTGCAGCGCTGGCTGATGCCGCTGGTGCTGACCAGCCAGGCGATCCCGGTGTTTGCCCTCGCCCCGCTGCTGGTGCTGTGGTTCGGCTTTGGCATGAGCGCCAAGGTGGCGATGGCGGTGCTGGTGATCTTCTTCCCGGTCACGTCGGCGTTCTTCGACGGCCTGCGGCGGGTGGACAGCGGCTGGCTGGATCTGGCACGCACGCTGGGCGCGTCGCCCCGGGCTCAGCTGCGCCACGTGCGGCTGATGGCGGCGCTGCCCGCCTTCGGCACCGGCCTGCGCATGGCCGCCGCCGTGGCCCCGATCGGCGCGATTATCGGCGAATGGGTCGGCTCCGCCGAGGGGCTGGGCTACGTGATGATCAACGCCAACGCCCGTATGCAGCCGGAGCAGTGCTTTGCCGCGCTGTTTATCCTGATTTTAATGACCGTTTCACTCTGGATAGCGGTGGATGCGCTGCTGCGGCGGCTGATCCGCTGGGCACCGGACAGCCGCTGATTAACAACGATAATAAGGGTTTACCATGCTGAAAAAGAACGCCTGCGCGCTGCTGTTAAGCGCCCTCTGCACCACCCCGGCGCTGGCCGCCGAAAAGGTCACGCTGATGCTCGACTGGTACGTGAATCCGGACCACGCGCCGATTCTGGTGGCCGAACAGATCGGTGCCTTTAAGGCCGAAGGGCTGGACGTTACGATCGTGCCACCGTCCGATCCGTCGCTGCCGCCGCGTCTGGTGGCGGCAAAGAAAGCCGACCTGGCGATCACCTATCAGCCGCAGCTGCACTACTTTGCCGATCGGAACCTGCCGCTGGTGCGCGTCGGTACGCTGGTCAACACGCCGCTGAACACGGTGATGACGCTGGATAAAAGCATCACCACCCCCGCCGGGCTGAAGGGAAAAACCGTTGGCTTCTCGGTGAGCGGCATTGAGGACGCCACCCTGAACACCATGCTGAAGCATGAAGGGGTAGCCACCACCGACGTTAAAATGATCAACGTTAACTTCCAGCTCTCCGGCGCGCTGCTGGCGGGCCAGGTGGATGCGGTGATCGGCGGCTACCGCAATATCGAAGCGCTGGAGCTGCAGCTGCAGGGCAGGAAGCCGGTGGTGTTTAACGTGGAAGATTACGGCACCCCGGCCTACGACGAGCTGATTATCGTCGCCAACCGCGACGACGTGGCCGCGCCGAAGGTGAAGAAATTCCTCGCCGCGCTGAAAAAAGGCGGCGAGTATCTGCAGGCGCACCCGGACGAGACCTGGAAAAAGTTTGCCGCCACCCATCCTGAACTGAACACCGAACTGAACCGCCTGGCGTGGAAAAAGAGCCTGCCGCTGTTTGCCGCCGATCCGGCCCACCTGGATACCGCCCGTTACCAGGCCTACGAGCAGTTTATGTTCGACAATAAGCTGATTAAGAAAATCACCCCGGTGGAGCAGTACGCGGTAGAAATTAAATAATCGCGCTGCCGCAGTGAAAAAAGCTGTCCGAGGGGGATAATGAGAACTATTATCATATCGGACAGTTTACCCAGGAGCGGCGTTATGACTCAGGCAGTATCCTCCCTCACCACCGACTGCTGCATCGTCGGCGGTGGCCCCGCCGGGCTGATGCTCGGCTACTTACTGGCCCGCGCCGGCGTTCAGGTGGTGGTGCTGGAAAAGCACCCGGACTTTCTGCGCGACTTTCGCGGCGACACCATTCACCCCTCCACCCTGCAGATCATGCACCAGCTCGGGCTGCTGGAGGAACTGCTGACCCTGCCGCACCAGAAGGCCGAACGCCTGCAGGCGGAAGTGGGCGGCGAAGAGGTGACGCTGGCGGACTTCCGCCGCCTGCCGGTGAAATGCCGCTATATCGCCTTTATGCCGCAGTGGGACTTTCTCAATTTTCTCGCCGCCAAAGCCCGCGCGCTGCCCGGTTTTACCCTGCTGCAGTCCACCGCCTTTGGCGAACTGCGCTATGACGGCGATCGCGTCTGCGGCGTCACCGCGTTAAACGGCGAGCAGCAGACTGAGATTACGGCACAACTGGTGGTCGGCTGCGACGGTCGCCATTCGCGGGTGCGCCAGCAGGCAGGCTTAACCGGTCAGTCGTTCGGCGCGCCGCGCGACGTGGTGTGGTTCCGGCTGGATAAACAGGCGGACGATCCGCAGTGGGGCATGGGCCATAAGGGGCCAAAGCAGAACTTTATTATGATCGACCGCGGCGACTTCTGGCAGTGCGGCTATTCAATTATGAAAGGCGAGTATGCCCAGCTGAGCCGGGGGAATGTGGATGCGTTTAAGCAGCAGATTGCCGCCGTTGCCCCCTTCTCCGCCGAACGGTTAGGGCAGTTACAGGGCTGGCAGGACTTCCGCCTGCTGGAGATTAAAATTGACCGGCTGGATGCCTGGGCAAAACCCGGCCTGCTGTGCATCGGCGACGCCGCGCACGCGATGTCGCCGATTGGCGGCGTGGGAGTAAACCTGGCGATTCAGGATGCGGTGGCGGCCGCCAATCTGCTTACCCGCCCGCTGCTGCGAGGCAGCGTCAGCCTGCAGCAGCTGCAAAAGGTACAGAAGCGCCGCGCGTTTCCCACCCGCGCCACGCAGTTTATCCAGATTAAGATGAGCGGCAAAAAGCGCCCCGAGGGGCAGCCCAGCCCGCTGCCGCGCATTATCAAGCGCTACCGCTTCCTGCCTTACGTGTTTGGCTGGATCATCGGCCTGGGCTTCCGACGGGAAAAACCCCGGCTTTAGCCGGGGATACGCATCAACGGCCCGGCATCATTAACGCAGCGGTCAGAGCCGTTCGCCGTTCAGCCGTCGGATCTGGCGCAGGATCGCGCAGTGATCCAGCTCACCGTCACCGGCGGCGATCATCTGGGTGAACAGCTGATTGACGGTGGTGGTCAGCGGCAGCGACAGGCCCAGTTCGTCGGCCAGCGCCACCGCGCTGCGGGTGTCTTTCAGCTGCCATTTGGCCGGGCCGCGCGCGGCGAAATCCCCGCTGACCATGCGTTCACCGTGCTGGCGCAGAAGGGTGGAGTCGGCAAAACCGCCGAGCAGCGCCTCGCGCACCTGCACCGGGTCAGCCCCGCCGCGTTCGGCCAGCAGCAGCGCTTCCGACAGCAGTGACAATGTGCCAGCCACCACGATCTGATTGACCAGTTTGGTCAGCTGCCCGGCCCCGACCTCGCCAACCCGCGTAACCCGCCCTGTTACCGCCAGCAGCGGTTGCAGACGCTCAATCAGCGCCGCATCGCCGCCGGCCATCAGCGACAGCGTGCCCTGCTCTGCGCCGCGCGTGCCGCCGGACACCGGCAGATCGAGAAACTCAACGCCGGCGGCGGCGGCCCGTTCGGCCTGCCCGCTGACAATCTCCGGTGACAGGGTGCTCATCATCAGCAGCGCCGTACCCGGGCGGGCCGCCGATAACGCCGCGCCGGGGGCGAAAATCGCCTGTTCACAGGCGTCAGCATCGCTGAGCAGGCAGATGAGTACTTCGCAGTGCGCCGCCAGCTCAGCGGGTGTGGCGGCCGGCGTGATGCCCTCGGCCACCAGCGGGGTTAGCTTCTCCGCGCTGCGGTTCCAGGCACTGACCTTCCAGCCCGCCGCCGCCAGCCGCCGCGCGATCGGCGCGCCCATCAGCCCGGTACCCAGTATGCCAATATGATTATCACTCATCTGCTCTTCTCCTTTACCGCTACGTATCGTCATTACAGCACCTGTGCCCCGGTAACCACTACCGCCAGACGGTTGCTGCGCGTCAATATCCTTGCCTCACTCGTGCCGCCGGCCACGTATGTCGCATAGCAGACGCGGATCCGTTGCTGCTGCACGGCGGCCGCCAGATCGGTGCGGCGAAAGCCTGGACAGCATAAAGGCCAGTTTTGCAGCAAAATATGACCCGGCCTTACAATTTAGTGACATTTCTTTAAGAAGTTTACCTATTGTTTAAGGAGAATGATAATAACTATCATTCCCCTATTCTGAACTAACGCCGGATCTGCACACCATGAACAACACCTTCAAACTTAAGCTTTCCGCCCTGCTGCTGAGCACGCTGCCCGCGCTCGCCTTCGCCACCACCTACCCGCTGACCGTGACCGATATGGACGGCCAGCAGGTCACGCTGGATAAAGAGCCACAGCGGGTGATCCTGCAGGACGGCCGCGATATTCTTAACCTGGCGCTGCTGGACCGTGAGAACCCGTTTAAGCGCGTGGTAACGTGGAATAACCTGCTGAAGAAGCAGGACAGCGGCAGCTGGAATCTGTTGCAGCAACGCTGGCCGGAATCCGCATCAATTCTGGATATGGGCTTCTCCGATCAGGGACAGGTGAATCTGGAAACGGTGATCTCGAAGCACCCCGACCTGATGATCGCCCAGCTGCGCGCCAAACCGGCCCTGCAGCAGACCGGCGTGCTGAAGCAGCTGGCCGACCTGAAAGTGCCGGTGCTGTTTATTGATGATGAGCTGCACGCGGTGCAGAATACCGCCAACAGCGTCACCCTGCTGGGTAAGGTGCTGAACCAGGAGAGCCACGCGGCGGAGTACACCACCTTCTATAACCAGAAGCTGACGGCCATTCAGAACGCGGTAAAAAACGTGTCGCCGAAGCCGCGGGTATTTATTGAACCGATTGCCGGCATCAGCGGCGGCGGTGACTCCTGCTGCTTTACCCATAGCCACAACGGCTGGGGCGGGCTGGCGGAAGCGGTGGGTGCGGTGAATATCGGCTCTGAACTGCTGCCGGGCGCGACCGGCGTGATCCCGGTGGAGAAAGTGATTAGCGAAAACCCGGACTACTATGTGATGAGCGGTTCCAAACGCGGCGGTAAAGGCAGCACCGTGATCCCGCTGGGCTATAACACCACCACCGATGAGATCAAGGCCACCTTTGACAGCCTGCGCAACCGTACCGGCGTAAAAGATATTCCGGCGGTGAAGGCGGGTAAGGTGGCGGCGGTCTACCACCACTTCTATAACCACCCGTATAACATTATCGGCATGGAGATCCTGGCGAAGGACTTCTACCCGCAGCAGTTTAAGGATCTGAACCCGGAAGCGGACTACCGCACCATCATCAGCCAGTTCACCACCATTCCGGCGGCACCGATCAACCTGCAGTACCATCCGGCGAAATAACCCCTCGCCCGCCCCCTCTGCCGCGCACTGCCCGCCAGCGCGCGGTTTTTTTTTTGGCTTTCAGCATGAATATTGCGGGCCTGCTTCCATCTTGTGGCTTCACCTGTTCTGTTAGCACAAAATGCCTCTCTCCGATTTGCCTGCACTGCGTTTACTGTTCGCCAGACGTGGTGCGGGAACTCTGCGATTAACGGATAACTTCAGAGACCGGAACACGTTAGCCTTTGTAAAAAGGTGGGGCTCAGGTCATTCACGACGTCAGTTCCTGTGTTACCATTGCTCACTTATCACACAGCGAGGTGCTTATGAAAAACGTGAATGCTCCAGAGGTAAACACTATTCTGCAACAGGCCGCTAAGGTGCCTGGAGTGGAAATCAATGGTCGCTCCCGGGAAGCACTTCGCCAGCAGTTCCGTCTGGCGCGCAAGGGAGCAACCAACGCCGAGGGAACCCCCATTGATAATCCGAAGAAGTATTACGTCGGTTGAGATCAATCCACATTTCGATGAAGTCAGCCTGTTTTTTGGTTTCGATAAAGAGGTTGTCGAATCGTACGAAGAGGACCTGCTTAATCTGATCGAGCTCTGGCTTCAGCAAGGCTTTGTCGATGTCTATCAACATGGCGATCTTTTTGCTTATGGCATGGTGAAAGACTCCAACTCCACGACTGGCTCCTCTCCCTGGTATATTGGTATTAATCATACCCGAGTCGATCGTACGGATGTCGATCCCCTGCTGGTTGTCACCTTCAGGGACGAACACCACGATGGGGGGATCGGGACGATGATGGTGTTACATAACCTGATATCCCATGACGAGATGTTCGGCTCTCTCCGACGTAAATACGATCGCGACTATATGCGATCGATTCGCGAGCGTCTGAGCGGGCAGATTACCCGCTAAACAGCACCGTGCGCGGCTGCCCCCCGGCGTTCCCACAAGGGAGGCGCACGCACCGTGCCACTGCGCCAGCTTAGATCTCTCCCGGACGTATCGCGGTTGCGCCCGGACGCTTTTCTGCCGTTACCGCTGCAGCCGGCGTTAACGGTGGCGCGACCGGCGTGACCCCGTGATCGTATTTCTGCTGCAGCGCGCGCTGCATCTGCTGCAGAACGTCGCCGTCCAGCTTGTAGTGCCGCAGATAGATCCACAGCGTCAGCATAAAGAACAGCAGCGGCACGACGATCATAATCCCCTGCATGCCGATCACCGTACTGGCCGACTGCACCGCACCGGGCACGTAGCCGACGATGCCCAGCATCACGCCGATCAGCAGCCCGGCGAAAGCCGCACCGGCCTTGACCACCATGGTCTGCACCGAGTAGGCGATGCTTTCGATACGCACGCCCAGCGCATAGTCGCCCCAGTCAACGGTGTCCGCCACCATGATCACCAGCAGCACCCAGAAGAACGCGCTACCGACGTTCGCCAGGATGCCGGAGAGCGAAATCAGCGTGGCGCTCTGCGGCGCAAACAGGCTTACCGCCAGCAGCAGCAGACAGCTGAGCACCGGCAGCACCGAGGCGCTGATCCACAGCGCCCGGCGCGAGAAGCGCGCCACCAGTTTCGGGAAGCAGAGGATGGCTACCAGGTTAGCGATGCCGGCGTACATCATATACCACGGGAACAGCTCCGCTTTGCCGACCACGTAGGTGAAGTAGTAGATGGCAAACGCGGTGATGACGTTGTGCGCGAGGTTCCACGCCAGCGCCATCAGCAGCAGCGCAAACAGCGGGCGGTTGCGGAAAATCATGCTTAACACCGCCTTCAGGGTGGTGTGTTCAGCGGCGGCAGGCGTGCCCGAGGAGGAGTACTTCTCTTCAATATTACGCAGGGTGATGATGGCGGAGGCGATAAAGAACGCCACGAGGATCAGCGAGAACAGCATAAAACCCTGCCCCTTATCGCCGTTGCCGAGGGCATTGACCAGCGGCAGGCCAATCACCCCGGTGGTATAACCGGCCAGGCTGGCGAAGAAGCGCGGCCACGGGATCAGCGCCTCACGCTCCTTTTTATCCAGCGTGATGCAGGGCACCAGTGACCAGAACGGCACATCCATCAGCGTGTAGGTAAAGCCCCACAGCAGATAGGTGGCCCAGATCCAGGCGATCAGCGCGCCGCCTTCAAAGTGGTGGGCGCTGAACACCGACACCAGCACCGCCGAATTGGTCAGCGTGCCAGCCAGAATCCACGGCTTAAACTTGCCCCAGCGGCTGCGGGTGCGCTCGACGATCCAGCCCATCACCGGGTCGAATAGCGCATCCAGAATGCGCGCCACCAGGAACAGCGAGGCGACCATGCTGACCGACACGCCGACCACGTCGGTGTAGTAGTACATCAGGTACATATAGATAATGCCGATGGCAAAGTCCTTGCCGAAGGCACCGAGTCCGAAGCTAACCTTGGTTTTCAGTGACACGCTCATTGCTGCTCCGCACGTCCCCGACCGGCAGGCGATTTGCGCCACCTGCCGACCTTTCAGTGAGGGTTCCGGTTAAGGGTAAGTTTGGCGGGGGATCCCGGGTATGCGTTAGCGGTACGCCGGCAGCCAGTCACCGTGGGCGGCGATCAGCTCGTCACACAGGCGGATGGTGTCATCAATCGACAGCTCTGCCGAGGTGTGCGGATCGAGCAGCGCGGCGTGGTAGATATGCTCTTTTTTACGGCTGACCGCCGCTTCAATAGTCAGCAGCTGGGTGTTGATATTGGTGCGGTTCAGCGCTGCCAGCTGCGGCGGCAGTACACCGACGTGGCACGGCGTTACGCCCTGACCATCCACCAGGCACGGCACCTCGACGCAGGCCTCCGCCGGCAGGTTGGTAATCAGCCCGTTATTCAGCACGTTGCCGCCGATCTTGTACGGCACGTCGGTCTCCATCGCTTCGATCATCCACGACGCATATTCGTGGCTGCGGGTGTGGGTCAGGTTGTCATTCTGCGTCAGCCGCTCGCGCTGCAGCTGCCAGCGGTCAATCTGCTCAATGCAGCGGCGCGGGTATTCGTCGAGCGGGATGTTGAAACGTTCGATCAGTTCCGGGTAGTTACGCTTGATCCAGTACGGCATGTACTCGGCGTTATGCTCAGAGGATTCGGTGACGTAGCAGCCGAACACGCGCATGATTTCATGGCGCACCATATCGTCGTGCCTGTGCTGCAGCGCGGCCGCGCGGCGCTTGATTTCCGGGTAGAGATCTTCGCCATTGCGGCTGATGTTCAGCAGCCAGGCCATATGGTTAATACCGGCGATTTGCCATTTTACGCCATCCGTCGGCATATCCACCGACTTAAGCAGCGTTTCGGCGCAGACCTGCACGCTGTGGCACAGGCCAACGGTTTTGATCCCGGTGTGCCGCAGCATCGCCCCGGTCAGCGAGGCCATCGGGTTGGTGTAGTTAAGCAGCCAGGCGTCCGGGCACACCGCTTCCATATCACGAGCAAACTCCAGCATCACCGGGATGGTGCGCAGCGCGCGGAACAGCCCGCCGATGCCCAGCGTATCGGCGATGGTCTGGCGCAGGCCATATTTTTTGGCAATCTCAAAATCGGTAATGGTGCAGGGATCGTAGCCGCCAACCTGAATGGCGTTGATCACATAGCTGGCACCCTGCAGGGCGCGGCGACGATTTTCCACCCCGGCAAATTTTTCGATCCGTGCTTTGCCCTGGCTCAGATTGGCGTTGAGGTTATTCAGCATCTGCCAGGAGTCGTTGAGCCGCTGCTCATCGATATCGTACAGGGCGATATCGACCTGCTGCAGCGCCGGGGTAGCCAGAATATCCCCCAGTACGTTTTTGGCGAAAACGGTGCTGCCGGCACCGAGAAAAGTAATTTTCATGGTCAGTTCCTTATCAGACATCGGGTGAAGTTGAACCCACTCTAGGCAAAGCCCGCGGGCCTGCCTATGTCATTTTTTGACATTGATATGGTGAAAAATGACGCTGAAATTGAACTGTGATCTGGCTCGCTAATTCGCCTCAGGAAAGCGTTAATAAAATGCTCAGGCTCACATCCTGCAGATATCGGGTCTGTTTTTTATGAAAAATATTGCTGTAATTCAGTCAACTACGGGAGAGTGGCATGATTCAGAAAGATATTAATCCGGATGATATCGCGCAGTTCGGGCTGAACATTTATCAGTACGGCCATGAAGTCTGTACCAGCCAGCACAGCTATGGCCCGGCGGTGCGTCAGCACTATCTTTTGCATTATGTGATACAGGGTTGCGGCACGCTCCATACTGAACAGCACAGCTGGCCGGTCAGACAGGGGGAAGCCTTTCTGATCTGGCCGCACGAAATTACCACCTACGTGGCAGATAAACGCACCCCCTGGGAGTATATGTGGATTGAGATGGATGGCCTGGTGGCGGCAAGAAGCCTGGAAAAATGCGGATTACGGCGCGATATGCCGCTGTACCGTCCAAAAGACCCTGATTCCCTGGCCGGTGAGGGCCGACTGCTGCAGGCGTTGATCGCCGAAGATCCACAGCATTCGCTGCGCATTACCGGGCTGACCTGCCTGTTTCTGGACGCGCTGATCGCCGGCAGCGCCAGCAGCCGCGCGGGCAGTGAAACCGCCAGCATCAGCCGGCATCTGGATAACGCGACGCAGTATATTGAACGCCACTACCACCGCAATTTCAGCATTGCCGAGGTGGCGGAATACTGCAATATCGACCGCAGTTATCTCAGCCGGTTGTTTCAGCAACAGTTTGGTTACGGGCCAAAACACTATCTGCTGCAGCTGCGTATGAATGTGGCCACCTCGCTGCTGGCTGACCGGTCACTACCGGTGAAAGTAATCGCTTATTCAGTGGGCTACGGCAGCCAGATGCAATTCGCCAAAGTGTTTAACCACTACTTTCACTGCTCGCCAAGCGAATGGCGGCGCAGACAGGCCAATAGCGATATTTAAGCCAACGCTCACAACACCGGTCGAAATTACGCGGGCGGCCGGCGTACGGCCGTTTTATCGTCCCGAGGCTGCGTGACCGCGGACCGCTATTTGTAAACTGCCCCGGCTGAGGGTACTCTGAGCGCGGTTTCCACAGTATAGAGAACGGACTGTCACCCGCTATGAACGCCCCCGCCAAACGTAAAAACGATCCCGAAGGGTTAAAAAAACGCATTCTTGCCAGCGCCCTGACCACCTTTGCCGAGTTCGGCCTGCAGGGCGCCCGCATGGAGCAGATTGCCGAAAATGCGAAGACCACCAAACGCATGGTGGTGTACCACTTCAGCAACAAAGAGCAGTTGTATATTGACGTGCTGCACCTGGTCTATCAGGAGATCCGTTCCCATGAGAGCGGACTGAATCTGGCGGAGATGTCACCGACCGAGGCGATTGCCCGGCTGGCCGAGGCCAGCTTTGATTATCACATCAGCCACCCGGACTTTATGCGGCTGGTGTGCAGCGAGAACCTGATGCGCGGCCGTTATATCAGCCAGTCGACGTCTATTAAGGCGCTGAACCAGAGCGCGCTGGACGTACTGGATAGCGTGCTGGTGCGCGGTAAGCAGAGCGGCGAGTTCGATCCACAGGTGCAGACCGTTGACGTCCACCGCCTGATCAGCAGTATCTGCACGCATAATGTTGCAAATCGTTACACCTTTCACACCCTGTTCGGCGGCGATGAGAGCGAACAGCAGAGCGTGGCCCGTAACCGCCAGCTGGTGGTGGAGGCGACGCTGCGCTACCTGCGCCCTGCCCGTTAAATCTGTACAGATAAATCCGTAATGTACAATTTTACCCCGTTACGTCTGCGTAACGGGGTTTTCTGGCTACCCTTAATACTGTGTTGCGTAACGATGTACGCAAAAGTCAGGCTTAAAGAGGTGCCGTCAATGACGCAAGAACGCTATCCCCGCCGCCAGCCGCAGCTGCCCGAGTCCCCCTCGCGCCAGTGGAACTGGGCGCAGAACGCCACGCTGGCGCATATCAGCCAGATTGATTACCCCGCCAGTGAGGCCGAACTGCAGGCGTTGTTGTGTGCCAGTCATGGCAGGGTGCGTATTATGGGCAGCCGCATGTCACCCGGCAGAATGCTGGCGCTGGCCGATGCCGGTGACCGTTTGATTGATACCTCGCAGCTGCGCGGCCTGCTTGCCAGCGATGAACAGAGCGCAACCTTCGCGGGGGGCACACCGCTGCATGAAGTCTACGAGGTGCTGACCGGCATGAACCGTATGCTGCCGGCTTCCCCCGGCGTTATCGCCGCACAAACGCTGGCCGGTGCGCTGGCGACGGGAACCCACGGCCAGGGGCTGCAACAGAGCACGATTGGCGACGAGGTGCTGGCAATCCGCATGGTACTGGCCGACGGCAGCATCGCCGAATTCGATCGTCAGCACGCGGATTTCCCTGCCGTACAGCTGGGGCTGGGCTGTCTGGGTGCAGTGACCGCCGTCACCCTGCGCACCTGCCCGCTGGGGATTTATACCTGCCATAAAAGCGCGGTCAGCGCTGACTCGCTCGCGGAAGATCTGCTGACCTGGAACCAGGACTACGCCTTAAGCAAAGCCTGGTGGTTCCCCGGCGAAAACCAGGTGCACCTGTGGGCGGCGCGGGAAGCCACGGATGAGGAGCGGGAAAACTACCGGCTGAACGGCGACGATCTGCTGAAGTACCATGAAACTAACGATGCGATGAATCAGACGGTAGACCGCACGCTGGAGCATATGCGCAGCGACACGCAGATCACCGATGAAAACGGCAAGCCGTTCCGCACCGTGACCCGCTTTAAAGACTTCACCGACGTGACCGGCGATATCTATCAGGTATTCTGTCGCGGTATTGCCACCCCGCAGATCAACGTTGAAATCGCCATCCCACTCGAACGTGCCCCGGCGGTGATTGAACGCATTAAGCGCTGGCACGCCGACGAACAGCCGCATATGCACTATCCGGTGATCCTGCGCTGCACAGGCGCATCAGAAAGCTGGCTGAGTCCGGCGTATCAGCAGGCCAGCTGCTTCTTTGGCTTTGTGGTCTATTACGCTGAAGACGGTTCACTCTCTGAAGAGGGGCTGGCGTTTATCACCGCGGTGGAAAAACTGCTGGCGGAAGAAGGTGGCCGGCCGCACTGGGGCAAATACTTCGACGCCTCACTGTATAACTGGGATCGGATTTACCCGCAGCTGGCGGCATTCCGGGCGGTGCGCGAACGGCTCGATCCGCAGCACCGTTTCAGTAACACCTTCAGCCAGCAGCTGCTTAAGGAGGCCACAGCATGATGGCATGGGCAACCCTGCTGACGCAGCCGGACTACCTGATCGGCGTGCGCGCACTGAACCGTTCTTTGCGGCTCAGCGACAGCCGTTATCCGCTGGTGGTGATGGTCACGGAGCATATCGCACCCGCAGCACGCCAGCAGCTGGAGTCAGAGGGCGCACTGATACGCGAAGTGGCTCCGCTCAGCCCCAACCCTGAGCTGGCCAACCGCTACGCCAACGCGCGTTTTGCCGAGGTGTGGAGTAAGCTGCGGGCGTGGCAGTTAACCGAATTTTCCCGCCTCGCCTTTCTCGATGCCGATATGCTGGTAACGCAGAATATGGATGAGCTGTTCGGCCTGCCGCTGGCACCGGGCACCATTGCCGCCTGCCACGCCTGTCGCTGCAACCCGAATCAGATTGCCAGCTACCCCGCCGACTGGGTGCCGGAAAACTGCTTCTACAGCGTTTGCCGTGGGGTGGATCACGTTGAGCAGCCGGATAAAGTGGATAACTATCTGAATGGCGGTTTTCTGCTGCTGACGCCGGACCAGCAGGTGTTTGACCAGATGCTGGCGCAGTTGGCGGCGCTGGACGACCTCTCCGGCTATCTGTTTGCCGAGCAGGACTTCCTGAACCAGTTCTACCGCAACCGCTGGCAGCCGCTGCCGTATATTTATAACGCGCTGAAGACCCTGCCGCATCAGCACCCGGCCGTCTGGGATATCGATCGGGTGAAGAACATCCACTACATTATCGATAAACCGTGGCAGCAGCAGCCCGATCCGCAGAGCCGCTACTATGCGCTGGATAAGGCCTGGTGGCAGGTGGCCGCTGGCCTGTAAATGGCCGCAAAAAACAGGCGGCGCGTCGGGTTAGTCAGCAACGCCTCACCCGCGTCTGCCCTTGCAGCCACCGCTCTGAAAAGTGTGGCTGGCGGGAAGCCGGGTAATCCACCCGGCACGTTGTCCTGAAGGCTCCGCCCGCCGGGGCGACGATGGCGGTATGCCACCTGTCTCAGCCCCTTAACGCACCGGTTCCGGCGTAAACAGCGGCACCGGCTGGCCGCTGATATAGCGTTTGCGCAGCTTCGCGGAGAGGGTGTCCATGGTCATCACCACCACCACCAGAATCAGGGTGATAAACATCACCACGTCCCAGTTCCACAGGCGCATATTCTCAGCGTAGATCAGGCCAACACCGCCCGCACCGACAAAGCCGAGCACCGCCGCCGAGCGGGTGTTGGACTCGATCTGATACAGGCTCAGCGCCAGGAAGGCGGGGAACGACTGCGTGAATATGCCGTAGCGATGCTTCTGCAGCGCGTTGGCTCCCACCGCGTTCAGCCCGCGTCCCGGCGAGCGATCCACCGCTTCGTGGCCTTCGGCGTAAAGTTTACCCAACAGCCCGACGTCCTGCATCACGATCGCCAGCACCCCGGCCAGCGGCCCCATGCCCACCGCGCGCACGAAGATAAGCCCCCAGATCGCCATATCAATGCCGCGCATTACGTCCAGCAGACGGCGGATCACCAGCGCCAGCGGACGCAGCAGCGGCCCGGTCATCACGTTACGCGCCGCCAGGAACGACAGCGGCAGCGCCAGCAGCGTGGCGGTAATGGTGCCGGCAAACACGATAGCGATGGTGATAAAGATCTGCGTAAAGTAGTAGGCGAACGGCCAGCTGGCCACGTCATGCCAGACAAACATGCGCAGGAAGTAGTGGCCCAGCTGGGTCATTCCCACCGTCAGCTGCTGCCAGCTGATGCCAAAGGTGACGAAGAACCAGACGTACCACAGCAGGATCGCCGCGGCGATCAGGCCGATGCGCTGCAGATAGCGGCGCTGCAGAGAAAACAGCGCCTGGTGCTGCGCGCGCATGCGCTCCAGCTGTTCCGTACCGATCAGACCGATCATGCTTTGCTCCCTTCCACTACGCGCTGACGCAGACGCCCGGAGAAGGTGTCAAGCAGCGTCACCACCACGATGATCAGCAGCAGCGTCATGCTGACCTGATCGTAGCGATCCAGTTTAATGTTGGTCATCAGCTCCTGGCCGATGCCCCCTGCCCCCACCAGCCCGAGAATGGTCGACTGGCGGAAGTTGATCTCCAGACGCATAAAGCCGTAGGAGAGAAACGCCGGTTTTACCTGCGGCCACAGCGCAAAGCGCATGCGCTGCACGCGGGATGCGCCGCATGCCGCCAGCCCGCGCACCGGCTTGTCGGAGGCGCTTTCAATCGCCTCATAGAACAGTTTGGTCAGGCTGCCGACGGTGTGCAGCGCCAGCGCCAGAAAGCCGGGGATCACTCCGATACCAAAGGCCATCACAAACATGACCGCCCACGCCAGCTCCGGCATGGTGCGTAAAAAGGCCACCAGCGAGCGGATGGCGAAGCTGACGCCTCGCGGCGTGCCGGTATTGTTGGCCGCCAGAAAGCCGAGCACCGCGGCAATCATCACCGACAGCAGGGTGGCACCGAGCGCCAGCTGCAGCGTTTCCCAGATCAGCGGCAGCTGGATGTGCAGGCGGTAGCCCCAGTACGCCAGCGATCCTTCGGTATGGCCGTCGGCAAACAGCAGCGCGACGTTCAGCCGCGGAATGGTTTCGGCGAGGTAGTCGAAGAAGTTGGGCAGCGAGACCCAGATGGTGTGCAGGTTAAATTCGGCCATATACCCGGAGGCCAGATAGAGCAGCACCAGCACCAGCGACCACAGCAGCGTGTCGCGCTTTTGCCGGCCGCGCACCTGCTGGTAATAACGCTCGAATTCGGGATTTGTCATGGATAACCCTGAGAGAAGGGCCGGAGATCCGGCCCCTGAATGCAGAAGGTAAGGCGGTGATTAACGGGCTTTGGTCAGCTCACGCTTCATGTCGATCACGGTCTGGTAGTCGGCCACGGTCGCTTCACCAATGTGCTGGGCACCGCCGACGGCTTTCACGAAGCAGCTGTGGTTCTCTTTATCCAGCTTCTTAATCGCAGCGATCAGCTTCGCCTTGAAATCGGCCGGCAGTTTGTTGCTGACCAGGATCGGGCCGTTGGGGATCAGCGGCGACTGCCAGATGATGCGTACTTTTTTCATCAGGTCCGGCTGGCCGGCGCGGATCATACGGGTGAAGGCGCCGCTGGTGTAGCCGGTGTTGTGGTCACCAATCATTGAGGCCCAGGTGACCGCACCGTCGAACTGGCCGTTCAGCACGCCCAGTACGTCCTGCTCGTGGCCGCCGGAGAAGGTAACGCTGGAGAAGAAGCCGTTGTATTTGTCGTCAACCGTGCCGCCGAACAGCTTTTTGAAGCTCTGGTTCGGGAACAGGAAGCCGGAGGTAGAGTCCGGGTCAGCCATACCAAAGGCTTTGCCCTTCAGGTCTTCCAGCTTCTGGTACGGGCTGTCGGCCTTGACCACCACCACGGAGTGGTAGCCGCGCGATTGGTCCTTGTCATCCACCACGATGCCGACCACGTCCACCGCTTTCGGGTCGTTGATATAGACCGAGGCAAACGAGGAGGGTGACATGCTCAGCACCATATCCACTTTGCCGCCGATCAGTCCCTGGATGACGCCAGAGTAGTCGGACGAGTTGCGCAGTTTGGTGTCAACGCTCAGCTCTTTGTCGAAGAAATCTTTCACACACTGGTTATCACCGATCTGCTGGGTGGCGTTTTGCCCGCCCAGAATGCCCAGATTCAGCTCCTTTGGCGCATCGGCAGCACTGACGTTAGCGGACAGGGTGCTGATTACTGCGGCGGCGACGAAGATTTTTTTCATTGCTGTGTTCCGTATCCCAAAAGGTGTTAGTGAGGTTGGTTCAGTTCTTCGCCATACAGGGTATGGAGAAGGTCGTCGTTCAGCTGTGACGGGTGTCCGTCGAAAACAATGCGTCCTTTGGCGATGCCAATGGCGCGGGTGCAGTACTCTCTGACCAGTTCGACCGAGTGCAGGTTGACCATGACGCTGATGCCGTTTTCACTGACCTGGCGCAGGACGTCCATGATGCGGCGGGTGTTTTTCGGATCGAGCGAGGCGACCGGTTCGTCGGCCAGCAGTATTTTGGGGTTTTGCATTAGCGCCCGGCAGATCGCCACGCGCTGCATCTGGCCGCCGGAGAGGTTTTCCGCGCGCTGCAGCGCCTGCGGCAGCATGTTGAGCCATTCGAGCAGGCCGATGGCGCGGGCGCGGTCGGCGTCCGGGAAGACTTTGAAGAATGATTTGAGCGTGGAGGTCTGGCTGAGGCGGCCAAGCAGAACATTGGTCAGCACGTCAAGGCGCGGGACCAGGCAGAAGTCCTGGAAGATCATGCCGCATTCGCTGCGCCACTGGCGCATTTGCCTGGCGTTCAGCTCAACGATGTTCTGCTGCTGGCCATTGTCCTGGAAGTTGACGATTTCGCCTTCGCTGGCCGGGAGGGTGCCGTTGAGGACGTGCAGCAGGGTTGATTTTCCGGCACCGGAGCGGCCGATGACCGCAACCAGTTCACCGGCGTGCAAGTCGAAATTGATGTCGTGCAGGACGCGGGTTTGCGTGCCGTAGGCTTTGCCGAGTCCGTTTACTGCCAGCACTTTGACCCTGGCTGCCGTGTGCGGGGCCGAGTTGTGCTGGTGGGCAATTTTTAACAGTGCCTGTGCCATAGTGTTACCGTCGTTGATCCGGCGGGTGCCGTGGTGCGCCCTATTAAGGGTTAGCGCGATGACGATTTAATGACGGGGAAGTGATGGAAAAAAGACAGCCGGGCATTCTGGGCGGGGGCCTGCGGCCAAAGGTGGCTTCAGGTTTCGGTGCCTGGCCTGTCAGGGTGTGGCTTCGGGGCCGCTGGTTGCTTCGGGTTCAGGTGCCTGGCATGTCAGGGTGTGGCTTCGGAGCCGCTGGTCGCTTCGGGTTCCTGTGCCTGGCCTGTCAGGGTGTGCCTTCCGGGCCGCTGGTCGCTTCGGGTTCCTGTGCCTGGCCTGTCGGGGTGTGGCTTTTGGGCCGGGTCGCTTCAGGTTTTGGTGCACGGCTAATCGGGGTTTATCCGGAACGCGGACACGCCAGTAACGTCCCTGGGCTCTGCCGGGCACGTCCATGTGCCCGAAGGTCCGCTTATCCGGATAAACCCCTATTGCCTGTTATTTTCTGCGTCGCTGTTTTAAAACCATACAAAAAAATTAAATAAACAAAATCAAACTAAATCAGACCAAATCAAACCAAATCAAACCAAATCAAAACCAAATCAAAACCAAATCAAACAGCTTCCACTACTTAATCTTCGGTATCCTGCCGAAAACGATGCCCTTTACAGCAACGCAGTAGCTGACAGGGAGGCCGCGGGCGAAAAGGTTAGCCGGGCGTGCGGCGCAGGGAGCGCCGGTTCTTTTCGCCCGCGGCCGAACCCGTCACCAGAACAGGAAGCTGCGCCTTTAAGACAGCAACGCAACAGCCCACCCTGCCATCAGAGCAAAAAGCCACGCCTTTAAGACAGCAACGCAACGGCCAACAGGGAGGACGCGGGTGAAAAGGTTAGCCGGGCGTGCAGGTTACTCGCTGCGTTCTATCTTCTTTGCTGCGTCGTCCAGCGCGTCAACGATCGCATACAGCGTCTGCCGGGAGATGCCCGGCTGTGCCAGACGGCCGTTCAGCGCCGTTTTGAAATTGTGGATCGCCCGCTCTATCTCCGGCAGGCGGCGGTTGTGCACCAGCACCGCCAGCGACGCCAGCCGCTGCATCGCCTGCGCCAGCAGCGGTGCCTGCTGCTGCAGCGTGGCCTGGCCCTCCGGCAGTAAGCGGTAGGCTTTACGCGCCGCCTGCACATCCAGCACCGCGATCTGCTGTGTCTCTTCCAGCAGCGTCAGCGCCGGGTAGATCATGCCGGGGCTGGGGCTGTACTCACCGCCGGAGAGATCTTCAATAGACTTGATCAGCTCATAACCGTGCGCCGGGCTGTGGCTGAGAAAATGCAACACCAGCAGCCGCAGATCGCCAGCGTCGAGCATCTTTTCACGCCGGCGGCGGCGCGGTTCGCCGCAGGAGGATGGCGCATCGACGCCGGGCTGGGGCAGAGAGGAGGAATGTTTCATCAGCGGCCTGAGGTAAAAAGCATCAACGTGCCGCCCAGCGCGGGCGGCGTAAACCTTACTTGTTGTGCCAGTATGCCACAGCACGCACGAAGCGTTCATCACAGCCGCGCTGGCCGATAAAGTAATCGCTGAGTTTTTTTACCGCCTCACCCTCCCCGGTAAGCCAGATAAAGTAGTCATCAGACGGGATCGTTACCGTATCCAGGGTGTTAATCAACGTATCGATGTGTGGGCCCTGCATATGGCCGCTGCCCAGCCAGTGAACGTGCAGATCGTTATGCACCTCCAGGTAGGCCGCGCCGGGTGCCGGATCGGCGAAGGCGTACAGGTGGCTCAGCTGCGCGGTCTGGGTCAGATTACGGCGCTTAAAGGCCGGCAGGCCGCTCTCGTCGGTGACGTAAAGCTGGAACCTGTAATCTTCCGGTACCACCAGCGAACCGCGCGGGCCGCCAATGGCCAGCGCATCACCGATCTGCGCCCTGTCCGCCCAGCCGCTGGCAACGCCGCCGTCGTGAATATAAAAATCGAGGGTCAGGGTTTGCTGCTCCGCGTCAAAAAACAGCGGTGTATAGTCGCGCGAGACCGGACGCGCGCCCTCTTTCCACACCACGCCGTCGGCCGTAACCTCTGGCAATGACAGTATGCCGCTGGCGGCATCCGGGAAAAATACCTTGATATGGTCGTCAAAGCCTGGCGAGGTGAAACCCGCCAGGTCGGCGCCGCTGAAGTCAATGCGCCAGAAGCTGTCAGCGATGCGGGTTTTTGCGGTGACGGTTAACTGGCGGAAGCGCAGTTCATTACGCACGCGTTCTGGCAACCGGCTGGACGTTTCGGACATGGTGGTTCTCCTGGCAATCGGAAATGGAATGATTCTTATTTGAGAGTAAAAATATATCTATGATATATCTTACGTGCAAGCAGCATTTCGCCGGACGCTGGCAGATTTGTTGACAATCCGTGCTTATTCAGCAGCGGTCAGGGGCAACAGCGCTCACCTGCAGCGCGGGCGGCTGGCAGTCGGGGCACAAGCGTTTGCCCGCAGCGCCAGCGGCTGGCAGCCGGGCAACAGCGTTCACCTGCAGCGCCGGTGGCTGGCAGTCGGGGCACAAGCGTTTGCCCGCAGCACCAGCGACTGGCGGCCGGGCAACAGCGCTCACCTGCAGCCGGGCAACCGGTAACGGCCCCCGCAGCGCTGGCTAACTGCTGCCAGAAAACTGCCGGCAGCATGTGCTGAGCTGGACAGCCATTGCCTCACTCTGCCGGTTTACTTTACGTGTTATCCCCACTCTCCGCCCTCTCCGCCTGCGGACGGTACTGCCACAGCCAGCGGCCGCTGTCGAGCCGTCGCCAGAAGCAGCGCCCCCGGATCATCCAGTCAATCACCATGCCCAGCCAGATGCCGACCACGCCAAACCCGAGCACGATGCCAAGCAGATAGCCCGCCACGATACGCCCGCCCCACATGCTGAGCAGCGACACCCACATGGTGTAACGGGCGTCACGTGCGCCTTTAAGCCCGGCGGGCAAGACCCACGAGGCCGCCCAGAATGGCATGAAGGCGGCGTTAAGCCAGACCAGCGTTTTGACCACCTCGATCACCGCCGGATCTTCGGTATAGAACGCGGCCAGCACACCGGCAAACGGCACCGTCAGGAAGGCCAGCAGGGAGAGCGCGATGGTGGACATCCAGAAAATATGCCGCAGCTGGCGCTCCGGCTGAAGCAGCTGGCCACGGCCAAGCCGCGAGCCGACGATAATGGTGCCCGCCGAGGCCAGCGCATTGCCCGGCAGGTTGATCATCGAGGCGATAGAGAAGGCGATAAAGTTGCCGGCGATCACGTCGGTGCCCATTCCGGCGACAAACACCTGGGTCAGCAGCTTGCCGCCGTTAAACAGCACCGACTCAATGCTGGCCGGTACGCCGATGCCCAGCACCTCGCGCAGGATGCCGATATCCAGACGGCTGAAGTAGCTCTTAAGTGAGATTTTCAGTACCGGCACAAAGCCGATCATCAGCACATAGATCACCGCCGCCGCGCCGATATAGCGTGAGATAGTCAGGCCAAGACCGGCACCGATAAAACCCAGCCCGTCCCACGAGAAGCAGCCGTAAATCAGCACGCTGCTGATGGCGATATTGAGGATGTTCATACCGCCGTTGATCAGCATCGGGATTTTGGTGTTCCCCGCCCCACGCAGCGCGCCGCAGCCGATCAGGGCAATCGCCGCCGCCGGGTAGCTCCAGGCGCTGATCTGCAGATAGGAGAGCGCCATCATCTTGACCTCCGGCTCGGCCGCCCCGGCGATCAGGTCGATGATTTGCGGGCCGATAAACTCAATGGCTATCGCCAGCAGCACCGCAAACAGCGTCATGATCACCAGCGACTGCCGGGTAGCGGCCAGCGCACGTTCGCGTTTGAGCTTGCCGAGGCTGAAGGCCACCACCACAGTGGTGCCGAGGTCAATAGCCGCAAAGAAGGAGATCACCACCATGTTGAAGCTGTCGGCCAGCCCGACCCCGGCCATTGCCTCCTTGCCCAGCCAGCTGACCAGGAAGGTGCTGAGCACACCCATCAGCAGCACACACAGGTTCTCAAAGAAAATCGGCACGGCCAGCGGCGTAATTTCACGCCAGAACAGCACCCGATAAGAGCGTCTTTTCGGGTACCACGCGCTGCGCCTGACGGCCTGCAGCAGCGAGTCGGTGAGTTTTTGCACGGTTGTACCAGCTAATAATTAGCAATCGAAGGAAGGATCACAGATATGATGGTAAAGCGTGCCGGATTATGCAAAATCTTTTTTGTTACACCAGCGCTTTCCCCAGGTGATTCTCAAGCACCCGCAACGGCGCGTTATCCGCCTGCTGCATATCCGCTACCGCCAGTAAAAACGTCTGCTCCAGCAGATACTGCCCGGCCATCGCCGCGTGGGGTGTCTGGTCGGAGAAACAGATCCAGCTGCTGCCCGCCGGCAGTTCCAGCGCCAGCTGCGGCCCGTGCTGCTGATAGTCGCCGTCGGCCTTCATCGCATCGTGCAGTTGCAGCATCAGGTGGTCATAGTGGCTGCGCAAGCCTCTGGTGATACCCAGCTGCCGCTGCAGACGGCAGATCCACGGCGAGTAGCCCTTCAGCCGTGGCAGAAAACGTTGCACCAGCCGCGGAAAGGGTTCACCGATGCGCCACTGACGGCTTTCACCGTGCGGGTTGATATTGGTGAAAATGCGCAGAATACGTTGGCCGTGATTCGGCCGGGAGGGGAAGGCATCCACGTGCAGCCGGCTGTCGTCTTTGCGCCATGTGCTGGCTGCGCGCCAGGCATTGACCGGGTGCAGGCGCAGCGTGTTGACCGGCGTATGCAGCCGCTGATGCCAGGCAGGAAACAGGTTGGCGACCAGCTGCAGGCAGTCGCGGTGATAACGCGCCAGCAGCGCGCTGACCGCTGCCGCGTTGTCGCCGCTGGCCAGGCCACGCAGCCTGCCGCTCTGCGCGTTGTAGCTGATATTTTTACGTTTGGGATCGACTAATGCAGGGGTCAGCAGCGCCAGCTCCTGCGCCTGTAGCGCGAAACCCAGCGCGGGCAGCAGCAGTACTTTGCCCTGCTCCAGCGCGCCCAGCGCATCCTGTTCGCAGGGCTGAGCCCAGTGGGTAAGCGGCAGCGACAGCGTCGCCCGTTCAGGGGATAATTGAGGGTCAGACATCGGCTATCCTTAAGGTGCAACCCGTGAAAGTGGCAGGACAGTATAGGGAAGCCGATATCGTTAAATTCAACCCCGGCTCAACGGCGCTCGTTTAGCATCCGCCGAAGGACAGCACCGCAGTAAAAGCTAAACGCTGGCCCTGCGTAAGGGCCAGCTAGCGCACCCAGCGGCCGCGAATCGGCCGGGCGAAATACGCCAGCACCGCAATCATGCAGATCTCAATCGACATCGACCAGTAGATATGGCCGAGGATTTCGCTGCTCAGCTCGGCCGCGTTCAGGTGCCATAGCCAGCCGGTCGCGCCGTCCGCGTAGACCGGGTTGCGGAAGCCGAGCAGAGGTATCAGCAGGCCATGCATCACCACCGTGATGATTACGCCATACAGCGCGCCGAACCCCAGGCGGATTTTCGGCCAGTACACGGAGCCGACCACATAGACCAGCGCAAAGGCAAAGCTGAACAGCCAGTGGTAGAGCGTTACCGCGCCGGGCACGTTGATGCCCTGATAGAGGTAGTCCAGCGAGTGGGAGTTGATCCCCAGCCAGCCCAGCCAGGCATCAATATGCGCGCCGGGCGGCGAAATCTCACCGGCCATACGCGGCGGCATATTCACTTCCGAACCCCATTTCACCAGCGAACTGATAAATCCGCCAACCAGCGTGGTCCAGAGGATGACCTGACGGTTAGTTTTTATTTGCAGCATTGCATACCCTTTATGAGATGAAAAATAAGTTTCACTCATGCTAACGCGGGCAGTCAGAGGCCATATTGACCCACGTCAACGCCGCTTTCTGCACGGATTAAGGCAACAGGAAACGCCCGTTGTCTGACCGCCGGGCAGGCATTTTTGAACGCGGCTGTCAGACAATGGCCAGGGAGATGCAGACAGAAACTGGCAATTGTTTGCGCATTAATCTGCCCAAAAAAAACCAACCATTGACGAGAAGTTCAGCTGAAGCTGGCTAAGGTGCATGGACATCAACCCAGGGAGGAAACAGAACTATGAACAGTATCGTCAGGGGAGTGCTGAGCGCCGCAATGCTGTTGATCCTCAGCGTATTCAGCAACGTGAGTTGCGCGTACCAGGCAGACGCGCAACCGGCTGAAACGAATCAGACGCCTCTGCCCCACCAGAGCATTGCCAGCGAAGGGACGGTGACCGTTGGCGGGAACAAGATTCCCTACCTGGCTGAAACCGGTCTGATGAATCTCAACACCAGTGATGTGCAGGAACCGGTTATCAGCCTGTTTTATGTCGCCTACTTTAAGAAGACTCAGCGAGGCGATCGTATCCGCCCGATCACCTTCATCTATAATGGCGGACCGGGGTCCGCTTCTGTCTGGCTGCATATGGCAGCACTGGGGCCGAAGCGGGTAGCGCTCATTCCACCGCAAACAAATCAGCTCACATCAACGCCGTTAAAAGATAACGCTTTCAGCTTGCTGGACGTCAGCGATTTGGTTTTCATTGACGCACCCGGCACCGGTTACAGCCGTTTTATAAGCAATGCCGGCAGCGCAGAGGAACGGGCACAACAGAAAGCAGACAGTGCGAAAAGCGTTTACAGTATCAGGGGCGATGCGGGGGCTTTTACCCAGTTTATCGTGCAGTTTCTTACCACTTACCAGCGCTGAGACGCGCCGAAATATCTGCTGGGTGAAAGCTACGGCACAACGCGAACCATAGCGCTGGCACAGGAGTTGAAGAAACGGGAAATCGATGTAAATGGCATCATCCTGCTATCAGCCTTTCTTAACTTCAATATTGATAATAATGATGCGGGGAATAATCCCGGCATCGATCAGAGCTACTTCCTGACGCTGCCGAGCTATGCGGCCACCGCATGGTACTATCACCGGCTGGCAGCCGGTTTCCAGAACTTGCCTGCCCTGCTGCAACAGGTTGAGACGTTTGCCAATGGCCCTTATGCGCAGGCGCTGATTCAGGGCAACGCGTTAAAAAAGGCAGATCGCCTGCAAATCGCACGCCAGCTCTCGCAGTTCACGGCTATTCCGGCAGATGTCTGGCTGCGGGCTAATCTGCGGCTTAGCGTGGATGCCTTCGTCAAACGGCTGTTGCAGAACAGTGGTCAGGTGGTGAGCAAATACGATACCCGCTACAGCGGCCCTGAGATTGATTCTCTTAGTATGCCAGCCGACTATGATCCCCTGCCAGGTACCCTGGGCCCCTCGCTGGTTGCGCAGTTTCACCGCTATCTGCAAAGTAGCCTGCGCTGGCAAAGTGACGAAGATTATCACGTCAGCACTGACGCGTCCTGGTACTGGAATTTGAACAGCGAGAGGGGCGTTGGCCGCTTTAATCTGTTACCGGATCTGGCGCAGGTGATGAAAATGAATCCAGCAATGAGGGTGCTGGTGATGGGGGGAATTTATGACCTGTCGACACCTTGGTATGTCGCCCGTTACGACATGATGCATCTGCCTGTGCCTGACAGCCTGATGAAAAACATCTCTTATTCTGCGGGGGAATCCGGGCATCTGCCCTACGCTGATGAAGCCGGGCTAAAGAAATTACACACCGATATCAGCGCTTTTATTGGCAATACAGGCAGCTGAGGCCTGATAAATACCCTGACGTACAGTGGAGAACAAAACGCAGCCCTGGCTGCACGCCCCGTAGATTCGCAAGGATCCACAGGACGTGCAGCAAGCAGAGGGTTACTCAGGCTTCGGTTCACCCATCGCTTTCAGTTTTTTCGACAGGTCACGACGCTCTTTCGACAGGTCGGCGTTTTTGATGATGTAGTCATCAACGCGATCTTCGTAATCCACACGCATGCTGGCGATGATCTCCTGAATGGCTTCCACGCTCATGCCCGGTTTGATGTACTCGCTCAGGTTGTCGAGCAGCAGCACGCGCTTCTGGTTATCACGAATTTTTTTCTCGTTATCGTGAATTTCACGCTGCAGTTTGTTCTTGCGGCGGAACATCCGTACGAACTCAAGTACGTCCTGAAACGATTGCTTTGCATTTTCCATGAAGACACCTTTCATTTGGGCCTGTAATCACAGGCAACATTGTCGTGACCAATACCCAGGCTGAGCGCTGTTGGGTACCTCAGCTTAGCGGCGCACCGCTGCCGATGGCAATTATCACTTTGCAGAATCGGATAGCGCTTATCTTACCCTGAAGACGTTATTCTCGCAGTAAGTACTTGCTGAATCGTTTTTATTTTCGCATCGCCAGGCGGATCAGTTCGGCCAGCCGCTCCAGCTGGCGGGCCATTTCCAGGCTTAACCACAGGTAACCGTAGATCGGCGTTTCCACCCGCGGGTCGTTGCCGGAGTCGGCGATCAGCTGGCGCAGTTCGGCGCTGATTTCCGCCAGCGCTTCCCCGCTGAGGGCAATTTTTTCACCGTTACCGTCGATCAGCGCGCGGGAGAGCGCGCGCAGCGTCTCTTCGCTGGTCTGCTGCCAGCGCCGCAGCGCCGGGGCATGCAGCATAATCAGATGGCTTTCACGTGACGACCACCAGGCGTTGAGCTGCAGCTCAAGGGTGCAGACCAGGTTGCGGTTCTGCGTCTGGATGGCTTCAAACACCGAACGCGGAATGCGCGTCTCTTTGCTGGCCGGCTCCAGCAGCGCGCGCATTTTTACCACCTTGCCCAGCAGGCGCTGCAGCGGCCGGTTCAGCCGCGGCTGCTGCACCTGGTTGGGCGTAAACCCGGCGTGGTAGAGTTTGGCGGTCTCCAGCAGCGCGTCCGAGAGCTGAATGCGCCAGTGGGTCCAGGCCTTCTGCGGCCAGATGCTGGTAAACAGCAGCGCCAGCAGGCTGCCGAGGATCACGTCACCGCCGCGCCACAGCGCGCTGGTCATATCCCCCGGCCTGCCGCCGCAGATCACCGCCAGGGTAATGCCGATCAGCAGCGCCATATAGGGGTGTTTACCCAGCGTGTAAAAGCCGCTGATAAACATCACGATTGCGCACCACACCAGCATCACCGGCAGGGAGATCAGCTCCAGCTTTAGCGCAATCAGCCCGGACAGCGAGCCAAAAATCGTGCCGCCGATGCGCTGCAGCGCGCGGGGAAACACGCTGCCCCACGATGAGATCGGCCCCATCACCACCACCAGGGTAATCAGCGGCCAGCTGCCTTCCGGGATCTGCAGCAGGCGCACAAACAGAAAGGTGAGGATAAACGCCAGCGCAATGCGGATGCCGTGCACGGTACGGTAATTGCGGTAAACGCTGAACTGCAGGGCAGAAACCGGCTGGTCGGGTCGCACGTCTGGCTCCATAAAACCAAAGGAATGGCGCGACATGATAACCGAAACGCCGCGCCTGAACAGGCGCCGGCGGCGGATTTTTGGCGGAATTTCAGCCCGCCGGGCAGAAAAAACCATCGCAGCGGCGGGTGATAACAGAAACGTTACCACCACGTACCATCGGATTGATTTTATTAACGTTAAATCAACATAATACCGGTAAACACCTCAGCCCTGACCACCTGGCGAACTGAACAGGGCGGCGATGGCGGCGCGCAGGTAGTCCAGCAGCGCCGGCGTCAGCCAGGTGCCTTCAGTCAGCGTCGGCTGCTGCTCCATTGCGGTACGGATCTTCTGCTGCGTGGCCGGGTTATCCCCCGCCCAGGAGTGAAACAGCTCCAGCCAGCGGCGGGCCAGCGCTGCCGCCTGCGGCGACTCTGCCGCCACCTGCTGCTCCATCGCCGTTTTAAAACGGGCAATCAGTTCAGGCCACTCGTTGATACGGTCAAAATAGTGCGCACGAACATAGGCGTATTCATTGTCATCCAGATAGCGGCGGTAGATCTGCAGCTTGCTCTCGGCAAACGCCCGGGTGATATACGCGGCGATCGCCGGAGTCACGCCGCTCAGCTCGCGCATCGCCGGCTGCTCCTCGTGCATCGCGTTCAGCTTCGCGAGAAACTGCGGGTTGCCGCCGGTATCACGCTCCAGGCAGCGCATCCAGCGGCGCGCCAGCTGCTGCGCATCGTCGGCTTCCGCTGCAACGCCCGCCGCCATCAGCGTCTGTACCTGCCCGGTCATCTCGCGCCACTCGGCTTCACGGGCCGCATCGGGCTGGCAGAACGGCAGCTGGTGCAGCTCATCAGCGGTAAAATAGTTGTCGTACATAGTCATCATCTCCAGCGTGGTCAGCCAGTCGTTAAGCTCCGGATCTTTACCCGCCTGCAGCTGCTGGTGCAGCGTCAGCAGGCGGCCGCGCAGCGCGGTGATTTCCGCCAGCTGCCGATCCAGCGCCGTGAGTTGCTGAGCAATCAGTGGCGTCAACGCCGATGAGGGCCGATCGAGCACCGCCTGGATCTCCGCCAGCGACACCCCCAGCCGCCGCAGCGCCTGAATGCGGTGCAGGCGGCTGACATCCTCGCGGCTGTAAAGCCGGTAACCGGCCGCGCTGCGCGCGGAAGGCACCAGCAGCGCGATCTGATGGTAGTAGTGCAGCGTGCGGATGGTCAGGCCGGAACGTTTTGCCAGCTCACCGGGTTTAAGTAACATCGTGCTCTCCTGTTATTACCGGGCTAAGGCTAAAGCCTGACGTAGCGTAAGGGTCAAGCACGGCGCTAAAAATGTTGCCAGGAGTGCGCCAGGTGCTGCCGCAGCCGCTCAATAAACAGCCGCACGCGCGGCGGCTGGTGACGGCCGCTCAGCCAGATGGCGTGCAGCGGCGCGGCCGGCAGCGGGTAGTTCTCCAGTACCGGCAGCAGCGCGCCGCTGCGCAGGTCGCCGGCCACGTCCCAGATCGACTTCATGGCGATGCCTGCCCCGTGCAGCGCCAGCGCGTGGGACGCCTCGCCGGTGTTGACCTGCAGGCGGGCGCAGATCGGCACGCTGCGCTGCTGCTCGCCGCTGCCAAAGCGCCATTCGGTGATGCCGGTATCGCCGGTGACGATGCACTGATGGGCGCTGAGTTCTTCCAGGGTTTGCGGCAATCCGTGACGGGCGGCATAGGCCGGGGAGGCGCAGAGCACGCGGCGGTTGCCCGCCAGTTCGCGCGCCACCAGCCGTGAGTCGGCCAGCGCGCCGTAGCGGATCGCCAGGTCGTAGCCGCTGGCGGCCAGGTCGATCACCCGGTCACTGAGGTGCAGCTGCACGTTGACGCTGGGGTGCTCCAGCATAAAGTCGTTGACGATCGGCGCCAGCCAGATGCGCCCCATGCTGTGGCTGGCGGTGATGCGCAGCGTGCCGCTGGCGCGGTCCAGCCGGTTGGCCAGCGCGTTGTCGATCGCCTCCAGCTCGTGCTGCAAACGCTGCGCGTGTTCGGAGAATACCAGCCCTTCGTCGGTCAGCGACACGTGCCGCGTGGTGCGGTGGAACAGCCGCACCCCGAGCTGCTGCTCCATCTGGGTCAGGCGCTTGCTGACCACCGCCAGCGACAGGCCAAGCTGACGCCCGGCGGCAGAGAGCGACCCGCTGCTGACAATTGCGTTAAACAGGGCGACATCGCGCAGATCTTTCAGCACAGGCAGGTTCACTTGTTGGGGGATGTGTCGGTTATTCTGGCACAGATTGCCTGTGAAATCAGCTGGCTGCAGGATATAAGGATGTTAGTGCGGCGTATCTGTATGACAGTGCCGGATGGATCAGGATGGTGTAAGACTGGGGCAGCAGCAGGCCAGGGAGTGAACTCTCAGCGTGTTTATTCCGGCAGGTAAATCACATGCAGAGTCAAAAGGGGAAAAAGGTGCTCAATAAACTGATCGACCTGGAGATCAAAACCATCATTTTCAGCAGCAAGGCAGGCAACATTATCGTCATTCTTCTTGCGGCATGTTTTTTCGCTGTTATCTGCCGGAACATCCCTGATAAAAGCTGGCTGGTGATTTTTACTGCAGTACTGATTATCTGGGAGAGAATTTTAATTCTGAAAATTAAAGAATTAAAAAACCATCAGATGACTGAGAAAGTAAGGATATCACCACCGTCCAGGTCTGACTGAGGCATAAGTTCAATCAGGCAACTTATCGGGCCGCGTCCAGCGCGGCCCGACTTATTCTGCCGCCGTTACAGCTTCTGCTTAATATAGTCGGTGATGCGGGTAATAATTCCGGCCTGCTCTACAGGTTGCAGCGTCACCAGCGGATAGCTGGCCAGCTCCTTATCGCCCTCCACCAGGCGGATGGTGCCGACCTGCTCGTGCAGCTTCAGCGGCGCTTCCAGGTCTTTGCGGTCGATAACGTACTTCGCCTTTACCTTCTGCACCTCATCGCGCGGCAGGGAGAGATAGACGTCCTTTTCACTGCCCAGTGAAACGCGGTGCGGGTTGCCGTACCAGACGTTCTCGTGGCCGATCTCTTTACCGGCGTGGAACAGCTGCACGGTGTCGAAGCTGTTCTGGCCCCAGGTCAGCAGCTTACGCGCCTGCTCTTCACGGCCTTTCGGGCTTTTCCCACCCATAATCACCGCAATCAGGCGGCGCTGCCCCTCGGTGCTGGAGGCGATAATATTAAAGCCGGCGCTTTCAGTGTGGCCGGTTTTCAGGCCGTCGACGTGCAGGGTTTTATCCCACAGCAGGCCGTTGCGGTTCTGCTGGGTGATGCCGTTCCAGCTCAGCGACTTCTCGCTGTACATCTGGTAGAAGTCCGGTTCGCCGCTGATGATCGCGCGCGACAGCACCGCCAGGTCACGCGCGGTGGTGAACTGCCCCGGCGCGTCCAGCCCGTGTACGGTTTCAAAGTGGGTGTTGCTCAGCCCGAGTTTGTCGACGTAGTGGTTCATCATGGTGACAAAGTTTGCCTGACTGCCCGCCACGTAGTCGGCCAGCGCCACGCAGGCGTCGTTGCCGGAGTCGATAATCACCCCACGGCTCAGATCGCGTACCGAGACCTTTTCGCCGGGTTTAAGGAACATCAGCGACGAGCCTTTAAACACCGGGTTACCGGCCCCCCAGGCATCCTGGCCCACGGTGACCATATCATCGCGGGTGATGCGCTTCTGATCGATAGCGCGATCGACCACATAGCCGGTCATCAGCTTGGTCAGGCTGGCCGGGTTACGGTGTTCATCGGGATTACCGGCGGTGAGGATCTGCCCGGTGGTGGCGTCCATCAGCACCCAGGAAGCGGCGTCAATCGCCGGTGGCGTCAGGGGAAAGGCCAGCGCGGGTGCACCGCTATCGGCGTGGGCAACGCTGCTCACCAGCACGGCCACCGTTAAACTTGCTACATGACGCTTCTTCAACACCTTAATCCTCATTGCTCAACAGGTAAAAAACTGCGCCTGTTGTACGGGATCTGGTGTGGCAGTGTGTGTCTTAATTGCAAGAAAATGTGTTTATTCAGCGAATTAGCCGATTTTTATATTCAACAACAGCCTGCATCAGGACGTTGCACAACTTATACCGGTGATTTTGCCTGATTAACTGACAAGGATTTCTTTATACCTCAGGCAAAGCACAGATGCGCAGCAGGCTAAGGGGTTTCGGTAATCCGAAGCTTCACTCTTGAACGGAACCAACGGAATACCAGGGCGCTGATAACCAGAATGCGTGCGCTCAGCCCGTCGACATCTGAAATTTCGCCCGTGCCGGAATATGGTTTACCATGTAAAAAGCGGTGTTCGATGTCGCTCAGAACCCGATAATTTTTGGTACACGGCTAAACGTGTATTCTGTACATATTGGGTACAAGAAATGGCATGTACCTCTGCGAATAGCAGCAAATCACTGTCAACGCGCACGGTAGTAAAAAAGGTGGAAGAGTTAGTGTTAACGCTTTCGAATCAACAGGTTATTGAACAAAACTGAACGGATTTAAAATTTGAAGAACGAAACTGCACAGCCAACCTTCCTCTTTCACGATTATACAAATCATCACATAAACCATTGAAAAATATATTTTATTTTTGACAACTTTCTTTTTTGGTACACAGTTTGGTACATATCAGATATTCGTAAGCTAAATCCTTGGTCTGAGCCATGCCTTGGCCTTTTGCAGTACTTTGATTACCAAACACCCAGCAGTTGAACATCTTCCAAATTCTGCAGTTTTATCACTTCGCCCTCTTCCATGATCAGTACCGTCTCTTTCAGAGTGCCGATCTACTTGTTCTCGTAAAGCTCGATAGCAATTTTTTGCCCTGGCAGGTGTCATTGACCGATCTACATCCGAAAAGAGACCCGGCACGTAGATCATTGGCATAAAAATAATAAGCTTTTATAAGATAGTACGTCATTTTATAAAAAATCTCAAAAAAAACCTTGCTTTTTCACAGATGCTTGATAATTTGTAATTGGTTTATGGGCAGATTTTGGATCGCGTTTCGCGATCAGTGAAAAAAATGTCCGATTGGATTGCCTCTCAGGGTCTCACTTTCCTGGCTTTACCTGACTTCTTGTCAAGTTTGCGTAAGAGTGCCCATAAACCATTTCAAGGTGATAAATTTTGAAAACTCTTCAATCATTAAAAGAAGCAAAAACAAAGCCTCAACTAGCTAAGATTTTAGGTATAAAACCCTCAACGCTGACTCATTGCCTTTACGTATTAAATACTAACAATCAGTATATAAAGTTCGAAATACCAAAAAAAAATGGCGGTATCAGGGTAATACACGCCCCTACTCCAATTTTAAAAATGATTCAGAAATCTTTATCAAAGTTGTTGCTAAACTGCCTAGATGAAATCATCTTCACAAAATTTCCAAACTCAGAGTTAGCCAGACAAAAAGCTAAAAACTCAGGAATTTTGAAAGTTAAAATCTCGAATGCGGAAATCAAACAACCCTCGCTGTCTCATGGGTTTGAGAGAAACAGATCAATAATAACTAATGCAATGATGCATCTGGACAAGAAATTTGTATTTAACATAGATTTACATGATTTTTTCGGGAGCTTTAATTTTGGCAGGGTCAGAGGCTACTTTATAAAAAACAGAAACTTCGAGCTTCATCCAGATATCGCAACTGTGATCGCAAAAATTGCATGCTATCAAAACAAGCTTCCCCAAGGCAGTCCTTGTTCGCCTGTTATTTCTAATTTGATAACACATGCTTTAGATATAAAGCTCGCTAAGCTCGCTAAGTTAAGTTCATCTACTTATACTAGGTATGCTGATGACATAACTTTTTCAACCAGACTAAGCGAACTACCAAAATCTATTGCAGAAAAAGAAAATCACAAATATGAACCCAGTAAGAAAATCACTAAGGAAATAAATCGCTCGGGATTTTCAATAAATACAAGCAAGACAAGAAATCAATATGCCGACTCAAGACAAGATGTAACCGGACTTATTGTCAATAAAAAACCAAATACAAAAAAAGAGTATTGTAGACTTGCCCGCTCTCAATGCAATCATTTATTCAAAAGGGGGGAGTTCAAAGAGTTAATCAATGGTAATGAAGAAAAAGGAAATATCAACAGTCTAGAAGGAAAGCTTAATTTCATTGACCAAATTGATCATTACAACAGATTAAGACAAACTAAAAAGCTTAACCCAAAATACCAACTTAAAAAAGACACCATTAAAAACGGCAATGCAAAATTAAGGCGTTATTTACATAGTTCAAGAGAGAAAACTTTTAGTCAATTTATTTTTTATCGCCACTTTTATGGGAATGAATTACCAACCATTCTCACCGAGGGTAAAACTGATAACGTTTATTTAAAATCAGCAATAAACAAGCTTTCAGCTCAATTCCCTGAACTTTCACGTTCAAAAACCTCCCAAGCAGAATATAAGCTGCTTTTAAAATTCTTCAATTATAATGAAAGAACTAGATTTTTACTCGAACTTTTCGGCGGAACGGATTATTTAAGAGACTTCATTGTCAACTACAAGAAAAACTTTAGCTATTATCAAGCACCCAAACCCAAAAAACCTGTAATTATCCTTGTGGATAATGATAGCGGGCCGAGAGATTTAATTAATTACGCAAAAAACATTGAAGGCGTGATGATTTATCCTGCAGGTACTACTGAAATCAGAGATGCTGATTTTGTTCATATTTTCCACAACCTTTATTTGGTTCTTACTCCTAAAAAACCAGGGCACAACGAAACTGATATTGAGTTATTTTTTAAAGATGTTGATAGACTTAGGATTTACAATGGAAAACACTTCAACACCGCAGCCCAACGAGATAAAAATAGAGACTTAAGTAAGGAAGCATTCGCAGAACACGTTATCCATGCTCAAAAGGACGTCATTGATTTTAGCGAATTCCCTGCAATTCTTGAACGTTTAGTTAAGGCTATGAATCATTATGATACTATTAAATGACTGAGTGTTTTTTTTCAAAAAAATTAATGACGATTTAAACTTTATCACACATAAAGAGTCAGTTGATTTAACTCAACTGACCCTTATTGAAATACCACTATCCGCGATTTGCCGCAATTCGCTCAAGAACCCGGACCACCCGCTGCGCGGCAGACATCCTTAAAGGTGCGTCCGGCTGCGACGGACTTCAGCACGGCGATGATCTGGTGTTCGGTGAATAGGGCTTCGCGCATGATGATCTCTCCCGGGAACCTAATCAGTATGCCGGAAGATCTCTGAAAGGGAATGGTACGTTTAGTTGGGATACTTACAACTCCGTAGGGATGATCAGGGAGTTATATTAACACTCAATATAAACTGAAGAATACTAACTCATAACTATATTACCTTTTTTGACGAACATAAAAAAAACCCAGATAACTATCAGTTTCAATATCATGGGTATTCATCAGCAATCTTTGCTGATCCTACAATCAGTTCATAATGATATTTAGAAAGCTCATACTTATCCATATCGCCATCGTGTTCAAAATTATCTTTTGCTTTTTTAAGAAAATCTTCTGATCTGACCCTCATTTCATCAGATGTTGTTTTCTTAGTCTTGATGGATTGAACTAAACGTTTACATAACGTTTCCCCATCTGTCATTTCATCTCTTGCATCTTTTAAACTTTCTGGAGTTGAGCCCGCCGGCCAAAGACTACTATTAAAAAATGCAGTAGTTGCTAGGTCGTAACAAGGTGACTTTGAGTATGCAAGTTGACTCAAAAGCATGAAAAAAACACCTATTTTTACCCTATTGAAATTTTCCATTTTATTCTCATGAGTTTATTTTTTCATAATATCGGCAAAATAATACTAATCTTTAGCTTTATTGTTCAGAATAAAAAGACTACAAACTTGACATCCTGTATTTTTTCATGGATAGCGTAAATATCGGTATGCCCTTAATTCTCTTCTAAGGTTGATGTGCCCGCGTGAGCCGCTTCAAGTACCATTATTCTGGCATTTAACTCCTTGAATGCCTCAACGTAAAGCGCGCTCAAGGCACTGTAATCAACTCCCTTGATATTACTGATCGGTGCCCCTGATTCGTCGAACCCCTCACCCGCAATACGAACCGCCTCCGGCAGCACCTGCTCAACGTCCTGGGCGATAACCCCGGCACCGCGTACCGTGGTTTCCTTCGTCACGCGCAGGCTGTAGGTGTAGCCGGTAAGCCTGCCCAGCTTATCCAGCGCGCCCATGACCTGCTGCTTTTCCGACTTGCTGCGGGTATCCGATGTCTGGGCCAGCGAGGCGCACTGGAACACGCCGGCCTTGTTCATGACGAACTGGTAGCCCATCGCATTACTGGTTTCATCATCAACGCGCAAAAATGCCTGACCGTTGCGGTTGCTGTAGAGGACAGCCCGCGAAATACCGCCCGGTCCGCGCATCCAGAAATGCGCGTTCTGACCGTCCGAAGCGGCCTGCGAGAACATCACGCCGGCAGAAGAGATAACGTCCGAAGCCACTGTCAGGGGTCCCGACAACCTGCCGCCGGTAACCGGCAGCGCCCCCAGGTTCAGGCACGCTCCTGCAGCGTCTTTTGCACCGTGTCCGCCCTGCTTAATGCTGAGCGGCGTGGTCAGGCCGGACAGCGAGGTGATATCGCCGTTACCCCCGGCGCTGGCCCGCCCGCCGATCGACGCCTTGAAGTAGTCAATGGCCTCCGCAACCTGCGCGGCCAGCCCGTCGGCCGACAGCGCATCGGTGGTCAGAATGGTGTAGGTCGTGCCAGCCGGAATATTTGCTGCTGGCCCGGCGGTCACCGTCAGCTGCATCGCGCTGTTAACGGTGGCAATCTGAAAAACCTGCACCGGATTTGTGCCGGCAATCAGCGTATGGCCGGGACGAATCCCGGCGGCTGAGTCGGTAAAACTGGTGCCGGCGCCGGACACCGTTCTGCCGGTGCCAATGCTTACGGTGCCTGATTTATAGATAGGCAAAATATCCTCCAGTTAATTAAGTATGGAACTGATTTGACGTAGGGGAAGCAAATATCTGCACCACCCAACGGGTGCGCTCTCCCTGCCCCTGATTCAACGATCCGGCATACAGGGCTAACGTTTCTGCCCCGGTGCCCACGTCGACGCTGAAAGTAAACGTATCAACCGTGGTTTTGTCAGCGGTCTGAGTCGAAGCTATGCCGATCTCCTGGCCTGCTATAACAACCCTCGACCCTATCTGCAGATTATTGCGGGTGCGGATAACGGTCCCACTGAGCGTCATAGGCACGTCGCCTTTTCCTGCCGTGCCGTCCCAGTAGATCACGCTGGACTGCCCCGTATTCTGATGGTAAAAGCTGAACGTTTTTGCCTGCATAAGCGGCCCGTTAATACGGCTGGCGTTCAGCGTGCCCAGGATGGTGCAGCTTTCATTTATCCGTACATTGTTAAGTTCTCCCTCGCTGGCATACATTTTTCCCCTGACCGTGACGTTGTTAAATTCAGCCTTCCCGTCTTTGTTGACGTTCCAGCCGCTGTTACCCGGCGCGTAGTCGCGGGACTGAATGTAATCCCCGATTTTCGCGTTGGTTATCGACGCATCGCCAATGAACGCGCTGTTCATATACACCTGCCCGTTCTCAACCACGAACGGCGACACGGCGTTTTTCGACGCGTCCGACGGCAGCAGCGCCAGGCGGTCAGCCGTCATCAGGATCTGCGACTGCAGCGCCCCGGTTTCGTTGCTGATGCCCACGCCGATCCCGGCGACAACGTAGCGCCCGTCGCTGGTCACGTTCATCTTTACCTGCCAGCTGGCGTCGATCTTGCCGTTCGCGGCCACCACGGCTTTAGACAGCGTGCTGACGCTGGCGTCGGTCTGCGCAATGCTCGAGGCCTGCTTCAGCACCGCCTCGGCGTTGTTGCGGTTGGATGCCTTAACCTCTTCAATACGCGTGGCCGTGGAGCTGTCCAGCGTGCTGACCGCCGTCTGCAGCGTGTCGATCGTGGCTTTCTGGCTGTTCACGTTGCCGGTCAGGCTGGTGATGCTCTGCCCCTGCGCCGTCAGCCCGCTTTCCGTCTGAGTGACGCGGCTGGTGATGCCCTGGATGGCCGTGGCGTTGGCGGCGTTCTTCGCCATCGCGCCGGCACCGCCGCCCAGCCCTTCAATCAGGCCGTTGAGGAACGTCACCGGTGTTTCAACAAAGGCCGACGCATCGCCGCCGGTCGGTGATACCAGCTCGATGGCGGTTCCCGGCGCCATGCCCTTGCGGCCAATCAGCACGTAGGCCGAGCGGTAAACCAGCCCGCTGACCAGATCCGCGGTGCCGCCCAGTGACTCTACCGCTGCGGCCACCGTATAGGCGTAGGTGCGCGGCTCGTCTGCCGTGAAGAGGATCACCTGGGTTCCGTTGGCCAGCGCCGCGATGGCATCGCTCAGCGCTTTGCCGGTTGCGGCGGAGCCAAAAACGTCATACCGGGCAAAACTTGCGATCGACGCAGACCCATCCGCCTCCGTCTTAAACACCGCCAGGCTGAAGCTGCGACCGCCGACCGCCACCGCCGTACCGTCCAGCCGGTAGATGCCGGATGCCCCGGACGAACCGTTACCCCGCGAGATAACCCGCAGCTGGGTTTCCCGCGACAGCGCCGCGCTGATGTCGGTGATGCTGCTTCCCTGCGCCGTCAGCGTGGTGCCCTGTTTAGAGACGGAGTTTTCGAGGCTCTGCAGCGCGGCTGATGTTGCCTTGGTGGCCACCTCCTTATTGGTTGCGGTCAGGTCGTTACGCAGCTGCGTTACCGCGTTGTTGGCCGCATATACATCCTGCTCGGTCTTCGTCACGCGTCCGGTCAGGAGCTGCGTGGCGCTGGCATTGGCATCGGCGGTCTGCTGCGCCACATACGCGTCGGTTATCTCGGTCAGGGTGACGTTATCCAGATAAACGCTGTACCCCGGCGTGCCGGCTCCGTTGGTGCCGCGCGGCGAGACCCAGAAGCGGGCGCGGGCGGCACCAGAAAGGCCCACCACGCCGTTGAATTTGACCCACTTATCCCGGCCTCCCAGCGCGGACTCCGTGATGTCAAAACCAACTTTCCAGATGTGAGCGCCCGCCTGGGTCCAGCCGTGCAGGCCGACGGCCATCGACCAGCCCGTTGCCGGAGCCTGATCTGCCGGCATCAGCGCCCAGAGTTCCAGGCGATAGTAGGCGATATCCTTAACGGCAATATCCGGGCCGATATCCTTATCGCTGTTCCCGCTGGTGCCGGCAGGGCGCGTTATGCGCAGGGATTTCGCGCCGGCATACGCCGTGCCGCTGACCACCACCGCATCGGCGGTCAGCGCCTGGTTGTCCGCGTAGGACTCCAGCGATCCGTCAAACCACGGGTTGCTGCCCAGACGCCCGGCCTGGGCGATGCTGTTGCTCAGCGACGTCATACTGGTGCTCTGGCTGCTGAGCACGCCCTCCGCGCTGGAAACGCGCGTGCTAAGCCCGGAGATGGCCGTGGCGTTTGCCGTAAGCTGGGTCTGCACGTCTTCGGGGGACGGCGACCAGTCGCTGGCCTTGCTGCCGGCCTCAAGCATCGGCATCGAGAGCGACGCGCTGACCGAGCCGCTGGCCGGGTTGGTCAGGCGCATAAACACCAGTTTTTTCACCGTGGCAGTCGCGCTCTGCGTCCAGGTTATCCAGTACCGCTCCCACTTGTCCGACAGGGTGACCGGCACGCCGCCGTCAGCATTGGTATTCTGCAGGCCCTGACTGGTCAGCGTTCTGGTCGTGGTGTTCGGGCTGTAGAAAAAGCACGACACCACCGTGCCCTTCACGCTCGATTTGGCCCAGAAGCTGGCCGTATACACGCCTTCCAGCGCCGGGTTTAACGTCGTCGGCGCGAACAGGTCGTTGTAAACCCCGCTTTGCCCCGCGTTACGGGTAAGGGTGATCACCGCGTTGCCTTTAAACACCTCTGCGGCGATGCCCGCCGCGCCCTTAAACGTGCCCGTATCCGCCAGCAGGTTGGTGCCGCCAAGCTGCAGCGTCGCGTCGTACTGGCTGACCTGGCCGGCTGCCGCCGCATCTGCCTGCGTTTTGGTGTAGTAGTTGTTGAGCGCCGCCGCGTCCGCTTTCTGGCCCAGCGTGGTGCCCTGCTGCTGAACGGTATTTTTCAGCGAGGTGATCGCATCGCCCTGGCTGGTTGCCACCCCTTCCGCATTCGATACGCGGGTTGTTAACGCTGAGGTGGCCGCTGCCGTGGCGTCGAGCTTCTGGCTGTCGGTGACGTCGGCAAGGTAGACGCTGTCAATCTGCAGCCAGCCCGCCGTTAACACCCCCTGAACGCCCAGCGTTGCGTCGATATCCGCAGCCGTGCCGTTCAGCCACTCCGCCGAAGCGATCGTCCAGTCCGTTTTGCTGACGTCAAAAAACGGGCTGGTCAGCACCACGTTGGTGGCAACGTTGCCGAGACGAAGCTTGTTGTTGGCCTGTGCCCCAATTTTAGAACCGCTGGCGAAGCGGTAGCTGCAGGAGAGCCGGTAGCGCCGCCCCGTTTTCAGCAGCACCCGCTGCTCCAGGTTAACGATCGGACCAGGCAACACCCGCAGGCAGGCCGGGCTGGCTGCCGCAGCCCCGCCGGAGGTATCAACCTGGTAATTCACCGCGCTTTCCGTGAATGACCAGCCGATCACCCCTCCGTCAAAGCCGCCGTTTGCCATCATGTTTTCCGGCTCCCGATCGGCAACGGTCAGCGCGGCGGTCAGGTCCGTAATGCTGGCCCCTTGCGCGGCCAGTGAGGTTCCCTGCTGGCTGACGGTGTTCGACAGGCTCTGCAGCGCCGCCGCGTCGGCTTTTTTGGAGACGTTGTTGCTGGTCGTGGCCAGATCGTTTTTCAGCGCGGTCAGCTGGGTACCCTGGCTGGAAATGGCGTCGGCGCTCTGATCCACCTTCGTGGTCAGGGCCGTCATCGCCGTCGCGGTTGCGTCCGCCGTTTCCTGCGCGGCATAGGCGTCGGTGATGTCAACGATCGTCACGTTATCCAGATGCACAAAGTAACCCGGCGACCCGTCGCCGTTCTGCCCGCGCGGTGAGACCCAGAAGCGGGCGCGGGCGGCGTCTGACAGCCCCACCACGCCGCTGAACTTCACCCACTTATCCCGCCCGCCGAGCGATGCCTCGGTGATGCTCACCCCGACCCGCCAGCTGTGAGCGCCGGCGGCGTTCCAGCTGTGAACCCCCACGGCAAGCGACCAGCCCTCCGCCGGCTTCTGATCCGCCGGCATCATGGCCCACAGCTCGAGGCGATAGTAGCCGCGCTCCTTCACGGCGATATCCGGGCCGATGTCCTTATCGCTGTTACCAGCGGTGCCCGCCGGGCGCAGCACGCGCAGCGACTTAGATCCGCTGTAAGATGTACCGCTGACCACAACCGCATCCGTGGTCAGCGCCTGGTTGTCCGCGTAGGACTCCAGCGAGCCGTCAAACCACAGATTGGTGCCCATGCGGTTCTGCTGCGCCAGCGTATTGGTCAGGCTGACCATGCTGCCGCTCTGACTGGTCAGAGTGTTTTCAGCCGACTCCACCCGCGAAGTCAGCCGGCTGACCGCATCGGAGCTGGCCTTGCCGCCCAGATCGTTTTTAAGCCCGGTCAGTGCTTCGCTCTGGCTGGCGGTAGTGGCCTCCGTTTTCGTGACGCGGGTGTCCAGCGACTGAATCGCGCCGGCGTTGGCCGCGCTGCTCAGCATGGCACCGGTGCCCCCGCCGACGCCTTCGATCAGGCCGTTGACGAGGTTAAACGGTACGTTCAGCAGCGCCGTGGCGTCGCCGCCCGCCTGCGTGACGCGCTCAATCGCCGTGCCTGCCGCTGCCCCTTTAGAGCCAAGCAGGACATACGCGCCGCGATAGGGCACGCTCTTCAGCAACGCCATCGTGCCGCCCAGCTGGTCGATGGCGTTATACACCGGCGTGCTGTTGGTGCGCGGCTCATCGTGGGTATACAACAGCACCTGAGTACCGTAGGCCAGCGCCGCAATATCTGACGCCAGGGTAACGCCGGTTGCGGCAGTACCGAAGACGTCATAGGTGGCCGACGTGGCGATCGCGCTGCTGCCGTCCGCGTTGGTTTTGAACGTCACCAGGTTATAACTGCGGCCTCCGCTGAACAGCGACTGCCCGTCGGCGGTAAACACGCCCACCGTGCCGCCCGCCCCGTTACCCCGCGCCAGCACGCGCAGTTTCGTTTCGCGGGCCAGAGACGCGTTGATCTGCGTGATGCTGCCGCCCTGGCTACTTAACTGGCCCTCGGCGGACGTCACCCGGGTGGTGAGCGACTGGACGGCATCAGCGCTGGCCTTGCCGGCGATGTCGCTCTTCATGCCGGTGATGGCCGCGCTGTTGGCGTTGGTTTTGTCGCTGACCGCCGTCAGCTGGGTATTTACCTGCGACAGGGAACCGTTGACGCTGGCCTCCAGCGCCTGGCGGGCGGTCACTTCCGCCTGATCGGCCGTAACGCGTGCCTGGCGTTCGCTGTAGATCAGGCCACTGCTGACCTGCGCCGCGTCGGTGCCGGTGTACGCACCGCGCATCTGCACGGCCAGCGTATTGCGGTTCGCCGCCTCCGCCGCGTCGGCATTAACGCGAGCGGTGGCTTCATCCTGCAGCGCGGCCATTCCGGCACCCGGCGTTGGCCGGCCAACGGCGATCCAGTCGAACAGGATGTAGTTGCTGTCGTCCTGCCTGTCGGTCAGATCCAGGCGGAACTTGTCGATGATGCCGGTCCCGTTCCACAAAATATCGTGGACGGTCAGCGTTGCCACGCCGCCGGCGTCGTAGACCGGTTCAGCCACGGTGAACAGCTGCGTGTTGTTAAAGCTCTGTCCGGCGGCCACCCAGCGGATCTGCCCGCTCCACGGCGGCGAACCGACCTTTTTCACGCGCAGCTTGATAAAGCGGTACGCGCCGGCATTCACGGCGATGCCAGACGGTGAAACGACGTAAGGATCGGTGGCGTGGTTGGCCGGGCGCAGCCAGCCGTCGGCGGTCACGGTTGGCGCACCCTGCCCGCTCCAGCCCTCGATGCTGCTGGTATCAAAGTGCCAGATTTTCAGGCTGTCGAACTGCTCACCGGTGCCGGCTGCAACCTGTGAAATCTGCTGCGCCAGCGACTCGTTGCCGTTCTGGATCAGCGTCTTCACCTGGCTGATATCCGCGGTGCGGGCGTTCTTCTCGCTCAGCAGCGCGTCGGCGCGCGCGGCCGCTTCCTGCTGCACCGCAGCGCTGCGCGCCTGTACTTCGGCAGCGTCGGCGTTGGTGCGTGCCAGCGCTTCAGCAGCCACTTTCTGATCCGCCTGCTGCTTCGCGGCTTCGACCAGCTGGGCGGCCTGCGCTTTCGCATCGCTGACCTGCTGAGTCGCCTGTGTTTTCGCGTCATTTACCTGCTGGGTGGCCTGCGTTTTGGCCGCATTCACCGCAGCGGACATTTCATCCCGCGTGGCCTTACCGCCGATATCGCTGACCAGCTCCTGCGCCAGCTGGGTTTTACCGATCTGGCCGGTCAGGTAGCTCAGCACCTCTTCCGCGTCTGCCGACGACTGGCCCATCACCCAGCCGGTAAAGCCGGATTCGTTGCCGCTTTTATCCACCAGCTGCGCGCGGTACCAGAAGCTGATCCCCGCCTTCAGGCCGAGCTGCTGGTAGGTGCTCTGCGGATACGGCACGTCGGCCAGCAGCAGCGCGTCAGAGCCGTCATCTTTGGTGCTGTACTGGATTTCGGTTTTCAGCACGTCGCCGGTGCCCGCCGGGAATCCCCAGTCCAGTTGGATGCCAAACACCAGACCGGCGGCCATCAGGCCAACCGGCTGCGGCGGATTGCCCTCTTTGCCGGTTAGCGTAACCTCTTCCGACATCCCCCAGCCGCTGGAGATCTCCCCGGCGTTGATGGCACGCACGCGGACCTGATAGCGGCCGGCGTAAATCCCCTGCACCTCAAACGAGGTGGTGGCGTTGCGCGGGACGGTGACCCAGTTACCCTCATTACGGCGCCACTGTGCCTCGTAGGAGATGGCACCAGCCGTCTCCGGCCAGGTCACGCGCATCGTCTGCACGCTGATCCCCTGATTAACCACCGAGTACGTGGCAATCTGAATATCCGCCGGGGCCGCCTGGCTGCCGGCCGGTACCACGCTGATCGGGCGCTCATCGATAACCGCGCCGGTATCGATGCGCGCGTATTTGTCCGGATCGTGGTACGCCGCCGAAATGGTAAAGGTGTTGTCGTTGTTGTCCTGCACGCTGACCACGCGGTATTGCTGCGCCAGCAGCTGGTCGGACTCCACCACCCACACGCTTTCCGCCTGCGGCGTCTCGGTGTAAGCGGTGGTGACGGTCACCACCTTGCCGGATACCGCCTGAATGGTGCGGCTCTGCGACGCACCGCCGGGCAGGTTCAGCACCAGCCGATCGCCCGCAACGGCATCGGCAGCACGATCGAGGGTAATAGCACGTCCGTTGACCGCGCTGATGCGGCCGCCGGTCACCTTGCCGGAGAGCATCTCGTCGGCCACGGCGATGATATAGCCCGGCTGCGGGATAGAGCCGTCCAGACCGACGGAGAAGGTGACCACCCGATCTTTATTGTTGGTCAGGATGCCCCAGCGGCCCTTACGGTTGGCCTCCGACTGGCGGGTGCAGCCGATCGCCGTCACCTCCAGCTGGTTGTAGCCATAGCGCGCCACCAGTTCCTGCTCAAACACCGGCTCCATCGCGTTGGCGTAGCCGTTGGCCGGATCGGTCCAGGAGACCAGCGCGGTGGTGTAGCGGGTTTTGGTGGTGCTGCTGGAGTAGGTGAACAGGCCGTCAATCACGTTCGCCCGGGTGAAGCTGTAGTCGACGTCGCGCGGCATATCCGCCAGCGTGACGATCTGGTTGCCGCCCCAGTAGGTCATGCCGCGGAAGATGGCCGCGAAGTCGCGCAGCACGGTGTAAGCGTCGTTGCGATCCTGCACGTAGACATCGCACTTATAACGCGGTTCGGTGCCACTGCCGCCCTTGCCGTCCGGCACCGGCTGGTCGCAGTACTGCGCCACGCGGTACAGCTCCCATTTATCGATATTGGCCGCCGTGAGGCGCTGGCCCAGGCCGAAACGATCGCTGATGACGATATCGTAGAACACCCAGGCAGGGTTATCGGTCCACGCCCACTTAAAGGTGCCCGCCCAGGTGCCGGTGTAGCTGCGCGACGCCGGGTCGTAGTTATCCGGCACGCGGATCACCCGCCCCTTCGGTTCGCAGGCAATCTGCGGGATAGAGCCGTTGAACTGGCTGGAGTCGAACTCGATATACAGCAGCGCGGTGTGTGGATAGCGTAACTTGGCGTCGATCACCTCGGTGTAGCTCTGCAGCGACATCGCGTCGCCGATTTTGGCGCTGTTGGCGTCGGTGGTCACCTTGCGCAGGCGCACCGTCCAGATGTTGCCGTCCTGCGGCAGGTCGATGCGGTGGCTGCGTTCGTAGCCGGAGGTGGTTTTGCCGGTAACCGCGGTGTCGACAACCGTTTTAAACGCACCGCCGTTGGTCTGCAGCTCGATGGTGTATTTGATCGAGTAGCCCACCAGGTCGCCGTCATCTTCCTGCTTAAACAGTGAGGGCCACTTCAGGCGCAGGCGGATCGCCGACAGCTGCGGATTGGTGAAGGTGTGCGACCAGGCGGCGTCACTTTTGAGGGTGGTGCCGACGCTGACTTCGTTCTCGGTACCCGGCATACCCTGAATATAGGTCTGTGCCTGGGTGCCGGGGCGGAACTCCCACGCCACGCCGCTAAAGTTGCTGGTACCGTCGCTGTTTTTCAGCGGCGTGCCATCAAGGAAAATGGTCTGATCGGTCAGACCACCGGCAAACTCGCCCTCACCCAGCGCGATCAGTAATTTTGCTTTAGCGATCGACTGCAGGTCGTCCGGCTGTTCAACCGGAGTACGCGCGGAGCCGCCGCCGCCCTTGCGGCCTTTAATCGTGGTGTTCTTTGCCATATTGCGCCCATAAAAAAAGGCCGCACGGTGGCGGCCTGAAGGTAGAGTACTGATCGAATATCAGGATTTTTCTAACTAACAGTAAAGGTTATGTTAAGGGTTCAGCCCGTTCGTGTTTTGGGCACGGACGCACACAGCAAGGAGGGATGGCTGATTACCTCTGGAAAAGGGAAGTTAATGAAATTTAAAGTCGATGTTATTGGTGGTCTGTCGCATGCGGATGGTGAATTACATCGAGTACTTGTAACCCTGAAAGGTGAAGATGATTCTTCTCACAGCGTCTGGGTTGAGTATCCTCATGGTCACATTTCTAATCTGACCATTGCTCAGATAGAAAAAGCAGCAATTGATAAAGCACGCGAGAACTTTTCTAACTGCTAATCAACTGGGTTAATCTATTTTCGAGAACAAAAACTCTGCAGGATAACTCATTTATCCTGCATTCCTGTGATTCAGCGATACCAATGGCTCGGGATACTTGCTGATTGGCAACAACCAGAGAGGCTTGCAAAGTAGCTATCACTCTCTCAAGGGTAATTATTTTATTTTCTTCGTTCATTAAAATTCACCTCACTGCTGATCTTCAACATAAATACCGGCTGAGATAATAGCCCCGCCGATGCGTGGTTTGCCGTAACACAGTGCTACCGGATAGCCCTGAGCAGCGGTGTTGGTGACCCCGCCGAAGGCGTAGGAGGCTTTGTTGTCGGCGTCCTGCTTACTTGCCAGCCCTTTAGGCTGGGGGGATAGCATCTGGATAACGCCACCGAGAGCCATAGATGCTCCCATCATGTACATATAGGGCGAAGCTACAGCGAGTGGTGTGAATGAAAGGACAAATGCAGCAGCAATTAGTACTGCCCCAAAAATAGTCTGAAACAGACCAGCCTGTTTGCTTCCGATAATTACGGGGGCGATCCTGATGTCTTCGCTTCCATTATCACATTGCAGTTCTTCTGAGCCGATGTTGCGCGCCCCACTAAATACCGCATACGTCAGCCCGCGCTGCCTGCTGGTATTCATAAAAGACTCAAATCCGGGATGGGTAACTGACAGGGCTTTAAGTGCTTCTCTTGGTGTTTCGACTGCAAGATTATGAATTCTACCGAACATTGCTCCCAGTGCGCCATAGAGGCGTACTGTCCTGATTTTTACGTTCATGCTTCACCTATAAAAAAACCACCCGAAGGTGGTTGATAAGTTTTTGAAGATTTAAAGCGTTGAGGGTTTTATATCCAGGTTCGCATCGCTATCTGAATATACGCGCACTATTTTTTTCTGGTCAGTGGATAGCGTTACGGTCCGTTCCTGCCTTTCTTTTCCCACTGAGCACAACGCTGCGCCATCAAAAGCTGCACCTACTTCATATTCCCCGCCTGGGAGGCTGAAGGTGACTTTTTCTGAAGCGTTAAGCAGCGCAGACTTTTGCCCGTTGATGAAGATTGCTGCATAGCAACCGCTGCCTACTATACCACTGTCACGCACTACCGTTAGTTGCGCATCGCCTTTCTTTGGCGCCTGAAATTTGAATGCCCTGTCTGCAGTGGCTGTTTTCGCCTTATCTACAGGTACCGCGCTTGACGAGCACCCAGCTAACGCCAGTAGCGTAGCCACGAATACAATGTTTTTCATCCTTCGTTCCCTCTGAGGTAAGTCACGAAATGATAGCAGTGACCAAACTCAAGGCAACGAAAAAACCGTGGTTAAGCGGATTCAGTTATCAGAATGCTGTGGGCCTGAGCCCAAAAATTACGCCTGAATCGTACCCGACCCGGTATGTAAGTACCTTTTCAGAGGTAACGTTGATGGTTAGCTCACTCATGCTGCCACCGCACAACCCCTTTGGCTCTGCGCCAATGATGTGCTCGCCTATCATCGGATGGAGAGTGATTTTTTCTGCAACGTCGATCTGCGCGATTTCCTTGCCGTCCAAGAATAGCTTCGTGTAGCAGGCATTGCCGACGTGGCCTGAGTCACGCTTGATGATGACTGACCCCTTACCGCTACCAGCAAGAATAAACGACTTAACGGACACGCGCTCAGTTGGCACGTCAGTGGCTTGATTTGTTGCTATAGGATGAGTTGTACAGCCAACAAGCGTCAGCACAACAGCCAGAACAAGGAAGTTTTTCATCAGTCGTTCTCTCAGTTGTTGGTAGACGCATGATAGCAAGGGAAAGATGAAACGTAATGTTTCATGATATCTTAATAAAGCAATAACCCGCCGAGTGGCGGGTTATTTTACAATCCTCTAAGAGGACTCTTCTTCCATTTTTTAGCAAGCCATTCGAATTCTTGGTAGTAGCTGTTACGTCCTTGCTTTTCTCTAAGTGCCTTAATGAAAGGCTCTGAGTATTCAAAATTCTTCACAATCGAACTGTAGAAAACTTCTTTTATCATCTGCTCATGATAACTGCCGTTTTTTACACTTACAGCCAGTCTTTCATAAAAGTTCAAACAATATTGAATTTTAATACGATCAGCTTTCTCTTCATCTGTTAGATCTGGACCTTGCGGAAAAATATAGGATCTAAATGATTTTCCAGAATTGTGTATATGACTTAAAGTATGCTGACCTTCCAGATACTTAATGTCGTGTCTACTTTCTGCGAAGAAAACTGAAGTTTGACTCTTCTTAGAAGTCTTGATGTTATAAACTATTGTAATGCCTGCTACCACAAGGCCGGCTAACACCGCTCCAGAAGAAATGATTTGTGCCACAGCAATGCTGTACTGCCAAGTTTCACTCAGTTGCATATACTCTTCCATTGAAAACGGGGCCGCATGGCCCCGTGAGATTCTACCGTTAAGGCTTAGAAGCCTTCAAACTCGTCGAATTTTTGCATATGTACTCCTCAGGTCAACGTACCACTTGTGTGCTACTTAACTGAATCCAGTGTATGACGTTGCTCAAATTTGAGCAAGAACTAAAACGAACCAAGACGAACCAAGACGAACCAAGACGAACCAAGACGAACCAAGACGAACCAACATAACTAAATGAATTGAGGAGGAAATCTAAATACGCTTCGCTTTCTTCGCGAGATAATCATCAACTTCCGCATCTTACTCCTTACGTGCTTAGCACTTCTGGTCCAAGTACTTGGTAGTCAGCATCAGGCAATCTTATACCGCAGCATTATTATTGTTCTATCTCTCCAGTACCCCCCATACGGCGCCCGCTGGCTTAGCATGCCGTACATATGGTGCAGCAGCATGTTGTCGGCCAACAGTACGCCTGCGTGGTTTGCCACCGGGGCCTGCACCTGCATGATCACCACATCGCCGGGCTGCGGGTCGCCGCTGAACTCCCGAAAACCGCACTCATACCAGTTATCCAGATAACGGTTCTCTTCGCCGCTTACCCACCACGGATAATCCACCCGGTAGTCGGGCAGCTCGATCCCCAGCTCCTGCCGGTAGTAGCTCATCACCAGCCCCCAGCAGTCAGTATGCCCCAGCACAAACTTGCGGCCCAGTAGCGGCAGCTCGCCGCGGGGCTGAATGGTGCGCAGATCGCCCTCGGGCCAGCTCACGATATGCCAGGGCAGCGCCGTAGCGTCGCACTGAGCTCTATCCAGTTCGCTGGGCTGGGTGGTGGCATCCGGGTGGCTGTGCACGATGGCGGTGACCGTTCCCCAGTCCTCCGCTGCGGCGTAGTCCGCCGGACAGAGGTGGAAATGCTCATGCGGGTTATCGGCCAGGTTACGGCAGGGGAAATAACGCTCCACCCGGCTTTTCTGAGCGATCACACCGCAGCATTCAGCCGGGTAGCGCTGGCGGGCGTGCTCAAATACCGCCTGCAGAGTTTTCTCACGCATACTCAGCTCTTAATCAGGGAGGTGCCGGGGAAGCCGCCGAACGGCAGCGGTTCGTTTTCGCCGAATCGCGGTTTGCAGCCGGTGTTCAGCGTGCCGTTGCACTCGTCTTTTGACGGATCATCGACCGCGTTGCCGTGCTTATCAAAGTACCGGGTACCGGCATAATCGCAGCCGTCACCGCTGCGGTATTTGCCACGGATGCACCAGCTGCAGAGGGAGTGCAGCTGGCGGGTGGGGATCATCAGCCCCTGCAGATCCATCGGACTGGAGAGCGTGAACTCAATCGCCGCGTTGGTCTCCTGGCTTTTGCTATCGATGTAGAACACCTGCACTTTTTCCTGCGTCGGATCCGCCGCTGCATTCCCGGCAATAAAATTCCGCGCATCGAGATACTGCGCCAACGTGTCGTGTACCGTCACTTTGGCCTGCAGCATGTCATCATAGGCGAGGCACAGCGCGGTGATCGCGCTGTTGATGTTCGCCACCATCAGCTTTGGCGAGGCACTGGTGCCGCTGGTTGCCGCCTCAATGCCGGACAGCTCGCAGGGCCAGGCTTTGTATTCCTGTCCCTGCCACCAGATGGATTTCGCCGGTAGTTTGGTTTCATCGCCGCCGGCCGCCGCAATTTCTGCCGGCGTATGGGGAATGTTGTGTGCGTGGAAGCGCAGGAAGTCAGCGCCGAACGCGCTGCCGTCCACCTCCAGCAGCCGGACCCAGTTACCCGGTTCCAGCTTCTGCACGTCGCTGTTGATAGTCATAGGGCTCCTATGGTGCGTAAGACTGTTCGAATGTTGCCATAACGGTCATGGCCCGGCCGCCAAGCGGCATCGCGCTGATGGACTCTTTTGCCACACGGTAAAGGCCAGCAATGCCGTAAGGCGGCGTCCAGATGAAGGATTTCACGGTGTGGCTGCGCATGAAGGTGAGGATCGGTTGCATATCCTGCTCGGTACCGGTGAAGGTAACCGGCCAGCTTTGGGATTCGGGGTTGATGCCGTCCCCTGATACCTGTTTGTACCCGTCACCGAACTGCGCCTCGCGCACGCGGTGCGTGAAGGTGCCCTGCGGCTGATTCTGGATCTGGGTGCGCCAGGTGAATCTGTCGAGTGCCATGCTTTTCTCCAGGCGCAAAAAAACCCGCCGAAGCGGGCTGGATGTCTCATTCAGACATGTTTAGCGAACGTTGCCGTAATACCAGCGCTCTCCCGTAAACCAGTCATCGGGATCTTCGTAACCCCGATAATCCAGGAGCATGCCTAACTCCTTGACGTTATCGGGCAGGAGCAATCCCCATTCCCGCGCAAGGCTTCGGTCAGTGATTATTGATGAGCTGCCGTATTCAGACTCATGCTCTCTCACGAAGCCCTGAAAATACTCTTCAGACCGGTAAATACAGACTTCACTGGTAAACATATCCGGAAGGCAGATCACGGTGGTGATTCTGACGGATTCACCTGAATCACCTTTTGCCGAAATCAGATTCGAGCAGGCATTGATCAGCTGCTGTGCACAGTCAGCTTTGATGGCTGTGGAGCTGTGTTTTCCTTCAACCAGATTGATCTCAACAGGTATTTTGTAATTCCAGTAGCGTTCGCCGGGAGGCACTTCAGCCCTGGCTGCATCATTAAACGTCCCGGACCACCACTCAAGCGCTCTCAAGCGGCGAGGTACATTTCTGATTTTACTACGGTAATCACGGTTTAGTCGTCTGGCCACGTAAACTCCTTTTTGTCGCGCAGAAACCTAGGATTTTACAGCGTGTCTGGCTGAAAGCTACCTCGGATTAGAAGCAATCCAGATGATGCCACCCGGCCGGGTTTCTCGCTGAATGCCTTCTCTTACTGAGCGATCGAGAGTTTGCTGATACGCTTTAGAAACGGCAGCGTTCTGGCTGGCAGACACCTGCTGATTATCGGATGTGTTCACCGTCACCGAAGTCTGCACGTTAACGCCACCAGCGGCGCCGCTTTGCATGCCGTACAGCTTTCCTGCCCCTTCGACAAGGCCGCCGTCAGCGTAGCCGCGCATCATGCCATACAGGTTTGATACGCCGATCCGCTGGGTCGCTTCTTTGGTGAAGACGAATTCGCCTTTGTGAACCACGCCAGCCGGTTCATGTTTTCCACCCTCTCCTGTGAAGCCGCCGCCATCGAACTGCGGCGTGTAGGCATGGAAATCAGTCGACATCCCCATAGCCCCGGTTGAGCCGGCAGACGCGGAAGCCGTGGACGCCGAAGCACCTGCGCTAATCCACCCCAGCGCCGTCTGCAGCGCGTAGGCGATCAGCATTTTGTTGATCACCTCAACAATCATTTTCAGCATCGACACGCCGAATTCTTTGATGTTGGCTTTGCCGGTAGTCACCAGGCTGGTCATCATTCCGGCCAGGCCGTTAAACCCTGCCTGCGCCACCTGCTGAGCCGAGCTGAAAGCGTCCGTGGCGCTGTCGGCAAAGTCAGCCCACCCTTTCTTAGCCCCTGACAGCCAGTCCTCGCGGAGCGCATCCTGCGCTGAATAATAATCCTCAGCGGCTTTAAGCTCCGCTTTGTAACCCGCATCCTCCAGATCTCCTCCAGAGTTTTTCCAGCCTGAGGTCAGCTGCGCCCGCTCGAGTTGCCGCTGAGCTTCACGATTGCTCAACGTTGAGCCAGCATTCATCGCTTTGGTTTTTTCAGCCATCTGGGTGGCATATTTCTGCGAAGCGTCCATGCGCTTATTCAGCTGTTCCTGGGCGGTGATCTGGTCACCCAGCAACGCTTTCTGCCGTTCGAGGAAAAGAACCTGGTCTTTGCTGGCGAGCAGCGATTGTTCCTGTTTTGACAGTTTCCGCTTACCTGCAGCCTCTTCCAGAACAGCAAATTTTGCCTCTGTCAGCTGCAGGTCTTTACGCTGTTTACTGATTACGTCGTTGACTGAGCGGTGATCCTGTAGCGTCTTCAGTTGCGCCTGAAGTGCAAGCAGTTCTGCCTGAGCGGTATCTTCGGCTTTATCTCCCGCCGGTGGCTTATAGGACGGGGCTTTCGGCGTTTTGGGGTCTTTGTACGTATCGTCGATATTTTTACGTATACGAGCCTCTTCTTCTTTTGATATTAGCCCTCCCGCCTTTCTCGCTTTTTCAAGCTCCCTTGTAAAATTCGTTTGCTCCCTTTGTCTCTTCTGCTCTTTGGATAAAGTTCGTTCAACCAGGGTATTGATCCGTTCCTGAGCCTTAACACCCTCATCCTGGATTTTTAATCCTGCAGCCCTGGCCTTATTGACATCCTGCTCAAGGTTTAGAACGGTGGAGAAGAGGTTAACATCAGCCTGAGCTTCGCTGGCCAGCCCGGTTACGTTCCCCCAAACATCACGCGTGTATCCCGCAGGAGAGTTTTTAAGCAACTGCTGTGCGTTAGCCAGCTTCTGGGCAAGGCTTTCCTCTCGCCCAATATCAAGCATCGAATCCCAGGCACTCTTAGCAGCATCACCCAACCATTTCCATGTAGTCTGTAATGTGCCGAGGCTCTCCTGAATCTGGTCAGCTCGTTGTTTCATGGTCGCCGAATAATTATCGGTGGCGACCCGCGCCGCTTCCTGCTGATTGCCCTCATCCTGAAGCGCTTTAACCTGGTTATAGGTTGCCAGCGTCAGGTAATGATATTTTTCATTAAGATCAGAAATCGCCGCGACCGGATTTTTCGCAATCTTCTCAAAGTCGGCCACCAGGCTATCGACCGATTCGCCAGTCGCGTCGTTCATTGCGACCACGGCCTCAGTGACAGTCTGCAGCGAGTCTTTGGCAATCTTGCCGCCAGCGACTACCCGATTCAGCGCCTCAGCAGCCGCAGCCGTTGTGTTGCCAGTAATTCCCGCGACAGACTTCGCCATATCAGCCAGCTGCCCGGAGGTCACGCCCGCCAGGTTGCCGCTGAGGATCAGCGATTTACTGAATTCCGACTGTTCCTGGCTGCCTTTGTACCAGGCATAGGTCAGCGTGCCGACAGCCGCAGCCAGCACGCCGACGGCGATCGTGGCCGGGCTGAGCAGCCCTGTAAATTTTTTCGCATTCTCAGCATTTTCAGCCAGGCCATTAGCATTTTCAGACAGGGATTCAGATGACTCGTCAGAGGCATCGCTCATCCCCAGCAGTTCCTGCTTGATGTAGGTGAAAAGCCCACCCAGCCCACCAAAGGAGTCAGATATCTGCCCGCCCTGCTGCATTAGCACCATCCAGACCGGCATACCACCGGCCAGCGAGGTGGCGATATCCGTCAGCTGGGCGGGCAGTTGCCTGATCGCCTGTCGGTACTGGCCAGCCGAAATCGCGCCATGCTTCCAGGCCTCCTCCTGCTCGCGCAGCCTGGCGATCATGGGTGCCGCCTGCGACGACACGCCGAGCTGTGCGGCCTTCAGCTCCAGCAATTCAGAACGTGTTTTGCCGATGGCTGTGGCCTGCTCCTGCAGGGAGTTGATAAAACTCTGCTGTGCAGCAGCGGTACGCTTAGCCTCAGCGGCCAGCGCGCGCTCTGCTGTCTCCTGCTCGGCCAGCGCCTGCTTGAGCCCGCGGGCGGCAATGGCGGCCGCGCGCTTCTGGTCCGCCTCTCTTGCCACCGCGCGTTCCTGCTCGCGCAGCTGGGCGATCATCGGTGCGGCCTGCTCGCTGATCCCCATCTGCGCGGCGCGGTATTCGGCCAGATCTGCTTTCGACGCACGGAAGGATGCGGCCTGGTCGGTCAGGCTCTGCAGAAAAGCCTTCTGCGAAGCAGCAGCACGCTCGGCGGCCTGCGCCTGCTCCATCCTTGCGCGGCCCTCTGCCGTCTCAGCATCAACCACCTTACCGAGCTTATCCCGCGTCGTTTCCAGAACGCTGTTATAAAGAGCAAATTCCTCATCAGCCACCAGGCCACTTTTGTGGAAATTGCTCAGGCTATCCTGAATATCTTGCAGTTCGTTCAGCGCTTTGCTTACAGGGCTGATCCGGTTAAGCAGGTTCTGCAGCTCCTCCTTCTGCTGGGCGGTCGCCTGGGTGGCTGATTTGGAGGCCTCCTGATTCTGGCGCTGCGCCTCGCTGAACTCACGAACGCGCTGGTGAATTTCTTCAATTTCCCGCGCCGCCTCAGCGGTGACTTTGGCCGCTCCCTTACTGCTGGTGCCAAAATTATCAGCGCCTTTTGCCGCGCCTGCCGCAGCCCCTTCGAAATCGTCCAGGGCTTTACTGCCGCGCTCCAGTTCGGAGGTGTTAACGCGCAGCGAGATTGTTGCAATATCGGACATCACGCCCCCTTGTGGATCACATCCAGCGCCGCGCGCTCCATGACCCGGATATCGTCAAGAGCGGTTGCCTCATCCTCCACGCCGCCCACCTTCATCAGCCAGGGCAGGACGTTGTAATCCAGCCCGGTGACGCCGTTCATGCCGGTGCGCCACTGCGTGCTCATCGCGCGGAACACACCAAACGCCGGCCAGACGTCCGGCCAGACGGAAACGGTATGCTCTTCGTCGGTGTAGTCGTCGGCGCTCAGACCAAATGCAGCGAGGTCTTCGGTTGAGGGTTCAGGCGTATAGAACGCCGAGGCAACCGCGATCAGTTTTTTTGACGGTTCCCCATCAGCTCGTTGTAGTAGTGACGGGTGATCGCCTCCAGCGCGCGCGGGTAGTTGTCCAGCAGCGTCTCCAGATTCTCCTGACTGAACGCATCCGGCAGCGCCCAGGCTTCGGTGATATCCAGCAGGAACTCGACGGCGTTCTTGCCTTCCATCGACTCGATGGACGCCAGTTCTTTCAGCGGTTTGTGGCGGAAGGTGAAGGTGATCACCCCGTCGTCATCACCGGCGCGCGGGATCGCCACGTCAACTTTAAAGGTCGGTTTGGGTTGAAGCTGAAACGTCTTTGCCATGTATTCCTCTGCAAAAAAGACAGGCCCGCTGCCGGGCCAGGGTTACAGGATGACCGGCTTACGCCGCGTCTTTGTAGAAGGTCATATCGCGCGACTGGATAGCGAATGCCGGCTGCACCGTTTCCACGCTGTTCACCGCGGTGGTGGGCGTGGCGTTAAACGACGCCTGCGCTGACCAGTAGCGGGTCTCCTTCGCCTTCGGCACGTACATCCGCAGCGCCAGCGTCTCGCCGGAGCGGTCGGCGGCGGTCAGACGGGCGTAGATCGGCAGCGTGGAGTCGTGAGCCATCGTAAAGGTCTGCGACTTGGCCGCTTTGTAGGTGGCAACGTTGCGCTGGCGGTCATCAGACAGGAACTGGACCTGCGCGTACTGCTGATCGCCGCCAGAGTTGGCGACCTCGGTGATCTGCGGGATTTCGGTCCAGCTGCTGATTTTTTTCAGCGAACCGACGCCGGAACCGGCCGGAAAATAGCTGACGTTGGTGCTGTCGATCACGCCGATGGTGACGCTGGTCGCGGTCTGCGCCGATACGCGCGCCACCAGGCTGTCGATCAGGCTCCAGCCGGAGCTGATCAGCACCTCGTCGCCGACCGCAAGGTTGTGGCCGGTCGCCACGGTAAATACTGCGCCGTTGGCGTTGCTGACGCCGGTAACCGCAATCGCTGCTGCGGACTGGCCGACAAACACCGTGGCGCCGTTGGGTAATGCGAAGCCCATAATGGTTTCTCCGTTATCTGGACATAAAAAAACCGGCGGCTGCCGGCGGGTGGATTACTGCGCCACATCAGCGCGGTAGTTGATGCTGACGGGGATGGTCCAGGTGGTATCGGTGGCGATTCCGGCGTACTGGGCGGGCTCGCCGCTGATGTAGCAGCTGAAGCCCTCGCCCTGCAGTTCGGTGCCGTTGACAAACAGCGCCTCCAGCAGCCCGGCGATGGCCCGGCCCTCTCCCCGGCCCTGCGCCGCCGGGATCACCACGTTCACCTGGTAAACGCCGATAAACACCTTGCTGCGCTGGCTGAGGTCGATGGCGTAGGGCGTGGCCGGCATATCGTGGGAGGTCAGGTAGATGCCGCCGGGCGGCTCGAACGAGGTATTGTCGTAAGCCACCGCCAGCCCCTGCAGGTCCGCCCATTCGCCCAGCCGGGACTCCAGCAGGCCGGTAATGTCGGGGCGGCTCACGACTGCACCTCCCGCACCGCTTCGTCAAAGAAGCGCTGGAACTCAGCCGCGGTGATCCGCACCATGCCGCCGGGTGCCTGCTTCGAGTGGCCGAACTCCAGCGGGTAGGCGTAGGGCACGTTGTTGGCGAAATAGACCGCCGTCATCCCCACCTTAAACTGCTCGATCACCAGATTACCGGCGGCGATGGTCTGGTGCCCCTGCTTATCAACGCGTCCGGTTTCACCTTCCGCCGGCTGGTTGAACGACACCTGCCAGTTGCCACGAAAGCGGCCGCCGGTGTAACGGGGTGGCTTTTTGATATCCATGCTGCCGTGTGCTTTCAAACCCTTACGAAGTCGCCCGGCTTTGGTCAGGTTGTCAGGGTTTTCACGCAATAACCTGTTGTGCTCGGCAATAGAATCATTGAAAGCAGCTGCGCGGGCATTGATCGCCCAAGTCTCAGGCTGACCGACAGGTGACATTTTGACTAATCTTGCCAGAATTTTGACGGACACCGCGCGCACCACCTCTTCCTGTCGCGCTTTCGCTTGGCTGACAAAGGCGTTAATGGAGGACATAAATGACTGATTTTCTGACATATCACGCCCTCAGCTGCGCCCGATAGCAGATCACCACCGGGCCGGGTTTGACCGGGTGCGGATGGAAGATACGGTGCGGCTTGCCGTCCACCTCAACCAGATCACCGATCCGCAGCTCTTCATCCCAGGTAAAGTGGATTGCCACATCGCCGGCCTGAATGTTGCTGCCGTCGATTTCGCGCGGGTCGTACTCGGTGCGCACGCCGGTGGCGGTAAAACTCAGGTCCGGCTCGCGTATCTCTTTCCCGGCCACCACCTTGATGCTGCCTTTGCGGGTCACGGCGTACTGCATGCCGTTTTCACTCAGCAGCCGTTTAGCAGTGGCACGCATGCGGGTGTAGTTGATAGCCATATCAGCCCCGCTCTGCAAAAGCGTTGATGGCATAACCCCGCCCGGCGGCCAGGCTGCCCAGCACCGCGAACACGGCCGGATACTGCGGGGTGAACGTCTCGCCGTCGGCCACCGCGTAGGTGGTGGTCACTGCGCCTTCCACGCGCTCCGACTTGACCGCGGCTTCGCGTACGCTGCCCAGCAGCTCCCCGTTCATCGCCTCCAGCGCCAGCATGCACTGCGCGCTGATCACCTGCCGGGGGATTTTGCCAGCCGGGATCGGGTAATCATCAAACCAGGCATCGCTGCGCGGCCAGGCCAGCGGCTGCTCAGGATCGGTGCGCCGTCCATCCCACTCCAGCCCCTCTAAATAATCCATCGCGCGGATCAGCATCACTTCGGTATCACCGGTGATCTGCCTGCCGCGCCGGGCCGCGAATGACTCCAGCACCGCCACGCTGGCGTAGCTGTTGAAATCGGGCGACCCGGGGTCGGTATCAATCATGCTTCCCCCTGGGTAATGGGGCTTGCGCCCCATACGGTTAGCCGCCTGCAGGCGCGGTGAAGGTGATCGCCTGCGAAGTCTGGCTTACACCCTCCACCGAAGCGGTGACGGTGAAGGTGCCAGCAGTGGCAGAGGTGAGTTTGACGGTCGCGCCACCGGTGGAGCCGGTGCGGGATGCGTCGGTACTGAGGGTGCCACCGGTCGTCGTCCACTGGACGTTTGCGCCGCCGACGCCTGCGCCATCTTTGGTGTACTTCAGCGCGAGGGTTACCGCGTCGGTGCTGTCAGCAGTTGCGGAGGTTTTATCCGCCAACAGCATTACTCCCCCGCGGCGGCATCCAGCTTGATCAGCACGCCAGCCGTGGATTTGTTGCTGGTGACGTGTTTTTTCCAGTTGGCACCGGTGCCGATTTTGGTCAGGTCCGGGTTTTCACCTTTGGAGGTGTCCCAGCTGTAGCCCATCAGCTCAACGTTGACGGTTCCCTCGGCGCGGTAACCTACGGCGAGGTTCTCCTGGGTGTTGATGTCGTAAGAGCGGAAGCCAGGAGCCTGCGACTCGGTGATGGTCACTGCGCCGGTCACCAGCCCGAGGATCGCGTTAACGTCCATCGTGTCGGTCACCAGCACCGGCTTGCCCAGGGTGCCCGGCTGGCCGCCGTACACCACCACGCCCGCCTCTTCGTAAATCTTGTTGGCGATCGCCTCGTCGATGATGTCGAAGTAGGTGGCGGAGTGCATAACGAACAGCACCACGCGGTTGAACTTGTCGCCGTACTTGCGCAAGCCACGGGTCAGCGTTTTCTTACCGTCGGTGGCGATATTGGCGGTCACCACCATCTCAGCATTCGCGCCGATCGCCGCCACCAGCCCTTTCAGGCCGTATTTCACGTAGCCTTCCAGGGTGGCGTCGGCCACGTCCACGCCGATTACCTCGGAGAACTCATCCACGCTGCGGCCGCGGCGCTTAAACGCTTCTTCGGTGGTTTCGTAAGGGCCGTATTTCCACGGAGCCTTAACCGATACCGCCTCGCCGGCACCGATTTTTTTGCCGGTGATAGTGTCCGTGGAGTTGACGTTACGCGACTCGATGCTGCCGCCAACTTTATAGAACGCGCGCTTGCGGAAATCGCCTTCGATCAGCTCGTTATCCAGTAGGATCGCGCCGTTGGAAGAGGCGTTAAACACCTCCAGGTTGTCCTGACGGCGCTCAAGGAACGCGGTCTGCGCCAGGTCGTCGTAAATCTTCAGATCACTGTTTACAGTGGCTGTCATCGTCGTTAAATCCTTTATTTAGGAAGCTGGAGAAAAGCCTGCTGGCCGTGCTTACGGATATAGGCTGCTTTGTCAGTGGATGTCATTTCCGAGCGTTTAACGCTGCCGCCACCGCCGCCCGGCTTGTGCCCGCCTGCGCCGGTACCTTCAGCGCGCGGGAACAGATGGGGAGCCGTCTCCTTGAGCGACTCGGCCCACTCCAGCGGGGTCAGCGGCGTTTTGCCGTCTTTGCCGAACAGGACATCACCATTTGCATCAACCGCTACGGCCTCGCCTTCGTCGTTGAGCTGGAATGCGCCTTTGGCGCGCAGGATCAGGTCATCGGAGGCTTCCGCCAGCGCGCCGGCTTTTGCCGCTGCGCCACGGATGGCATCACCGAGTACCCGATCCCGGAATTTACTGGAGAACGCTTCGGCTTTATCCGCGCGTTCGTTTGCCGCTTTGATCTGCTTATCGACATCGGCCCGCATGCGTTCGGTGCGCTTATCGAGCACCTCATCCACTTTCCCGGCGGCAATCAGCTTTGCCTCTTCGTCGTCGGAGAAACGCTGGATGATGCCGCGCACGGCGTCGGGGTCGATGCCTTCAAAGCGCGAGAGGTTGTCTTTCTGCTGCTTGATGGTGCCCAGCAGCTCAGAGTTTTTGTTTTTCAGCCCGGTGACCTCAGAGGCCACGCGCTCATCAATCAGCTTCTGCATTTCCGGCGTGATTTCCGGCTGGCCGCCACCGCCACCGCCGCCCTCTTCCTGGCCTGCGGCGGTGTAATATTTGATAAACATGTTACGAATCAGCATTGGTTTCCCCTCGGGATTTGCCGGGCTTTGCCCATAAAAAAAGGCCGCCCGTGGGGCAGCCTCGTAGTGGTAAAAATCGTTGTCAGACGTGACCGTTGGCCTCATCCATTGTTGCGGCACTCACCAGAGAACCTATCATCCTCGCTTCCACAGTTGTCCCACCGGCTATTCTTGCCAGTTCATCGAGTTGATCCACAAGGTCATCTGGGCGAGGTTTTGAGTGGTAAAGGTTATGCGCCATTTTCAGGTATTTGAGTTCTTCTTCAGCCATTTGTTTTGTGTAACGCTAGGATGATATATGCCAGATGTTCTATTTTTTCACTTCGTGCATTTCCAGAATAGTACCGCTGATGAGATTCCCGATCATTCGTGCTTCCAGTATATCTCCTTCAGCCTCATCGCTAAGCATTTCCAGCTGCTTAAGAAGTTCAGCGTCTCGTGGTCTGGAGTGGAAAAGATCGCTCGCTCTTTTGTAAATCAGGAATTCTTTATCAGCCATTTGAGGATCTCCGGTTCGATTCGTTTATGGTCGCCTTCCCCCCCAAGCATAAACAGAGAGAATGCTTCTGCAAACAGTTCTGCTACTGAACCTGCGGCGTAGAGGCTGACAGGACGCCACCATCCATCCTCATAAGCTTGATTTGCAACTCCCTGAATTTCATTGATGCGCTGATAGTACAGATGATGGCCCATTTCATGTGTAACAGTACCAGCTACACTCGGCACAGCAACATACCCAAAATGATGGGTTTCTGCCGCCGCTGCCGCTAGGTCTGAAATAGTCATCAGTTGACTCAGGTGAATGTCGGCGACAAAGTCGTGGTCCTTCTGATTAGCGTCGATTACTTTCCATTGCTCAGCGTTAAGCGCCCACCCGGTAATGTGCACTGTTTGTGTGTCAGAGTAATATGCGCCAGCTGCGGTCACCCTGGTTCCCGGCACCTCACCAAAATAGCTCACCGGCGGCAGCCCGAAGCGGTCAATCACGTCCTGCATTGCGCCAGCGGCGATCCGCGCTGACTCCAGCGTGGTGCCTTCCGGGAAGCGGATTTCATCGGCGATAATACCGCGCATACCCTGCTCAATCTCCGCCACCGACTGCGCGCCGGCCAAAGAAAAGCCGGGAGATTTCCCGGCCTGTTTCGACGCTGACAGCGCTTTGAGTTGGGCCAGCGTCAGCCGCTCGCCCTTGTCGGTGAACATCTCCCCCAGCTGCAGCTCACCGGCGCGATACATCCGGCCCCGTTCGGTGCCCAGCACCTGATCCTGACGTTCCGGAGACTGGCGGGCCAGCCACTCCAGATAGGTGGTGTCTTCCGGCACCTGGCCGTCCATGCTGGCGCGGGCGCCCGGCGACATCTCGTCGCTGTCGATCCCCAGCTGGCGCCAGGATTTAGTGACCAGCGTCTCCGCCGAGCGGCAGCAGAAGTGAATACGGCCCGGCCCCTGCAGGTAGGGGATTTTATGCCCCAGCGGCTTACCGTCCAGCGTGTACTTTTTGCGGTCGCGGATGATGCAGGTGGGCGTGGTGCGGTTATCCAGCGTGGACAACCACTGCTTGCACTCCAGGATATCGCTGTTGGCCTGGGCAAAAGTGTCGCGTGCCACCGCCGCAACGTGGCTCACCGCCGTTTTGGCAATGCTCATGGCGTTGGCCCGGCTCATCTGCAGCGCACCGTCCTGCCGGTTGGCTCCGGCGGTACCGCGCACCTTGCGGGCGATCTGCTCGGTGGTATCGCCGGCCATATAGCCGGTGCGCACCGCGTTCATCACTCGGGTCAGCCGGTCAGCCTCCAGGTTAGCCGCCCACTCCTTCAGCAAGCGCCCCTGAAATGGCCGGGACATCGCCGCGGCATACGCCATATCTGGCGTTACCGCCGCCAGTGGATAATGCCGCAGCACCGCCTCGGGCAGCAGCTCGCTAAACAAATCGCGCTGGTAACCCACCTCATGCGAGGTGAACGCCAGCAGCTCGTCCGAGAGCGTACCGAACGCGCCCTGCACCGCCGTGCTGTTCACCTGGCGCACGCTGTCCAGCAGGCTTTCCAGCCGGGCCACGGTGAAGCTCTCACGCGGCAGGTCTTCCAGCGCCACCAGCAGCCGCGCCGACAGCTCGGCGTCGCTGTCGTTGAGCACTTTCACCATGCGCCTCGCCGCGCCGGTGCCGTAGCGGCTGACAAATAGCGAGTGCGCGATCGCCTCATCACGCAGGCGGTTGTTTACCTTGGTCATTGCTACCGCCGATCAGCGTGGGAGTGGAATTATTCAGCTCGTCGATAACCGATTCCGGATCGGCAGCGGGGTCGATCAGGTCCAGCTTCTGCAGCGCCCTGACCAGATCCGCGCTACGGATAGCCCCGGACTGCCAGGCGTTAACGATGGCGGTGACCATGCCGGACTCGGCCACCTTCGCGATAAACTCCTGGCTGATGGTGTAGGTTGTCGTTTCACCCTTCAGCCCGATGTAGCGGGCGCACCAGGCCAGCACGCGGCTGTAGGCTTCTGACACGTTGGAGGCGCAGATCCCCAGCACCGAGGTGGACGACGTCTGTTCGCCGCTCGACTGCGTAGCGGTCTTCGCCGTGGCGTTCTGTTCAATCAGCCGGGCACCCAGCGCCACCATATAGTCGCGCTTGCTGTCCATTGCCTCTTTCGCCAGCATATTGGGCTGCGCCTGGGCGTAACCGAAGCTACCATCCTTCGGCAGCAGCAGCGGCGATCGGGAACCGAGCTTAACGCCGGCCTTTTCCAGATAGTCGCGCCAGCCCTCGTCCAGGCCGGAAATGTGCGGCTGAACCTGCCCGCAGAACCAGACGCTGTCCTCATAGTCGGCGCTGTTGCGGTAGTGGCCGTGGTTAATTTCGGTCAGCGCCGCAAGTGGTGATTCGTCGATGGACGGATCGTTGTTCTGCGCGCCAACGAAGGTAAACGGGATTTCATTCCAGAACGCCTCCGCCTTGGGCTTTGGCTCATACTCGCTGCTGATCTCGAACGTGCCGCTTTGCGTGTCGCCGCTGCGCCGCCAGACCCGGCACTTAAAGCGCCCCTCTTCCAGCGCCAGCTCACGGTACTGGATCAGCTCTTTAAAGCCGTAGCCGTCCGGCTGTTCGATGCACTCGCGCAGCACCACCAGCACCAGGTGATCGCGGCCGTTAATACGCTCGGTGCGCCAGTTGGTGATCTGCTCGGCCTGATAGCGCAGGATAATTGCCTGCTGGCCATCCTCCGCGAAATCGACGTAGAGACCGTCGCGCGCCACCTCCAGCACGTTCTCGGCCACCAGCTGCGACTGCTGATAAATGCTGGTGCCGGCACCGTCGGCGTTGGTCAGCAGGTAGCTCAGCTTGTCCGGCGCGGTAAACGTCGGATCCTTACGAAACGCCATGCCCAGCATGCCAATCTTGGTATTGCCGGTAATTTCGTAGAACACCGCGCGCGCCAGGTAGTCTTCGTTGCGCCGCTTGTTGCGCGCCGAAGTGTCGGTCGGATCCAGCTTTGGCAGATAAACGTGCCCGGCAGCCCTGACCGCATCCGCACCCCGGCAGAAATCGCGCACCTTTTTCCAGCTGGCGCAGGCCGCTTTGTGCTCCGGTCGCACAAATGTGATGTCGTGGTTTGCCATCAGTAGGTGGTATCCATTGAGATTGAGTAAGCGGGCTTGACGATCGGGTAGTCCTTCACGATGAGATAGCCGCCGGCGTCGTTCGTGTGGTCGTTACCGGCCTTTTTGTCCGGCTCGCCGTTGTCGGCCCACACCTGCTGCTCCAGCGATTCGGTGTAAACCGGGCAGCGCTGCACGTTCACCAGATAGCGGCGTTCGCCCAGCGCATTGCAGAACATGGCGTTCATCGAGTTGATGCGATCCTTCACCGGCGGGTTGGACGGGTTAACCATTACGCTGAACCCGGCCTGTTTGAGCTGCGCGATGTCGGTTTCGCTGGCGTTGTTCGATTTGCGGCTGTCGCCGGAGGCATCCGGATAGATGTAGATCTGGCGGCTGGCAACGTAACGCTCGCCGTCATAGCGCCAGAACTCCTCCTGAATTCTCTTAATCATCGCCGGCGTGTCGTAGACCTTCACCAGCTCACGCACCGCGCGCGGCAGCCCGTTGCGCTTCACGTGGACAATGGCCGCCATCTTGCCGACGTTGAAGTCCATGCCGATAAACAGCGGTTCGCCCGGCTGCTCCTCGTCGCTGCAGTTGTTCAGCCTGCGGTCGAACTGGTGATAAATGGTGCCGCTGGTCAGGTTGGTGAACAGGCCGCGCAGATACGCCTTGATCAGCTCTGGCGGGTAGGAGCCCAGCAGCGAGGGGATATAATCCGGCGGCAGGTTCTTCGCGTTGTCGTAGGTACTGGCCTGCGTCAGGCCGTAAAGCGTTGCCAGCTCCGGCTTATCGCGCACCGCCTTGACGAACTGCTGATAAACGAATTTGAAGCCCTCGGGCGTGGTGGTCACGTCGATGCCGTTGCGCAGACCTGGCACGTTGTAACGCATACGGGCGATGATTTTGCGCCACGCCTGCTGTGCTTTGGCAGCCGGCATCACGTCCAGCTCATCCACCAGCGCGTTACCAATCTTGAAGCCGACAATGGTGGCCGGCTTCTCCATCGAGCGGCAGATGGTGGTGCCGCGGTACACCCGCCCCTCGTAAAAGTGAACCTCTTTGTTGCTCTCGTTGATCTTAACATTCAGGCCCCAGTCGAAGGCCACTTCCTCGACCGTCGGGTAGAAGATGTCGCGGATCTGCGGATAAGTTGGCGCGAAGTAGCCCTGGTTGATGCGGGGGAACTCCCAGAACCCTTTGCAGATACCGCCGCAGCCGACCCAGGTTTTTCCGCTGTTGTGATGAATGGCACCATCGATGGTTACATAGCAATTATTGTCTAATACCTGAAGGTCATAGTAAGGCTCTTCTTCGGTCAGCCGTGTTACACTCAGTATGTTGCAGGTTTCGATTACGGAGTTCGAATATGACGCCTCTTGACCAGAAAATTTGCCAGCTTGCCAGCCCTGAACGGAGCGTGACGGAGGTTGCCAGCCTGGCTGGATGCGACCGCAGCCATGTTTACCGCTGCATTCTTCGCTACGGATTAACGCTGAAACAGCGTCAGAAGCCCGCACCTCGTGAGAGTGCAAAGAACAGGATCCTGTCTCTTGCTGATGGACAGCGCACATCTGCAGAGATTGCTGCGCAGATCGGCTGTTCAGAGAAACACGTTCAAAACATCCTGCGCGTACACAACGCTGAGCGTCTGCCGCGCGGTGCCCGTGAAGGAGAGCTGAATCATGGCTACCGGGGTGGCCGCATTGTTGATCTGGATGGTTATGTACTCGTGTCAGCTCCTGACGGCCATCCACAAGCCCGTGCGACAGGGGTAATTGCAGAGCATCGCCTGGTTGCTGAAAAAAGCATCGGGCGCTATCTGCTACCGACAGAAGTCGTTGACCATATCGACGGGCTTCATCTGCATAATGCCCCAGATAATCTGCGAGTTTTTGATTCGAATGCGGATCACCTGCGTGCAACGATTTCGGGACAGAAGCCAAACTGGTCGCCAGAAGGTTTTGCGAAAATGCAGATACCTTCACAGATTCGTCCAGCGTATCCACGGATCGATAGCTATGGTCAGCGCAGAGAACGCGGTGATGTCCGCTTGCTACAAATTCTCCTTGCTGCGTCACAACTCGGTATAGATTCCCCCTACCTTTTGGGAACGCACCACCACTTAGAGCGAGCTCAAATCGATTATTCTGAGCCGACCAAGATAAAACACGCATTGGTCGGGTTATTTCCCGAATGGGTAAAGGACCATACTCTGTAATGACGAGCGTACTTCCTCGCAGGCAGCCAAAGCCGGCCACGTAAGCCTTAAACTTATGCGGCATCGCCAGAAAGCGCGCCTGCGGAATATTAAGCGTCGGGCTGATCCCCATCGTCTGCCCTCGCGTCTACTGCGTTAATCACTATCTGTACCGGGGTTGGCGGCTGGTCGTTGTTGCTGTCAGCTGCCAGCTCTTTACGCAGCTTCTCGTTCTCCAGCTGGCGCTTCTCAATCTCGATCTGCTGCAGCTTCTGCGTGAATTCGGTGTCGGCCAGGCCGAGCCGCTTCGCCACCGCATCGAACATGCGCTCGCGACTGATGCTGTTGAGCTCGATACCGTTCTTCCCTACCTTCGTGCCGGAATAGGCCAGGCGGGCGATCGGCGGCAGATCTCGCGTGTCCGGAAAGAATGTGCGGCCCAGCCCTTCACCATTGCATCGCGGGCAGTCGGGGTTAGCTGCTTTGGTCGCGTCGTAGCCATAGCCTCCGGCATCGACGGGTTCGCGCTGCTTTCGCTCAACCGCTTCAAGGTGCTTTTCGTCGAACTCGACCATATCGCGCCACTGGTAGTTATGGCCGAAGCCCCAGCAGTACCGGCAGCACCCGCGGCGATACTGCGACAGGTCATTGGCGTCGAACGTGGCGAGCTGCCACATCTGCGCCAGCACCGTGTCGGCCGAGATCAGCACGCGGGACATCTGCGCAGTCTGCTGTTCGGTGATGGCGTCGATAACTGAAGTTTTCTGAAGCAGCTGATAGCCGAGCTGGCTGGCCGATGCCGCGCTGTAGCCGGCCCGGATTGCGGCCTGTGTGGCATTGTTGTCTTTGAGGTATTCCACGACAAAGCGGCGCTGCTGGTCGGTCAGGTTGTCGTTTACGGTGAGCTGTTTTGCGCTGCGCTTTGATTGCGCACTGCGCACTATTTCCTGCGCAGGATTCTGTGCACTTTGCGCAGCAGGTTTTTTGATATAGCGTCGCGCCGAGGCGTAGTTCAGTCCCTGCGCTTCACACCACTCTTTCGGTGATACGCCGGTTGCGGCATTGTCGGACAGGAACCGTTGCTGAAGCGACGCCCAGTCCGGTTTTGCCATATTGGTTTCCACTCATCTAGTTCAGCCTGACACTCAAGTTTTTCTCCCTAATGCCGTTACTTGAAGCATTGATCTATGGAGAACTCTCATGAATGATAAGAAAGATACTTCACATGTATTACATGGTGAATTTATTGGCCACCCATCCACCCCATCAAAGATAAGAAGTGAAATCAGCAAATTACATGCCAACATAGATGCGTATCTTTATGAGGATGAGATCGAGGTCTTAAGCAGCACTCAAAAATACATTACTGAAATTAATAAGGATACCGTCCTTAGCATATCTAGCGTGGCAGAAAAAAATGCGGAAGCTATCGCCAGCATTGGTCGAGCGCATGAATCTAAAGCCTCTGAGTCAATTGAACAGATTGTGCAAATGACCCTGGCAACACAGAAAGCGCTACGACAGGAGTCTAAAGACTCGAAGAATACAGTCTTCAGTGTAGGTACATTGGCAGTTGGCATGATTAGTGGCGCCGGTATCATCGCCTTATACAATAAATTTAAAAAATGAAGAGCATTACCTGCTCCAGCTGAGTGTGATGTGACTGAAAAGCCAGATAACAGTTTCGATAGCAGCCCACCCTGCAACGGTGCTGATGATGCACAAAACAATTACCGCTCCGGTCATTTCACACATTTCAGTCATTACCTTTTCTGTTGAGCTCAATCTCTCTGATGCCAGCCAGCTGGCTATTCGCCTGCTCAATCGTCGTCAGCAGCGGGTCAATCCACAGCACCGCCTGACAGTAAGTCAAGGTGCTGGCGGCAGTGGTGCCAGAACCGGCGCTGTCAGCGATGCCGGGATCAGCACGCATTGCGCTGGCACGTAAACTTTTGACGTATTCGAGCAGCCGGCCAGCAACGCCAGCAGGCACAGCGAGAGCACAGGTTGGCTCAGCCTTGAGGATGGTGCGATATTCAATCTCTTTCTCCTGCTGCCTGCCAGTGAGTGCCACAGCGTATTGCAGCTGGCTGGCGGCTATCTGGTTGAAGCGGTTGAACTGGAGTGACTGTGTGGCAATTACTGCTCCCTGCTGGTCGTTGTCGCGCTGCAGCTGCTCGGTAGCGTTAACCTGTTCGCTGTACTGGCTGTGGTAGTAAACCGCCGCGCCGCCCAGCCCAATCAGCAGCAGCAAAAATACGGCCACCAGGATCAGCGTGCTGTTAGTGGTTTTCATCGGTCCAGCCCCCAGCACGCCAGCTCAGCTTCCTGATCCCGGCGCTCAACCTGTCCGTAGCAACCGCTCGCCTGGCCTTTGGTCAGCCTGCAGTCGCGGCCCTGGTCGTGGACCCACCAGCGCATTGCCTCGCACGCACCTTTGCGGTCACCAGCATTCAGGCGTTTGTAGAACGTTGAGGGTAGGCATTTGCCGGGGCCGATGTTGTACGGGCAGAACGAGGCAATGCCCGCCTTCTGCGGCTCGGTCAGTGGCACTTTGATATTGCGCTCTACCCAGGCCAGCGCTTTACGCTCCTCGATGCCGTTAACCTCGGCGCACTTCTCGGCGGTGAGCCGCATGCCCTTCACCACCGCTTTACCGTCTACGCGGATCACCCCGCGGCAGATAGTCCAGATGCCGGAGCCGTCGAGATAGGCCACCAGCCGGTTGCCCTCTTTCTCGTCCAGAAACCGATCCAGAATCACGGATGCCGGAGCGCCGGCCAGAATAAGGCCGAGCACAGCAGCGCTGATTTTAGCTTTCAGGTTTGCCATTCAAGCCTCGGACTTCGCTACTGCTTCTGAAATGACTTCGACAGCGCTGGGGCGCTCATTAACTGGTTTCTGCTGCACGTCATGGATGTAGTCTTCGATGATCTTCGTGCGGCGCCTTGCCTCCAGCTTTGCCGCCCTGGCGTCCATCCGACTGTTAATGTATGACGCAATCGAGATAACGACACCGATCGCACCAAAAATGAAATAGACCAGGTCCTGCGTCGTCCAGCCAAGGGCAGCCGCAATCGCCGCAAGCCACGCAAAGAACTGGGTAACGACGTTGCCCGGTTGTTGTTCCATTTTCATAGTTCCCACCTCCGGCGCTGCCGTGGTGCTGTGTGTGGGTTAAACGGGGAAGAAAAGGACGCCGCCCGGCCAGACCGTGATGAGTCGAATAGAATGCCTATTCGCCTCATTTAATGAGTCAAATAAGGGGAGTGAAGGAGGTTACCGGGTAGCGTCGAAACGGGATTGCAGAAAGCAAAAAGGCCCCGCGGTTGCGAGGCCTCTGAATTCGTTTATTGTGTGCGGGCATTGAAACCCCACGATGGAATGCATATTCAGCCAAAGTTATGCAAAATGCAACTATTTTCTAGGCATTATTCCGCTTTATCGCGTCACTTTATGGAATTCCGATTCAGCGCAACTCTCTTCAGTCTCGCATTTGGTGATCAGGCTGTCGTAAAACGGCTTCCAGTTACGCGACCAGGCAGATTGTGTCAGGTCCGGTCGCAGCGCGCGGATCGCCCTGAATGCCACGCTGGCCGGCTGCCGCTTAAACCCAAGACCGCCGCAGCGGTCGCAGTCCTTCTCCACCGGCGCGCCCTGCAGCTTCGAGCGTTTCAGATCCCGAACCTTCCCGGTACCGCCGCAGCGGCAGCGCGCTGACAACTTTCCTTTGCCGTGACATGTCACGCACTGATTTTCCACCAGCTGAAGCTGAAAGGTCGGCGGCGTCTCCCCACAGCCCGGATGCGTCATCACGTTGGCCAGCGTATTGGTTACGCCCCTGCCCCTGCAGTCCGGGCACTCGCTGGTATCAGCAGCAGAGCGCGCGTAATCGTCATAGGCGAACTTAGCCAGCACAACCAGACACTGGCTCAACTTTTTCCCTGCGGCCTTTCTGAGGAGCGTTGGCGCGGTTTTACGTGCATAGCCGAGCAGGTACTTAACCGCTTTATCCCGATCCTGCTGGCTGATGCCTGCTTTTCCCAGATAGCAGCTCATCCCAAAGGCGGCTTTCGCCTGGCACATACCGATGGCGGCCATCACGTCGGTCCCGTTCAGGCTGTCTGAGCCGGTTGCGCGGGGGCTGTCGGTGATCATCTGGCTTTTTGGGCTGAAGTGTTTCAATGCTGATTCGACTCTCACTGGATTTTCCCCTCTGGTCTGTTCTGGTTATCTGGTACTGCAAGGCGGCCGGCGGCCGGGCGCTACACGTCGATCAGCACCCTGAGCGTGCGTGAGCTGTGCGGCACTCTCGATACGGCCCCTTTCTTCAGCAGCGCCTGCACGTGCGTCTCGGCGGCGTTGCCGGACTTCCAGCCGAAATGGCCGGCAATCTCCAGCCTGCTTGGCGCGTAGCCGTTGTCTGCGGCGAACTGGCGGATAAAGCGGCATACCTGTTTTTGTAGCTCGGTCAGCTCTGACATTTTCCCTCCCCTGCGGCTAACTCAGCCGGTGCTGCAATTTCGGCGATCCGGATGCTGCCCGACTCACCCCATATTTTTGATACCCGGACATCCCACACGCCGCTATCGTCGGCAAACAGGGCATCCATCAGGGCTTTCATCAGGTTGTCCACGTCCGGCTTCTGCTGATGCGGCTGCCCGGCGCTGGCGGTGCGCTTCTTTTTGCTCCAGCTGGGCGGCATGGGCAGTACGAAGGTCACGTGGCTGCCGCTGACCGGCAGCTGCAGGCGCTTAAGGCGCACCTCGTCGCAGAACGCGCGGTAACGCAGGACCGCCGGCCGTTTGGCCCAGCGGTCCCGCTGAGTTTGTCGGGGTTTCGATACAGGGCAGATGTCATACACCAGCATCAGCGCGCTCCCCGTCATCCGGCAGCGTGACGCCCAGCCATTCGCAGGCACGGCGCACATCCGCAGCAGGCAGAACGCGCTGGCCGTTATCCAGCACCATCACGGTTACGATCAGGCCGGGTGCCAGCTCAATCTCGTTCTGCGCGATCACGGTCGGTAAGTTGTCCTGCGTCATCAAAAATCTCTCTGTTGGCGTCCACCGGCTGACGCTTTCTCGGAGCAGATGCGCCGCGCCTCTTCCTGGTGGGTGTCGTGGAAGTGGCCGTTACGGAACTCCTGGTAGACGGTGCCCAGGGTGCCGAAGCGGTTCTTGGTAACGATGATCTCGGCGAAGCGGGCCGCCGGGCTGTTCTCGTTGTAGACGGCATCGCGGTACAGCATGATGATGCTGTCGGCGTCCTGCTCGATGCTGCCACCGTCACGCAGATCCGCATTCACCGGGCGCTTGTTCGGGCGCTTCTCCACCTCGCGCGACAGCTGGCTGAGCGACAGCACCGGCGTTTTCAGCTCCTTCGCCATCGTTTTCAGGCCGCCGGAGATAACGGCGATCGCCAGGTCGTTGCGCTCGGCGCGAGGCTTTTTGATCAGCCCGAGGTAGTCGACCAGAATCAGCGACAGGCCGGGGAACTGGCGCTTATGGCGCTCGGCGATAGCGCGGATCTGCTCAATCGTCAGGTTGGCTGCGTCCACCATCCAGACGTCGAGGCCCATCAGGCGGCGGATGCCCATCGAGATCCGGCCCCAGTCCTCATCCCCCATGCGCGACGGTTTGCGCAGGCTGGATACCGGCATGTTGGCCGCGCCGGCTATCTGGCGCTCGATCACCTGCTGGTTACTCATTTCCATAGTGAAAATCAGCACGCCGCGGCGAACTTTGTGATCGCCCATTACGCGCTCACTCGAGGCAACGCCCTCGGCCACCTTCAGGGCAAACTCGGTTTTACCCATGCCGGGCCGGGCGGCCACCACCACAAAATCCTCGTCGTTCATGCCGCCGGTGATCTCGTCCAGTTCGGCGATCCCTGTTTTCAGCGTGTCGGACTCTTCACCGTTGGTTACCCGGCGCTCCAGCACCCCGGCGTAGGAGTCCAGCAGCGTGTCGATGTGTACCGGCATCACCTCGTCACCCGGGCGGCCCAGCGCCAGCACCTGGCTGGTGAACGCCTGGATGCTGTCCATCGCCTGCTCCTGGGTGTTCGCTTTGGTGATCGAGTCATAACTGCCTTCCATCAGCTGCACAAAGCTGCGCACCACAAACTTCTCGTTCAGACGGGCCGCATAGCCTTTCAGGTTGGCCGCGCTGGGCGTGCTCTTCACGGTTTCCATGACGTCAGCAAAGATACCGGGCTCATTGCCCATCGCTTCCGCCACCAGCAGCGCGTCGATCATCTTGCGCTGGATGGCCTGCCGCTTAATCTCGCTGTACAGCTGCGCGTAGAACGGCTGGGTGAATGCGGCCGGATCCAGCGTGTTCAGCACGTCACTGGCGTCTGGCGTCAGACCGGCGTGCAGCAGCGCGCCGATCACGCTGGCTTCGAGATACAGATCAGTCATAGCGATCCCTCGCGGAGGTTACGAAGAGTTTCAGGTTTCATCAGGTAGTCGAAGCCAGCTTTCCAGCCGGACGGACTCTCACCGAAGTAATACGGGCGCGCCTCTGCACGGAACGCCTGGAAATACGCCCGGAAAGCATCGACGGTTTTTTTGTTCAGGTGGGCCAGCAACTCGCGAATGGCGATTTCCCGATCCGCATCCAGCTCCGCCTGCGGCAGCGCGTCGCCCAGCACCTCGTTGTAAGCCTGCACCACGGAGCCGCAGTCGATCTCCACGTAGCTGGCCAGCCAGGCGCTGGCGTCCGCCAGGTAACCATCGAATCGGCCAACCCGGCAGATGTTGGCCGGCTTAGCCACGGTGCCATTGCGACGCTTCCAGGTGAGAACCACCCAGCGCACCACCAGCTGCAGGTCGTCCACGGTGTAGGCAGCACGGGCGGAACGTGGTGTGAGCAGAACGGCAAAGGCTTCTGCAGAGCGGCAGGTGGTCCCTGTGAGCTCGTTGTAATACGCCAGAACCTGTTTTGCCTGTGAGATTACCTCCTCCGAAAATTCCCCCTTGGGGGCTTTAGGGGGATCTGTATTTATTGTCTTTTGAATAGTGTCTTTTGTGTGTCCCTGTTTTGGTGACAACCCTGTCACGGTTTTGGTGACAATTTTTGTCACTGCTTTGGTGACAAAGTCACTGTTTTGGTGACACTCGGGAATTTGCCAGTCTGAAAGGGCCTTATTTGGCCCAATCAGAGACCCTTCTCGCACCAGAACACGCATGGCGATCAGCTCGTTTTTAGCCTTGTTCACCTTCTGCCGTGGCAGGCGTGTAAGCTCTGAAATCTGGCTGTCAGAAACCCGGTCCAGCTTTTTGTTGAAGCCGTACGTTTTGCGGCAAACAGCGTGCGCCACCTTCGCCTGGTTGCGGGTCAGATTAGCGCCTATCAGCTCCTCATACAGTTCATTTGCCAGCCGGGTGTACCCGTCATCGGTATCGGCCACGCGCTGCTCCTCGCGCTCCTGGTGAGCGCGGAATTGGATGATCTCGGCTGTGTTACTCATGACCTTCCCTCCTGAGCCTGTCCTTCTGGAGGATCTCGCGCAGGAGTTCAGCCAGCCGTGGGGATGATGACCGGGCTAACTGCTCCCGGATCATGTCTTTATGTACAGTGTTTTCTGGTTGCGCTTTACGGCGTTTCTGTCGCATAATTGACCTCGCTTTACCAAAGCAATGCAGTATCCGGCTGTTCAGTCCTACCTGTTCAGCCTTCACTTTTCCCTTCGTACTTCCGAAAATACTTCTCGAAATACCACTTCGGCACGCAGCACGGATGCGGGTAATCTGGCCGCATGAAAATAACTCTGCGTTCCTGGCGATCGTAACTGGTGACGCGAACAACAACGCCACGGCGATCCCGGTATGGCTGGTCTGTTTCAACGAATCGTTCGTCATCCACCAGTACCTCCGTTACGCAGGTGATCGAGCATGGCTATCAGCCCCTTAGCTAACTCAGCCGTTTCTTCACCGCGGAACAGCACCATGCCTTCAGGTCGCTGAAAATCGATGGCAGCCAGCAGCTGGCTGGCCTTCTCCACCAGTCCGCCCTTACTCTGCCAGCGGCTGACGCGGGATTTATCCACGCCGATCTCCTTCGCCACTGCCGTCACTCCGCGTTCAGCGATCCGCACGATAATTTCATTTTCGATTTCGCGTGCGATGTTGCGTGACGTTGCGCTTGATTCCATTGATAATTTCCTTTTTGTTCGTTTTGATATGTTGTTGTGGTCCGCTCACACCGCTCTTAATCTTTCTGGTGCTTGAGGATCGGGAACGGTCGAATCTCTTCAGCTTCAACTTTGCCGTCGGGCAATCGAGTGATGAAAATTTTCCGGCCAACACGTACTGCTTTACTGATTGCCGTCTGATGAACGCCGATCGCATCAGCTGCATGCGCCTGGCCGTTCTCTCTGACGTAATCACCAAGAGGGATTTTTTCCATCGGTCGTCTCCAGTTGTTAGATGGCAGCAATAATACCCTAAGTATTAAATAACACAATACTTGCGGTATTTCATATTTTAATAACTCAGGTATTAGAATCCGGACATGGAAAAGAAAAAGTCACTGACGCCTGAGCAGCTTGAAGACGCGCAACGCCTTCAAGCCCTCTACAAGGCAAAGAAAAAAGCTATTGGTGTAACCCAACAGCAGATCGCGGATGAACTGAATATTACCCAGGGTGCGGTAGGCCACTATCTCAACGGTCGAAATGCTCTGAATGTGCCGGTGGCCTCTGCATTTGCGAAAATTCTTCAGGTAGCCATTAGCGACTTCAGCCCCTCTATAGCTAAAGAGATCGCGGGTTTTGCATCGTCAGCTGATTCAAACGTCTCCTACGTGGGCGAATACAAGAAGGGAGCGCGGTATCCGTTGATCAGCTGGGTTAGTGCAGGAGCGTGGTCTGAGGCTGTTGAGCCTTACACACTCGAAGAGATTAATGAGTGGTTTGAATCAGATGCCCATGTTCAGGGTGAGGCATTCTGGCTTAGAGTGAGTGGTGACTCCATGACCTCACCTGTAGGGCTCAGTATTCCCGAAGGGATGCTGATCCTGGTTGATACAGGTCGGGAACCGAAGAACGGCAGCCTCGTTGTTGCAAAACTTACCGATGCTAACGAAGCTACCTTCAAAAAGTATGTGGTCGATGAGGGGTTAGGGCAGAAATATCTGCAACCGCTAAACCCATCCCATCAGCAGCGGATCAAAATCAATGGGAACTGCCGAGTAATCGGCGTTGCAGTTCAAACCATGATGCTTTTAGTTTAAGCAACCACAACTCCAGAACCGGCCGCTGAGCCGGTTTTTTTGTGTCTTTTTTCTCAAAAGGTCACATTTCAACCAATACCGCACAAAACTAAATATCTCCAGATTTCAGCAATTTAATATGATTGATATTATTTTTAATACTTAGAGTATTGCTTTGTATTAATACCGCAAGTATTGTTTTAGGCATCAGCACGACGCAGCCCACCGCAGAACGCTGACCCGCTCTTTAACAATACGAATATCAGTCACCGCGCTGGCGGCCGAGAGGCCCAAACTCAGCACCCTGGCGCTCCCTGACCTCATGGGGTTAAGGCACCCCAGGCATGCAGCGGACAGCGTGGTGATTAAGTTTTCTTTGAGCTGCGATAGCGCAGCGTCAAAGCAAATTAACGACATATCGCTGCAAAAATGAGGAATTATCGTGGATAAAGCATACGAAGAATATTTCGACAGTCTGGAAAAAGGTGAAGAGGTTCTGAGCTTCAAGGAGTTCTGCACAGCCTTAGCATCGGCACCAGCGAAGTAAGCCTCACCAGGGCAAGCCCGGAGAACCGCAGCAGCGCATTGGGCTTAAAAGTAAAGGCGGCACGACGCCGGGCATCACCCCGGCACACAACGGAAAGAGCGCTGCGCCGGATATGTGGCCAGCACCTGTGTAACTCCCCCTGGCGGCAAGGTAGTGAGGTCGCAAAGGCGACGTTATGGGCAACGCGGCGCAAGGTGGTCAAATGCAGCGCTCTCCCCGTTGTGGAGGTAGTTAAATTGTCAGGAGCTTACCTGGCTGCAGTCATAAGGCCTAAAACAAGCGCTGGCGAGCAGGCACGCCTGCTGTCTCTGCAATCCCATCCATTGCTGTGTGTAGTCTGTTCGCCCCCGCCTCGGGGGCTTTTTTTCGCCCTTTTCACGGAGGTGATCATGCAACCCTACCCCAAATTAACCAGGCAGCGCCTGGCCGAACTACCGCCGGGCACGCCGATCAGGATCGGTGTTCTGCTGGTCACCTTCTCCGGTTACGCCATCCGCCCGAACTACAAAGGTGAGGATGAGGCCTTTGTCGATTACACCCTGCCGGACGGCAGCTCTGGTTCGCACATGGAGTACACGCTGCTGGAGTCCGGTACCGAACACCTCCACTCGGTGAAATGCGCATATTGCGGCCGATTCCGCCACCCGGAAGACACCCACAAACGCCCGATTACCTACTGGAATCGCACGGAGCACGATGATTTCTGTACCGACAGGGGGTGCGCTGCACTCTGCCAGCAGACGGTGCACCGGCCGTCCAGTAACCGCCAGAAATTACGCCGGAGGATCTACCCATGAGTTCGCTCTACAAATCACAGTTCATTCACCGGCTGACCGGTGCTGACTTCCACCCGCGGCGCCGCGTCTGGCTGCTGCCGCTGATCGGCGTGCTGACCGTATTCGTGGGGATGTGTATCGGATGGAAATAACGCTGATCCCCACGTCGCTGCAGATCCACGAATGGATGCAGGAGGCCGCGCACGACGCAATCCTGCAGATCTGCCAGCAGAACCAGATCGGCCCCGCCGAGCTGCACCAACTCGCCCACCAGCTGGCACAGCGCGAAGCTGTCGCCGACTCACTGACGGAAGGACAACATGACCATTTTGCGTGTAATTGATACCGAAACCACCAGCCTCGAAGGTGGCGTGTGTGAAATCGCCAGCGTCGACATCATCGACGGCGTTATCTGCAACCCGATGAGCGACTACGTGAAGCCGCCGGAGCCGATCAGCATTGCTGCTATGGCGCGCCACCACATCACCGAAGCTGACGTGGCCGACGCCCCGCCGATTGATGCGGTGATTGACCGCTACCTTGGCGCTGACGTCTACGTGGCGCACAACGCCCGGTTCGACCGTAGCAAGCTGCCGCAGATTACCGCACCGTGGCTCTGCACCATGAAGCTCTCCCGCAAGCTCTGGCCGGAGCTGGAGAGCCACGGTAACCAGTTCATGCGTTACCACCTCGGCGTTAACGCCAATGTGCCGGAGGGGCTGCACGCCCACCGCGCACTGTATGACTGCTACGTTACGGCAGCGGTGCTGATCGAGATTAACCGCCACGCCCGGTTCACCATCGCGCAGATGCGGGAAATCAGCGCCCTCCCTTCGCTGCTGCATACCATGCGTTTCGGCAAGCATAAGGGCAAAACGTTTGAGTGGATCGGCGGTACCGACGCCGGTTATCTGAAATGGGCACTGGCGAACATGGAGCTGGATGAGGATCAGAAGTTCACCATGCAGCACTACCTGCAGCGCGCGGAGGAATGATATGGGCATCCCGGTACTTATCCTGGGTGAATCAGGCTCCGGTAAGTCGGCCAGCATGATGAAACTCAACCCTGACGAGGGCTTTCTCGTTAACCCCGAAAATAAGCGTCTGCCGTTCAAATCTAAGGGCTGGCAGCCGCGCGATTTTACCGCTAGGACAGGAAACGTCTTTCATACAGACCTGGCCGCTGACCTCGTGACGATTATCAATTTTGCCCGCCGCGCAGGTAAGAAGTACGTCGTTATCGACGATTTTCAGTACGTGATGGGTAACTCTTTCATGCGGCGGCGCAGTGAAAAATCTTTCGAAAAATTCACGGAGATCGGCGGCGGCGCGTGGGATGTGGTGAAAGCCGCACAGCACGCGGAAGACGACCTGATCGTTTACTTCCTGGCTCACACGGAAGAAACCGCCGCCGGTCGCATCAAGATGAAGACCATCGGCAAGATGCTGGACGAAAAGATCACCGTTGAGGGCATGTTCACCATCGCCCTGCGCACCCAGGTCACCGACGGCCGCTACCAGTTCACCACGCAGTCAGATGGCACCGACCCGGTTAAATCGCCGATCGGGCTGTTTGAGAGCTTCCAGATAGACAACGACCTGAACGCCGTCGACGCGGCGATCCGGGATTACTACGAACTGAATTAAGGAGTCACACCACCATGCAACCACTCTTCACGTTTAACCAGGATGAAGCCAAAAAAGCGGGGCCCTCCGGTGCTTCCGAGTCAGGCGCGTACACCGGCATTATACGTACTGCCCTTTTCACCACTTCCCGTGACGCTAACTCGAAATCAGAGTCAATGGAGTTCTCACTGGATGCTGACGTGGGCCCGATTAACTTCCTGCGCGTGTCCTATGTCGGCCGCGACGGTAATCCTCTGCAGGGCGGCAACGCCATGATTCAGGCCATTATGGGGCTGACCGGAGTCAAAGCCCTGCACGCCACGGAGCAGGTGAACAGCCAGAACGAAACGGAATACCACTGTAAGGAGCTGGAAGGTAAGCCGATCGGGTTCGTGCTGCAGAAAGTGCTCTACACCAAAAATAACGGCTCCGACGGGTACCGCTTCGAGATCCGCCAGGCGTTCGGAACGAAAACTCGCAAGACCTACAAAGAGGGCATTGAGGGTCTGCCCGCTGAGACGGTCGATAAGCTGGTTGAAACGCTCAGCGACAAAGACGAGCGACAGCAGGCTGGCTGTGGTCCTGCTGGTGGCCCGGCTGGCAATCAGCAGCGTTCAATGCTGGGCGGCCAGCAGAATCAGCAGCAGCCGCAGTCGAACCTGCATCGCGCTGCCTCTGGCGGCCGCAACCAGCAGCAGCCCCCGGTGCAGGACTTCGACGACGACATCCCGTTTTGATGCCGGGGACACAGCCCCGACCGTAAGTTTCTGGAGCATCTATGACACTTCCAAATGACGCCGCCCTGCTGGCCGCTGAGACCGAGCGCAGCGGCGATTTTGCCGAAGCCGCTCACTAGTGGCTGCAGGCGGCCCGGCAATCCGCCGGACAAAACATCAAATGGTGCCAGCGCCGCGCAGTGTTCTGCGCCGGTGTTGCGCGCCGGGCAGCAATTAAGGATCCGCAATGACCTGGATTAACACCCTTTCCGGCCAGCATTTTCGCTTTACCGATACCGACCCGGCCACCATCAGCATCGAGGATATCGCCGCGGCGCTGTCCAATCTGTGCCGCTTCACCGGCCACCTGGAGCAGTTCTACAGCGTGGCGCAGCATTCGGTTCACGTCAGCCTGCTGGTGCCGCGTGAATTCGCGCTGGAAGCCCTGCTGCACGATGCGGCGGAGGCTTACTGCGGCGATGTCAGTTCGCCCCTCAAAGCGCTACTGCCGGACTACCGGGCGGTTGAGCACCGCATCGATCAGTTGATCCGCGATAAGTTCGGTCTGCCGGCCGCAATGTCCACGCCGGTGAAATACGCCGACCTGATTATGCTGGCTACCGAGCGCCGCGACTTCGATATGGACGACGGCACACCGTGGCCGGTGCTCGAAGGCATCCCCTGCGCTGACTTTCTCGTTGCCCCATTCACCCCGCGCCAAGCACGTGTGCTGTTCCTGCAGCGTTTCTATGAGATAAAGGGAGGCATCAATGTGTGAGATCATCCGCTTTGTCCGTGATGTAACCAGCCACAAGCTGAGCGTTATCCGTGATGATGGCCTCTATCGTCACCTGCGTTTTTCACGCCAGAATACCCGCGCCTACAGCTTCGATATCGTCACCTGGCCGGGTTATCTGACCGTCACCGGCGATATGGGCACGTGGACGTTCAGTCGTATCACCGACATGTTCGAATTCTTTACCGATAAGCATTTTGGTGTGCGTGACAGCTTCCAGATCAACCCCGGCTACTGGTCTGAAAAATTCGAAGCTGGCACAGGCGGCGGGCGCTATGACACCCCCTGCTATGAGTTTGATGGAAGAGCGTTCGACAAAGGGTTGCAGGAGTGGCTGGCCAGCTATCTTGAAGGCTGCGATGACGAGGAGGACGCAGAAACCGCTAAAGAGGTTGTTCGCGAGCTGACCGGCAACGGATTCCGGCGGGAAAGCGATGCTTACCATGCGCTGAACGATGCCTATTTCCCCCATAACGTGAGTTCTTACGACATTTCTGAGGGCATGGGTTCGAACATGACCCACAGCCACCACTACCTGTGGATCTGCTACGCCATCGTATGGGGCATTGAGCGCTACAACAACCAAAAACTGGTAGCACGGGCAATGGATACCTTTTTGGCGTTCCTGCCGGCGCATGCTGCTGTACGTGAGGCCCTCAAACCATGACCACCCTCACCTTCGTTTACCTTATTCTGGCCTCCCCGGTGCGCGACGGCAGCGCCTGGAACGTAACGCAAATGCCGTCTATGGCCGTCTGCCAGCAGGTGCTGGCGGATGTTCGCTCGCACACCGGCAGTTGGAGCGGCGATTCCCCTCGCGCGCCGGCGGGCTCTTACTGCAAAGAGGTGAAACAGTGAAAAATCTGATTGAGCAGTTCAGCCGGCAACAGCTGGAGCTGATGATTACCACCGATCACGCCCAGTGTGGTGACGTGGCCGCGCTGGCCCGCATCGCGCTGGAGCTGCAGGACGCACCCAGCAAGATCCACCAGATACGCAAGCTTGGCGACAGTGGATGACATCATAGTAGGGGTATAAACGGTTAAATCTTCATAATACTTTTCCCCTGCTGCAGTCGTTAAAAACAGAATCTTAACTATTGTTGAGTTCAAGCAGATTAGGCAATGTCTGTTACAACGACGACCAACAGCTCAGCTTGAGCCCCCAACCTATCAATAGGTATAAAGTTTTAGATGAATTAGTCGATACCAATATTTTGGGAAAAACGTTGTGCTAATGGAGATAAAATGAGAATTAAATCATTCGCAAGCAACTCTACTGGATATAGGATAACCATGAAAAAACATTGTCAAAACATCATCGAGCTTCTGGACGAAGAGCAAAATCTCATTGACAAATTCAAAGGACAGGAACCAAGCGAAACTGATTCCAATCGTTTGGAAGAGATTAAGAAAAGTATATCTGCAAATATCGGACTCCTCACCGATCACAACAATTCATTGCGGGGATGATGAAACCTAATGTGAACCAACCGCCCACTGAGGCGGTTTTTTATTGCCTGAAAACGGAGCAAACCATGAACTATGCAGACTCGGCCGACGAGGCCAGCTCCCGCCAGCAGCAGGCCATTGACGTGGCGCTGGCGAACCGTAAACCACCCGCTGCGCTGTCGGCTGTGTGCCTGAATGGCGACTGCGGTGAACCATCACGGCCCGGAACCAGCTACTGCTGCCCGGAGTGCCGCGAAGACGCGGAGAAGTGGCAGCGTGCCACTCAGCAGAAAGCTGTGGGGTGAATGTCACCGGCCGCAGAGAACGCGCTAAGGGACGTAGCGCGCAAATGTAGGAGCGAGATTAAATCAGCCACCAACGGCAGGCCCAAAGCAGAGCACGACCGAATCATCACCGCCCTTCTCGATCATCACGCTAAATCAATTTCCTGCCTGCCGCCCGGTACGTTCCCGGCCAAACGCTGGCTGTCGTACTACGTCCGTCAGGTGGATAAGGAGCTATCGAAATGAGACAGATTCCCTCCCGTCAGATAGCGGTTGTTGGCACCCACGTTGTCACCGGTCAGCAGGTGTTTTTTCCCTCGGCCTACTACGCGCCGGGGTTTAACCGCTCCGGCATCAAAGAGGCCATCAGTGGCCGGGCGAAAACACACCGCGGCTACGCCTGGCGCTATGCAACAAATACCGAGCGCGAAAATCTTGAGCAGCACTAACACAGAATTGGTGGTATAACTGTGTTGATACGTCTTAAGGGGATGAATATAGTGAGAAAATGTACTGTAAAGCAGATCAGTAATGAGTTGATTGTCACTATAAGTGGTCAGCCAGCCGTGCACACTTTTACATATAATAATGAAGATGAGGCGTCACTTTCTAAACCTCAATTACGTGACTTAATATGGGCGATTGAACGAGTTTATAAAAACCAAGAGGACAATTGAATGAACATTGAAAGAAAAGAGATCTATGACATGATACTTTTCAAAGGTCATTCTGGAAAAGATGTTACTCTTCAATCATATGAAGGGACTTTTCCTATTAAAGAAAATAGCGTTTCGATCAATGAAAAAGATTATCAGTTAACAGTAATAAAAGTCAAAGAGACCTTAGGGGATAAGTCTTTTTTAGTGGCACATGACGAACCTCTAGAGAGAGCAACCTTCGTACAGGCTTTGAAAGATTTCAATCCCGCTCCACTTCCTATAAAAGTCTAACCGCCACTCGGCGGTTAATCTCATCATTTCACGACGAAATAACACCCACATTACATCGTAAGTAACGAGTTTTCTGTGCCAGCATTCGCCCAGTGGCAATGCTGAACTTGGCGTTTCCGCGGCGCAACATATCCGGCAAGGCTAAATAATGAAAACTCCAACGCATTCGGGAAAGTGTACTGGGAGGGCAGGCAGGTTTCATGCAACTGTCCCGCGTATGACTTCCCGCACCGGTTCGGCGGTGGCGGCTGCAACGGCTACCACATGGCGAAGAACTGCTTTGAAAACCGGCTCAGCTGCACGCAGTGCAACTGCCTGCACACTGGCGGGTGTGACGGCGTAAACGAGACCGAAGCGCCAGCAGAGTGCCCTTACGTTTTAGATTTTTGCTCCTACGACCAGATCACCATTTCCCGCAGACCAAAGCACTGACCTCCGAGGCTCCAATACAATGACCGATCACACAATAAGCCCCTACTGCGCGGCGCTGGCAGCCCTACGCGCAGCACCCACGCACAAGCTGAAGGAAGTCGGCGACCAGTGGCGATCGCCGGAGGCTATCTGGTGGGGGATCAACGCAATGTTCGGCCCGTTCGTGCTCGACCTGTTTGCCGATGCCAGCAACGCGAAGTGCGAGGCGTTCTACAGTGCCGAAGACAACGCGCTGACGCAAGACTGGAGCGCCCGCCTGGCGGAGCTGCGCGGTGCGGCCTATGCCAACCCACCCTATTCCCGCGCCAGCCAGCACGATGGCCAGTACATCACCGGGATGCGTCAAATCATGGCCCACACGCTGGCGATGCGCGAACTGGGCGGCCGGTACGTGTTTCTGATTAAGGCCGCCACCGGCGAGGTGTGGTGGCCGGAGAATGCGGATCACGTTTCGTTTATCCGCGGGCGCATCAGCTTTGACCTGCCGGAGTGGTACCGGCCAGCGCCCGGCCAGCCGTCGGAATCATCCGCCGGTTTCGGCGCGGCGATCGCGGTTTTTGATAAGGCCTGGCGGGGCGAGCGGTTCGGCTACACCAGCCGGGACGAGCTGGAGGAGCGCGGCGCGGTACTCCAGCGACAGATAGAACTGGCAGCGGCGCGCCTGCACCCGCCGGTGGCAGCCACTCCTGCACCGCCTGCAGAGTTGTGTGCCTCCTGCAGTCAACCAGCAGCGCCAGCAGCGCCAGCAGCGCCAGCAGCGCCAGCAGCGCCAGCAGCGCCAGCAGCGCCAGCAGCGCCAGCAGCGCCAGCAGCGCCAGCAGCGGAGAATGACGTGTGGCCGATCGAAGTCAACCGCCTGGCCGTACAAATTGAGCATCTTGCCGATCTGGAGCCGGAGCACCAGCGCAAGGTGAAGCACCACATCAACACCCTGCTGCTTGACCGCACGCCATCCGGCGTAATTATCGCAACCGCGCAGGCCCTCACCAGTACTTTCGGGAACCTTCCAGCATGAGAGAATTAATCGTCGATAACTTCGCCGGCGGCGGCGGAGCCAGCACCGGTATTGAGGCGGCAACTGGCCGCAGCGTGGATATCGCCATCAACCACGACCCAAATGCGATCGCCATGCACAGCACCAATCACCCGGAGACGCTGCACTACTGCGAATCGGTCTTTGACATCAACCCGGTGGCGGCCACCGCCGGCGCGCCGGTTGCGCTAGCCTGGTTCTCGCCGGACTGCCGGCACTTCAGCAAGGCCAAAGGCAGCACCCCGGTGAAGAAGGAGATCAGAGGGCTGGCGTGGATCGTCCTGCGCTGGGCGCTGGCTACCCGGCCCCGGTCAATGATGCTGGAGAACGTGGAGGAATTCAAAACCTGGGGGCCGCTGCTGGCAGATGAGGATCGGCCAGACCCGGCGCGCGCTGGCGAAACCTTCGCTGCGTTCGTCAGCATGCTCAGCACCGGCGTACCAGCTGATCACCCGGCGCTCGATGAGGCATGCGACTTCCTGCAGATTGACCGGAACGGGCAGGAAGCGCAGCGGCTGACTGCCGGACTCGGTTACACCGTCGAACACCGCGAGCTGCGCCCGTGCGATTACGGCGCGCCGACGATCCGCAAACGCTTCTTCATGGTGATGCGCTGCGACGGGCGGCCGGTGGTGTGGCCGGACGCTAGCCACGGCGATCCGAAAAGTCTGGCGGTGCAAAGCGGCCAGCTCAAACCGTGGCGCACGGCGGCGGAGTGCATTGACTGGGATATCCCCTGCCCGTCGGTATTTGGCCGCAAGAAGCCACTGGCGGAGAACACAATGCGGCGCATCGCCCGCGGCATTCAGCGCTTCGTGATCGACAACCCGACGCCGTTTATCGTGAAGTGCAATCACACCAGCAACCGAACCAAATACGAATGCTTCCGGGGGCAGTCGCTTTATGATCCGCTGCACACCATTACCAAAACACACGGCTTTGCTGTCGTCACGCCGCACATCACCAAATTCCGTACCGGGGCCACCGGGCAGGAAGTTACCGAGCCTCTGCCAACGGTAACCGCCGGCGCTTCAGCGCGGCCAGGCGGCAACGGCCACGCGCTGGGGATGGTTGAAGCGCACCTGACACCGTTTCTCGCCGGTGCTGGCGGATCGTACCAGGCCAAGCCCCGCAGCTGCGAGAAGCCCGCGCACACCATCCTGAAGGAATCGCGCTGCTGCGTTATTGCACCAGTGATCGCCCGTCAGTTCGGCAGCAGCATCGGCCACGCTGCGGATCAGCCCAGCGGCACCATTACTGCCGGCGGCGGCGGCAAGAGCCAGCTGGTCAGCCCGACGCTGATCCAGATGGGCTACGGCGAGCGGCCGGGACAGGCACCCCGGGTGCTGGACATCCATAAGCCCGTCGGGACGGTCACCGCCGGCGGCAACAAGTTTGCTGTCGCCAGCGCGTTTATGGCCAAACATTTCGGCGGGAATTACACCGGCCCCGGCGCACCGCTGGACGGCCCGGCCCACACGGTCACCACCACGGATCACCACGCACTGGTGACGGCGCAGATTATCGGTTGCGGCGGCCGGGCCGGGCAAAGCCGACCGCGCGATTCATCCGAGCCACTACAGACCATTACGGCGAAAGCTGACAGCGCAGTAGTTACCTCTCACCTGGTGAAGCTGCGCGGCACCTGCAAAGACGGCCAGCGCACCGACCAGCCAATGCCAACTATCACGGCCGGCGGCCAGCACGTCGGCGAGGTGCGCACCTGCCTGGCGGTTCACGACTACGACGAGGATCGCGCGGCGCTGGCGGCAGAGTTCCTGCACCAGCACGGCATGAGCGAGTTTGTTCAGGTGGAGGGCGTGACGTATCGGATCGTCGACATCGGCATGCGCATGCTGCAGCCGAAAGAGCTCTACGCCGCGCAGGGCTTCCCGTCCTGGTATGTCATCGACCGTGATTACCGCGACAACACCTATTCGAAGGATAAGCAGGTAGCGCGCTGCGGCAACGCCGTGCCGCCACAGTTCGCCGAGGCGCTGGTGCGGGCCAATCTGCCAGAGCTGTGCACCAATCGCGATCAGCAGGTCGCATAACCATCCCCAACAAAGAGGCACTTATGACCGATACTACCCTGATCAAAGAAAGCGAAGTGATGGCCAAGCTGCATATCGCTTCACGCACCACCATGTGGAAATACTGCCGGGATCACAACTTTCCCAAGCCGGTTCGCACCCACCCCAAAGCCTACCTGCGGGCGGCAGTGGATGAGTGGTTGCTGAATGGAGGTATTAACCCGAAAGTTTCCTGACGTGCCACATCAGCTTCTCAGCGTGCAGCTCGTAAGCCTGCCGCTGATCCTCCAGCCAGTCGTGTTTGTTATAAACCGACATCACTCCACCCAGCTCATGCCCCAGCATTCTCTCTGTGACGTGCGGGGCTACCCCTTCTTCGGATAAGCGCGTGACCAGGGTGCGCCTGAAGTCATGCGCCCGCCAGTAGCTCAACTCCAACCCTTCTCTTATTCTCAGAATGTACCGGTTTGCCGCAGCCATAGTTATCGGCTGCGTGATTTCCGCGCCAGGAAACAGGATTTGATCGTAGGTCAGCATCGCTTTTTCGAGGAGAGGCACAATCTGTTTGAAAATAGGCCTGCGGATCACATTGCCCATTTTGCTGTGCTCTTTCGGTACTGTCCAGATTCCGCTCTCCAGATCGAACTCTTTACGCTCTGCCAGCCGCAGTTCTGAAACCCTCGCGCCCCACAGTATCAGCATCTGGTGCAGCAGCTTATTGGAAGTGGCGGCCCGGCTACGCTCAATCGCAACCCAGATCTGCGCAAGTTCCGGGTAAGTCAGTACGCGGCTACCGATTTCCGACCGCACGCCAACGTCCCGGGGGGATACACGCATCACAGCGCAGCTTTCAATGACCTGCCGGCGGATACACCAGCTGATTGCAGATCGCATCTGCGCCAGCAACTGCCTGGCCCGACGTGGGTTGATCTGCTCCTCTTTGGCGAACAGATCCACCCATTGCTTTACGGAAACATCTGCTGCAGGTCTGCCGGGGAATGCGTCACGCATCAGCCTGATCAGGGTGGTCTGATACAGTATCTGGGTTGCAGGTCTGAGCGATACTGTCACGTAATGCTCATTCCAGTAGTCCAGACAATCGGCCACTGTCATCACCGCCTCACCGGCCGATTTTTCAAAATGCGTCCGCGGGTCGATGTCTCTATCATACATCACACGTAGATCAGCGGTCAGCGTGCGGGCATCCTTCAGACTGAGGGCGGGATATCTGCCCAGAGTGATGCGACTGGCCTTTCCCTGCCAGCGGTAACGATACTGGAAGGTGATCACCCCTTTCGGTGAAACACGCACGCCGAGGCCATCGCCGTCTGCGACTTCAGGACTGCCGGAATATGGTTTACCATGTAGGGAGCGGAGCTTAGTATCACTGAGAGCCATAATAATATTCTGTACGCACTGGTTTTAGGATTCTGTACCCATTCTGTACACATCATGACATGTACAAACGAGATCAGCAATGAACAACTGTAAGCATATACAGTGTAAATTACCTTACAGGCACACCTGAAAATCAAGCAACTGAATGATTTATCAAACAAAAGTGAACGGAACTAAAATTTGAAGAACAAACCCGAACAGCCAACCTTCCTCTTTCATGATTACGAAACCTTCGGTAAAAGTCCGTCGCTGGACCGCCCTGCGCAGTTTGCGGCGATCCGTACCGATATGGATTTCAACCCGATCGGCGAGCCGGAGGTGTTTTACTGCCGGCCTGCCGACGACTATCTGCCGCAGCCGGAAGCGGTGATGATTACCGGCATCACCCCACAGGTGGCGCGGGCGCGCGGCGTCAGCGAGGCGGAGTTTACCCAGCGCATTCACCAGCTGTTCAGCCAGCCGAATACCTGCGTGGTCGGCTACAACAACGTGCGCTTCGACGACGAAGTGACCCGCAACCTGCTGTACCGCAACTTCTACGATCCGTACGCCTGGAGCTGGCAGCACGGCAACAGCCGCTGGGATCTGCTGGACGTGATGCGCGCCTGCTATGCGCTGCGCCCGGACGGCATCAACTGGCCGGAAAACGATGACGGCTTCCCAAGCTTCCGCCTGGAGCACCTGACCCGCGCCAACGGCGTGGCGCATGAGAACGCGCACGACGCGATGTCCGACGTCTGGGCGACCATCGCCATGGCGAAACTGGTCAAGGAGCAGCAGCCGCGGCTGTATGAGTTCCTGTTCAGCCACCGCAATAAGCAGAAAATCAGCACGCTGATTGATATTCCGCAGATGAAGCCACTGGTGCATATCTCCGGCATGTTCGGCGCGGCGCGCGGCAACACCAGCTGGATTGCGCCGCTGGCGTGGCACCCGGATAACCGCAACGCGCTGATCACCTGCGACCTGGCGGGCGATCTCACCCCGCTGCTGGAGCTGGACGCAACACAGCTGCGTGAACGGCTGTATACCCGCCGTGATGAACTGGGTGACCTGGCGCCGGTGCCGCTGAAGCTGCTGCATATCAACAAGTGCCCGGTGGTGGCCCCGGCCAATACCCTGCGCCCGGAAGATGCCGAACGGCTGGGGGTGGACCGTCAGCGCTGTCTGGCAAATCTCGCCCTGCTGCGCCAGCACCCGGAAATCCGTGAAAAAGTGGTGGCGCTGTATGCCGAGGCCGAACCGTTTGCCGCTTCAGATGACGTGGATGCGCAGCTGTATAACGGCTTCTTCAGCGATGCCGATCGCCAGGCGATGAACATTATTCGCCAGACGCCCCCTGCCCATCTGCCGGCGCTGGATATCACCTTTAACGACGCGCGCATAGAGAAGCTGCTGTTCCGCTTCCGCGCGCGCAACTTCCCCGGCACGCTGGACGACGCCGAGCAGCAGCGCTGGCTGCAGCACCGCCGCGAAGTGCTCAGCCCGGAGCGGGTACAGAATTATCTGCAGGAACTTGAGACACTGGCGGGCCAGTATGAAAGTGATGAAGCGAAGATCAACCAGCTGAAAGCGCTGTTTGCCTGGGCACGCGAACTGGTTTCCTGACGCCCTGCCCCGGGATCGCAGACAATTCCTTCCCAGGGACGTACCACATCTAAAGCGATGGAAGTCATTCACCGAACCCACCGATGACCAGCAGACGACACAGAACCTGACGCGATGGGAGCCTGTACACGGAGTAAAGCATCACGGGCCATGGAGGGCCCGTGCTGAGCCGCCAGGGATGGCGCTTTTTGCGTCTTTACGGAGTGTACAGGCTCCCTGAGCCATGCTCCGTACCAGCAGGCGAAGAGAACCCGCAGACCACTCAACACGAAAAAGCGAAGGGAGCCTGTACATGGAGTAAAGCATCACGGGCCATGGAGGGCCGTGCTGAGCCGCCAGGGATGGCGCTTTTTGCGTCTTTACGGAGTGTACAGGCTCCCTGAGCAAGGCGCTGTGATATCAGGCGGCATACCACGGGCAGGCGGTTAACAGGCAACCCGAACCAGCCACAAATAAAAAGGGCGCCAGCGGCGCCCTTAACACTAACATTCAGTCAGTCAGTGGATTACATCAAATCTTCACTGCACTGCGGCACCGGGTTACGGAAGCTGCGGGTGACAAAGGCCAGGTAGATCAGGCCAACCGCGCCCCAGATCAGGCCGAGCACCATCGAGCTCTCCTCCAGGTTAACCCACAGCGCGCCCACGGTCAGCGCACCGAGCAGCGGCAGGATCAGGAAGGTGACGTTGTCCTTCAGCGTTTTGTTACGCTTTTCACGGATCCAGAACTGCGAAATCACCGACAGGTTAACGAAGGTAAACGCCACCAGCGCACCGAAGTTAATCAGCGCGGTGGCGGTGACAAGGTCCATGCTGATCGACAGCAGCGCGATCGCACCCACCAGCAGCACGTTCAGCGACGGGGTGCGCCACTTCGGATGAATGTAGCCGAAGAAACGCTCCGGGAACACGCCGTCACGGCCCATCACGTACATCAGACGCGAAACGCCCGCGTGGGCGGCCATGCCGGAGGCCAGCACGGTGACGCAGGAGAAGATCAGAATGCCGAACTGGAAGGCTTTACCCGCCACGTAGAGCATGATTTCTGGCTGCGACGCGTCCGGATCCTTGAAGCGTGAGATATCCGGGAAGTAGAGCTGCAGGAAGTAGGAGACCACCACAAAGATCACCCCACCAATCAGCGCGGTGAGGAAGATGGCTTTCGGGATCACCCGTCCAGCGTCTTTGGTCTCTTCCGACAGCGAACTGATGCCGTCAAAGCCGAGGAACGAGAAGCAGAGTATCGTCGCCCCGGTGATCATCGGCACCACGTGGGCGTTCTCCGACCAGAACGGCTTAGTGCTGACCAGCGTACCGGCCCCTTCGCCGTGCGCTACGCCCCAGACCACCATCGCCATAATGGCGACCATGACCGCGACCTGCAGCACCACGATAACGCTGTTAAAGTTGGCGACGGTTTTAATGCCCTTCAGGTTAGAGAGGGTCATAAAGCCGACCAGCAGAACCACAAAGATCCAGGAAGGGACGCCGGGAACCAGCGCTTCCCAGTAAATCTTCGCCAGCAGAATGTTGATCATCGGCATAAACAGATAATCAAGCAGCGAAGACCAGCCGACCATAAAGCCGACGTGGGGGCTGATCGCCTTCTGTGCGTATGTATACGCCGAACCCGCGGACGGGAAGCGACGCACCAGCTGGCCGTAGCTCAGCGCGGTGAACAGAATAGCAATCAGCGCAAATGCGTATGCGGTAGCCACGTGACCATCGGTCAGGCCGGAAACGATGCCAAAAGTATCGAACAATGTCATAGGCTGCATATAGGCCAGCCCCATCATTACGACAGGCAACAACGTCAGCGTTTTTTTCAGGTGTGCGCGTGGCTGCGCGGAGGTATTAAGCGACATGGCTCAGCCTCCCCATAGCGTCAACCTTGCCGGGTTGAACCACAGGGAAACGTCGCGTAGTGCGCGAGTTTTTCATTTGAGGTGTCAGAGTAGTACGGGCGGGGGTGCAGGTGAAACCTGACGCGGCGCCGTAGTCGTCGCGCTGGCGGATACCGGCGCTGACGGGAGTAAGGTGGTGTTGCCCCATTGTTGTTTCCTCAGTAAAAACACGTCTCTACGCGTATGTAAAAGCGACTATCTATCCGGCATTTAACCGGCCTCGTTTGGTGCGAAATTGCGTTTTCCTGCACAAAAAAAAACCGGCCGCCGGAGTAAATCAGCGTCGGTTGCGATGGTCTTCTTTTTGCAGAGGCAATATTTTGCCCCAAAATAGCGCGCGATGGCAAGCCCCTTTGCCGGGCGGTAACAATTATTCACAACAAAAGCGGATACCTGCGTCTGTTCGGGCTTACGGGCCCTGGCAACCCGTACGCTACCCTCAGGCGTTTTTCAGCATCCAGTCAATTTCAGTGGCGGTAACCAGCCGCTCGAAATGCATCAGTTCATGGTACTTACAGCTGTGCCAGACAAAGGCAAAGCGCTGGCCGAGCTGTTTCTGCAGCGCCAGGCTCTCTTCAAAGGCGACCAGCGCGTCGCTCTGGCGGGTCGGCAGCGGCCTGCCGTCGGCTTCATGGCCGTTACCGGTAATCGCCGCCGGCAGCGGCAGCGGGTTGTCCAGCCCGTGCAGGATGCCGGCGAGGATCGCCGCCATCACCAGATAGGGGTTGGCGTCCGCGCCGGCCACCCGATACTCCACCCGGTGGTTATGGCGGTCGCTGCAGGGGATGCGCAGCGCCACGGTGCGGTTGTTGTGCCCCCACGAGGCCTGCAGCGGCACGTAGGAATCCGGCAGAAAACGCCGGTAGGCGTTGACGTTGGGGGCCAGCAGCGCCATTGAGGCGGGCAGCAGATCGATCATTCCTGCCAGCGCACGTTTCAACAGCGGGGAGTCTCCCCCGTCTTCCAGCGCAAAGACGTTGCGCTGCGCCTCATCAAACAGGCTGATATGCACGTGCATACCGCTGCCGGCAAACTCTTCATAGGGTTTTGCCATAAAGGTGGCGTTCATGCCGTGCTGTTCCGCCACCTGGCGGATCAGGCGCTTCAGCTGCACCGCGTCGTCGCAGGCGCTGAGCACGTCGCGGGTGTGGTGCAGGTTGACCTCAAACTGGCCGGGTGACGCTTCGGCCAGCGCGCCGTCCGCCGGAATGTTTTGCAAACGGGCGATGGTGTCTATCTGGCCGAGAACGTCGGCGAAATGATCGAGATTATCGACTGAATAGACCTGATTTTGCAGATTGCGCTCGTCGCTGCCCGGCGCGCACGGCGGCTGGATATACCCTTCCGCATCGCGCTCCTTATCGACCAGATAGAACTCCAGCTCTACCGCTACCACCGGAGAGAGTCCTCGTTTGCGCAGCTGCTGCCACAGCGCATCGAGCACGTTTCGGGGTTCAACGTCAAAGGGAGTACCATCTTGATTACGCATGGTCAGCAACAGCTGCGCGAGGTGCTGCGGGTCTGCCGCGGAGGGAATTAGCGTGCCGCCGACCGGCAGGCAGAGGTTATCCGGTTCACCGAGCGACTGCCCGAGCCCGGACTCTTCAACGGTATTGCCAAGGATGTCCATGGCGAACACCGAGGCCGGGAAGTAGCAGCCCTTCTCAAGCTTACGCAGGCTGGTGATGGGGAGGCGTTTACCGCGAAACACGCCGTTAAGATCGTTGAGCAGGATATCGACATACTGGGTTTCGGGATAGCGTTCCAGGTAGCCAGCAACTTCTGCCTGGAACGCGCTGGTTCGTTTCTCTTCACTTAAACGCGTGAAATCTTCCACTTCGACAATATTGGTCATAATGCCACCCGTCAGGTTGTGCCAGCTGAGAGGAAGGCTGCTCAAAATAACAGCCACATATTTAACATAGCGCTTACGCATAGGCTGCGCAACGCGCAGGAATGCGACTTTTTTAGCCCGATCACGTTTGAATATTGACCACCCGGTTGCTAGATTGAAAATATATTGCACAGTCCGGCGCTTCACGCGCCATTCCGGTTGATATTTTTTACAACGCAGCAGGGAGTGGGATGGACACTATTTTTGACAGGCCGCTGATTGGCGTGGTGATGTGCCAGGCCGATCGCCATGACCACCCGGTGCAGATGGTACATAACAAGTACCTGGACGCGGTGCAGGAGGCCGGTGGCGTTCCGCTGGCGCTGCCGCACGGGCTGTACTCTCCTTCCCTTTTAGACCGCGCGCTGTCCGCGCTGGATGGCATCTTACTGACCGGCAGCCCGAGCAATATCGAACCCCACCACTACGGCGAATCGGGCGAAGAGGCCGATGCCGATCCTGGCCGCGACCGGCTGGCTTTTGCGCTGGTCAACGCTGCACTGGTACAAAAGATGCCGCTGTTCGCCATCTGCCGCGGGTTACAGGAGCTGGTCGTCGCCTGCGGTGGCTCGCTGCACCGCCAGGTGCAGCGGGTGCCGGGCCTGCAGGATCACCGTGAAGACGCGTCGCTGCCGCTGGAGCAACAGTATGCCCCGGCGCACGACGTCTGGCCGGAGCCGGGCGGCGTGCTGGAGGCGCTGCTCGGCCACACCGCGCCGCAGACGGTGAACTCGCTGCACCAGCAGGGGATCCGTTCGCTGCCCGCTGAGCTGCGCGCAGAAGCACGGGCGGCAGACGGTCTGGTGGAGGCGGTCAGCCACCGTCAGCATCCGTTTGCGCTCGCGGTGCAGTGGCACCCCGAATGGCACAGCCGCGAGTCGGCGCTTTCACGCAGCCTGTTTGACGGTTTTATCGCCGCCTGTCAGCACTTTCATCAGGAATACCGCGCATGACCAATACCACACTTGCACCCGGCCGTCGGCTGGCCGATTTGCGCCAGGAGAAAGGGCTGTCGCAACGCCGGGTTGCCGAACTGGCCGGCCTGACCCACAGCGCCATCAGCACCATTGAGCAGGACAAAGTCAGCCCGGCGGTCAGCACCCTGCAAAAGCTGCTCAAGGTGTACGGAATGTCTCTGTCGGAGTTCTTCTCCGATGCCGTTTCCCGGCCGCCCAGGGTGGTGATTGAAGCCAGCGAACTGATCGAGATGGGCAGCCAGGGGGTGTCGCTGCGGCTGATCCCCAACAGCCGTCCGCAGCGCACGCTGGGCATGCTGCTGGAGACCTATGCGCCGGGGGCGACCACCGGCGAGAAGCTGCGCCATCAGGGCGAGGAGACCGGCACCCTGCTGGAAGGCGAGATTACCCTGACGCTGAACGGCCAGAGCTATCTGCTCACCGCCGGGCAGAGTTACGTCATTGATACCGCGCAGCCCCACAGTTTCAGCAACGTATCCGCCACGTATTGCCGCATTATCAGCGCGCATACGCCGGCCACTTTCTGACCGCACCGCCAGCCGGCAGGCGGGTTATCTTAACAAGGAGCAGGTGATGGAGCATGTGAACAGTTATTACGCCGCAACGGCCAACGATCACCCGCGCTGGCCGCGGCTGGAGGGGCAGGTTGAGTGTGACGTCTGCGTGATCGGCGGCGGCTTTACCGGCCTTTCGTCGGCGTTATTCCTCACCGAAGCAGGTTACGACGTGGTGTTGCTGGAAGCGGCGGTGGTCGGTTTTGGTGCCAGCGGGCGCAACGGTGGCCAGGTGGTGAACTCTTACAGCCGCGATATCGACGTGATCGAGCAGCGCTACGGCAAAGAGAGCGCCCGCATGCTGGGCAGTATGATGTTCGAAGGCGCGGAGATCATCCGCGACCGCATCGATCGCTACGCCATCGACTGCGACTACCGCCCAGGCGGTATTTTCGCCGCGCTCAGCGCCCGGCAGATGCGGCATCTGGAGAGCCAGCAAAAAGTGTGGCAGCGCTACGGTAATCACCATCTGGAGCTGCTGGATCAAACCGGCATTCGCCGTGAAATAGGCAGCGAGCGCTACGTCGGCGGGCTGCTGGACCTGCGCGGCGCGCACCTGCACCCGCTGAACCTGGCGCTGGGCGAGGCGGAAGCGATTCGCCGCCACGGCGGGCGTATCTACGAGCAGTCTGCCGTTACCGGCGTCACCTACGGCGCTCCGCACCGCATCACCACCGCCGGTGGCGAGGTGCGGGCGCGGTTTGTGATCTTTGCCGGCAACGCCTATCTGGCACCGCACCTTGAGCCACGGCTGGCCAGTAAAAGCCTGCCCTGCGGTTCGCAGATTATCACCACCGCCCCGCTCTCCGCGGATCTCGCGCTGTCGTTGTTGCCGAACAATCACTGCGTGGAGGACTGTAACTATCTGCTGGACTACTTCCGCCTGACCGCCGATCGCCGGCTGCTTTACGGCGGCGGCGTGGTGTACGGCGCGCGCGAGCCGCAGGACGTGGCGGCGCTGATCCGGCCGAAGCTGCTGAAAACCTTCCCGCAGCTGGCCGGCGTAAAATTTGATTACGCCTGGAGCGGCAACTTCCTGCTGACCTTGTCGCGCATGCCCCAGTTCAGCCGGCTGGAGAACGGCGTCTACGCTATGCAGGGCGACAGCGGCCACGGCGTTACCCTTACCCACCTGGCCGGCAAGCTGATCGCCGAAGCGCTCAGAGGCGACGCAGAGCGCTTCGACGCCTTCGCTGGCCTGCCCCATCTGCCGTTCCCCGGTGGCCGCCGCCTGCGCGTACCGCTGACCGCCATTGGCGCGGCCTGGTATGCGCTGCGCGACCGCCTTGGGGTGTAAACGGAGCGCCAATAACGTCAATGCGGCCGATAGCGGGCGTGTCGGTATTACATTCAGGCTACTGCCGTCGGTGGCAGGATGCACGCGATGATATCCAGGCCACTACCGTCTCTGGCAGGGCGCCCGCGATAACGTTCAGGCCACTGCCGTCGCTGGCAGGGTGCCCACCGGCGGCAGTGCTGAATCATCGCTTCACGCCAGCGGCATTTTCCCCGGATCGGGGTAGCGGTAGCTGAAGCCCAGTTCGCGGCAGATTTTGCTGCCGTCGATCAGCTTCCCGCCGTTGCGGGTGGCGCTATCGGCAACAAAGGTCGGCGGCGTCAGCCCCAGCTGACGGGCCACTTCCGGGTAGAACTGCTGGCGGGCGGGGTGTAGCGGCGCGCTGAGGTTGTAGATGCGCCCGTCGCCCGGCGTGGTCAGCAGCAGGCGGATGGCCTCAACCACATCTTCCAGGTGCACCAGGTTGACCCCTTGTGCGCCGTTGCTCAGCCCCTCTTTGCCGGCGAGGAAGCGCCCCGGATGGCGCGCGGGGCCGACCAGCCCGGCCAGCCGCAGAATATCGACGGAGGTATTCGGCAGCTGATGCAGCCAGCTCTCCAGATCCTGCAGCGTGTGCCCGGCCACCGTCACCGGCGTTAACGGGCTGTTTTCATCGGTCAGCCCTGGCCGGTCGCCGTACACCGAGGTCGAACTGGTAAACACCAGGTGCGGCACCCCCGCCGCCAGCGCGCTGTCCACCAGCTGCTGCACCGCCAGCAGGTAGTTTTCACCGCCGGCGGCCGTACGACTGGCCGGCAGGGTAATCACCAGCGCGTCGACGTCGAGCAGCGCCGCCAGATCGTCCGCCTCGCAGACGATCTCCGGGTTCAGCGACAGCTGATAGCCGTCAATGCCACACATGCGTGCCGCCTCCACGCCGTCCGCCGTGGTTTTGCTGCCGCTCACCAGCCAGCCCGTCGCCGTCAGCGACAACGCCAGCGGCATGCCCAGCCATCCAAGCCCTACTATCGCGACCTTTTTCATCCTGGCTCCTGTGATTTTCGCCGTTGCCCGTTCAGGCTACGCCAGCCACCGCCGTGTGACAACCGCCAGTTGATGAGAGAATCTTTCCGCCGTTAACAAAAAAGGGTTGCGCGTGGACGCTATTCTGGGTAGGTTATTTGTCACGATATGAATAGACATTCATGCAAAGAGATTACTATGACCCGCGTTCAGTTTAACCATCATCACCACCATCACCCTGACTAGTCTTTCAGGCGATGTGTGCTGGAAGACGTTCAGGATCTTCCAGCGGTGCAGAACGCGAACTCAGCCCCCGGAAGATCACCTTCCGGGGGCTTTTTTTTTGATTTAAATCGCCGCCAGAACGCAGAGTCAAGACGTTGAGCGCGAAGCAAACACCACAAGATCAGACAGGAAAAGGAAGATTAACCGATGTTAGATAACACCCGTTTACGCATAGCTATGCAGAAATCAGGCCGTTTAAGCGATGATTCACGCGAATTACTCGCCCGCTGCGGTATCAAAATCAACTTACAGCAGCAGCGCCTGATCGCCTTCGCCGAGAACATGCCGATTGATATTCTGCGGGTGCGCGATGACGATATTCCCGGCCTGGTGATGGACGGCGTGGTTGACCTCGGTATTATTGGTGAGAACGTGCTGGAAGAGGAGCTGCTGACCCGCCGCTCCCAGGGCGAGGATCCGCGTTACACCACCCTGCGCCGCCTTGATTTTGGCGGCTGCCGCCTGTCGCTGGCGATGTCGGTAGATGACGAATACACCGGCCCCGAGTGCCTGCACAACACCCGCATCGCCACCTCTTATCCGCACCTGCTGAAAAAGTACCTCGATGAGAAAGGCGTCAGCTTCAAATCCTGCCTGCTGAACGGCTCAGTTGAAGTTGCTCCACGTGCCGGCCTGGCCGACGCGATCTGCGATCTGGTCTCCACCGGTGCCACGCTGGAGGCCAACGGCCTGCGTGAAGTGGAAGTGATCTACCGCTCGAAAGCCTGCCTGATCCAGCGCGACGGCGAAATGCCGGCCAACAAGCAGGAACTGATCGACAAAATGATGACCCGTATTCAGGGCGTGATTCAGGCGCGTGAGTCGAAGTACATCATGCTGCACGCGCCGAGCGACCGTCTGGAAGAGATCATCACCCTGCTGCCGGGCGCCGAACGCCCTACCGTGCTGCCGCTGGCCGGCGACAAGAGCCGCGTGGCGATGCACATGGTCAGCAGCGAAACGCTGTTCTGGGAGACCATGGAGAAGCTGAAGTCGCTGGGTGCCAGTTCAATTCTGGTGCTGCCGATTGAGAAGATGATGGAGTAAGCCGATGTCAATCGTGATGACCCCCGTAATCTGGCAGGAGTGCAGCGCAGAGCAGCAGCAGGCGCTGCTGCAGCGCCCGGCGCTGGCGGCTTCCGACAGCATCAGCAGCACGGTACGCGGCATCCTCGAGAAGGTGAAAGCCGAGGGCGACGACGCGCTGCGCTACTACAGCGCCACCTTTGATAAGACCGAGGTGGACCAGCTGCGCGTCAGCGAGCAGCAGATTGCCGACGCCGCTGCAAGGCTCGGCGATGAGATCAAACAGGCGATGGCGGTTGCGGTAGCGAATATCGATAAGTTCCACGTGGCGCAGCAGCTGCCGGTGGTGGATATCGAAACCCAGCCCGGCGTGCGCTGCCAGCAGATTACCCGTCCGGTGGCTTCGGTGGGCCTGTATATTCCCGGCGGCTCTGCGCCGCTGTTCTCCACGGTGCTGATGCTGGCCACCCCGGCGCGCATCGCCGGCTGTGGCCGCGTAGTGCTCTGTTCGCCGCCGCCGATCGCCGATGAGATCCTCTACGCCGCGCAGCTGTGCGGCGTGCAGGAGGTGTTCCAGGTGGGCGGCGCGCAGGCGATTGCCGCGCTGGCGCTCGGCACCGAGTCGGTGCCGAAAGTGGATAAAATCTTCGGGCCGGGCAACGCGTACGTTACCGAAGCCAAACGCCAGGTGAGCCAGCGTCTGGACGGTGCGGCGATCGATATGCCGGCCGGGCCGTCGGAAGTGCTGGTGATCGCCGATGAGGGTGCAACCCCGGATTTCGTCGCCTCTGACCTGCTGTCGCAGGCCGAGCACGGGCCGGATTCACAGGTGATCCTGCTGACCCCGTCGCTGGCGATGGCCGAAGCCGTGGCCGAAGCCGTGGCCCGTCAGCTGCAGGCCCTGCCGCGTGCGGCCACCGCCGCCAAAGCCCTCGAGAGCAGCCGCCTGATCGTGCTGCGCGACCTGGACGAGTGCGTGGCGATCAGCAACCGCTACGGGCCGGAGCACCTGATTATTCAGACCCGCCAGGCGCGCGATCTGGTCGACCGCATTACCAGCGCCGGGTCGGTGTTCCTCGGCGACTGGTCGCCGGAGTCGGCGGGCGACTACGCCTCCGGTACCAACCACGTGCTGCCGACCTACGGCTACACGGCGACCAGCTCCAGCCTCGGGCTGGCCGATTTCCAGAAGCGCATGACGGTGCAGGAGCTGACGCCCGCCGGGTTCCTCGGCCTCGCCGCCACCATTGAAACGCTGGCCGCCGCCGAACAGCTGGTCGCCCACAAGAATGCCGTTACGCTGCGCGTTGCCGCGCTGAAGGAGCAGTGATGAGTGCGATTGAGAACCTGGCCCGCGCCAACGTGCGCGCGCTGACCCCGTACCAGTCCGCGCGCCGCCTCGGCGGCAACGGCGACGTCTGGCTGAACGCCAATGAATACCCGCTGGCGGTGCCGTTTGAACTGAGCCAGCAGACGCTGAACCGCTACCCGGAGTGCCAGCCGAAGCTGGTGATCGAGCGTTACGCCGCCTACGCCGGGCTGAACGCCGACCAGGTGCTGGTGAGTCGCGGTGCCGATGAAGGCATCGAGCTGCTGATGCGCGCCTTCTGCGAGCCGGGCAAAGACGCGGTGCTGTTCTGCCCGCCGACCTACGGCATGTACAGCGTCAGCGCCGAAACCATCGGCATCGAGTACCGCACGGTTGAGGCCGGCGAAGACTGGCAGCTGAACCTGCCGGCCATCGCCGACCAGCTGGACGGTGTTAAGCTGGTCTACGTCTGCAGCCCGAACAATCCGACCGGCAATCTGGTCAACCCGGACGACATCCGTCAGCTGCTGGAGATGACCCGCGGTAAAGCGCTGGTGGTGGCCGATGAAGCCTATATTGAGTTCTGCCCGCAGGCCTCGCTGAGCGGCTGGCTGAAGGACTATCCGCACCTGGTGGTGCTGCGCACGCTGTCGAAAGCCTTTGCGCTGGCAGGCCTGCGCTGCGGCTTTACCCTGGCCAGCGCCGAGGTGATCGCGCTGCTGATGAAGGTGATCGCCCCTTACCCGCTCTCCACCCCGGTGGCGGATATCGCCGGCCAGGCGCTGAGCGACCAGGGCATTGCGCTGATGCGCGAGCACGTGGCGCAGCTGATTGCCAACCGTGAACAGCTGATTGCCGACCTGCGCACCCTCGATATCGTCGAGCAGGTGTTCAGCAGCGACACCAACTATATTCTGGCGCGCTTCGCGGCCTCCAGCGCGGTGTTTAAATCGCTGTGGGACCAGGGCATTATTCTGCGTGACCAAAACAAACAGCCGGGTCTGGCCGGATGCCTGCGCATCTCCATCGGTACCCGTGAAGAGTGCGACCGCGTGGTCGCCGCCCTTAAAAACCTGCCCGGTGCTGCCGGGTCGACGGAGCAAGCATGAGTCAGAAAGTCCTTTTTATCGATCGCGATGGCACCATCATCTCTGAGCCGCCGGAAGATTATCAGGTTGACCGCATGGACAAGCTGGCGTTTGAGCCGGACGTGATCCCGGCCCTGCTGGCGCTGCAGACCGCCGGCTTTAAGCTGGTGATGATCACCAACCAGGACGGACTGGGCACCGACAGCTTCCCGCAGGCTGACTTCGACGGCCCGCACGATCTGATGATGCAGATCCTCAGCTCGCAGGGCGTGAAGTTTGACGAAGTGCTGATCTGCCCGCACAAGCCGGAAGACGGCTGCGACTGCCGCAAGCCGAAGACGAAAATGGTCGAAGCCTGGCTGGCCGAAGGCGCGCTGGACACCGCCAGCAGCTATGTGATCGGCGACCGCGCCACCGACGTGCAGCTGGCGGAAAACATGGGCATTACCGGCCTGCTGTACGGCAAAGACGGCGTGAGCTGGAGCAGCATTCAGCAGCAGCTGACAAAGCGCGACCGCTACGCGCTGGTTAACCGCAACACCAAAGAGACGCAGATTAAGGTGGAAGTGTGGCTGGATCGTGAAGGTGACAGCAGGATCAACACCGGCGTCGGCTTCTTTGACCATATGCTCGATCAGATCTGCACCCACGGCGGTTTCCGTATGAACATCGACGTTAAGGGCGACCTGTACATCGACGATCACCACACCGTGGAAGACACCGGCCTGGCGCTGGGCGAGGCGCTGCTGAAGGCGCTGGGCGACAAGCGCGGCATCGGTCGTTTTGGCTTCGTGCTGCCGATGGACGAGTGCCTGGCGCGCTGCGCGCTGGACATCTCCGGCCGCCCGCACCTCGAATATAAAGCCGAGTTCAGCTACCAGCGCGTCGGCGACCTGAGCACCGAGATGGTCGAGCACTTCTTTAGCTCGCTCTCCTACTCAATGGCCAGCACCCTGCACCTGCGTACCAAAGGCAAAAACGACCACCACCGCGTCGAAAGCCTGTTTAAAGCCTTCGGCCGCACCCTGCGCCAGGCGATCCGCGTGGAGGGTAACACCCTGCCCAGCTCGAAAGGAGTGCTGTAATGGACGTGGTGATCCTCGATACCGGCTGCGCTAACCTGTCGTCGGTGAAGTGGGCGATCCAGCGGCTGGGCTACGACCCGCAGGTCAGCCGCGAAGCCGATATCGTGCTCAACGCCGATAAGCTGTTTCTGCCGGGCGTCGGCACCGCCCAGGCGGCGATGGATCAGCTGCGCGAGCGCAATCTGATCGAGCTGATCAAAGCCTGTACCCAGCCGGTGCTGGGGATCTGCCTCGGCATGCAGCTGCTCGGCTCCGGCAGCGATGAGAGCGGCGGCGTGCCGACGCTCGGTATCATCGACCAGTCGGTGGATAAGATGCAGGACCTGGGCCTGCCGCTGCCGCATATGGGCTGGAACCAGATCACTTCGCAGGCGGGCAACCACCTGTTCCGCGGCATTGACGACGGCGCCTACTTCTACTTCGTGCACGGCTACGCGATGCCGGTGAACGCGCACACCATCGCCCAGTGCAACTATGGTGAAGCCTTTACCGCCGCGGTGCAGAAAGATAACTTCTTTGGCGTGCAGTTCCACCCCGAACGCTCCGGTGCCGCCGGCGCGCAGCTGCTGAAAAACTTCCTGGAGATGTAACCGGCATGATTATTCCGGCGTTAGATTTAATTGATGGCAAGGTGGTGCGGCTGCATCAGGGTGATTACGGCCAGCAGCGCGACTACGGCAGCGATCCGCTGCCGCGCCTGCAGGCGTACGAGGCGCAGGGCGCACAGCTACTGCACCTGGTGGATCTGACCGGCGCAAAAGACCCGGCGGCGCGGCAGATCCCGCTGCTGACCCGCCTGCTGGCGGGCGTCAGCGTGCCGGTGCAGGTTGGCGGCGGCATCCGCACCGCACAGGACGTGGAGGCGCTGCTGAATGCCGGCGCCAGCCGCGTGGTGGTCGGCTCCACCGCGGTGAAGCAGCCGGAAGAGGTGCAGCGCTGGTTTAAGCAGTACGGCGCGGAAGCGATCGTGCTGGCGCTGGACGTGCGCATTGATGCGAACAACCGCAAAGAGGTGGCGATCAGCGGCTGGCAGGAAGCAGGCGGCATCACTCTGGAAGAGGTGATCGAGCAGTTCCTGCCGTTCGGCCTGAAGCACGTGCTGTGCACCGATATTTCGCGTGACGGCACGCTCAGCGGCTCTAACGTGGCGCTGTATCAGGAAGTGTCCGCACGCTTCCCGCAGATCGCGTTCCAGTCTTCCGGCGGCATCGGTTCGCTGGACGACATCGCCGCCCTGCGCGGCAGCGGCGCGCAGGGGGTGATCGTCGGTCGCGCCCTGCTGGAAGAGAAATTCACTACCGCGGAGGCAATCTCATGCTGGCAAAACGGATAATCCCCTGCCTCGACGTGCGCGACGGCCAGGTGGTCAAAGGCGTGCAGTTCCGCAATCACGAAATCATCGGCGATATCGTGCCGCTGGCGCAGCGCTATGCCCAGGAAGGCGCGGACGAGCTGGTATTTTATGATATCACCGCCTCGTCCGACGGCCGCGTGGTCGACAAGAGCTGGATCTCGCGCGTGGCGGAAGTGATTGATATCCCGTTCTGCGTGGCGGGCGGCATTAAGTCGGTGGAAGACGCGGCGCTGCTGCTCTCTTACGGCGCGGATAAAATCTCGATCAACTCCCCGGCGCTGGCCGACCCGGAGCTGATCACCCGGCTGGCGGACCGCTTTGGCGTGCAGTGCATCGTGGTCGGTATTGATACCTGGTACGATGCGGAGACCGGCAAATACCACGTCAATCAGTACACCGGCGATGAGAGCCGTACCCGCGTAACCCAGTGGGAAACCCTCGACTGGGTGCAGGAAGTGCAGAAACGCGGTGCCGGTGAAATCGTACTGAATATGATGAACCAGGACGGCGTGCGTAACGGCTACGACCTGCTGCAGCTGCAGAAGGTACGTGCAGCGTGCAAGGTGCCGCTGATCGCCTCCGGCGGTGCCGGCACCATGGAGCACTTCCATGAAGCGTTCCGCGATGCCGACGTGGACGGCGCGCTGGCCGCGTCCGTATTCCATAAACAGATTATTAATATCGGTGAACTGAAAGCGTTCCTGATTGAACAAGGTGTGGAGATCCGCGCGTGTTAACAGAACAACAGCTGGCCCGGCTGGACTGGGTAAAAACTGACGGCATGATGCCGGCCATCGTGCAGCACGCCGTGTCCGGTGAAGTATTGATGCACGGTTATATGAATCAGGAAGCGCTGGAGAAGACCCTGGCCACCGGCAAGGTGACCTTCTGGTCACGCACTAAACAGCGCCTGTGGACCAAGGGTGAAACCTCTGAGCACTTCCTTAACGTGGTCAGCATCACCCCGGACTGCGATAACGACACGCTGCTGCTGCTGGTTAACCCGGTGGGGCCTACCTGCCACCTCGGCACGTCCAGCTGCTTCTCCCCGGCGGCGGCGGACTGGACCTTCCTTTACCAGCTGGAGCAGCTGCTGGCCGAACGCAAGCACGCCGACCCGGAAAGCTCTTACACCGCGAAGCTGTACGCCAGCGGCACCAAGCGCATCGCGCAGAAGGTTGGTGAAGAGGGCGTGGAGACCGCGCTGGCCGCCACGGTGAACGACCGTCACGAGCTGACCAACGAAGCCTCTGACCTGATCTATCACCTGCTGGTGCTGCTGCAGGATCAGGATCTGAACCTGTCGACGATTATTGAGAATCTGCGCCAGCGTCATAAGTAATCCTGTGGGGCGCGTTCTGCGCCCCGCTTTTTTGCCATCGCCGGCAAGAGCCTGGCCCCCCTTCCCCCCTGCTTTCCACTCAACGGGTTAATGCCCGGCGACGTTCCTGCGGCTGCCGAACCGGTGGCGGTACCAGCGCGCGCCACCGTTCAACATGCATTTTGCGCATAAAGGGTTTTCAGCACTGCCGCCAGCGGTTACTCTGTCTGGCCGTATCAAAGAGTCTGAGAATAATAGCAATTATGGCAAACACATCACTGAAAACCCGTCTGCGCCAGGCCGCAGCCCTCTCCCTGCTGGCCGTCTGCTCCTTCGGCGCACAGGCCAAAATCGATCAGATCCGCTTCGCCGTCGACCCGACCTACCCGCCGTTTGAGTCAAAAACCGCCGACGGCAAGCTGGTCGGTTTTGATATCGACCTGGGCAACGCGCTGTGCGCACAGCTGCAGGCGAAATGCGTCTGGGTGGAGAGCCAGTTCGACGGTATTATCCCGGCGCTGAAGGCGCGTAAGTTCGACGCCATCCTCTCCGATATGGGCATCACCGAAGAGCGTCTGAAGCAGATCGACTTCAGCGTACCGCTGTATGACACCCACGCGCAGCTGATCGCCCGTAAAGGCAGCGGCGTGCTGCCGACCGCCGAATCGCTGAAGGGTAAGAACGTTGGCGTGCAGCAGGGTACCGTGCAGGAGCGCTACGCGCTGGCGAAATGGCAGCCGCACGGCGTTAACGTGGTGCCTTACGGCGACCAGGCGCAGGTGGAGAGCGATCTGGTTGCCGGCCGCCTTGACGTGGTGTTTACCGACGCCGCGCAGGCCGCGATTGGTTTCCTTAAGCAGCCGCAGGGGCAGGACTTTGCGCTGGCCGGCCCGATTGTCGAAGATCCGATTATCGGCCCGGGCACCGCGATTGGCCTGCGTAAGGGCGATACCGAGCTGAAAAATGCTATCGACGGTGCCTTTGCCGAGATCAAGAAAAACGGCACCTTCGACACCATCCAGAAGAAGTACTTCGCCACCGACATCTCTATCCAGCAGAAGTAATCTGCCGGCCGCGCCCCGCGCGCGGCCTTTTCTTACCTGAAGGCTCTCTATGCAACAACGCCATCATCCGCTGCTCAGCGCCTCGCTGGGGACCCAGCGCGACATTATCAGCTACCACTTCGGTCAGCCCGGCGCGCGTCAGGTCTATATTCAGGCCGGGCTGCACGGTGACGAACTGCCGGGCGTTACCGTCGCCTGGTACCTGAAAAACAAGCTGCAGGCGCTGGAAGCCGCCGGCCGCGTCGCCGCGCAGATTACCCTGGTGCCGGTGGCGAACCCGATCGCCCTCGGCCAGCACCTGCACGGCACCCACCTCGGGCGTTTTCACCTGCCGTCGGGACAGGACTTTAACCGGCAGTATCCGTTACCGGGCAAAGCCATCGCCGCCCTGCTGGCCCCGGTACTGACCCAGGACGTGGAGCAGAACCGCCAGCTGATCCGCCAGGCAATCAGCGACTGGTTCAGCCAGCAGCCGCCGCTCACCGAGCTGGACTCGCAGCGCCAGGTGCTGATGCAGATGGCCTGCCAGGCCGATCTGATGATCGACCTGCACTGCGACTGGGAGTCGCTGCCGCACCTCTACACCACCCCGCAGGCCTGGCCCGCCATCGAACCGCTGGCGCGCTACCTCGGCAGCCGGGTACAGCTGATTGCCGAGATCTCCGGCGGCGAGCCGTTTGATGAGGCCTGCGCCGAACTGTGGAACAGCCTTAATCGCGAGCTGGGCGACCGTTTCCCGCTGCCGCCGGGCCTGCTGCCGGTGACGCTGGAGCTGCGCGGCGCGCGCGACGTCAGCCACGCGCTGGCCGAACAGGACGCCGACGCCATCCTTAACGCGCTGACCCACGCCGGGTATCTGTCGGGCAGCGCCCCGCCGCTGCCGCCGCTGGAGAACCCGCCGGTGCCGCTGGCCGGCTGTGAATACCTCTCTGCACCGCATGCCGGGGTGATCCTGCACCGCCGTGAGGTGGGCGAATGGATCGCGCCCGGTGAGGTGGTGGCCGAGATCCTCGATCCGCTCAGCGACAGGCTGACCCCGCTGGTTGCCGAATTCGGCGGGTGGCTCTATGCCCGCCACTGGGTACGTTTCGCCACCGCCGGGATGCTGGTGACCCGGCTGGCCGGCGGCAACGCCGAACGCGAAGGCCCGCTGCTGGTGCCATAACCGGCCACAAAACAAAAAAGGGCTTCCCATCACAGGAAGCCCTTTTTGCGTACAGCACCCTCTCAGGCGATGGTTATTTTCCGCGCAGACGATACTGGCGGCTGGCAAAGCGGCCGATGACCACGGCAGAACCGATCACGCCGCCGAACACCAGCGCGAGAAGCAGCGTCAGCGAACGCTTAGGGCTGTCACGGCGGAACGGGGTATCGGGCTGAGAGATAAAGCGGAACGACTGCAAATTATCCACCTGAATTTTCAGATGTGTCAGCGAGAGCAGCGCGCGCTGAGTTTCGTAATAGAGATCGTTAAAAGTCAGCGGTCGGGTATCTTCATTCGCAATCATCGCCTTCAGCGATGAGACGCCAAGCAGATACAGCGTGTCATCCGACAGGAATTCCGCCTGGCTGAGCTGCGAGTGGGTAATGTTAGCCTCTTCCGCTATTTTCAGCGATTGTCTGATCACCGCCATACGCTGCTCTTTCTTATCCAGCGCGACCTGCTTCTGCGCTGCCAGCGAGTCTGATAGCTCGCGGGTTTTAACACTCAGACTGCGACGAATATCAGCACCATAATCTTCGACGACGTCATCATTCACTTTACTGATATAGCCGTTAAGCGCTTTTTTCGCCTCTTCTGCTGAACCGGCAACAAAGGCAAACCGCAGCGAATCATTGCTATTTTGTGAGACAGGTTCAACGGTCAGAGACTGTGGTTCGCCCTGATTTTTCAGTTCGCTGGCCAGCGCGCTCATTGATGCGCTGAAGCGGCCAAACAACTGTTCCTGCAGCTCGCCCAGCGCGGGTTTATCTCTGGGGTTCTGTTCATAAAGCACGCTGAGCGCTGCATTATAGTTAGCAACCTGTCCGGCCGCGGGCAGCGTCACAATCGCGCTGGAGGTCCATTTCTCTTTAACCACCGCCAGATAGCCGCAGGCCAGCAACAGCGCTATCAGCATGGTGGACAGGATAATGATTTTTCCGCGCCATAGTTGAGCGATAACATCCAGCAAGTCCAGGTCATCCTGACGATAGGTCGAATCACGGGATGCAGCAGCATACCCGGACATTTGATTGTCTTGGTGCATAATTGATTATTCCAGCGAGAAAAAAGCCAACACGGCGAGCGTGCTTAGATGAAAAAAAGAGTAGAAAAGTTAAGGCGATAAAGCAGTGTATTCTGCATAAAAACGGAAAAATCAGGTAGAAAACCTCCCGCCGGACGGCGGGAGGTCAATGGCAGATTAGTCCAGCCACTCGGTGTGGAACACACCGTCTTTATCAATACGCTTGTAGGTGTGAGCACCGAAGTAGTCACGCTGCGCCTGAATCAGGTTAGCCGGCAGCACCGCTGAACGGTAGCTGTCGTAGTAAGCGATAGCGGCAGAGAAGGTCGGCGTAGGGATACCGTTCTGCACGGCATAGGCCACCACGTCACGCAGCGCCTGCTGGTATTCGTCGGCGATGTTCTTGAAGTACGGTGCCAGCAGCAGGTTAGCGATGTCGGCGTTGTCGGCGTACGCATCGGTGATCTTCTGCAGGAACTGGGCGCGGATGATGCAGCCCGCACGGAAGATCTTGGCGATCTCACCGTAGTTCAGGTCCCAGTTGTTCTCTTCAGAAGCGGCTTTCAGCTGTGAGAAGCCCTGTGCGTAAGAGACGATCTTACCCAGGTACAGTGCACGACGCACTTTCTCTTCGAACTCGGCTTTATCGCCAGACACCGGCTGCACGGCCGGGCCGCTCAGCACTTTAGATGCCGCAACGCGCTGAGTTTTCAGCGAGGAGAGGTAGCGCGCAAACACGGATTCGGTGATCAGTGACAGCGGCTCGCCGAGATCCAGTGAACTCTGGCTGGTCCATTTACCGGTGCCTTTGTTCGCTGCTTCATCCAGAATGACGTCTACCAGGTAGTTACCCTCTTCGTCTTTCTTGGTGAAGATATCTTTGGTGATGTCGATCAGGTAGCTGCTCAGCTCGCCTTCGTTCCACTCGCTGAAGGTTTTCGCCAGCTCGTCGTTGCTCAGGTTCAGGGCATTTTTCAGCAGGGAGTAGGCTTCTGCGATCAGCTGCATGTCACCGTATTCGATGCCGTTATGCACCATCTTCACGTAGTGACCCGCGCCATCCGGACCCATATAGGCGACACAGGCTTCGCCTTCGGCGCGTGCTGCGATCTGATCCAGAATCGGTGCTACCAGCTCGTAGGCTTCTTTCTGGCCGCCAGGCATGATTGACGGACCCTTCAGCGCGCCCTCTTCACCGCCGGAAACGCCGGTACCGATGAAGTTGAAGCCCTGCTCAGACAGCTCGCGGTTACGGCGAATGGTGTCTTTATAGAAGGTGTTACCACCGTCGATCAGAATGTCGCCCTTGTCCAGGTGAGGAGTCAGAGAGGCGATGGTTTTGTCGGTCGCTTCACCGGCCTGCACCATCAGAAGAATACGACGCGGTTTTTCCAGGGAGTCGACGAACTCTTCTACGGTGTAATGCGGAACCAGGTTCTTACCCGGGTTCTCAGCAACCACTTCGTCCGTCTTCTCACGCGAGCGGTTGAAGATAGAGACTGAATAGCCACGGCTCTCAATGTTGAGTGCCAGATTACGGCCCATAACAGCCATACCCACAACGCCGATCTGTTGCTTGGACATACCTACTCCTGTCTACGTGATGTTTCCTGCAGTAATGTGACTGCGGTCAATGTTCTAAACATGTTAACTCAGGTTTAGGTGCAGTGGGTAGTGATTGATGCGATAGATTTTGACTGAAAATGAAAGGCGATTTATCGACTAACACGCTCATTTTATGGGGGTTTAAAACGCATTCCGCCATTTTTTTTCTCAAAAAGCTATCACGATTCAGCCTCATCGACTGGAAAAACGGAACTGACACTTCCCCTGAGGAAACATTCATTCATCGGTATAGAGTTTCAGATACTGTTTCAGGCAGTTTGACAGAGGAAAATGCTCAATAACGTGCTGACGACCAAACCGACCAAATTCCGCAGCCAGTGAAGAGTCGGTCAGAATGCGATACAGGCAGTCTGCCTGGGCCGCGTAGTCATCGGCACTGCATATCAAACCCATTTTATTGGCGATCACCACCTCCGGGATGCCCTCGACATCAGAAGCGACGATGGGACGCGAGAACAGCGCAGCCTCGGTGAAGGTAAAACCGAATGCTTCGTAGAGAGAGGGGCAAAAAAACACGTCACAGCGTGCATAGAAGTGTTCAGGGTTGCCAATCCAGCCGTGGAACGTCACCTGTTGTTCAATGCCCAGTTCACGCACCAGCGCTTCACAATCTGCTCTGAGTTCACCATCGCCGACCATATCGAAATGCGCACCGGGCAGCTTACCCAGAAGGCAGGCAAACGCGCGGATAGCGGTCAGGGGGTTTTTCTGCGTATCGAGCCGGCCGACAAACAGGACCCGTTTTGCCGCTTTGCCTTCTTCAGCCTCAGATAACGAGGGAGTAACCGGTGCCTGGTTTATCCACTTCTCAGGATTAATGCCATTATAAATAAAGCAATTCTTTTTCCAGAAAAACGGGCGATAATAGCGAAGATAGAACTTATTGACCGATACGTTAACATGGCCAAATTGCAGAGCGAATGCTTCAAGACCGTAATAAAACACTCTCTTAAGCAGACTTTCGTGCTCATGAAAGGCAATGCCATGCACGGTATGAATGACCTTTTTAATTCCCGCAAGTCTGGCGGCAATACGGGCGATAACCCCGGGCTTTGTCGAATTGGTATGAACGATGTCAAAACGATAGCGACGAAATATCTGCCACAGCTCAAGGGTTGCAGCAAGATCGTGAGGCCCTGTCGATCGGCACAGGTGCTTTGCCCAAATGATTTTTACGCCGGCCTCGGTGAAGGCCTGAATAAACTCCTCCCGCTGCCCTTCCGCTACCTGCTCTGCCTCAGAGCAGATAAGATATTTTTCGTCAAAGGGCAGATCTTTCAGAATATGTAAAGAAAAGTTCTGTACGCCGGATAATTTCGGCATAACCTGGACATGCGCAATACTAGGCATTGACCATCCTTGTCAGCAGCGACAGCATAAGATCTTTACGATAAAGCAGTTTTGTTTTCAGACTGCGTTCGCTTTTGAACCCGCAATGCGTTACCGCGCTGCCGTGACGACGGTAAAGAATATAGGGCTGAGCCAGGAATGTTACTTTTCCCCGCCAGCAGGCCATCAGGCCAAGCCACGTGTCATGGCCGATATCCCGGTCCGGGAACGGCAGCGCGCGGCGTAATACCTCGGCGCGAAAGGCCATACAGCATCCGTGGAAAGAGCTCTTCCACAGCGTGCGCAGCAGGCTCTTGCTGGGCGGGATGAATTCATACCAGGAGTTAATCAGCGTCTGATGGTTGTCATCAACCACTTTGCAGTCGCAGACCACCAGGTCAGCGCCACTCTGCAATTCGGCCACTGCGGCCGCAACGCGGCCCTCCAGCCACTCGTCGTCCTGGTCGGAGAGGAAAATAAATTCACCCTGTGCTTTCTCCAGCGCAGAGGAAAAACTGTTTTTCACCCGTGAAATGACGGGGGTGGCAGCCGGCAGCCAGTCACGCGAATGGCTGATAACCGTTACTCGTGGATCGTTAAACGCAGCAATAACCGCTAACGTACTGTCCTGACTGCCATCGTCGGAAATGATGATTTCATCATGCTCGTCCAGTTGTTTTAAAATACTCAGCAGCTGTTGGTGAATATAGTGTTCGCCGTTATAGGTGGCCATACATACTGAAATCATACTTCTTCACTTCTCCTGAAAATGTATCCTTTGATGAAAATCTTCAAGAAATCGAGATTACGGGTGCGCGCGGTCAGTTTTAGCATTCGCAGCGTCACAATCATCAAATACTGCAGGCTGTCGAGAGCAGAATCACGTTCGCAGCCCAGGGCACACTGGCAATAGAGTTTAAAACGACGCGCAAGCGCGGAAACATCGCGGGTGTCATTTGAAAAATCCTGCGTTGCGACAAAGTCGACAATACAGAATTGGGAATATTTTTTCCTTAAACGCTCGATAAACTGAAAATCGCTGAAGTCGAGGAAGGCGCGTTCATTATAGCCACCGACCTCCAGCAGTTTTTCAGTTGAAACCATCATACAGCTGTTGATGGGAGCCCAGTGCCGAAAGTCCGCTAAGCCACGGTGGACCTCTTTGGGCGAAAAGCCGCGATGGAAGCGGTACTCACAGGGTGAGCAGATCGCCCCTTGTTGAGTTTTAAGCACCGGGGCAAACAGCGGAAGCTGCGGATGCAACAGCATGGCATCACGATAACGTTCCAGGGCACCGTCCGGTAACAGGGTGTCCTGATCGAGCAACAGCAGCCAGTCGTAACCCTGTTCACTGGCGTAACGTGCGGCGGTGTTATAGGCACGGCTGACGCCGGAATTCTGCCGATCGTGATGATAGATAACCTCAACCGCTGCCGCGTCGGTGCCTGGCTGTTGAGGACTGGCAACGGGAGAATTATCATAAACGAAAATTTTATCGATCCCGAGCACACCGATATTCTGCGCCAGCAGAGAACAGACGCTCTGGCTGCCATTCAGCTTTGTTTTGTACAGAACAATAACGGGCAAAACTTTCATCATCACTCCCAAAATACCGACCACGGCAAAAGAATTTTATTATGATAAATATTAAGATAAAACATAAACAGGGTTATCGAAATGATTATACCTAACCCAACAGACTTCCTGGCGGACACCGACATCAGGCAGGGAAGCAGAAACACCTCTGAAAACCCAAACAACTCTGATATACGAATGCTAAAGGCAGGAATATCAAAAAACATCACCCAGAATAAAGAAGAAAAAATATAGAAGCGAAACATTGTATTATGAAACGGAGAGTGGCTGTATCTGCGATTGGCAAATAAAAATATCAACGCAATTACTGCCAGCTTCAGCATCTGCATCATACTGAAAACATTGACTGGCTGCAGGGCTCCCGAGCGTGTTTCCTCACTATAGGCAAGGAATTTCTCCTGTACGAAGCCGATAGGTATATAGGAGAACACACTCGCAAGTCCAAATTTCATAGCATACAAAACGTATGCAAAGACCAGCACAAAAATATAAATCAGAAGTTCTTTATTTTTGACCCTTCCCTTAGGCAAAAATGGCACAATTAAGAACATCAGTGCGGAATAATGGAAAAGGAAAGAGATGAAGATCAACAGATAATAGGTATATCTCCGGTTACTGAACCAGCAGACGATCGCGGCGAAAGCAATACCAATCGCAACACCGATGCGTATCTGCGTCATATCATGCAAAATATAATAATTGCAGTAATAAATCAGCAATGACAGCAGCGGATAGAGACTATACTTTCTCAGTAACTCATGTTTTACCGTGAGGGAAATAAAGGCAAACCCTATAAAAATCAATGCAGGGCTGTTAATCAGGTAATAAGAAAGCCATGTAAAGAAATAGAAGGCAGGCTCAATCAGATAAGTCTGCCCCTGAGTAATATAGCCGTAGATATTCAGATAACTATGATGATCGGGATCAATGTCTCCGCGTAGCGCGCAAAACACTAACAGCGTAACACACATAAATGAGAACATCAGCCGGGACAAATAAACCGGACATCTTCTGTCAACGGATACCAGCAGCATCCCCAGCAGAATCATATAACCGAAAATATAAATTATCATAGTTGAAAACTATTTGATGAAGCAGATATTTAGCTGCGCATCTTTTCCCTGGAAAAACTGAATGCCTTTCCAGGAATGACCGCCAACGCGAAAACACTTACTGATTAAAATAATGCCGGATTTCATCAATCGCCTGGATCACGTTTTGACGTGACTTTTCATGTTCGGCGAGAATATGTTCTGACACTTTATGGCGCGTGGCAGCGGCCCACTCCAGCTGCTGCGGCTCAAAACCGTAGGCCAGCCCGTAACGGTCGCTCTCCTGCGGGTACCAGTCAGTGATGCTGCGCCCTTTCCCCGGCACGACGATCGATTCACAGCCACTCAGCACGGCAAAAATAGAGTACGCGGTGTAATCATCATAGGAGATAAAACGTCGGGCGCGCCGGAACACTTCCGCCATCTCCTGATGGGACAGCCCATCCACCGCGACAGATCCTGCTGGGTGAACAGCGGGTTTATCGGTGCCTTTTCTCACCATATGGCAACATTCCAGCGTCCTGTGATCATCCGCACCTTCCACAGGCTGATAGATATCCAGCGGATAATAGATAACCTTGAGTTCATGCGTGGAAAGCACCGAATCTGCACGGGAAAAGTCATCAATGGCGGAATTAAATTTAAACCAGAGTTCACCCTTACCGTAGTCAATCACGCCGGTATGATAGCCCGGCTGGTGCAGAAACCAGCGGACCACGCGCTTCGCCCGCAGCGGATTGCCGTTGGTCACTTCAGGATAGACGACAACCGCATCGTCCGGCAGCTTGCCGTTCTGCCAGACTGGTGTCTGCCAGAGTGGGTTGGTCTGAAAACGTCGCTTACCGTAAACGTACCACTTGAGCTCAGCGGCAATCCTTTTCGGATCGGGCCGGTTAGTGCTGAGCGGGGTCGCGCCCACCAGCCAGGCGCGGCACCCTTCCAGCTGATTGATCAGGTGGCACAGACGGTGCAGAACAAGGATCCCGCCACTGTTCCCGTCATAGCTGTTGGCATAAATAAAGACATTCATTGGACACTGGCTCTTAATGTAATGTTAATTTTATTTCTGATAAGCAAAATGTAGCCACCGGTAAGAACCGTTCCCCCAAGGCCCTTCAGCATCAATATAGCGAAACTGACAACGCGACTTGTGGAGGGGATATCCACCCGGGCGATAAACCAGAACCAGACCAGCGAAATGAGTATGACCGGCAGCAGCATCTGGTAGAGCAATGCGGCTCCGGAGACAAAATAACGATGAAAGTTATAGCCTGCCCACAGCAGGAACAGCAGACCGCTGCTGGCCGCAAAAAACAGCGATGTCCCCTCACCCTGCCAGACGCGGGCAACAATGACGTTGAGAGGGACCACCAGCACGCTGAAGAGCAGATAGATCAGCGTATGGTTTTTCAGCTGGCCGGAACTGTATCGCAGTAAAAAACAGAGGTTAGACAGTACGGCAAACACGCTACCGGCAAACAGCCACGGCAGGTAACGCGCGGCTCCCTCAGCCAGAACACGATCGTTGCTCCAGAGATAGAGAAGATCGTTGGCAAAGAAAAACATAAACGCGCTCAGCGGCACCAGCAGCAGGCAGACAAAACTGTAGGCAGCAAAAAAGAACCGCGCAAAGACGGCGAAATTTTTCTCATGCCAGCTACGCGTGAGCCTGGGCAGCAGCACCTGGTTGAGGGGATCGCTGATGATGGCAACCACGGTAGTCAGTGACACCGCTACGCTGTATTTTGCGTAATCAGACAGCGCCATAAATCGGGTAAGCGCCAGCTTGTCTGACTGATTGACGATAATCCACAGTATGGATAACAGCGAAAGCTGTAACGCGAACAGCAGCAGGCTTCTTAACGACAGACGGTTGACCACTTCATTAACGTCGCGAAGTCCGGCAACAATCTTCCGTTTCACTCTCTCGCCGTAAAATATCATCAGCGAGGTGTTAATTATCGCGGCAATCAGCTGGGCGAAAAAATAAAATTTTATATCCTGCCGGTAATAGATCAGCAGCAGCAGGGCGCCGGGCTGTGACAGAGACATATAGACAAAGTTGATGGTAGCAAGCGTCGCCTGACTTTCATTCGAAAGCAGTAAACTTCGCCATGGCCCCTGAATATAGTGTACGGCGAAAATGCAAAACATCAGCGACGTACAGAATGCCACTTCCTGATGGCTGAGGCTGGTGTTCAGCCAGCTTTTACCGTAATGCTGCGCCAGCAGGCTGCCCAGCAGCGCTACCGCGACCCCCACCGTAACAAACAGAATAATGACTTTACGAAACACACTGAGGAACTGACTGAACTGCCCCCGGCTGGTACGTGACACGATCGCCTGCCGGGTTAATACGCCGCCGATGCCGGCATCCAGGATGTTCATGCAGGCCAGCAGAATAGCAAAAAAACCTACCAGCCCGTACGCATCATAGCCGACCAGCTTTATGACCCACGGAACCAGAACAATGCTGATCGCAGCGGCATAAATCCTGACGCTGTAAATATAGGCCAATACATTAAGGTGTTTATTCATTATTGCGGAGGATCATAAGAATTTTTCAGCAGCGGCATCTTTCTCAGAAAGCAGAGGGCCGCCGGACGGCAGCGGCCAGCGGATATCCAGTACAGGATCGTTCCAGGCGATCCCCGCATCGCTCTGCGGATGGTAGTAAGCCGTCGTTTTGTAGACAAACTCAGCGCTGTCGCTCAGTACCAGAAAACCGTGTGCAAATCCTTCCGGTATCCACAACTGGCGTTTGTTTTCCGCCGAGAGGATCTCCCCCACCCACTGGCCACGCGTCGGCGAGCCGGGGCGGATATCCACCGCCACGTCAAACACCGCACCGGCGACACAACGCACCAGCTTGCCCTGAGCGTGCGGCTCACGCTGGTAGTGCAGGCCGCGTAATACGCCTTTAGAGGATTTAGAGTGGTTATCCTGCACAAAACTCACCGGGTGACCGACTGCCTGCTCAAAGACCTGTTGGCTGAAGCTTTCAAAAAAGAAGCCGCGATCGTCGCCAAACACCCGGGGTTCAAACAGCAACACGTCAGGTATTGCCGTGGTGATCACATTCATTATCAGTTCAGACCTTTAATCATTTTCAACAGATACTGACCGTAGGCGTTTTTCGACAGCGGTTCGGCCAGTTTGCGCACCTGCGCAGCATCAATAAAGCCTTTGCGGAAGGCGATCTCTTCCGGGCAGGAGACTTTCAGCCCCTGACGTTCTTCAATGGTCTGAATGAAGTTGCTGGCCTCGATCAGGCTGTGGTGGGTGCCGGTGTCCAGCCACGCGAAGCCGCGCCCCATCATCGCTACTGACAGCTCGCCCTGCTCCATATACAGGCGGTTAATATCGGTGATCTCCAGCTCGCCGCGTGGTGACGGCTGCAGGCTTTTGGCCATCCCGACTACGCGGTTGTCGTAGAAGTAGAGCCCGGTAACGGCGTAGTTACTCTTTGGTTCGGCTGGTTTCTCCTCCAGCGACACCGCCACGCCGTCCGCGTCAAACTCGACCACGCCGTAACGCTCGGGGTCGTTGACGTGATAGGCAAAGACCGTTGCGCCGGAAGTCTGGCCCACCGCCGACTGCAGCTCTTTTGGCAGGTCGTGGCCGTAGAAGATATTGTCGCCGAGCACCAGCGCACAGCTGTCTTCACCGATAAACTCTTCACCGAGGATAAACGCCTGCGCCAGCCCGTCCGGGCTCTGTTGCACCACGTACTGCAGGTTAAGGCCCCACTGGCTGCCATCGCCAAGCAGCTGTTCAAAACGCGGCGTGTCCTGCGGGGTGCTGATAATCAGGATATCGCGGATGCCGGCCAGCATCAGGGTGCTGAGCGGGTAGTAGATCATCGGTTTGTCATAGATCGGCAGCAGCTGCTTGCTGACCGCCATTGTCACCGGATAGAGACGGGTGCCGGAGCCGCCCGCCAGAATAATTCCCTTACGTGCCATCATGATTCTCTTATTTTTACGTCCGCTTCGTGCGGAGCGGAAATGATTATTTTACCTGCGACGGCAGGATTTCGGCCAGCATCCGCTGAACACCCTGCTGCCACTCAGGCAATTGCAGGCCAAACGCCTGCTTAAATTTTGCCGTATCCAGCCGCGAATTAAGCGGTCGCTGTGCCGGAGTGGGATAACCGCTGGTCGGCTGCGGATTAAGCTTCCGCAGCGCCAGCGGCAGGCCGGCTGCATCGGCTTCACTAAACACCAGCCGGGCATAGTCGTACCAGCTGGTCGTGCCGCCCGCCGCAAGGTGGTAAACCCCGGCCAGCGCCGGGTTAGCCAGCGCTTTAACCAGCGCATGGGCGCTACAGTCTGCCAGCAGGTCCGCGCCGGTCGGTGCGCCAAACTGGTCATTAATCACCGCCAGCTCTTCGCGCTGCTGGCCAAGACGCAGCATGGTGCGGGCAAAGTTATTCCCGCGGCTGCCGTAGACCCAGCTGGTACGGAAGATCAGGTGCTGGTCACAGGCCGCAATAATTGCCTGCTCGCCGGCCAGCTTGCTGGCGCCGTACACGTTCAGCGGACCGGTGCTGTCGTCTTCCCGCCACGGTCGTTCACCGCTGCCGGAAAAGACGTAATCGGTGGAGTAGTGAATCAGCCATGCGCCCAGCTGCTGCGCTTCGCGGGCAAGCACTTCGACCGCCTGCGCATTCACCTGATAGGCGGCCTGCGGCTCGCTTTCGGCGAGGTCAACGGCGGTCCAGGCGGCAGCGTTAACAATCACATCCGGCCGCAGCTGGCGGACGGTCGCCGCCAGCAGTTCAGGCTGACGCAGATCGCCACAGTAGTCGGCCGCATCGCTGGCCAGCGCCGTCACCTGCCCGAGCGGAGCCAGCGCGCGCTGCAGTTCCCAGCCGAGCTGACCGTTTTTCCCTAACAGCAGGATCTTCATTGCTGACGACCCTGATAGTTGTGGTCGATCCACGCCTGATAGGCGCCGCTTTTCACGTTGGCAACCCATTCGGCGTTATCCAGATACCACTGCACGGTTTTGCGGATGCCGCTGTCGAAGGTTTCCTGCGGCTGCCAGCCCAGTTCACGGGCGATTTTGCCCGCGTCAATGGCGTAGCGGCGGTCGTGGCCAGGGCGGTCGGCCACGTAAGCGATCTGCTGGCGGTATGGCGTCTCTTTCGGCACCAGCTCATCCAGCAGATCGCAGATGGTTTCCACCACCTGCAGGTTCTGCTTCTCGTTGTGGCCGCCGATATTATAGGTCTCCCCCACTTCACCACGGGTCAGTACGGTATAGAGCGCACGGGCGTGATCGTCGACGTAGAGCCAGTCACGGATCTGGTCACCCTTGCCGTACACCGGCAGCGGTTTGCCCGCCAGCGCGTTGAGGATCACCAGCGGGATCAGTTTCTCGGGGAAATGATACGGGCCGTAGTTGTTTGAACAGTTGGTCACCAGCGTCGGCAGGCCGTAGGTGCGCAGCCAGGCGCGGACCAGGTGATCGGAGGCGGCCTTAGACGCAGAGTAGGGGCTGCTTGGCGCATAGGGGGTGGTTTCGGTAAACAGCGGCAGGGGGTGCCCGTCGCTGACCTCGTCCGGGTGCGGCAGGTCACCGTACACTTCATCGGTGGAGATATGGTGGAAGCGGAACGCCGCTTTACGCGGCTGATCCAGTTCATTCCAGTAGCCGCGTGCCGCTTCCAGCAGCACGCTGGTACCGACGATATTGGTATGGATAAAGTCCGCCGGACCGCTAATCGAGCGGTCAACGTGGCTCTCTGCCGCCAGGTGCATCACCGCATCGGGCTGATGACGTGCAAACAGCTCCCGCATCGCCTGAGCGTCGCAGATATCGGCCTGCTCAAAGGCGTAGCGCGGGTCGGCTTCAACGCTGACCAGCGACTCTGGATTGCCGGCGTAGGTCAGTTTGTCGAGATTCACCACGCTGTCGGCTGTGCAGTTAATAATATGACGTACTACGGCAGAGCCGATAAATCCGGCTCCGCCGGTCACTAAAATTTTCACGCGTCAATTCTCTCTGATTATTTACGTCAACCGTTACCGGCGCGGCCCATTATCTGCATAATGTACCTGAAATCACTTTATTTAACAGTCAGTAAGCGAGCAAACGAAAGCTTAATGCGATAGGATGCGCCTACCCCGTACAGCAGGAAGAAGGATGCCGGCAAAAACAGCAGCAGCTGCCAGCCGTCCGGCACGTGGCAGCCATCAAGGATAATACCGGTCATTGCGCTGAAGACCTGTGCGGAGGTCATCACTAACAGCGTCCAGCGGCCGCTTAAGCCGGCACGCATCAGTATATGGTGCATGTGCTCACGGTCAGCGCGGAACGGGCTGACCCCGCGCAGCACGCGGCTGACCATCACCCGTAGCATATCCACCAGCGGTACGGCAATCAGCCACAGCGCGGTTACCGGGCTCATTACCGCCTCTTCGCCCTGGGTGGCAAGGATCAGCAGCCAGATCACCGTAAAGCCAATCAGCATACTCCCCGCATCCCCCATAAAGACTTTGAACTTGCGCCCCCACGGAATACCCAGGTTAAGCAGGATATAGGGAATACAGGCGGCCATCAGCCCCAGGCACCACATCGCCAGCTCCGCGTTACCGCCCATCAGGAATACGATGCTCAGTGAACCGAAGGTCACGCAGGAGAGCGCGCCCAGCAGGCCATCAATACCGTCCACCATATTGAAGGCGTTGATGGCACCGATAACGGCAAAAACGGTCATCAGCCAGCCGAGCCCGCCAAGCATCAGCGGATAGCCAAACAGAATATTGCCAAAGGAGGAGAGCGACAGCCCGCTGAGCACCATAACGATGGCCACGCCTGCCTGAATGCCTGCGCGAGGCAGCACCGGCAGGTCGAACCGATCGTCCAGGATGCCGACTACCAGCAATACGCTGGCGCACAGCATGTAAAGCGAGAAGTCCGGCAGCCAGCCCGGCTGCAGCAAATACATAATCCACAGTGAAAAATAAATTGAGACCCCGCCTACCAGCGGAATCGTGCCCTTGTGCTGTTTACGTCCGCCGGGTTTGTCAACCAAACCGACGCGGCGGGCAATTTTACGCGCAATAAACAGCAGTGCCATGGCACCGAGAAAAATAATGAGGATGTCCTGCATATCTCTGCACCCATAATCATTCAGATTGTGCGCTTCGCGCGTTTTTCCCACGCTACCGCCCCTGGCTTTCGCTACCAGCAGGCATAGGTGATGTCCATCATTGTTGGTAAGGCTAGAAGCTTTGGAACGGATTGTGTTCAGGAATAATCCTGAAAAGTCTATTCTGCTGCCGGACTGACTGCCTCTGACAGCCTAACTCCCGGTTACTACAGAGAAAACCCTAATCAGCAAACATCTTAAAATACGTTAAGAGTAGGGATTAAAGTCTGATTCTACGCCAGAAGCCTGCGGAGTATAGATTCAAACTGCATTTTTGGCAAAAAGTGTTAAAAATTAAGAAGTAAGAATAATCTCATTACGATCAAGGGATTAGAAATGCGAGGGAATATGAATGAACGTAACTTACTGAAAAATAAAAACTTCCGCGCACGGAAGTTTTTTTACGAAATAATAAAGCTGTTCTGATGTTTTCTAACGATAGCCGTTCGGGTTTTTCGACTGCCAGTTCCAGGTATCTCGCATCATCTCATCGATACCGCGTGAGACGCGGAAGTCGAGTTCACGATCGGCCAGCGAGGCATCGGCCCAGAAGGCGGCCAGGTCACCGGCGCGGCGCGGCGAGATCTGATACGGCACCGCACGGCCTGAGGCTTTCTCAAACGCCCTGAGCATCTCCAGCACCGAATACCCTCCCCCGGCACCGAGGTTGTAGGCTTTATAGCCGCTGATGGCCGGCAGGTGATCCAGCGCCTTCAGGTGGCCTTCGGCCAGATCCATTACGTGAATATAGTCACGCACGCCGGTGCCGTCTTTGGTTGGGTAGTCGCCGCCAAAGATGCCAAGCTTCTCCAGCCGGCCGATCGCCACCTGGGCAATGTAGGGCAGCAGGTTATTAGGGATACCGTTGGGATCTTCGCCAATCAGGCCGGATTCATGGGCGCCGACCGGGTTGAAGTAGCGCAGCGCGATAATCTGAAACTGCGGTTCGGCGACGGCGAAGTCGCGCAGGATCTGCTCGACCATCAGCTTGGAGGTGCCGTACGGGCTGGTGGTGCCGCCGATCGGCGTGGTTTCCACATAGGGCACCGGCGCGTCGGCACCGTAAACGGTCGCGGAAGAGCTGAAGATAAACTGATGCACGCCGGCTGCGCGCATCTCTTCCAGCAGCACCAGGCTGCCGGTAACGTTGTTCTGGTAGTACTCCAGCGGCTTGCGGGTGGACTCCCCCACCGCCTTCAGCCCGGCGAAGTGGATCACCGCATCGATGGCGTGGCTGGCGAAAATGTCGCGCAGGCAGGCGCGGTCCAGAATATCGCCTTCAACGAAGGTGGCGGTTTTACCGCTCAGCTGCTCAACGCGCTTTACCGCTTCGCGTGAGGCGTTGCTCAGGTTATCCAGTACAACCACTTCGCTGCCGCGCTGCAGCAGCGACAGCACGGTGTGCGAGCCGATATACCCCGCCCCACCGGTGACTAAAATTGCCATGATGACTCCTTGCGGGCCACGCCAACGGGCAGGGCCCTGATTAACGTTGGCTTAATTTGCCAGGATTTTTTTAATCGCGTCGCGGAAATCGGCGCCCTGAGCGTGGTTGCGCAGGCCAAGGGTGACGAAGGCTTTCATATAACCGAGCTTACGGCCGCAGTCGAAGCTGTCACCGCTCAGCAGATGGGCGTCCACCGGCTTTTTCTTGCTCAGGTTGGCGATGGCGTCGGTCAGCTGGAAGCGTCCCCAGGCGCCCGGCTCCAGGTTCTGCAGCTCGGCCCAGATATCGGCAGACAGCACGTAGCGGCCCACCGCTGACAGCGTGGAGTTCAGCGCCTGCGGATCTTCCGGCTTCTCAACGAAGTCGACGATCGGGCTGACTTTACCCGGAATCGACAGCGGCTCCTGGGTGGTCAGCACCGAGTACTCGGAGAGGTCAGCGTCTTCAAGACGGTGCGCCAGCACCTGGCTGCGGCCGGTCTCTTCAAAACGGGCGATCATCGCCGCCAGGTTGTAACGCAGCGGGTCGGCGGTGGAGCCGTCCAGCAGCACGTCCGGCAGCACCACCACAAACGGCTGGTCGTGCAGCATCGGACGGGCGCACAGCAGCGCATTCGCCAGGCCCAGCGGCTGCGGCTGGCGCACGTTCATAATGGTCACGCCCGGCGGGCAGATCGACTGAACTTCGCTGAGCAGCGAGCGTTTTACGCGGGCTTCCAGCAGCGCTTCCAGCTCGTAGGAGGTATCAAAATGGTTTTCGACGGCGTTCTTAGACGCGTGAGTCACCAGCACAATCTCTTTGATGCCGGCGGTCACACACTCATCGACAATGTACTGAATCATTGGCTTGTCGACGATAGGTAACATCTCTTTAGGAATGGCTTTGGTAGCGGGGAGCATGTGCATACCAAGGCCAGCGACCGGGATTACTGCCTTAAGCTTGGTCATAGTTTTTCCAAATCAATAAGAGTGTAATTGTTCTTCGATTATGCATTAAAGGAATGATTCTTCAGTATAATCTTATTCTGAAATTTAAAAAGATCGCGGCAGAATAAAAAAACCGGCACAGCGTGCCGGTTAACGTTCCAGATCTTTCAGCAACTTGTTTGCATCGCCGCTGTTTTTCGCTTCCGGGTTACGCCCCATCCACTCCTTCAGCCGCTGTTTCGCTTCATCACGCAGCTGCGATCGCAGCACCTGGTCGACCTTCAGGCTGTAGTTGATCTGCGACCAGGGCCCGTAGATGCGTAGCGGCACCGGGGTGGTCTGCAGGCGCCGCACCAGCGAATCATCGCCCTGCCAGCCGTCGGTCACGGTAACGCCGAAGTTCATATCCAGCGCGCGGTTGGCCAGATCGACGTTGCCGCTGCCGTTATAGTTGAGCGCAGAGCCACGCGCGTCGAGTTTGACAAAATCGAGCCGGCCGTTGTTCAGCGTGGCGCTGCCGGTAATCTGCTGCAGGTCCGGCTGCCCCTCCTGGCGATCGCCGCGCACCTTATCGCTGCTGTTCTCCACCGCGCGCTGCACCAGCTGTTGAAAATTAAGCCCGGCGATCTGTGCGTCGGCCAGCCGCATCTCGCCCTTACCGCGCCACTGGCGCTTAAAGGCGTCGACGGTTAAGCCGTCGCCGCTGAAAGCACCGCTGAGCGACAGCTCGCCGCTGACCGAGTCCGGCAGCGCAAAGGCGTTAAGCAGCGGGCCTAGCGGCATCGACTTCAGCAGCGGCCGCACGCTGACCAGGGTCTGCGTCGGGGTGATCGTCAGAGTGGCAGGCAGAGAGAAACTGCCCGGCCCGCTGCGCCCGTCAAACTGGCTAACGGTCAGCTTACCGTCACGGTTGTCCGCCGCCAGCTGCACGCCATCCATATTGATGCCGCGCCACTGCAGGCGGTCGGCCTGCAGCGCCAGCGAGCCGTTAAAGCCGGCAAGCACCGACCCGGCGTGATCGTGCAGCGGCATATCGGCGATCACAGGCCCGCGCGAGGCGGCCGCAGCAGGCTGGGAAGCGGTACTGGCGGCGACCGGCATCGCCAGCAGCGCGTCAAGATTCAGGTTGCTGGCGTGCAGGCGGGCCTGCAGCTGCGGCAGCTCACCCAGCCGGCCGCTGAGGGTGCCGCTCAGCTGGCTGTCGTTGGCGCTGAGCTGCAGATCGCTGAGGCTGAAGTCACGGCTCTGGCCGTTCCAGCTGGCCTGCATGCTGGCGCTGCCGCTGATGCCCTCAGTGGGCAGGTCAGCCCCGCGCAGGCGATAGTCGAACCGGGTGATCGCTCCGCTGAGCTGGCGCGGGTAGCCGCTGAGGTCAACGTCGCTCTTCAGCGTCAGCTGCAGCTCGCGCTGGTCACGGTTAATGCGGCTGCTGACCTCCAGCTTTGCCTGTCGCGGCTGCGGCTGATCCAGCTGCAGGTTAAAGTCACGGACGTTGAGCTGGCTGCCGTCGCGCTGCTGCCACACCAGCAGGCTGTCGACGATCTTCAGATGCGCGATATCAAACGACCAGCCGTGGGTAACGTCGTCAAGCGGTGCAGAAGCAGAGGAGCCGGCCGGACCGATCGGCGCGTCCGGTGGGCTCTGGCGTTCGCTGTCGGGGATTAAGCGCACGACCGCGCCTTTCAGCATCACCTGTTTGACCGCCAGCTGATGGGAAAGCAGCGGCAGCAGGGCAACGTCCAGCCGCATATTTTCGGCGCTGAGCACCGGCTGGCTGGCCCCCGGTGCGGTGAGGCTCACCGGGCCGGAGAGGATGCTGAGCTGCGGCCAGACGTGCCAGCGCAGCTCGCCCGTCAGCGCCAGGCGGTAGCCGCTGCGCTGCTCCACCTGCCGGGTCATGTAGCTGCGAAAGTCATTGGGATTGACCAGCACCACCAGCGCGGTCATGCCTGCCACTATCACCACCAACAGAATGGCTAACGTGGTTATCAATCTCTTCATGCCTTCCGCTCCTTAGTCTTCGTCAATACGGCTCGCGTCTGCGCCCTGCTGGCCTTTGTATTTGGCATCCTGCCGGCTGTTATACGGGCGGGCGGCAGGCCCCGAAAGGGGTTCGAAGCTCAGCGCGCCGATCAGCATGCCGGGGCGCAGCGCCAGCGGCAGCTTACCGGAGTTATAGAACTCCAGCACGATGCGGCCCTGCCAGCCGGGATCGATGCGGTGCGCGGTGACGTGCACCATCAGCCCTAAGCGGGCTAACGACGAGCGGCCGTCCAGCCAGCCGACCAGATCGTTCGGCAGGGTAACCGACTCCAGCGTCACCGCCAGCGCCAGCTCGCCGGGGTGCAGGAAGAACGCCTCCCCTTCCGGCAGCACGATCTCATCGCTCATCACCCGATCCAGCGCGGCGCTGACTTCGTGCTTCGGCCCGCTCAGATCGATAAAAGGCGCGGTGTGGCCGCGAAAAGTGCGGAACTGGTTGCCGAGGCGCACGTCGACCGTCGCCCCGCTGATGCGTTCAACCGGCGGGCGCGGCTGGATGCCGAGGCGGCCATCGTCGAGCCAGGCTTCTATATCGCGGTCACATAATCTCATTCGCTGACTCCCCTGGCATCACTGCCCGTAACTTATTCAAAAAACTGGGTGATTTTGGCCTTGAGGATATCGATAGCGATGCGGTTTTTACCGCCGCGTGGCACGATGATATCCGCATACTGCTTGGACGGCTCAATAAACTGCAGGAACATCGGCCGCACGGTCTTCTGATACTGTGCCATCACCGAGTCCATTGAGCGGCCGCGTTCGTTGACGTCACGCTTCATGCGGCGCATCAGGCAGATGTCCAGCGGCGTGTCGACAAAGATGGAGAAGTTCATCTCGTCGCGCAGCCGCGCGTCGGTCAGCAGCAGAATGCCTTCCAGAATAATCACCTTCTTCGGCTGCAGCGTAATGGTCTGCGCGGTGCGGGTGTGCTCCACGTAGCTGTACACCGGCAGTTCGATCGCCTGGCCGGCCTTCAGCATCTGCAGATGCTGCAGCAGCAGGTTGTGATCCATGGCGCTGGGATGGTCGTAGTTAGTTTTAACCCGCTCTTCCATGGTTAAGTGGCTCTGGTCTTTATAGTAGGCATCCTCCGGGATCACGCCAATGTTTTCATCGCCGACCCGTTCACGCACTTCACGGTACAGCGTGCTGGCGATAAGACTTTTTCCCGAGGCAGACGCGCCTGCGATACCTACAATGACGCACTGGTGTGACTTGTCAGTCATATTAAAGACCTGGTTCCAAAACAGAGAAATGAGAAGTAGCCTGCAAAATCGGCTTGCACAAAAGCGGCCAGCGCCCCGGCAGCCGAAGTTCATCAAGGCTTTGCGGGCGCAATTATAGGGAGTTCAACCGGTTGATGCCAGAAAAATGCGCCGCGGTGATTTTCAGAGTTTCCCGTTTGGCGGCGCGGGATTTGCCGGGTAGAATCGCCTGCTGAATCGTTAAACAAGGAAAGGCCGTGTCGAACCCTGCAATGCATATTTTAACCTACTTCGGTGACAGTATGCTGTTGATCCCCACCGCGGTGATTATGGCGCTGCTGCTGCGCTGGAAAAATGACGACCGCCGGGCGGTGTGGTTCTGGCTGCTGGCGTTTGGCTGTGCCGGCGCGGTGGTGAGCATTTCGAAGATCGCCTTTCTCGGCTTTGGCATCGGCAGCGTGCGCTTCAATTTTACCGGCTTCAGCGGCCACAGCGCGATGTCCGCCACGCTGTGGCCGGTGATGCTGTGGCTGTTAACCGGGCGGCTGGCGCGCGGGTGGCGGCTGGCGGCGCTGGCGACTGGCTACCTGATCCCGCTGCTGGTCGGCATTTCGCGGCTGGCGCTGGACGCCCACTCGCCGAGCGAAGTTATAAGCGGGCTGCTGCTGGGCTATACCCTGAGCAGCGCCTTCCTGATCGCCCAGCGCGGCATGCGCCCGCACGGTTTTTCGCTGGCGCAGTTGGCGGTGGCACTGCTGCTGCCGGTGCTGCTGTTCAGTCAGGGGCGGGTGGCCACCACCCAGCAGTTCCTGCAGCGCCTGTCGGCGCAGCTGGCCGGTATTGAACAGCCGTGGACGCGCGCCGACCTGCTTAATCAGCGACGTTAAGCCCGCCGGGGCAGAGACGATTTAGCCACTGCCCACCTCCATTGTTATGCTAGCATTGCACATATGATCAAGAATGCGCCAAACCCGGCGCCGCAGTGGATATTTATGGATGGCAACCGAGACTCTGGTCAGCGTATCGCGCACCCGCACCACGTGGCTTAACGCCCTGCAGCTGGCACTGCTCAGTTTTACCCTGACGCTGTTCTGCCTCGAGCTGATCGTGGTCAGCGGCCATATCGCACCGCTGTGGCTCTCTACCCCGCTGATGACCATCGTGGTGTTCCGTAACCCGTCGCGCAGCCTGCCGCTGCTGCTGGCAGGCTGCGTGCTTGGCGTCAGCTGCGCCAACGCGCTGCTGCTTGGCCCCGCGTTCTCCAACGTTAAATTTCCGCTGATCAACCTGGCCCAGGCGCTGTTTGGCGGCCTGCTGCTGCGCCGGCTGCTTGACGCAGAGTCGCCGCTCGGTTCGCTGTTCGACTGGGCTAAAATGGTGTTCGGCGCGGTGCTGCTGGCACCGATGTTCGGCGCGCTGCTGGCCAGCTGGTTACTGCATATAACCCCGGGCGGATCGCCGCACTATTTTATCTCCTGGGTGGTATCCGAAGTGATCGGCATGCTGGCGATCGGCCCGGTCGGACTGCTGTGGCAGCGCAGCACGGTAAAACGGCTGCTGGCCGAGCGTGGGCTGGAGATCCTGCTGACCGGCCTGGCCACGCTGGCGCTGGTGTGGCTGGCGCTGCGCTACGTGCCCTGGCCATTTACCATGCTGGTGGTGATCCTGTTTTACAGCGCGGTGCGCCTGCCGAGGCTGGCGGCGTTCAGCGTCTTCCTGCTGGCGATCGCGCTGGTGACGCTGATTCTGACCTTCGAGCTGGCCGGCCACGACAGCCCCAACAGCCAGCTGTTAAAGGTTACCCCGTGGATCCCGTTTTTGCTGGCGCTGATCCCGGCGCATATGATGACCCTCGTGATGCACGCCTTCCGCGCCGACCGCCGGGGGATCATCGAGAGTGAAGCCCGCTTTCGCCACGCGATGGAGTTCTCGGCGATCGGCATGGCGCTGGTGGCACCGGCCGGCCAGTGGCTGCAGGTGAACCGCGCGCTGTGCCTGCTGCTCGGCTACAGCGAAGCGGAGCTGAAGCAGATGACCTTCCAGCAGCTGACCCACCCTGACGACCTGCATGCCGATGTTGCTCAGGCCCACGCGCTGCTGGCCGGCGAAATGCAGAGCTACAGCCAGGAGAAACGATACTACCGCCGCGACGGTGAACTGGTGTGGGCGCTGCTGGCGGTGTCGCTGGTGCGCGATGAGCAGGGGACGCCGCTCTACTTTATCAGCCAGATTGAAGATATCACCGCCATGAAACACACCGCCGGCGAGAATCAGCGACTGATGGCGCGCCTGACCCAGGCCAACGAGGCGCTGTATCATGAGAAAGAGCGGATGCACATCACGCTCAACACCATCGACGAGGCGGTGATCGGCACCGACCGCGAGATGCGGGTCAACTTTATGAACCCGGTGGCAGAAGAGATGAGCGGCTGGCTGCAGCATCAGGCGACGGGCAAACCGCTGGCGGAGATCCTGCGCATCACCCGCGGCAGCCACGGCGAGGAGCTGGAGAACCTGCTGCAGAGCGGGCTGCCCGTGGCGGTAACGCCGCTGGTGGAGAACGATCTGGTGCTGCACAACCGCAACGACGCGCAGTTTGCTATTCACTACAGCTTCTCGCCGCTGACCACGCAGCAGGGCGACAGCATCGGCAGCGTGATGGTGATCCGCGACGTCAGCGAGTCGCGCGAGATGATCCGTCGCCTGAGCTACAGCGCCTCACACGATATGCTGACCCGTCTGCCAAACCGCGTCAGCTTTGAGCAGCAGCTCGGTGAACTGCTGCAGGAGAACGGCGACCGCCCTGCCCGCCACGTGCTGGCGTTTATCGACCTCGATCGTTTCAAGGCGGTGAACGACAGCGCCGGCCACGCGGCGGGCGACGCGCTGCTGCGCGAGCTGGCGATCGTGATGCGCCTGCAGTTGCGCACCAACGATCTGCTGGCGCGGCTGGGCGGCGATGAGTTTGGCGTGCTGCTGCCGGAGTGCGAGCTGGCGACGGCGATCGGCATCATCGAGCGGCTGGTGGCGGCGGTTCAAGCGCACCGCTTCCACTGGCAGAACCACAGCCATCAGGTAGGAGCCAGCGCCGGGCTGACGCGGCTGGACCCCGGTTTTACCGCCTCGGAGGCGATGGTGCATGCGGATATCGCCTGTTATAACGCCAAGCACAACGGCCGCGGCCAGCTTTCGGTCTGGCAGTATCTTTAGCCCTTCCCCCGCCACCGGTGGCGGCCGTGGCGCGCGAATCATCCCGCCGCCGCTCTCTTCACTTGCCGTAACGCGCCAGACAGGCTAAAGTCGCCCCCTTTTTTTTCCCACACTCAGCGGAGGGGACGATGTTTATCGGTTTCGATTACGGTACGGCTAACTGCTCGGTAGCCATTATGGAGAACGGCGCGCCTAAGCTGCTGCCGCTGGAGCAGGGCTCACCCTATTTACCCTCAATGCTGTGTGCGCCGGTCCGCGAAGCGGTGAGCGAGTGGCTGTTCCGCCATCATCAGGTGCCGACGCCGGACGCCGATACCCAGGCGCTGCTGAAGCGCTCCATTTCCCTTAATCGCGAAGAAGATATTGAGGTCACGGCGGGCAGCGTAAAGTTTGGCCTGGCCTCGCTGGCGCAGTATATGGCCGATCCGGAAGACGTATGGTTTGTGAAGTCGCCGAAATCGTTCCTTGGTGCCAACGGTCTGAAGCCGCAGCAGGTGGCGTTTTTCGAGGATCTGGTGTGCGCGATGATGCTGCATATCCGTCAGGCGGCGGAGAGCGGGGTGCAGCAGAGCGTGCGCCAGGCGGTGATCGGCCGTCCGGTGAACTTCCAGGGGCTGGGTGGCGATGAGGCCAACCGTCAGGCGGAGGGGATTCTGGCCCGCGCTGCCAGCCGTGCCGGGTTTAGCGACGTGGTGTTTCAGTTTGAGCCGGTGGCGGCCGGGCTGGATTTTGAGGCGACGCTGAGCGAGGAGACCCGGGTGCTGGTGGTGGATATCGGCGGCGGTACCACCGACTGTTCGATGTTGCTGATGGGGCCACAGTGGCACGATAAGGCCGATCGCAGCGCCAGTCTGCTGGGCCACAGCGGTTGCCGCGTGGGCGGTAACGATCTGGATATTATGCTGGCGTTTAAGCAGCTGATGCCGCTGCTGGGTCTGGGCGGTGAGACGCTGAAGGGTATGGGGCTGCCTGCCCTGCCGTGGTGGAATGCGGTGGCGATTAACGATGTGCCGGCGCAGAGTGATTTTTACGCCGCGGCCAGCCGTAAGCTGTTGCAGGATCTGATCCGCGACGCGCGCGAGCCGCAGAAGGTGGCGCATTTGCTGAAGGTGTGGCAGCAGCGGCTGGGCTATCGTCTGGTGCGGGCGGCCGAGGAGAGCAAGATCGCGCTGTCGCAGCAGGATCGCGTTGAGGCGTCGCTGGCGTTTGTTGATGCCGGTTTGTCGGCGTCGATTGGCGTGACGGATCTGGAGGCGTCGATCGTGCAGCCGCTGGAGCGGATCAGGGAGCAGGTGGCGGTGGCGCTGGAGAGCAGCGGGACGCGCCCGGATGTGATTTATCTGACCGGCGGGAGTGCGAAGTCACCGGTGCTGCGGGCGGCGTTGCAGCAGCAGCTGCCGGATATTCCGTTGGCCAGCGGCGATGATTTTGGTTCAGTTACGGCCGGGCTGGCGCGCTGGGCGCAGGTGATGTTCCGCTAAGGATGGTAGCCGGGGGTCGCTTCAGGTTCCGGTGCCTGATAGCTTCAGGTCCCGGTGCCTGGTCGCTTCGGGTTCTGAGCCTGGCTTATCGGTGTGTGGCTGTGGGTCCGGGTCGCTGCGGGTTCGGGTGCCTGGCTTATCGGGGTTTATCCGGAACGCGGACACGCCAGTAACGTCCCTGGGCTCTGCCGGGCACGTCCATGTGCCCGAAGGTCCGCTTATCCGGATAAACCCCGATTGCCTGCTTGGTACCCCTTTCAAATTCTTCAAATTCTTCAAATTCTTCAAATTCTTCAAATTCTTCAAATTCTTCAAATTCTTCAAAAATGAGTGTGTTTTGTTATGAGGCAGCAACGCAAATGTCAGTATGGGAGGCCGTTGGCGAGCAGGTTAGCCGGGCGTATGCCGCAAGGATGCGGCATCCGAGCCCCCAGGGAAGGGTTTACGGCGTCCCGGCGTTCTGTCGCCAACGGCCGAACCAGGCACCCGGACGAAAAGCGACGCCCTTAAACCAGCAACGCGAACGCCAGCAAGGGAGGCCGTTGGCGARCAGGTTAGCCGGGCGTATGCCGCAAGGATGCGGCATCCGAGCCCCCAGGGAAGGGTTTACGGCGTCCCGGCGTTCTGTCGCCAGCGGCCGAACCCGGCTCCCGGACAAAAAGCGATGCCCTTAAACCAGTCACGCAAAAGCTAAAAGAAGGGATGGACGCCCTCCCTTAAACGGCATCGGTGTGCCAGAGCCTGAGCTCAACAAGGTGAGAGCGTCCGTTGAGCCCGTACGTCAGAACAGTTAAACGTCTTTGTGCTGGATGCCGAAGAGGGCAATTTCTATCCCTATGACGGTGAGCGGGTCCGCTATGACCAGCAATCTATTCCGGAAGGTGAAATCTGGAGCGTTCAGCCGGATGAAGCGCGGCTGGGTATTGTTCTGGTCGCCGAGGATGCCAGAAAGCATCCCCGGATTGCTGCATGAAAATAGCTTAGTAGCTGCTGACCTCAGAGAGCAGGCGCAGATCGCTGTCGCTCAGCTGCAGCTCTGCGGCTTTTGCCAGCTCGTCGACCTGTGCCAGCGAGGTGGCGCTGACGATGGGGGCGGTGATCGACGGGCGGGCAATCTGCCAGGCCAGCGCCACCTGGGTCGGCGAGGCGTGATGCGCTTCGGCAACCTGCACCAGCGCATCCACAATACTGAGCCCGCGCTTGTTCAGATACTTCTCCACCACCCCTTTGCCGCGCGCGCTCTTCGATGCGTCTTCTGGCTTGCGGTATTTGCCGCTGAGGAAGCCGCTGGCCAGCGAGTAGTAGTTGATGACGCCAAGGCCATGCGCCTGCACCACCCCTTCCAGATCGCTCTCATACTCACGGCGATCGTAGAGGTTGTACTCCGGTTGCAGCGTCTCGTAACGGGCAAAACCGTTATCACTACTGACCTGCAGCGCCTCTTCCAGCCGTGCGCCGGAATAATTTGAGGCACCGATGGCGCGCACTTTGCCCTCTTTCACCAGTGCGTCAAAGGTGGCCAGCGTCTCCTGCAGCGGCGTGTCCTGGTCGTCACGGTGCGCCTGGTAGAGGTCAATATAGTCGGTTTGCAGGCGCTTCAGCGAAGCCTCCACCGCCTGGCGAATATAGGCCGGGGCCAGGCCGGTTTTCCCGTTGCCAAGGTCCATACCGACCTTGGTCGCCAGCACGATCTGGTCGCGCTTGCCGCTCCTGTGCAGCCAGTTACCGATAATGGTTTCTGATTCGCCGCCCTCGTTACCGTCCACCCAGCGCGAGTAAACGTCGGCGGTATCGATAAAGTTCAGCCCCTTCTCCACCAGCGCGTCGAGCAGGGAAAATGAGGTGGATTGATCGGCGGTCCAGCCAAACACGTTGCCACCAAAGGTCAGCCGCGGAACCTGAATGCCGGAACGGCCCAGCTGGCGATGTTGCAGATTGCTCATCTTTTCTCTCCTGTGGGGAATTAGGCGTGTACTGCGACCTTAAAGATTAGCAGACTCATCATTCGGTGCTTCGCATTTATGTGGCAGATGATTACCGGATTTAGGCTTTGTAGCGTAATACAGAGGCGGGATCTTATTCATACGTCCTCCATTCACATTAAGAGCGTCAGTATAAAATCTGTACAATCTGACGGGGAGGCGCGCCGCTGAAAACTCACCGGCCAGCACACTTTTTGCAAATTCGGTCAACCCCCTGTTTTATTAGGGATTACACCGCTATACAGTTATCCTTATTCTCTTCATTATTCACGCTGCGATTTTAGCTAGACTTACTTCACTATTTTGCGGGTGCCCGCTTGCCCCGCCTGGACCTGTGTCCCTGCTACCGGAGAGCAACATTTCATGAAAAAACAGCGTCGTGTGCCGCTAATCCCCCTTGCGATTATCATTGCTGCCCTGATCGGCGGCGGCGTTTACTGGTGGCATCAGCACGGCGCAGAGAGCAGCGCGCCAGCGGCCAGCGCCGGCGAACAGGGGCAGCGCGGTAAAGGGGCGGGCGGCGGGCGGCGCGGTGCGGGTGGCGGCACCGCCGCGCCGGTGCAGGCGGCGGTCGCGCGTGAACAGAGCGTGCCGCAGTACCTCTCCGGGCTGGGCACCGTCACCGCCGCCGGTACCGCCACGGTGCGCAGCCGGGTGGAGGGCGACCTGCTGGCGCTGCACTTTACGGAAGGCCAGGAAGTGAAAGCCGGGCAGCTGCTGGCGGAGATCGACCCGCGCCCGTACCAGGTGGCGCTGACCCAGGCCCAGGGGCAGCTGGCAAAAGACCAGGCGACGCTGGCCAACGCCCGTCGCGACCTCGCCCGCTATGAAAAGCTGGCGAAAACCAGCCTCGTTTCGCAGCAGGAACTGGACACCCAGCGCGCGCTGGTCAGCGAAACCCTCGGCACCATTAAAGCCGACGAGGGCAGCGTCGCCAGCGCTCAGCTCAACCTCAGCTACAGCCGCGTCACCGCGCCGATCGCCGGGCGCGTTGGCCTGAAACAGGTCGACGTCGGTAACTACATCTCGTCGGGCGACACCACCGGCATCGTGGTGATCACCCAGACCCACCCGATTGACCTGATCTTCACCCTGCCGGAGAGCGACATCGCCAGCGTGCTCAGCGCGCAGAAGAGCGGCGAGGTGCGGGTAGAAGCCTGGGACCGCAGCAATACCCGCCTGCTGACCAGCGGCCGCCTGCTGAGCCTCGATAACCAGATCGACACCACCACCGGCACCGTTAAGGTAAAGGCGCGTTTCGATAACGAGGACGACACGCTGTTCCCCAACCAGTTTGTCAACGCCCGCCTGCAGGCCAGCACGCTGGAGAACGCCATCGTGATCCCGCCGGCCGGCCTGCAGATGGGCAGCGAGGGCCACTTTGTCTGGGTGGTGAACGGCGAAGGCAAGGTCAGCAAGAAGGCGGTCACCGCCGGTTTCCAGGACAGTGAAAAAGCGGTGATTACCGACGGGCTGAACGCCGGTGAACAGGTGGTGACCGACGGCATCGACCGGCTGACCGAGGGGGCGAAGGTTGAGGTGGTGGCGCCGCAGTCGACGCCGCTGACCTCGGCGCGCCACGCCCAGCCGGCGAAGGGAGCCAGCGACTGATGGAGGCGATGACACCCACGCCCGGCGGCGGTCCGTCGCGCCACTTTATTCTGCGCCCGGTGGCGACCACCCTGCTGATGGTGGCGATCCTGCTGGCCGGTATTATCGGCTACGGCGCCCTGCCCGTCTCGGCGCTGCCGGAAGTCGACTACCCGACCATTCAGGTGGTAACGCTCTATCCCGGTGCCAGCCCGGACGTGGTCACCTCGGCGATCACCGCGCCGCTGGAGCGCCAGTTCGGCCAGATGTCCGGCCTCAAGCAGATGGCGTCGCAGAGCGCCGGCGGCGCGTCGGTGGTGACGCTGCAGTTCCAGCTGTCGCTGTCGCTGGACGTCGCCGAGCAGGAGGTGCAGGCGGCAATTAACGCCGCCACCAACCTGCTGCCCGGCGACCTGCCCAACCCGCCGGTTTACAACAAGGTTAACCCGGCGGACCCGCCGATCATGACCCTCGCCGTCACCTCCACCAGCCTGCCGATGACCCAGGTGCAGGATATGGTGGAAAACCGCGTGGCGCAGAAGATCTCGCAGGTGAGCGGCGTCGGGCTGGTGACCCTCTCCGGCGGCCAGCGCCCGGCGGTGCGGGTCAAGCTTAACGCCCAGGCGCTGGCGGCGCTCGGCATCAGCAGCGAGACGGTGCGCACCGCCATCAGCAACGCCAACGTCAACTCGGCCAAGGGCAGCCTCGACGGCCCGGAGCGCGCCATTACCCTGTCAGCCAACGACCAGATTAAAACCGCCGAAGGCTACCGCCAGTTAATCGTCAGCGTGCAGAACGGTTCGCCGGTACGCCTCGGCGACGTGGCGACGGTGGAACAGGGGGCGGAGAACAGCTGGCTGGGGGCCTGGGCCAACCGCCAGCCGGCGATCGTACTCAACGTGCAGCGCCAGCCGGGGGCGAATATCATTGATACCGCCGATAATATTCGCCGCATGCTGCCGGCGCTGACTGCCTCGCTGCCGAAGTCGGTTGAGGTGCAGCTGCTCACCGACCGCACCACCAATATTCGCGCCTCGGTCAGCGACGTGCAGTTTGAGCTGCTGCTGGCGATCGCGCTGGTGGTGATGATTATCTACCTGTTCCTGCGCAACGTGGCGGCGACCATTATCCCGGCCGTGGCGGTGCCGCTGTCGTTGATCGGCACCTTTGCGGTGATGTACTTCCTCGGCTTCTCGGTCAACAACCTGACGCTGATGGCGCTGACCATCGCCACCGGCTTTGTGGTCGACGACGCGATTGTGGTGATCGAGAACATCTCGCGCTATATCGAAAAGGGCGAGAAGCCGCTGGCGGCAACGCTGAAGGGCGCGGGTGAGATCGGCTTTACCATTATCTCGCTGACCTTCTCGCTGATTGCGGTGCTGATCCCGCTGCTGTTTATGGGCGATATCGTTGGCCGGCTGTTCCGCGAGTTTGCGATGACGCTGGCGATCGCCATTCTGATCTCGGCGGTAGTGTCGCTAACCCTGACGCCGATGATGTGCGCGCGCATGCTCAGCGCCGAGTCGCTGCGTAAGCAGAACCGCTTCTCACGCGCCAGCGAAGCGCTGTTCGAACGGATCATCGCCCGCTACGGCCGGCTGCTGACCCGGGTGCTGAACCATCCGTGGCTGACGCTGGGCGTGGCCTTCGCCACCCTGGCGCTGACCGTGCTGCTGTGGCTGCTGATCCCGAAGGGCTTCTTCCCGCTGCAGGACAACGGCATTATTCAGGGCACGGTGCAGACGCCGCAGTCGGTGTCGTTTGCAAGTCAGGCCCAGCGTCAGCAGGCGGTGGCCTCCGTGATTATGAAGGACCCGGCGGTGGAGAGCCTGACCTCGTTTATCGGCGTCGACGGCACTAACCCGGCGCTGAACAGCGGCCGCCTGCAGATCAACCTCAAGCCGCTGGATGAACGCGAAGACCGCATTCCGGCGGTGATCGCCCGCCTGCAGCAGCAGGTGGCCGGGCTGCCGGGGGTGAGCCTCTATCTGCAGCCGGTGCAGGATCTGACCATCGACACCCAGGCCAGCCGCACCCAGTATCAGTTCAGCCTGCAGGCCGGCAGCCTCGACGCGTTAAGCCGCTGGGTACCGCCGCTGCTGGAAGAGCTGCGACAGCTGCCGGAGCTGCAGGACGTCAGCAGCGACTGGCAGGACCAGGGGCTGGAGGCGTTTATCCGCGTCGATCGCGACACCGCCAGCCGCCTCGGCATCTCGATGGCGGACGTCGATAACGCGCTGTATAACGCCTTCGGCCAGCGGCTGATCTCCACCATCTACACCCAGGCCAGCCAGTACCGGGTGGTGCTGGAGCACGACACCAGCGCCACGCCGGGGCTGGCGGCGCTGCAGAGCGTGCGGCTGAAAAGCAGCGACGGCGGCAGCGTGCCGCTCAGCGCCATCGCCCGCGTCGAGCAGCGCCACGGTGCGCTGACCATCAACCATCTCGACCAGTTCCCGTCGACCACCTTCTCGTTTAACGTCAGCGACGGTTATTCGCTGGAGCAGGCGGTCAACGCCATTACCCGCGCCGAACAGGATCTGCAGCTGCCCGCCGATCTCATGACCCAGTTCCAGGGCAGCACCCTCGCCTTCCAGGCGGCGCTCTCCAGCACCGTCTGGCTGATCGTCGCGGCGGTGGTGGCGATGTATATCGTGCTTGGCGTGCTGTACGAGAGCTTTATCCATCCGGTGACCATCCTCTCCACCCTGCCCACCGCCGGGGTCGGCGCGCTGCTGGCGCTAATGTTCAGCGGCCACGAGCTGGACGTGATCGCGATAATCGGCATCATCCTGCTGATCGGCATCGTCAAGAAGAACGCCATCATGATGATCGACTTCGCGCTGGCCGCCGAACGCGAGCAGGGAATGACGCCGTACGACGCCATCTACCAGGCGTGCCTGCTGCGCTTCCGGCCGATTCTGATGACCACGCTGGCGGCGCTGTTTGGCGCGCTGCCGCTGATGTTCAGCTCGGGCGTCGGCGCCGAGCTGCGCCAGCCGCTGGGCACCGCGATGGTCGGCGGCTTAATCGTCAGCCAGGTGCTGACGCTGTTTACCACCCCGGTAATCTACCTGCTGTTTGACCGTCTGGCCCACGCCACCCGCCGACGCCTGGCCCGCCCGGAGGCCGAGTGAGATTCTTCGCGCTGTTTATCCACCGGCCGGTGGCCACCCTGCTGCTGACGCTGGCGATCCTGCTGGCCGGCGGGCTGGGTTTCCGCATGCTGCCGGTGTCGCCGCTGCCGGACGTCGATTTTCCGGTGATCGTGGTCTCCGCTTCGCTGCCCGGCGCCTCGCCGGAGACCATGGCGTCGTCGGTAGCCACGCCGCTGGAGCGGGCGCTGGGGCGCATCGCCGGGGTCAGTGAGATGACCTCCAGCAGTTCGCTCGGCAGCACGCGGGTGATCCTGGTGTTCGACTTTGACCGCGACATCAACGGCGCCGCCCGCGACGTGCAGGGGGCGATTAACGCCGCGCAGAGCCTGCTGCCGAGCGGCATGCCGGGGCGGCCGACCTACCGCAAGGCCAACCCGTCCGACGCGCCGATTATGATTCTGACGCTGACCTCAGACACCTTCTCGCAGGGGCAGCTCTACGACTACGCCTCGACCCAGCTGGCGCAGAAGCTGGCGCAGATTGAGGGGGTCGGTGACGTCAGCGTCGGCGGCAGCTCGCTGCCGGCGGTGCGGGTCGATCTCAACCCGCAGGCGCTGTTCAGCCAGGGCGTGTCGCTGGACGCGGTGCGCGAGGCGATTGCTAACGCCAACGTGCGCCGCCCGCAGGGAGCGATCGAGGATAAGCAGCAGCGCTGGCAGCTGAAGACCAACGACGAGCTGCAGACCGCCGCCGAATACCAGCCGCTGATCGTCCACTATAACAAGGGCGCGGCGGTGCGGCTGCAGGACGTGGCGACGGTCAGCGACTCGGTGCAGGACGTGCGCAACGCCGGCATGGCCAACGGCAGGCCGGCGATCCTGCTGATGATCCGCAAATCGGCGGACGCCAACATTATCGAAACCGTTGACCGCATCCGCGCCCAGCTGCCGGTGCTGAACAGGATCGTGCCGGCCTCGATCAGCCTGGAGCTGGCGCAGGACCGTTCCCCGACCATTCGCGCCTCGCTGCATGAGGTGGAGCAGACGCTGGTGATTGCGGTGGCGCTGGTGATCCTGGTGGTGTTCGCCTTCCTGCGCTCGGCGCGCGCCACGCTAATCCCGGCGCTGGCGGTGCCGGTGTCGCTGATCGGCACCTTTGCCGCCATGTACCTGTGCGGCTTCAGCCTGAATAACCTGTCGCTGATGGCGCTGACCATCGCTACCGGCTTCGTGGTCGATGACGCCATCGTGGTGCTGGAGAACATCTCGCGTCACGTCGAGGCGGGCATGAAGCCGCTGCAGGCGGCGCTGCAGGGGGTGCGCGAGGTCGGCTTTACCGTGGTGTCGATGAGCGTGTCGCTGGTGGCGGTGTTTATTCCGCTGCTGCTGCTCGGCGGGCTGCCGGGGCGGCTGTTCCGCGAATTTGCCGTCACCCTGTCGGTGGCGATCGCCATCTCGCTGCTGATTTCGGTGACGCTGACGCCGATGCTCTGCGCCCACCTGCTGCGTAAAACGCCGCCGCGCCGGCAGCCGCGCATCCGCGGTTTTGGCCGCCTGCTCACCGGCCTGCAGCGCGGCTACGGCCGCAGCCTGCAGCGGGTGCTTAACCACCCGCGCTGGACGCTGCTGGTGTTTGTTGCCGCCATCGGCCTTAACGTCTGGCTGTTTATCAGCATCCCGAAAACCTTTATGCCGGAGCAGGACACCGGGCGGCTGAACGGCTTTATCCAGGCCGACCAGAGCATCTCGTTCCAGGCGATGCGCGGCAAGCTGCAGGACTTTATGCGCATCGTGCGTGACGATCCGGCGGTGGAGAACGTGGTCGGCTTTACCGGCGGCTTCCGCACCAACAGCGGTTCGATGTTTATCTCGCTCAAGCCGCTCAGCGAACGCGGGGAGAGCGCGCAGCAGGTGATCGCCCGCCTGCGCGGCAAGCTGGCGAAGGAGCCGGGGGCCAACCTCTACCTGATGGCGGTGCAGGACCTGCGCGTCGGCGGCCGCGAGTCGAACGCCGGATACCAGTACAGCCTGCTCTCCGACGATCTGGCCGCGCTGCGCGAGTGGGAGCCGAAAATCCGCCGCGCCTTTGCCGCACTGCCGCAGCTGGCCGACGTGAACTCCGATCAGCAGGACGGCGGCGCGGAGATGGCGCTGACCTACGACCGCGAGAGCATGGCGCGGCTGGGCATCGACGTCGCCGACGTTAACGGCCTGCTGAACAACGCCTTCGGCCAGCGGCAGATCTCCACCATCTACCAGCCGCTCAACCAGTACAAGGTGGTGATGGAGGTCGATCCGCGCTGGACCCAGGACATTAGCGCGCTGGATCAGATGTACGTGATCAACGCCGACGGCAAGCCGATTCCGCTGTCGTACTTTGCCAGCTGGGCACCGGCCAACGCGCCGCTGTCGGTGAACCACGAAGGGCTGTCGGCCGCCTCGACCATTTCGTTTAACCTGCCGGAAGGAGTGTCGCTCTCCGAGGCGTCGGCCGCCATCGACCGCAGCGTCACCGCGCTCGGGGTGCCCTCCAGCGTGCGCGGCAGCTTCTCCGGCACCGCCGCCGAGTTCGAACAGTCGCAGGGCAGCCAGCTGTGGCTGCTGCTGGCGGCCGTGGCCACCGTCTACATCGTGCTCGGCATCCTTTACGAGAGCTACGTGCATCCGCTGACCATTCTCTCCACCCTGCCCTCCGCAGGAGTGGGTGCCTTGCTGGCGCTGCAGCTGTTCGGCACGCCGTTCAGCCTGATTGCGCTGATCGGCATTCTGCTGCTGATCGGCATCGTTAAGAAGAACGCGATTATGATGGTCGACTTTGCCCTGCAGGCGCAGCGCGGCGGGGCCAGCCCGCGCGAGGCCATATTTCAGGCCAGCCTGCTGCGCTTCCGGCCGATTATGATGACCACCCTGGCGGCGCTGTTCGGCGCGCTGCCGCTGGTGTTCAGCGCCGGCGACGGCGCGGAGCTGCGCCAGCCGCTGGGCATCACCATCGCCGGCGGGCTGGTGATGAGCCAGCTGCTGACGCTCTACACCACGCCGGTGGTATTCCTGGCAATGAATAAGCTGCGGCGCAAGGCTAAAATGCAGCCGGTTGCGGAATAAAGGAGACGCTGATGCCGCCACTCAGTCACCCCGTTCTACAGAGAAAAATTCCGGCGCAGGACGCCGGCCTTTCTGCCCGGCAGACCGGCGTTCAGCGCCCTGTCACCGATGTTTCGGGGGGCTGAGATGGCGACTCATCCGGCCTCCGTGCGCTGGCAGCTGTGGATCGTGGCGTTTGGCTTCTTTATGCAGACGCTGGATACCACCATCGTTAACACCGCGCTGCCGTCGATGGCCGCCAGCCTTGGCGAAAGCCCGCTGAATATGCATTCGGTGATCGTCTCCTACGTGCTGACCGTCGCCATCATGCTGCCGGTCAGTGGCTGGCTGGCCGATCGCTTCGGCGTGCGCAACGTGTTTTTCAGCGCCATTATCCTGTTCAGCGTCGGCTCGCTGTGCTGCGCCCTCTCCACCAGCCTGGACCAGCTGATCCTCTCAAGGGTGCTGCAGGGCATCGGCGGCGCGATGATGGTACCGGTGGGCCGCCTGACGGTGATGCGGCTGGTGCCGCGCGCCGAGTATATGGCGGCGATGACCTTCGTCACCCTGCCGGGGCAGATTGGCCCGCTGCTCGGCCCGGCGCTGGGCGGCGTGCTGGTCGAGTACGCCAGCTGGCACTGGATCTTCCTGATCAACATCCCGGTGGGGGCGATCGGCGCGGTGGCCACGCTGATGCTGATGACCAACTTTACCGTCGCCACGCGGCGCTTCGACTTCGCCGGCTATCTGCTGCTGGCGGCCGGCATGGCCGGGCTGACGCTGGCGCTGGACGGCCAGCGCGGTGAGGGTATGTCGCCGCTGCTGCTGTGCGTGCTGATCCTCGGCGGGGTATTTTCGCTGCTGTTCTACCTGCTGCACGCCCGCCACAACGAGCGCGCGCTGTTCAGCCTGACGCTGTTTGATAACCGCATCTACACCATCGGCCTGCTCGGCAGCCTGGCCGGGCGCATCGGCAGCGGCATGCTGCCGTTTATGACGCCGATTTTCCTGCAGATCGGCATGGGCTACAGCCCGCTGCACACCGGGCTGATGATGATCCCGATGGTGCTGGGCAATATGGGCATGAAGCGCATCGTGGTGCGCATCGTCAACCGCTTTGGCTACCGCAACGTGCTGACCGGCTCCACCGCCGCGCTGGCGCTGGTGGTGCTGCTGTTCCCGCTGGTGGCTCTGCTCGGCTGGCATCTGCTGCTGCCGGTGGTGCTGTTCCTGCAGGGAATGGTCAACGCCATCCGCTTCTCGGCGATGAACACCCTGACGCTGAAGGCGCTGCCGGACGCGCAGGCCAGCGAGGGCAACAGCCTGCTGTCGATGGTGATGCAGCTGTCGATGAGCATCGGCGTGACCGTAGCCGGGCTGCTGCTCGGCACCTTTGGCCACCAGGGCGCGGCGGGCAGCCCGCTGCTGCAGGAGGCCTTTATCTACACCTATCTGTGCATGGCGCTGGTGATCCTGCTGCCGGCCGCGGTGTTCTGGCGCGTGCCGCCGGAATCTGACCTGAACGCGCCGCTGGCGCGCCGGAGGAGATCGTAATGTTCGCCCGACTGCGTTTTGGCATCAGCGCCAAGCTGTTTACCGCCATCTTCTCCACCTGCATTCTGGTGGTGATTATCATGCACTGGGGAATGCGGCTGAGCTTCGAGCACGGCTTTATCGACTACATTAAGCGCGGCAACGAGCAGCGGCTGGTGCTGCTGAGCGACGCGCTGGCCGATCAGTACGAGGCGCACGGCAGCTGGGATTTTCTGCGCAACAACAACCGCATGGTGTTTACCATCCTGCGTTCGCTGGAGCAGAACCCGGACGCCAGTAAACCCCTGCCGCCGCACGGCTGGCGCACGCAGTTCTGGGTGCTCGATCAGCAGTATAAAGTGATGATCGGCCCCAGAGGCGATCCGTCGCCGGAGGGCACCCGGCGCAATATCACCACCAGCAACGGCAAGGTGGTCGGCTGGGTGGTCGGCTCGTCGTCGGAGACGCTGACCCGCAGCGCCGACATCAACTTTGACCAGCAGCAGAGCCGCACCAGCTGGCTGATCGTCGGGCTGACTACCCTGCTGGCGGCGCTGGTCACCTGGCTGATGGCGCGCGGCCTGCTGGCCCCGGTTAAACGGCTGGTGGAGGGCACCCACCACCTGGCGGCGGGCAACTTTGCCACCCGCGTGCAGGCCAGCAGCCGCGATGAACTGGGGCGGCTGGGCCAGGACTTTAACCGGCTGGCCGGCACGCTGGAGAAGAACGAGAGCATGCGCCGCGCCTTTATGGCCGATATCTCCCACGAGCTGCGCACGCCGCTGGCGATCCTGCGCGGCGAGCTGGAGGCGATTCAGGACGGCGTGCGTAAGATAACCCCGGAGTCGATTCTCTCGCTGCAGAGCGAGGTCACCACCCTGACGCGGCTGGTGGACGACGTGCACCAGCTGTCGCTCTCCGACGAGGGGGCGCTGGCCTACCGCAAAAGCGACACCGACCTGGTGCCGCTGGTCGAGATGGTCTGCGCCAGCTTCCGCCACCGCTTTGAGCAGCGCGGGCTGGCGCTGGACCTGCAGCTGCCGGATGAAGCGCCGCAGTTTGGCGATCCGGATCGGCTGATGCAGCTGTTCACTAACCTGCTGGAGAACAGCCTGCGTTACACCGACGCCGGCGGCGGGCTGACCATCAGCCTGCAGAGCGGCGCGGCGGGCAACCGCCTGCAGTTTGACGACAGCGGACCCGGCGTCAGCGACGAGCAGCTCGGCCAGCTGTTCGAGCGCTTCTACCGCGCCGAAAGCTCGCGCAACCGCGCCAGCGGCGGCTCCGGGCTGGGGCTGTCGATCTGCCAGAATATTGCCGAGGCCCACGACGGCACCATTACCGCGCAGCACTCGCCCGCCGGCGGGCTGCGCGTTACCCTATCCTTACCGCACCAGCCACACTGACCGGGAGCCGCGATGACTGAGCCAACCGCACCACTGATTTTAATCGTGGAAGATGAACCAAAACTCGGCCAGCTGCTGATCGACTATCTGCACGCCGCCAACTACCGCACCCACCACCTGCTGCGCGGCGACGAGGTGCTGCCGTGGGTGAAGCAGCACTCGCCGGACCTGATGCTGCTGGACCTGATGCTGCCGGGCCTTGACGGCCTGTCGGTGTGCCGCGAGCTGCGGCGCTTCAGCGAGATGCCGGTGATTATGGTTACCGCCAAAACCGAAGAGATCGACCGCCTGCTGGGTCTGGAGATCGGCGCGGACGACTATATCTGCAAGCCGTTCAGCCCGCGTGAGGCGGTGGCGCGGGTGAAAACCATCCTTAAGCGCTGCCTGCGCCCGGCGGAGGAGGCGCAGCAGGCCTCGCTGCTGAAGATGGACGAGCACCGCTTTCAGGCCAGCTGGGACGATAAGCCGCTGGACCTGACCCCGGCCGAGTTTCGCCTGCTGAAAACGCTGGCCCAGGAGCCGGGCAAGGTGTTCTCGCGCGAGCAGCTGCTGAATCAGCTGTATGACGACTACCGGGTGGTCACCGACCGCACCATCGACAGCCACATTAAAAACCTGCGCCGCAAGCTGGAGCTGCTGGACGCTAACCAGCCGTTTATCCGCGCCGTGTACGGCATGGGCTACCGCTGGGAAGCCGACGTCTGCCGTTTGATGTAGATCAACACCTGCTCCTATCCTGCCCCGTAGAATCTCCCGCTTTACTGCGTCACCGCCCTGCTCCGGCCAGCTTCAGAAATGAAGCTGGCAGCGCTGCCCCCGGCCCCGCAGCGGCCGCTGAGATAGCTTAACAACGCGTGGCGGTGCGCTGCCGCAGGGTGACCACCTGCAACCACACCGAGACCACATGATGTTTAAACCCGAACTGCTCTCCCCTGCCGGATCGCTGCGCAATATGCGTTACGCCTTCGCCTACGGTGCCGACGCCGTGTACGCCGGGCAGCCGCGCTACAGCCTGCGCGTGCGCAATAACGAATTTAATCACGCCAACCTCGCCACCGGCATCGCCGAGGCCCACGCGCTGGGCAGGAAGTTCTACGTGGTGGTGAATATCGCGCCGCACAACGCCAAGCTGAAGACCTTTATCCGCGACCTGGAACCGGTTGTCGCCATGGGGCCGGATGCGCTGATTATGTCCGATCCCGGCCTGATTATGCTGGTGCGCGAGGCGTTTCCACAGGTCGATATTCACCTGTCGGTGCAGGCCAACGCGGTCAACTGGGCGACGGTGAAGTTCTGGCAGCAGCTGGGGCTGACCCGGGTGATCCTGTCGCGCGAGCTGTCGCTGGAAGAGATTGCGGAGATCCGCCGCGAGGTCCCGGGGATGGAGCTGGAGATTTTCGTGCACGGCGCGCTGTGCATGGCCTACTCCGGCCGCTGCCTGCTCTCCGGCTATATCAACAAACGCGATCCTAACCAGGGCACCTGCACCAACGCCTGCCGCTGGCAGTACGACGTGCAGGAGGCGCGGGAAGATGCGCTGGGCAATATCGTTGACGCCGCGCGGCCGGTGACGGTGCAGGAGCGCGCGCCGACGCTGGGCTGCGGCCAGCCGACCGCGAAGGTGTTTACCCTGACGGAGGCGCAGCACCCCGGCGAGGTGATGAGCGCCTTTGAGGACGAGCACGGCACCTACATTATGAACTCGAAGGATCTGCGCGCGGTGGCGCACGTGGAGCGGCTGACGCAGCTTGGCGTGCATTCGCTGAAGATTGAGGGGCGCACCAAGTCGCACTACTACTGCGCGCGCACCGCCCAGGTGTACCGCCGCGCGATTGACGACGCCGCCGCCGGTAACCCTTTCGATCCACAGCTGTTGCAGTCGCTGGACGGGCTGGCGCACCGCGGCTACACCGAGGGTTTTCTGCGCCGCCACACCCACGACAGCTACCAGAACTATGACTCTGGCCACTCGGTTTCCGACAGCCAGCAGTTTGTCGGCGAGTTTACCGGCGAGCGGCGCGGTACGCTGGCGGAGGTTGAGGTGAAGAACAGGTTCAGCACCGGCGACAGTCTGGAGCTGATGACCCCGGCGGGCAATCTGCACTTTACGCTGGCGCAGATGGAGAACGGTAAGGGCCAGCCGGTAAGCGTAGCACCGGGCAACGGCCACCGGGTGTGGCTGCCGCTGCCGGAGACGGTTGAAGTGGCGTTTGCGCTGCTGGTGCGCAATCTGCCCGCCGCCGTTCACCCGGCTGAGCTGAGCGATCTGGCGAAAGAAGTTTCATAATGTAAATGATTTTTGATTGACGTCACATCTTACCGGCGACTTCCCGGTTATGATGCACCCGCTTCTAACGACGAATTAAAAAGGCGTTATCCGGTTATCTCCCCCACGCGGCTTACGCATCAGCAGCGTGCAGGTTCCCGGTCAGAACCACCTCATTAGGCCCGCCCGGCTCCCCCGTGCGGGCTTCTCTTTTTCTGAAATTCCCTTCACTTTTGGCCGGCCGTTACCCGCTGGCGGCAGGATGTGCTATATGTTGATGCAATCCGTTGACCTTTCAGGAATATAAAATGGAAACACAACCTCTTACGCTGGCGATTCTGAACGGCAAGAGCGCCGGTAATGAAGAGCTGCGCGCGGCGATTAGCGCCCTGCGTGATGAAGGCGCGGCGCTGGAAGTGCGCGTGACCTGGGAGCACGGCGACGGCGATCGCTACGTGCGTGAGGCGCTGGCGCGCGGTGCGGCGACGGTGGTTGCCGCCGGCGGCGACGGGACGATTAACGAGGTGGCGACCGCGCTGGCGCGTCTGCCGGCGGGCAATCGTCCGGTGCTGGGTCTGGTGCCGCTGGGCACCGCCAACGATTTTGCCACCAGCTGCGGTATTCCGGCCGAGCTGGAAGCGGCGCTGCGGCTGGCGATTTTTGGCCGCGCGACGCCTATCGATCTGGCGAAGGTGAATGACGATCGTTACTTTATTAATATGGCGACCGGCGGGTTTGGTACGCGGATCACCACCGAGACGCCGGAGAAGCTGAAGTCCGCGCTGGGCGGGGTGTCGTACTTTATTCACGGGTTGATGCGTATCGATCAGTTGAAGGCCGATCGCTGTGAGATTAGCGGGCCGGATTTCAGCTGGCAGGGTGATGCGCTGGTGATCGGGATTGGTAACGGTCGTCAGGCGGGCGGCGGTCAGCAGTTGTGCCCGACCGCGCTGATTAACGACGGTAAGCTGGAGCTGAGCGTGGTGACGTCGCAGGAGCTGTTGCCGACGCTGTTGCACCGGTTAACCAGCGAGGAGAAGGACCCGAATATGATTACGGCGTCGCTGCCGTGGCTGACGATTAGCGCGCCGCATGAGATGACGTTTAATCTGGATGGTGAGCCGCTGAGTGGGAAGGAGTTTCGCATTGAGGTGTTGCCGGATGCGCTGGAGTGCCGGTTGCCGCCGTCGTGTGAGCTGCTGGCGTAGCATTCGGGGCGCTTTGGGGCCGGGTCGCTTTGAGTACGGTGCCCGGCTTATCGGGGGGGACATCCGGAACGCGGACACGCTGTAAATACGTCCCTGTACGCTCGGCGTCGCGCATCCCTGCGCGCCGACGGTCCGCTTATCCGGATGTCCCCCCCGATTGCCCTTAAGTTCTTGTATCGCTGTTTTATTGACTATTCAGGCACTGGGGGTTGTACTCAGGTTTGTTGATGCTTCGCTTTTCCGATGTCCCCCTCTGATTGTTATTCAACTCTTGTGCCGCTGTTTTTTTTATCCCTATTCTTTGCGGGTGCAGGGGGTTTTGTTGAGCCCGGCGATGCAGGGGGAGACAAACAGCGTGCCGGTCCATGCGCCGCGGGCGGTTTTGCTGGCGACCAGCAGCCACATAAGCGCCAGCAGGCCGGTGAGCAGCGCGCCGAAGAGGCGGAAGAAGCTGACGTCCACCAGGGTAGCCAGTTTCAGAGTGGTGAGGGCGAAGACGCCCAGCGGGAAGGTGAAGCCCCACCAGCCGAGGTTAAACGGGATGCCGTCATGGCGGTAGTGGGCGGTGATCAGCAGCGCCAGCAGCATCCACCACAGTCCGCAGCCCCAGAACAGCAGGCCGGCGATCAGGCCGAAGCCCTGCGCCATGCTGGCGATCGCCGGCATGTGGTTGGCGGCGAAGATCGCCGGGGCGTCGCCGCCGATTACCAGCATGCCCAGCGCGCCGGTGCCGATCGGGCCGAGCGCCAGCCAGCTTGAGGCCGCCATGCTCTGGTGCGGCAGTTTGTGCAGCGCCATGCGCAGCAGCAGGATCACCAGGATGCTCATCGCGATCGGTACCGAGAATGCCCAGAGGACGTAGCTGGCGATCAGCGTGTGCAGCTGCGCGGCGCTGTCCGCCAGGTGCGGGGCCAGCAGGCCGCCGCTGACCGCGGCGACTTCGGCGGCGACCACCGGCAGCAGCCAGACGGCGGTCATCTGGTCGATGCTGTGCTGCTGGCGGGTGAACATCATGTAAGGGATGCAGATGCCGCACAGCAGCGACATCGCCACGTCCAGCCACCATAGCACGTGGGCCACGGCGATGACGTCGACACCCCAGCGCGGCAGGCCGAAGGTGAGCAGGCCGTTGATGATGGTCGCCAGCCCCATCGGGATGGTGCCGAAGAACATCGAGACGGTAGAGTGGCCAAAGATGCGTTTGGCTTCATCGAAGTACATTATCCAGCGCGCAAGGTAGAGCAGCGTGAACAGGCTGAACAGGACGATGTTGAGCAGCCACAGGCCTTCGGCGACGGCGTGCAGGCCGGGGATTTGCCATGGCAGGGCGGCCAGCGCCAGCGCGAGGATGCCGGTGCCCATGGTGGCGGCGAACCAGTTGGGGGTGAACTGGCGGATGGCCTCTTTCGGGCTGCTGAGGGCGGCCAGCGGGCGGCGGCCGTTGTGTAATGCTGGGATCATTGTGCTCATTATTGTTATCTCGCAGGTGACACGACTGCCTTACTCTACGTTCTAATCCCGGATTCCGGGAAACGACTTATGGCGATGGAATCTATCGCTTAAAGTGGTTTAATTCTACTTAATAATCATTTTTTAAGGTATTTGTGCGGGATGGGGGATCGTTTTTGGGGCCGCTGGTCGCTGCGGGTTCGGTGCCTGGCTAATCGTGGGGTGGCTTTTGGGCCGCTGGTTGCTGCGGGTTCCGGTGCCTGGCTAATCGGGGGGTGGCTTTTGGGCCGCTGGTTGCTGCGGGTTCCGGTGCCTGGTTAATCGGGGGGTGGCTTCTGGGCCGCTGGTTGCTGCGGGTTCCGGTGCCTGGTTAATCGGGGGGTGGCTTTTGGGCCGGGTCGCTTCAGGTTTTGGTGCCCGGCTAATCGGGGTTTATCCGGAACGCGGACACGCCAGTAACGTCCCTGGGCTCTGCCGCCCGTGGCTTTTGGGCCGGGTCGCTTCAGGTTTTGGTGCCCGGCTAATCGGGGTTTATCCGGAACGCGGACACGCCAGTAACGTCCCTGGGCTCTGCCGGGCACCTCCATGTGCCCGAAGGTCCGCTTATCCGGATAAACCCCGATTGCCTGTTATTTTCTGTGTCGCTGTTTTAAAAACAAAAAAATCAGACCAGACCAGACAGCTTCTACTACTTAATCTTCGGTATCCTGCCGAAAAGCAATGCCCTTAACAGCAACACAACAGCCAACAGGGAGGACGCGGGCGAAAAGGTTAGCCGGGCGTGCGGCGCAGGGAGCGCCGCCCGAGCTTACATGGACGTACTTGCAGCGTCCCGGCGGAGCCAACAGGGAGGACGCGGGCGAAAAGGTTAGCCGGGCGTGCGGCGCAGGGAGCGCCGCCCGAGCTTACATGGACGTACTTGCAGCGTCCCGGCGTTCTTTTCGCCCGCGGGCGAACCCGCCACCAGAACAGGAAGCCACGCCTTTAAGACAGCAACGCTACAACTAACAGAGAGGCGTTACCACCACTGGTAAAAATGGTGCACCGGACCGATACCGTGACCGACCTCCAGCGAGTCGGCCGCCTGCAGCGCGCCCTGCAGCCAGGCTTTGGCGGCGGGGACCGTCTCTTCCCAGCTGTTGTGACGCGGGCGCAGCGCGGCCAGCGCGGCGGAGAGCGTGCAGCCGGTACCGTGGGTGTGGCGTGTGTTGACGCGCGGCGCGGTAAAACGCATCGCCCGTTCGCGGGTGAACAGCCAGTCCGGGCTTTCGGCGTCGCTGAGGTGGCCGCCCTTCATCAGCACCGCACCACAGCCTAACTCCAGCAGCGCCCTGCCCTGATCCTGCATCTGCTGTTCGTTGACCGCCGGGGCGCACTCCAGCAGCGCCGCCGCTTCCGGCAGATTGGGCGTGATCAGGGAGACCTGCGGCAGCAACGCCTCACGCAGGGTGGTGACCGCCTCGGGGGATAACAGCGGATCGCCGCTTTTGGCCAGCATCACCGTATCCAGCACCACCCAGGGCACCGACGACTCGCGCAGGCGCTGTGCCACCACCCGCACGATATCGCTCTCCGCCAGCATACCGATCTTCAGCGCATCAATCCGCACGTCCGACAGCACCGAGTCGATCTGCGCGCCGACAAAGGCCGGTTCGATGCGGTACACCGACTGCACGCCGCGGGTGTTCTGCGCCACCAGGCCGGTCACCACGCTGGTGCCGTACGCGCCCAGCGCCGAGAAGGTTTTCAGATCGGCCTGGATACCGGCGCCGCCGCTCGGGTCGGTGCCGGCAATGGTCAGGGCATTGATGCGTTTCATACCAGCGCCTCCGGGTTGAGCAGAGAGAGGGCATCGAGGAACGCCGGGATAAAGCTGCCGGGCCCGGCCGCCTGCGCGGCGGCACGTTCACCGGCCAGCGCCACCACCCGGCAGGCGCTGGCAACGTGCACCAGCCGATCGCCCGGCAGCGCGGCAAAACCGGCGACCAGCGCCGAGAGCGCGCAGCCGGTGCCGACCACCCGGGTCAGCAGCGGTGAACCACCGGTTACCGCCAGGGTGCGGCTGCCGTCGGTAACGTAGTCGACCTCGCCGGTTACCGCGACGATCGCCCCGCTCTCCTGTGCCAGCCGTACCGCCGCCGCCAGCGCCGCATCGGAGCCGTGCTGCGTATCCACGCCGCGCCCGCCAGCGGCTAACCCGGCCAGCGCGAGGATCTCGGATGCATTGCCGCGAATGGCGGCCGGTTTAAGGGTTAACAGCTGATGGCAGAAGCCGGTGCGGAATGAGAGTGCGCCCACCGCGACCGGGTCCAGCACCCAGCTGCGCCCTGCCCCGCTGGCAGCGGCCACCGCCGCCAGCATCGCTTCGCTGCGTTCACGCGTCAGGGTGCCGACGTTAATCAGTAAGGCATCGGCAATCGCGCTGAACTGCGCGGCTTCTTCCGGGTCAATGACCATCGCCGGCGAGGCACCGGCGGCCAGCAGCACGTTGGCGGTAAAGGTCTGCACTACGTCATTGGTCATACAGTGAATTAACGGGGCGTGCTGGCGGAACAGCGCCAGCGAGCGGGCCACATCTGCGTGGCCGAGGGGTACGGGTTGGCTCATCTTCTCTCCCAACCGGCGTTCAAGAAGGCGATGCCAGCACGGGCTGGGGCATCTGACTTCCCTCCGCTGGCATTATCCAGTTCAGGTGGTACGGGTTTTATCTCAGCCTGCGGTTAAGCAAGGGCACCCCGAGTCATAGTTGCGGGGACAGGATAAGGGAGGGGGATGGGGGAAAGCAAGGGGCAGCCAGCAGGCTGTACGGGCTGCTGGCAGTCGCTGAGTTGATCCATTAGTATTGCTGACAATTCGTAATCAATGTCGCGCACTGGTGCATATCCCATGATGCAAGTTGCATGGAGAGAGAGAATGGTTCAACTGGTCTTTGTTCATGGCGTTGCCAATCGCGGTGGAATGGAAAGCGATGCTGCGCTGGCTAATCGTAACGCACTGTTTAAAAAGCTGCTGTTCGCCGGTACTCCGTCCACCATCCGCTCGCCGATATGGGGAGATCTGATCCCTGACATCAATCCGCAGGTCTTTACTACCCATCATGCGACAGACACTTTCTCGCTCAATATCCCTGACGATCGTCTACCGGTTAAACACCCGCTCGCGCTGCCGCCAACTGAAGATCCGCTGGCGGTGCTGGACGAACTGACGTTGAATATGGTCAGCAAGGCCGATCGCGAGAATCGCGAGCTGTCCAGCCAGGAACTGCAGCTGCTGGCGAATATTGCCACGCTGATGGCGTCAGGCCAGGCAGCTGCGAAAAAACTTTTAACGTACATCAGTAACTGCATCTCACCGACCACCGGTCAAGTATGAAAAATATTTCAAAGAGATAGCGCTCAGCACATAATAAACAAAAGTGCAAATAACAACCGTTACGAAAGTTGAGCAAAAATAAATAAACGTAGTGTAACTATCACCAGAAAATTGAACTGTTTTATATAAAACCTTTCTAACTACTGTTAATGTTGGTTCGTGAGCGGCAAAGACAAAGAAGCTAGCACCACCAAGAGATACCAGTAAATTTTTAACAAAATAATTTTTACTATCAACAATCGACAGGCTTACTGAAATTAGAAACGCACAACCCAACAATATTGATATTTTATGAATCATCAATCCTGTGAAAGTGTTTCGCAACAATGCATCAGAAATAGATGTTATGATAAAGAAAAATATCAAGATACTTCTATTTTTATCAATAAAGTCAAACCATTTATTAGATCGTGAAAGAAGAAAACCAACATAGAAGAAAGTTACCGACTCAATTGCCTCAGAATATTCAAGAACAGGATTAAAAACCCATAAAAGAGCGAGAAAAAAAAGAAAAAAAACCTTGTAGACTTCACTTTTCAAAATAAAGAAAACTGGTGAAATCAAACATAACAAAAAGAGGTTTCTTATAAACCAAAATTGATATGATATTGGGTAACTAGAAAACCCGAACGTTGTCGAAAATAACTGTATAAAACTCATATCTGAAAAGCGAGGTCTATCAGAACTAATCATTGCTGACAAAGATGGTACAAGTTCAGCCGCAACTGAAATACCTAACACAATCAAATTCCAAAGGATATATGGTAACAATAAACCTTTTATTCTTTTTGACATCTGTGTTTTGTATGAGGATATCCCACCCACTAATTTAGAATATAAAAAGAAAGAAGAAAGCATGAATAAAAATGGTACACTTAGTCGACCTAAAGAGTGACTGAAATAATTGATTATAAATCTATTTATAGCTGAGAAATTATCTTGTAAGATATCAACATTAAAGGTTGCTGCATGTATTAATACAACACCTATTATAAGTGGATATCGAAGTGCTTGGATTCTTTCTGATTGGTGTTGCGTAAGCATAGGAACCTCTAATAAATTTAATTACCAAACATCCATGTTTTTAAAAAAACACTTAAAGAATTCTATATAAGCAGGAAAATACCCATTAATGAAAAAAATCAAATTAAAAACGAGACAATTGAATAGCCTCATTAAAAATCAGTTAAACTTGAACCACTGAAAATTAAATTAATCATAATACAGAAAAAATGCGCGAATTTCATACTACTGATTTATAGCTTAAAATTAAATTGATCTATAAATAGAGAGCCACACCACAACATGTGGCCTTAAATAAGGCCGCACCACAAAAATGCGCGGCCGAAGAATCAATATTTCAATTTAATCAGAACATCTTTAATAGCTTCTTCCCAACGCGATGCCTTGATACCTAGAACTTCAATTTTCCTATTACTGAGAATTGAGTAAGTAGGTCTGACAGCTAAAGTTGGATACTGATCTGTAGTGATAGCTTCTACAACTGGTGCATGCCTGATTTTGGAATTTTCAAGAGCCAGGTCGAATATTTTTTTGGCAAAACCATGCCAGGAAGTTTCTTGGTCTCCACTAAAATGATAAATACCACCTTCTGCATCTAATTTGATTAAAGAGATGATTGTATTTGCGATATCACCTGCATAGGTTGGACATCCGTACTGATCAGCAACAACACTGAGGACGTCGCGCTGTTCCCCTACACGTAACATGGTTTTCAGGAAGTTATTACCATACTCACTGAAAACCCAAGCTGTGCGCACAATGATCGAATCAGGGAATATCTCAGCAACAGCCTTCTCGCCATCTAGTTTAGTCTGGCCGTAAACGCCTAAAGGATTAGTTGTATCAGTTTCGAGATAAGGTTTTTCAGAAGTACCATCAAACACATAATCTGTAGAGACGTGAATGAAGCGCGCATTGTTGTCTTTAGCGGCTTGTGCAAGATTGGCGGGGCCTTGACGGTTAACCTGCCGTGCCAACTCAACCTCGTTCTCAGCTTTGTCCACAGCCGTATATGCAGCGGCATTGATAATGACATCAGGTTTGAACTCGGCAACCGCCACAGCTACAGATTCTGAATGGGTGATATCCAGATCGGCCGAAGCTAGCGGTAACAGTGTCCAGTCAGCAGGAATACGATCCTGAAGGCAGCGACCAAGCTGCCCGTTAGCACCGGTTAATAGAATTCTCATAGGAGATCCTTGAGGAGTTTACCTCTTTGATCCTTTTCAGATAAAAGAGGATTTGCTACTGGCCATTCTATACCCACGGCAGGATCGTTCCATAACAGACACTCTTCATGTTTGGGATTGTAGTAATCCGTACACTTATATTCAAAATCAGCGATATCTGAGAGAACGACAAACCCGTGCGCTAAACCAGGTGGAACCCAAAATTGCGTTTTATTCTCTTCTGAGAGAATCACACCTTGCCATTGACCAAAGGTCGGAGAATCTGGACGAATATCAACGGCAACGTCAAATACTTCACCGCGCACTACCCTAACCAATTTGCCTTGTGGGTTTTGCTTCTGAAAATGCAGGCCCCTTAACACGCCTTTTGCTGAGCGAGAATGGTTATCCTGGACAAAGCCCAAGTCAATATCCAGCATTTCTCGGTAGCGATTTTCCTCAAAGGTCTCAAGGAAAAATCCGCGTTCGTCACCGAAAACTTTAGGCTGAATGATCTTAACATCAGCGATTTTGGTATCGATCACCTGCATTTTATTGTCCCTCAATGATCATTGAAAGGTAACGGCCATAACCTGTTTTGCTCATTTCCTTAGCCTGAACAGCAACCTGTTCTTTGCTCAACCAACCTTTGCGATAAGCAATCTCTTCCAGACAGGCAACTTTAAAGCCTTGACGCTGTTCAATCGTATGGATGAACTGTGAGGCCTCAAGCAGGCTGTCATGAGTACCAGTATCAAGCCAGGCAAAGCCACGGCCAAGCAGTTCAACGTTAAGGTTGCCTTGCTCAAGGTACATCTGATTAAGAGTGGTAATTTCTAACTCACCACGATCAGAAGGTTTGACCTGTTTTGCCATTTCGACAATATTTTTATCATAAAAATATAATCCGGTTACAGCCCATTTGGATTTTGGCTGAAGCGGTTTCTCTTCAATCGATAAGGCGCGGTAATTTTCATCAAATTCAACCACACCAAAACGCTCTGGATCAAGAACTTGATAACCGAAGACAGTAGCTCCATCAGTACGTTTCATTACGTTTTCTAGTTTACGGCCGAAGCTTTCACCAAAGAAGATGTTGTCACCGAGTACCAGTGCGCAGCTCTCGCCTGCAATAAACTCTTCACCTATAATAAATGCTTGGGCGAGTCCATCTGGGCTTGGTTGGATCTCATAGCTTAACTTGATTCCGAATTGACTCCCATCGCCCAAAAGTCTTTTGAAAGCAGGCATATCATCAGGTGTAGAAATGATCAAAATATCTCGAATCCCTGCTAACATAAGAACTGAGATCGGATAGTAAACCATCGGTTTATCATAAATTGGTAAAAGCTGTTTAGATACGCCACGCGTGATAGGATATAAACGTGAACCTGAACCACCTGCTAAAACAATACCTTTCATATTTATTTTCTTCTCGTAATTAGTTGGAAAGACCAAGGCGCTCACTGGCATATGAGCCATCTTTAACTGCACGCCACCATGTTTCATTTGCCAGGTACCATTCTACAGTTTTACGAATTCCACTTTCGAAGGTTTCCTCTGGTTTCCATCCAAGTTCGCGGTCGATTTTAGATGCATCGATGGCATAGCGAACGTCATGCCCGGGACGGTCGGTCACATAGGTGATGAGCGATTCATAACTGTTTACACCAGCGGGTTTAACAGGGACTAACTCTTCGAGGAGCTCGCAAATGGTCTTAACTACATCAATATTTTTACGCTCGTTATGACCACCGATGTTATAGGTTTCACCTACGATACCTTTAGTGACAACTGTATAAAGTGCACGTGCATGATCTTCGACATACAACCAGTCACGAATCTGGCCGCCGTCACCGTAAACAGGTAATGATTTACCTTCAAGGGCATTGAGGATAATCAGTGGAATTAATTTTTCCGGGAAATGGTAGGGGCCATAATTGTTTGAGCAGTTAGTTACAATTGTCGGCAAACCATAAGTACGTAACCAGGCGCGAACAAGGTGGTCGCTGGCGGCTTTAGAAGCGGAGTAAGGACTACTTGGTGCATAAGAAGTTGTCTCTGTAAAGAGATCGTCTGTGCCATGCAGGTCACCATAAACTTCATCGGTTGAGATATGGTGGAAACGAAAAGCGTCCTTCGCTTTAGGCTCAAGTGCATTCCAATACTGGCGTGCTGACTCTAATAATGTATAGGTTCCAACGATATTAGTATCAATAAAAGCAGCGGGACCATCAATAGAACGGTCAACATGGCTTTCAGCAGCCAGATGCATTAATGCATCAGGTTTGTGCTCGTCAAAAATACGTTTCAGCGCATCTGCGTCACAGATACTAACTTCTTCAAATTTGAATCGTGGGTCGTCTGAAACAGTCGTTATGGATTCAACATTGCCAGCATAAGTCAAAGAATCCACGACAACAACTTCATCCGATGTGTTGTTGATGATATGACGAACTACAGCTGAGCCTATGAATCCGGCACCACCAGTGACTAATAACTTCATTAAATAAACCCCATAATAAGAAAGCTGATCAAAGACCACTTTTTAAAACAAACAGTCTTTTCCGTACAGCATAAGATAGTTAATTTCATTCAAAAGATAAAATTAGTATGCGGATTTATGCACAAACCCTTTGAAGAAGGTCAGAAATATAATTTTTATATCCAGCCAAAGGCTCCAGCCTCGAATATATATCAAATCATAATCGACACGTTTTTGCATTTTTTCAAGAGTATCTGTTTCCCCGCGATATCCATTTATTTGCGCAAGCCCGGTGATTCCTGGCTTAACTTTATGACGGAGCATGTAGCCCTCAATCAGAGCACGATATTGTTCATTGTGCGCTACAGCATGTGGCCTTGGACCAACCACTGACATTGAACCGAACAATACATTAATGAACTGTGGCATTTCATCTAACGATGTTCTGCGGAGGAATTTCCCTATAGATGTCACGCGAGGGTCGTTTTTCTTCGCCTGAACCAACTTACTGTCATTTTCCATTACAGTCATTGAGCGGAACTTCCACACCATGATAGGCTTACCATCCATACCATAGCGAACCTGACGGAAAATAGCAGGTCCTGGAGAGTTGATTTTTATCGCACATGCAATAGCTAAAAGAATAACTGAAGTCAGTGAAAGAATTATTGAAGAGACAACGATATCTTCAAGCCGCTTGAAAACCATATTGATACCATTTAATGGGGTATCAAATAACGGAACAACGGGAATGCCATTGATTTCTTCTGTGCGTGACTGCAGAATGTTAAAAGTAAAGATGTCTGGTATAAGAAGCACGGAGCAGGTGGTATCCGTTAATTTCTTGACGATATACTTAATTTTAACTTCATCATTCATACTCATCGCTATGTAAATTCTGTCTAACTTTCCTTCACGTGCATCATCAATCAAACGATCAAAGTCACCGGCATAATCTATTCCATTAACACTTGCTACGGGACTGTCATTATAAATCCCCGTTACTATGAAGCCCATCCAGGGTTCATCAAGGAAGCTATTAATAAGATTAGTACCTGCAGGCATGGAACCCACAACCGCTACGCGGCGGGTGTTGTAGCCCATCTTACGTAAAATACCTGACCCGAGTCGAATAGCCAATCTGCAAATGAAAAAACCAGCTTCAACGAATAAATACCACTGAAGAAAGATCCTTAAACTCCAGTCAAAATCAGATAAAAGCGAGACTATCCCGATAGTAAAGAGAAGGCTCAACGTCCAGTTTTTAGTAACAAGAATCAATTCCGCAGATATTTTAATTCCACGCCACGACCTGTAAAAATCAGTAATACCACCAATCATCTGGAAAACGACCAGAACAACTAATGCCGTAAGGACGTGTTCAGTTTCAAATGGAAAGTTATTTAGTAAAGATACAATATAAATTGCGAAGAAAATAATAAATATATCTGAAAACCTTTGCATCATTGATATCAGAGATGCGTTAGTATTAGAGCGTGTGCGATGATGTAAAAGATTCATGCTAATTCACTCATGTTAGCCACCGGTTAAATAACCAAAGTTTAAGGAGCCAGCTTGAGAACCCCCATTAACAAAATGAGATACAGAAATAACAACGTACTCAAGCGAACATTTTAACTTAATGCAGGAACATTAAAACTTATTTTTCATTTAGCAATGAGAGAATCTCAAGTGTTTTCTCTTTCATCAAATTCACGTTACCTCTGGACTCGACATTCAGCCTTACTACAGGCTCAGTATTTGAGCTTCTAAGATTCAATCGCCAGTCAGAGAATTCGACGCTGATACCATCAGTGTAGTCAACTTCATTGGCTGTCGCCTGGTATTTTTCGAGTACCCGATTAATCGCTGCCTGAGGGTTTTTAAGTACACGATTAATTTCTCCGGAAGCAGGATAAGCAGCAACTCGATCGCTTACTAACTCTGAGAGTGTTTGTCCTTTCATGCACAACATTTCAGCTACAAGCAACCAAGGAATCATACCACTGTCACAGTAGAAAAAATCACGGAAGTAGTGGTGTGCACTCATCTCACCACCGTAAACAGCATCCTCTTCTCGCATGCGTTCTTTGATAAAAGCATGACCGGTCTTAGACATCACCGGAACGCCACCGCTGTTGCTTACAATATCAATAGTATTCCAGCTGAGGCGTGGATCGTGGATAATCCGTGAGCCGGGATTTTTCTCAAGGAACGCGGCCGCAAGAAGACCAACAATGTAATAGCCTTCGATAAAATTACCTTCATTATCGAATAAGAAGCACCGGTCAAAATCCCCGTCGAAAGCAATTCCCATGTCTGCCTGGTGCGCTATAACAGCGTCAGTAGTATCCTGGCGACACTCCGGTAACAACGGGTTCGGGATACCGTTAGGGAAATTACCGTCAGCCTCATGATGGACCTTGATAAAGCGCACAGGAACCGCGGCGGCTTTAAAACGTTCCTCAACTGCATCGACGATATGTCCGGCAGCACCGTTCCCTGAATTAAAAACTAGTGTGAGAGGACGAGTAAAGTTTGAAAGTGTGACATAACTCATTAGCTTATCGACATAGGCTTCGAGTATAGAAACCTGACAGTAACTACCGCGTTGATTCATATCCACCGTTGGAAAATCGTTCGCTTCCGCCAACAGTTGAATATCACGTAAACCAGTATCACCGCTAATAGGTTTTGAGTCTTCACGTACTAATTTCATGCCATTGTAGTCCAGCGGGTTATGGCTGGCTGTAACTTCAATTCCTCCATCAACATTGAGATAAGAGGTTGCAAAGTAGACTTCTTCAGTACCTGTGAGGCCAATATCAATGACATCAGTACCAGCATCCTGGAGACCTTTTGCCAGAGCCAGTTTTAACCCTTCACTGGTGAGACGAACATCGCCCCCCAGAACCATGGTTTTCGGTTTCAGATACTCACCGTAAGCGCGGCCGATGCGATAAGCGATATCTTCATTGAGTTCTTCACCCAATTTGCCGCGGATGTCATAGGCTTTGAAGCAGCTTAATGTATTCGACATTTTTTTCCCTGTTATTAGCAACGGCCGTAATGGTCTTTGAGACGGATGATGTCATCTTCTTCAAGATAAGATCCCGAAGCGATTTCCAAAATTTCTAGTGGAATCTTCCCGGGGTTCTCTAACATGTGGTTAGCCCCTATTGGAATAAACGTTGATTGGTTCTCTGTTAGCAAATAGGTCTTGTCTTCAAGAGTAACCTGGGCAGTCCCAGCCAATACCACCCAATGCTCAGCGCGATGTAAATGGCGCTGGAGTGAGAACTTACCGCCTGGTTTCACAGTCAAACGACTGACGTGGTAACGCGGTTGGTCAACAACCTTATCGTGACGGCCCCATGGACGGTAGGACTCACGGTGAAGACGATGTTCACGACGATTATTGGCTTTAAGGAATTCAACGACTTTTTTCACATCCTGAACCTGTGATTTGTCAATAACTAGCAATGCATCCTTGGTGTTTACAATCACCAAGTTTTCTACACCGATAGCCGCTACCAGCGTATCATCCGTATTGATATAACAATTTGAGGTATTGTGAGTAAAGACGTCACCCGTCAGTGCATTTCCGTTTTGATCCTGCTCATTGACTTGCCAAAGTGCTGACCACGATCCAACGTCATTCCAACCGGCATCTAGAGGTATTACCACCGCATCCTGAGTTTTTTCCATTACTGCATAGTCGACTGACTCATCAGGACAGGCAGCAAAAGCGATGGGATCAACACGTATAAAGTCCTGAGAAGCATCAATACTTATCTCTGACATTGCGCGCTGGCAAGCTTCAAGAATATCGGGTCTAAAAGCAGCTAGTTCATCCAGGTAACGCTGTGCATTGAAGAGGAACATACCGCTGTTCCAATAGTACTCACCGCTAGCAAGGTACTCCTGGGCGGTTGCTAAGTCAGGCTTTTCAACGAATCGTTGAACGCCAAAAGCTGCGTCTTCGATCCCATCACCACGCTGGATATAGCCATAGCCCGTCTCAGGTCCAGTTGGCACAATGCCAAATGTGACCAATTTGCCCTGCTGTGCCAACGGGACAGCAGCATTTACAGCGTTGTGAAAAGCTGCTGTATCTTCGATAACATGATCGGCAGCCAGAACTAAAAGTAATGGATTATCACCCTTGATAACAGCACTCAAAGCTGCCAATGCAATTGCAGGAGCGGTGTTACGCCCGGTGGGCTCCAGAATAATATTTCCTGATAGACGGTCAATCTGACGTAGTTGCTCTGCTGCAAGAAAACGGTGCTGTTCGTTGCAAATCAGCATTGGCGACAAAACATCCAATCCGTCCAGGCGGGTGACAGTGTCCTGTAGCATCGACTGCACACCATTAAGGCGCAAAAATTGTTTCGGGTAAAGTTCACGAGACATTGGCCATAAACGACTGCCGGTACCACCAGCCATGATTACTGGAAGGAGCATCACATCCTCACTCTATTTTTATATGCAAAAAGTTTATGACAATAGCCTAATAACTTGTGAGGCAAATTCATCTTCACTGTCTGCTATGGTTAGCAACTCATCGCCATCGATGATACCTTCAGCACCAACTGATGTTGTTACCACTGGTGTTTTCGTCGCTAAGGCTTCGACGACCTTTAACTTGATCCCTGCACCAAACCTCAACGGTACTACAGCCACTTCTGCCTTCTCAAAAAAGGGAACTGACGAGTCTACAAAACCAGTGAACTTAATATTATTGGATTGAAGCTTTAGCAATTCCGCTGGGGGATTTGCTCCAACAACGTTCAGAACTGCATGAGGAGCTTTTTCTAGTATTTTAGGCAGTATATTATCTACGAACCATTGAACTGAATCTACATTCTCAGGCCGGTTCATTGCCCCCCAAAATATCATTTGTCCTCTTTCTCGCAGATTTGATCTGGCTTGGTAGAATTCTGCAGCGATCTTGGGGTAATCAACAGAAACATTGTTTTCTCTTCCCAACACGCTTGATAAAAGGTCTTTATCCTTCTGATTCAGAACAATTATATTCTCAATTGGTAGCAACTCATTCCTTTCCCATTTGATGATTTTTTTATACTGCATTTTAAAAAAATATCTTTTCAGGACTGAATCACTTTGCTCAGCAAAGCGAAGCAGTGACTGAGATATGACATCATGAAAAACGAGCGTGCTGTTTATTTTTTTATTCTGAGGAATAAATATAGCGCCTTGCTCATACTCAACATGGAACGAACAGTCTGGAATAACCTTCAATAAATCAGCAATAGCACTATTTATTTTTCGATCGTTTTTAATAGCGATATGAAAAGGCAATGTCAAATTCATTAGCAAATTAAACAGCCGCCCTATTTTAGACACGCCAAATACACTTACTGATTTGCAAAAATCATAATCTTCCATGTTGTAATATTGCATTTCTTGTTCATTTGCTAATGCAATTAAATGAACATTAGATTTCTTACTAATTTCAACCAGTCTATTGTAGGCAAGTTTCTGACCGGCCTCTGGAACTTTGAGCGTAGGAAGATGTGTGGATACGAAAATAACATTTGCGCTAGACATTTACTACCTTCTTAATTTTTGGTCATTGAGTTTCAATCATTACCGATTTACCCGATAATTCGTTTGATCTTGAGCTTGATTTTTTTTATCGGGTTAACTTCAATGACCTCACCAGAAGCATCTAAGCAGCTAGCAGATATATATTTTTCGTTTAAGATTGTTTTAATTTTACGAACTCTTCTTGCTGGATCGATTTTATTGCTATTATACCAACCTTCAGTTTCATCTTTAGGAAACATCCATTTTGAGATATGACGTTGAAGATTTTCAGAAATCTCCCCGCCAAATAAAACAGCTTTGTCACCATCTGGCTTAACAAGCCGATCTAAATCATCTTCTTCAATACTTACTTTACCGCCCATCTCTTTTAATAATTTCGATGTAATTAAAAAGAGATAAGTGCTTGCCCACAAACTAGATTTTTTGTCCAGAATAGAAAAAGTTTGCCAGAAGGTATCAGTGGTACCTGATAAGAAGACACCCGGAGTCTTAAGGTTTTTATTATAGACGCTTCTAAAGCCTCTGGAGAAGAAGAGTTTGGTAAAGTAGTCCCACTTATTGTGGTGGCAAAAAGTATCATTCGCCAATATGATGACATCATCATCCTTTAAGCCACCAAGACTTTTAATCCCCTCGTCCCAACCACTGAACTCCCAGTGAACATTTTTTCCTTCAATCTCATTGATGAGGTAGTTTGACTTATCATAGTTAATAGCATTATTAACTATAATTATTTTATAATCCTCATTAATCGACTTTAACAAGCAATCAAATTTCTCGATGGCACTGTCCCGGTACTTATCATAATAAACAAGAATGATACCATAAATCATTTGCTTTTCCTCAAAGCCAGTTCCAGAACTTTTTCCCACCGTAAAGAAATTTCTTCTACCGTAAATCTTAACGAATTACTCCTAGCTTCCAAGCGTAATTTTTCACGATATACTGAATCGCAAGACAGTCTTTCAAGCACTGCCGCCGCATGCTCTACATAATCACTTTCACTTATCATATTTTCTCTCAATGAATGATTGATGAGAATTTCCTGGGGTCCTATATGATCAGTGGTGATCGGAATACATCCTGTTGCCATTGCTTCAATAAGCGAAATACCAAAAAGCTCTTCCCAGCCTGGTTGTCTGAGTGACGGAAGTAAGATTACATCGTGCTCGGAACAAATAGCTGCTAAATCAGCCTTGCTTGAAATGAATCCTTTGTGGGAAACATTTTTAAAGTTCAGATTCTCAATCCTTTCACTTTCACTGCCACTACCAACAAAAGTGAATTCGATATGAGGCAGTCGTGCAGCGAGTTCTAAGATTCTGTCTATGCCTTTTGAATTCACGATGCGCCCAATAAATAACACTCTGAGCATATTACTTTCAGGTGTGGCTTTTTCTTGTTTATTTATAAATACATCATTGAAGCTATGATAGACAACTATGGTTTTTTCGAAAATTGAGGAATTAGCAAATTTATTTATTTCATCTCCAGTCTTAGGCGTCACGGCTGCGATAGCTTTTGCTTCAGAAACCAGAAAACGTTTCCATTTAGTTTCTATGGACTTCTTAAATACTGTATTAGTTTTTGGAAAAAAACTTCCATCCCAATTAATCCACGAAGAGTGGTAGATGACGCGAGAAGACTTTAATACTCTAGAAAGTATTACTATGCGCCAGTCCAGGGGGGCCATGCCCAGGACAACTATTTTATTTTTATTTAATCCAGGAAAAATGAAATTAGTAGTTAACCATAAGAGATTGCTTAGTACTTTACCTAATTTGCTAATATCACGATCAATGATTGACCTGACTAATTTTCTGAATATACTGAATTCTACATATTTTACTGAATATTGACCTTGCTTATCTAAGGCACCCAACAAACCTGTATAATGATTTGGTGCTCCATATTCATGTACGATAACTATTTCTTTATTTTGCATTTAATGCGTTCCTTCTTTTTTTTTCTATAAAGAAAACAACCATTGATAATGCTATCAATCCTTGCGTCAGTATTGAAGAATAAATCATACCAACAGCCCCCATATGTTTTACAAAGGGGAACGCATACAGCAAATGCACAATTGAAAAGAAAGTATAAATGTAACTCAGTTGTTTGTTATGACCATTACCAGCCATAAACCAATGTCCGAAAACCATAGCAATCGAAACTATACCGATTATCGGGAACATTAGCTGAAAGTAATGTGCTGCGAGATAGTTATCTTTGCCAAAGTAGATCAGCCCTACAGGTTTTCCCAAGAGCAAAATACCTAAAGAAATAGTACACCCGAAACCTATAAAAATTGCACCATACTTAATGAGTTGTGTAAGATTACCTTTTTTAGTTGAATCACAAACTGTTGGGTATATAGCTTGGGAGACCGGGGTTAGAATATTCTGTGCCGCCAACCGTACGCGATCTGCAGAAAAATAGCTGCCCACTATATTGACTGGTTCATAGCGACTTAAAAGTATGGCATTGAAATTCGTGTAAAAACTAATTGCAAAATTCGATACAAATAAAGGAAAACTCGACTTCAGACTTTGTAAAACATCATTGACGGTTGGAATATAAAAGTTGATAACTTTCATCTTCCAAATTTTAATGTTCAATATTATTGATGGGAAGACAAATGTCAAACTGTATATCGCCAGTGCATAACTCATATCTGACTTTGTTTTGACGAATATCACCGTGGATAACAACACTAGCGTCCGGCTAAGCACTGATACAATTGATAAATATTTCATCTTTTCAAGTCCCTGAAAAAACCAGACAGGGAACAACGCATTACCTATAACAGAAAAGAAAGCTATTAATGCGAGAATATAAAGTTTGCTGTCTCCATAGATAGATAATACTACTGTGGCTATAATTACTCCAACGACACACAATAACAATTTTGCAAACACAGTGGTGAAGAAAACTTTGCTCAGCAGAGCTTTATCATCTTTAGCTAGTACTGTCTCTCTTGTAGCCGTTAATGCATAGCCAAAATCCACTAATAGTAGGAAGTATTGAATATACACGAGGAAAAGAGCATAGACTCCATAGTTATCCATTCCTAGAACCCTTATTAAATATGGAAGGGTTAGTAGTGGAAATACATAACTGGACATCTGTGTTAACAGTAACCACATTATATTTTTTTTAGTCTGTGACACACTTATCTCCGCCTTTACTAGCCTGAATATACTTAGGTCGTTTCATAATCCCTAAGATAATTTATTTTCATCATCTGCTATCTCTAAAGCTCTAGATATGAGTGGAGCTATAAATACCAGTGTGAATGCAGGGAAGACTTCGATGCTTTGATAGACCAATGTCTGGATGGCAAATGAAAATATTGCAGCCCTCAAAAATATATGATCTGGATTTATTCTTTTAAATACAAAAAATAGCAAGCCATAAAAAAGCACGGTCCCGAATAAACCTATGCTAAGCAATTGTTGTAAAAATGAAGACTCAACAACTGTAGCTGTTTCACCCGTTATGTTAGAAGTGGCATTCGTATACATTCCATAATTTGAACCAACAATAATATTTTCTACATTTAACTCGCTAAGAGCTTTTCCCCAAATGATCATTCTCGAATCATTTCCGGCGGAACTGGTGTCGAACGTCGATGTAACCCTTGCCCATACATCGTCTGGCATTAATACGATTGCCACTATTAAGGAAAAAATACATAAAACAATCAAACCAATTCTTTTTGAGTAACTGACCTTCGATGAATATCGGTAAAAGATATAGATAAGCCCCATCAGTACTATAATAAAACCAGATCTTGAGAAAGCAGCAAGGGGGGCTATTGCAAGAACAAGACAAAGTACAACATACTTTCTGCTTATGAACTTGCTAAATTCGAAAAGCATTATGGCTAAGAGTGCAATCACAATAGGATAATGTAGGTAACTTCCTGTAAGTGAAGATGGTCTGATTTTTCCGTCGTACCAGCTAAATCCAGGAAAAGCATCCCGATTGATATATTGCTGGTAGGTCGCTGCGAAAAACAGTAAAAAACCTGTTATTAGTAAAGAATAAAAAAGTGGCCCAACAGGTAATTTATAATCATTTGAATCAACGGTTATAAAGTAGAAAAACCAAGTAAACATTAATATGAAATAAACAAACCCGTAAATGAAACCATGCTCAATTATAGTCAAATAGTAAGATGCGATGTTTACCGTAAGGAATGTTATTGCAAGAGTTAACGTCTTAACCCTCATTCTTTGAATACTATGTCCTTTAAGCATCATAAAAACAAAGAAACTATAACTTACTATTATCTGAAATGCATAAGCTGCAGTTTTTCCGATGAACATCTCACCAAGCCCACGGCTAAATAGGGCCATAAAAACAAATAGTAAAATACCAAAGAAAAATACATTTTTTAAGTTTATATTTGAATTCATTTCAGATCATCCAGCTGATTATAACATTATAACATCAGATCCAAAACAACACCTTTAGGACCAGTAACGCTTATGCATACTGCAGGCCTTAACCAGCCGCGGTGGTAAAGACGTATATTTCTGACCGAGTTTATACCCCAGAATTTTCATGAAATTATTCAAACTGGCTCTTGGGATCTGGGTAATTCTTTTCTTAGTTAAAAATTTTAATTCAGAGATAATAAATCTTAACCCTTCACCGCCGGCTCCGCCAAAATCCTTACGAATCCAGGCTTCATCAGCATGAAAAACACCAATATCGAAATAACGCTTAAATTCTTCAAGAGGTGAGTAGTTATGAGAGTGCCTAACCTTCGCTTCAGCGACATATGCAACTTTATAACCAGCTGAAACCGCTTTAGCTGCAAAATACATATCTTCACTAAGAATAGTATTGGATGGAAAACCACCCAATTTCTGAAATGCCGAAACTCTATATGCTGAGAATGAGTTGGACATAAACACAGCCTTCATACCTCTATCTGCCTTATTAGCGAGGCTAGAGGTGTAACTTTCTTCACCGTAATTGAAATGGCGAGCATGCTGAGCAATAGGTGTTGCGTCTAAATGAGGAAGCTGTCGACCATAAGCACAGGCCACCTCAGGATCATGAAAGGCTGCGACCACCTCTTCGATGAATCCCTCTTCAGGTATAGCATCCTGGGTAAGAAATATTGCAATATCGTACTTAGAAGCATTCATCTCAACGGCAAGGTTTCTTGTACCACCGTGATTAAAATCCTTTGAATCGATACCATGTACGGTAAAACCTTGCCTTTTCGCCGTTTCAACGGAGTCATCTTTACTGGCTGAATCAATCACAAATACAAAGAGATCTGCTGGTGCTGAATTTCTGATTTTTTCTGCTGCTCTCGCCCATACAGTACCACCGTTATACGTTGGAACAGCGACAAAATAATTCATATCCCCTCTCATAATCCCTTGATGCCTTTGTATTTAAGACGTTATCTGGTTGTATTCTTAGTGATATTAGTAAGCACTAATATCTTATGTAAGTGATAAATAAAGCCTTCCATGCTGGAAGGCTTTATTTTCACGCTTAGTCTTTTGAATCTTTGTAGGAATAACCGTAATGGTTATAGCCATAACCGTAGTAGCTGCTTGCTTTCTTGACTACCCCATTGAGGATACAACCTTTAACCACTACTGAGCTTTGCTCGAAACGCTTAACACTGACTTCAATTTCTTTAGCGGTGTTCTCTTCATATCTGGCTACCAGAAGTGTTGTACCCACGTAGTTGCCGATAATCGCAGCATCAGTAACCGCAAGAATTGGTGGCGTATCGATAATTACCAGATCGTAATGCGTACTTGCCCAGGTAATCAATTCACCAAAGCGTGCATGCATCAGCAGCTCAGCAGGATTTGGCGGTACCTGGCCGCGGGAGATAAAGTCGAAACCTGCCCCGCTAACCTTCTTAATGGCTTTTTCGACGACCACGCTTCCGGAAAGTATATCGGAAAGTCCGTTATCATTATTTGTTGCAAATAGTTTGTGCGCATAGCCTTTACGCATATCTGTATCGATGAACAGAACACGTTGACCTGTCTGAGCGATGATCGCTGCCAGGTTACTACTAATGAACGTTTTACCCGCATTCGGGCTTGCACCAGAAATCATCAGAACGTTGTTCTGCGCTTCCATCATCGCAAAGTGCAGGCTTGTTCTCAGGCCGCGAATCGCTTCGATAGCAAGGTCAGCCGGATTTTCAATAGCCAGGAAATGCGTAGTATCGTGTTTGGCCTTTTTACCACGTAGCTTGCCTTGCGTGTTCTTAACGCTGGATTCTGAAACCGGAACACTGGCGTATACGTTAATTCCACGTTCTTCCAGTTGCTCTGGTGATTCAATACCACGACGTAGCAGTACTTTCAGTAAAACCAGCCCCGTTGACAACATCAGACCCAGGATAAAGCCAATTATTACAATCAGCGATTTCTTGGGTTTAACCGCAATCGGATTAGTTACTGCATTATCAATGATACGGACGTTACCGATAGCACTCGACTTAGCGATACTCAGTTCCTGCTGACGGTTCAGTAACATCATAAACACTGCCCGGCCAGACTCAACGTCACGGCTCAGTCGCAGTACTTCCTGCTGGGTGGCAGGCATAGCAGAAACACGTTTAGTAAGTTTGGCTTTTTCCTGTTCCAGGACCTGCCTTTTCTCAATAAGCGCCTTGTAAGTAGGGTGCGACTTAGTGAACAGCTGTGAAATCTCAGATTCCCGGAAAGTTAATTCATTAAGTTGATTATCAGCATTAACAATCTGATCGAGAACTGATTTAGCTTCTAATGAAAGATCGACTGAATCTTTCTGCTGGCGGTAAAGGTTAAGTTTACCTTCCGACTGATCGAGATCAGAACGAACCTGTGGCAACTGCTTGTCCAGGAACTGTAAACTTTTAGCATCCTGAGCAGCTTGCCTATCAATATTTTGCTCTAAATAATTATTAGAAATATTTTCAAGGATTTTGGTCGCTGTTGCTGGATTGTCGCTGGTAAATGATAGGGTCAAAATCCCCGTATCTTTCCCATTGTCCATTACGCTGAAGTTTTTCTTAAGATTTTCAATTGCTTTCAGGCGTGAGATATAGCTGACATTAAATACTGCACCCGGAGCTGCATCGATCTGGTTAATCATCAACGAGACATTTTTGTCACCGGCTAACTCACCCACGGTTCCTTTATAACTGAAACCCTCACCCTCAGCCAGATAATGGGTTTCGTCAATAATAGTTACGGTGAATTCAGAGCCATCAACACTTTCGGAAGGCAGATATAAGCGACCAAAAGAGATGCTGCCAGGTTTCTCCCCTTTCAGGCGCGCCAGACCTCTGCCGAAAATGGGAAAATAATGTCTTTCTGCTTTAGCCTGCAGGTTGAGGTCATCAACCGTTTTACCCAAAATCATTCTGGACTGTAACAGCGTGATTTCCGGCGCTGACTGAGGTTGAGAATCAGGGAACACCTGACTTAAGCTATTAAGGATTGCATTACCCTGCTTTTGCTCTACCTGAATCAGTGCATCCGACTGATAAATTGGCGTTGCGAAAATAGCATAAATGATGGTGATCGCAGTAATGATAGCCGTGACTGTGATAATCACTTTGCGATGATCAATCAGTTCGCCGATCAATCTGCCGAGATCGATTTCTTCAGACTGTGATGTGTTTGGCTTATTAGAGCTTACAGATGGCATTCTTAAATTCCTAATAGTTATCTTCCGAGTTTTTCAACCCAAGTCTCACAGGCCTGATCAATCAACTGGTAGACCGACTCAAATGCTTCATTACTCTTTCTATAGGGATCGGGAATTTCACGCTGCTGTAACCAGTGTCCTAACAACATGGTTTTGCCACGAGCCTCGGGTGAAATACGACTGACCTTTTCAAGGTGAGATTTTTCCATCACCAAAATGAGGTCGTATTGACGCCCCATCGAAGAGGTAAACTGTCTACCTAAATGCCCTTCCAGTGAAAGCTCATGCAGTTCCGCCACATGAATTGCACTGGCATCCGCAGGTTCGTTGACCATTGCTCCGACCCCAGCCGAGTCCACTTTTTTCTGCGGCAAAGAACGCCGCAGCAACCTTTCAGCAATCGGGGAGCGACAAATGTTCCCCATGCAAAGTACTAAAATAGAATTAAACATGAGATTACCAATTTTTATAATAACGAACAGTTTCCGATGCAGAGTTTACACCGCTGATAGTCGGAACTAATTGAGAAATCACACGGTTCCAACGAACGATTGGTGCGGTAGTCACATAGACAATGTCATATGGTTTCAGCTGGAAATCTGTGCTCATTACCATTGCAGATGCATCCTGAGCGTTCAACTGGTAAATGTTCGCAATCTTGCCATGTGCGTCTCCTTTCAGAGAGCGGATAACGAAGATGCCTGTCGCATCAGACATAGCCTGTGAGACACCTTCAGCATTACCTAATGCTTCGGCCAGAGTCATACCACTACGATCCATCTTGAGGGTGGTCTGTTTAGTGACTTCACCCATAACAAAGACCTTAAGATCATCATTGCGCGGCACATAAAGGATATCGCCCGGATAGAGCATCTGATTCTGAGTCAGATCCCCACGTTGCATCAACGCATAGAGAGAAATATTGCTGTCTTTCCCGTTATGTGTCAGCACGACATTACGCCAGTCAGCATTTGCAGAAAGCCCACCAGCAGCATTTACGGCATCCATTACGGTTAATGGAATATTGGTAATAGCTTGCTGACCTGACTTCTCTACCTCACCTGTTACGTAAGCCTTTTGTGATCTGAATGCCGCAATCGCGACATCAACCTGCGGACTTTCAATATAGGTAGTCAGTCGATTACTGATTTCCTGGCGTACTTCTGCAACAGTTTTACCCGCAACTCTCACCTTACCAATATAAGGATAGAAAATCGTGCCATCGGCATTTACCCAGTTACCGGTGTCACTGGCGCTGCGGTACTGGCCGGCCGGGGTGGTCAGTTCCGGGTGATCCCATACGGTCACCATCAATACGTCGCCCACACCAATGCGGTACTCATAGGTACTCAGCAGGCTATCCAGTTGAGGGTTCGGACGGGAAATGACCGGCTCCGGGCGGAGGCGGTCGATCACGCTAGGAGTCAGTGGGAAGACGTTGACCAGTTTATCAATATCGAAATTACTGTCCTCAGCCTTTACCACGTCCTTACCTGAAGTACTCAATCCCTGTCCTGGCAAAATCGTACAACCAGTTAACAGCCCTAAAGTTACTGCCACCGCCGAAAGCTTCAAAAGTTTTTTGGTCATAAGTTCGTATCATCAATGATTAGAATATTTATCTGCCCGCGGCCGGGCGGGGGGCCCCCCGGTTCCGGCCACGAAATGTTAAGGACGGTTGCTGCCTTGATTGCAGCAGTGTAACCGTTTTAGGTTGAAGCTATTGTAGGTTAATCGCCAAAAAAAGGCTTTTTTTCAACGGGTCAACGCTGTGGGTTGGCCCGGTCAGGATAAGGTATGGTTATGTCTTGTCTGACGAATGCCGGATCTGGCGCAGTGAACGCCTGGGCTCATCGGCACCGGGCATCCGGGGTCGGGCTGAACTAAGCACTCTGAAGAGGTGGTCAGTAATGTAACGGGACCATAAAAGGACTGCATGTGAGGAGTGTACGCAACAGGTGACTCGTTCATCCAGCTGAAAACAGCCGTCACCTCACAGCAGTAAGGGTGCCCGCGGTTGACTCTTCCGCAGCCCTGGTCCCCTACTCTTTACCACGTTGCCATGCGCGTCTGTTCAATTATGGATCATCAAATTCGCGCGCTGAGCAATAAGAATCTAAGATAGTTAGTATTAGTACAGTGAATGAGAAATCGTGAAGCTGTGCATTTCATCGCCATTTTAGGGCGGTTCAGACAGGCTACCGCCCCAGGCTCAACAGCTACCAGTCCACTGTACGTCGCAATCATCATTAGCCCCCCCAGCGCGGGTTGTCCAGCGCCGGGTCGTAAGCAGTCTCAGTCATCTGATGAGAACTGCATAGGGGGGTACTCGTTAAGTAGGATTATTCTAAGTTAAATACTGTCGAAATGGGAGGGCTATCACGATATTTCTCTGACAGCTTATCGCAACGTGCCGGTTAGGAATAACGCCAGAATGCTCTGAAATAATCCAATTGAATCGATTCAAACCACTGAAATTTAACGAGTTTTTTATTTCATCTTATTCCGATCCAAATTGTCAACCAGCGTCAAGTTTGTATAAATCAGATTTTTCTTAACTGGTCGGATATCTGGTAGATTCTTACTCAATTTCGCTTTTTTTTTACCCTGTCCAGAAAGCAGGAATAATCAAGAGGTCAAAAATCAAACTTACTCATTAATAGTCCCGCAGGGTGATTTTCAGGTGATATCATGCTGAGTTATAGCCGTCGTCGCCAGCTAAAAGCGCCCGAATTCAATAAAAAACGACATAGACTGCCACGTAAAGTCAAAAGCCAGGCAGAAAAACCCTGAAACGGGTATTTAACCGCGTTATTTTGTTTATTCTGATTATTATTTAACGTTTTGCGATAAACTCTGTGACGTTGCCAGATGGCGTTTTGCTGCAGGAGTTTTACCCATGATCATCCGCCCGTTTACCGAAGCCGACCGGCCGTTTTTGCGTACGCTGTTCCTCGCTTCACGCAAGGCTAACTGGACCTGGCTGGACGACAGCGAGTGGCAGCTGGAGGATTTTGACCGTATTACGCTGGGCGAAACGGTGCTGGTCGCGGAAGAAGACGGCGAGCGGCTGGGTTTTGCCGCCCTGCTTGAGAACGATAACTTCCTGCACAGCCTGTTTATCGATCCGGCCCACCAGGGCAGTGGTGCCGGCAGCGCGCTGTTACAGGCGGTGCAGCAGCGGTTTACGTCGACCGGGGCGCTGAAGTGCCTGGCGGAGAATCTGCAGGCGCAGAGCTTCTATAAGAAGCACGGCTGGCGGGTGGTGGCGCAGGGTGAGAGCGATCAGGGCGAGTACCTGTTGATGCACTACAGCCTGTAGCAGCCCCCCTGCCCTGCTGACCACTGAACTGAATTTTTTTACGGAAACCTTTACCCCCGATGAGCCACCGCCCTCTTTATGAGCAGGCCGGCATCAGCCAGAAAGCCTGGCTGATGCTGCAGTATCTGCACACCATCGCCCGCAACGATCGGGCCTTTACCCTGCAGGACACCGAGCTGAACCACCGCTGCAACGTCACGCCGGACAATAACTTTACGGTGATTAACGAGCTGTTTGAGGCGGGTAAGATCGACTTCGATTACCGCATGCTGGATGGCTTTGAACAGCGGCTGGTGCGGCTGGCCTGACCGGCCCTGGGCTCAGATGCCAGGGGCGTGCCCTGGCATCGGCTGGCCGGTTATACGGCGCGGAAGGCAATGTCCTGCGGGATGACGTCGCCCTGCCAGTAAAGCTGCGCGGCCACCCGGCCGGCCAGTTCACGGTACAGCGCGGTAAACTCGCTGTCCGGGCGGCGCACCACCGTCGGTTCGCCGAGGTCGAGGTCTTCGCGCAGGCTGATATGCAGCGGCAGCTGTGCCAGCAGGCGGGTGTGATACTGCTCCGCCAGCCGCTCCGCGCCGCCGCTGCCGAAGATCGTCTCTTCGTGGCCGCACTGGCTGCAGATGTGCGTGCTCATGTTCTCCACGATGCCCAGCACCGGCACGTTGACCTTCTCAAACATCACGATGCCTTTTTTAGCGTCAATCAGCGCGATGTCCTGCGGCGTGGTGACCACCAGCGCGCCGGTCACCGGTACGTTCTGCGCCAGCGTCAGCTGAATGTCGCCGGTGCCCGGCGGCATATCCAGCACCAGGTAGTCCAGCTCCGGCCAGAGGGTCTCGTTCAGCAGCTGCATCAGCGCCTTGCTGGCCATCGGCCCGCGCCACACCATGGCGTTATCGTCGGTGACCAGGTAACCGATTGAGTTGGTGGCCAGCCCGTGCGCCATAATCGGCGCCATATGGGTGCCGTCCGGCGAGCTGGGGCGCTGGTCATCGGTGCCGAGCATGTCGGGGATCGACGGGCCATAGATGTCGGCGTCCAGCAGGCCGACCTTCGCCCCTTCGGCGGCCAGCGCCAGCGCCAGGTTGACCGCGGTGGTCGATTTGCCCACCCCGCCCTTGCCGGAGCTGACGGCGATGATGTTTTTGACGCCGTTAACGCCGGGGCGGTTTTTTACCCGCTGCAGCGTGGCCACGTCCAGCGTTAAGCGCCAGCTGATGGCGGCCGCCCCGGTCTGGCGCAGCAGTTCGGCGCTGAGCTGTTCTTTCAGCTGTTCAAACGTGCTCTGCCAGACAAACGGCATGCTCAGTTCCAGGTGCAGGGTGTTATCCAGCAGTGCGCAGTGGCGCAGCGCTTTCAGCGCGGTGAGGTTGCGCTGCAGGGTTGGGTGTTCAAATGTGGTCAGCACGCCCACCACCACGGCACGCAGCGCTTCGGGGGTGTGGTGCCCCGGGGAGTGAAGGGTCATCCCGGCTCCTTGTTGACTGTTGTAAAATTGCCCATAACTGTCGGTAAGCATACCAGATCCCGCCTGGCCCGGCGCTCAGGGTGCTGAAAAATCTTCTGTTGCGTCGGCCTTAGTTGCCGCAGGGCGGCGCTTTCGGTTAGCATGTAAACCCCTTTTTCAACAGGTATAGCAAGTCTTACTATGACTCAAGTCGCGAAAAAAATATTGGTAACGTGCGCACTGCCGTACGCAAACGGCTCCATTCACCTCGGCCACATGCTCGAGCATATCCAGGCGGATATTTGGGTTCGTTACCAGCGAATGCGCGGCAATCAGGTTTATTTCATCTGTGCCGACGACGCACACGGCACGCCGATCATGCTGAAAGCCCAGCAGCTCGGCATCTCCCCGGAGCAGATGATCGCTGAAATGAGTCAGGAGCATCAGACCGATTTTGCCGGGTTCAATATCAGCTATGACAACTACCACTCGACGCACAGCGACGAGAACCGCGAGCTGTCCGAGCTGATCTACACCCGCCTGAAGGAGAACGGTTTTATTAAGAACCGCACCATTTCGCAGCTGTACGATCCGGAGAAAGGCATGTTCCTGCCGGACCGTTTCGTGAAAGGCACCTGCCCGAAATGTAAGGCCCCGGACCAGTACGGCGATAACTGCGAAGTGTGCAGCGCCACCTACAGCCCGACCGAGCTGATCGATCCGAAATCGGTGGTTTCAGGCGCAACGCCGGAGCTGCGCGATTCTGAGCACTTCTTCTTCGATCTGCCGGAGTTCAGCGCCATGCTGCAGGCGTGGACCCGTTCCGGCGCGCTGCAGGAGCAGGTGGCGAACAAGATGCAGGAGTGGTTTGAGTCCGGCCTGCAGCAGTGGGATATCTCCCGCGATGCGCCGTACTTCGGCTTTGAGATCCCGGGTGCGCCGGGCAAGTACTTCTACGTCTGGCTGGATGCGCCAATCGGCTACATGGGCTCGTTTAAGAACCTGTGCGATAAGCGCGGCGATATCGATTTCGACGCCTTCTGGAAGAAAGACTCCGACGCCGAGCTGTACCACTTTATCGGTAAGGATATCGTCTACTTCCACAGCCTGTTCTGGCCGGCGATGCTGGAAGGCAGCAACTTCCGCAAGCCGACCAACCTGTTCGTGCACGGCTACGTGACGGTGAACGGGGCGAAGATGTCCAAGTCGCGCGGCACCTTTATCAAGGCCAGCACCTGGCTGCAGCACCTGGATGCGGACAGCCTGCGTTATTACTATGCCGCCAAGCTCTCGTCACGCATTGACGATATCGACCTGAACCTGGAAGACTTCGTGCAGCGCGTCAACGCCGATATCGTTAACAAGGTGGTTAACCTCGCCTCGCGCAACGCCGGCTTTATCACCAAACGCTTTAACGGCCAGCTGTCCGCCGAGCTGGCCGATCCGGCGCTGTATAAGACCTTTACCGATGCGTCCGCCAGCATTGGTGAGGCCTGGGCCAGCCGCGAGTTCGGCCGCGCCGTGCGCGAGATTATGGCGTTGGCCGACGTGGCTAACCGCTACGTTGACGAGCAGGCGCCGTGGGTGGTGGCGAAGCAGGAAGGCCGCGACGCCGATCTGCAGGCGATCTGCTCGATGGGCATTAACCTGTTCCGCGTGCTGATGACCTGGCTGAAGCCTGTGCTGCCAACGCTGAGCGAACGTACCGAAGCCTTCCTGAATCAGGAGCTGAGCTGGGACAGTATTCAGCAGCCGCTGCTGAGCCATACCATTGCCCCGTTTAAGGCGCTGTATGGCCGTATTGAGCTGGATAAGGTTAACGGCCTGATTGAAGCGTCGAAGGAAGATGCGGCGGCGGCGGCCAAACCGGCGCTGACCGGTCCGCTGGCGGACGATCCGATTCAGGAGACCATCAGCTTTGACGATTTCGCTAAGGTGGATATGCGTATTGCGCTGATCCAGAACGCCGAGCTGGTCGAGGGTTCAGATAAGCTGCTGAAGCTGACGCTGGATCTCGGCGGTGAGACCCGTCAGGTGTTCTCCGGCATCCGCGCTGCCTATAACGATCCGGCAGTGCTGGTCGGCCGCCTGACGGTGATGGTCGCCAACCTTGCGCCGCGCAAGATGCGTTTCGGCGTGTCGGAAGGGATGGTGATGGCGGCGGGTCCTGGCGGCAAGGATATCTTCCTGCTCAGCCCGGACAGCGGCGCGCAGCCGGGGCAGCAGGTTAAGTAAGGTCGTCTGTTGATGCGGTGGCGGGCTCAGCAAGTTCAACAGCGTTGAGTCGTCTGTTAATGCGGGCTCCGGCTCAGGGAGCCCGTACACTCCGTAAAGACGCAAAAAACGTCATCCATGACAGCTCAGCACGGGCCTTCCCTGGCCCGTGATGCTTTACTCCGTGTACGGGCTCCCTTCGCTTTACGTTCTGTGTTGTCTTCTGATTGCTGTCAGATTCCCTTCGCTTTACCTTCTGCGTTGTCTTTAGTTTCTTGTTTGACTGCTTCGCTTTACCTGTTGCGTTGTCTTCATGTTGTTTGACTCCCTTCGCTATACATTGCATGTCGTCTGAATGCAGAACACGTGTTCGCTGCTGCTGGCAGTGGGCTGGCAATCGTCGTATGCTTAACGCTCTGAATTCCGGAGTGGTTTATGTCCCGCGTTCTTCTTATTGTGTTCCGCTATTGCCGCTCGTTTCTGGCGATTTACCTGTGCCTGATTGCCGGGCGCGGCATCTCGACCCTGCTTCCCGTTGCCATTCCCGGCAGTATTATCGGCATGCTGCTGTTGTTTACCCTGCTGGCGACGCAGCTGCTGCCGGTGGAGTGGGTGCGGCCCGGCTGCCAGCTGATTATTCGCTATATGGCGCTGCTTTTTGTGCCGATCAGCGTCGGGATTATGAACGACATCGATATTCTCAGCGCGCAGTTTGCGCCAATCGTTGTCTCCTGCCTGGTGAGTACGCTGATCGTGCTGGTTACGGTGGGGCTGCTGTCTGAGCGTCTGCAGCGTAAGGAGGGGGATGATGTCTGATTTCGGTGATTTCTGGTGGGCGCTGCCGCTGACCGTTGGCGTGTTTCTGGCGGCGCGCTGGCTGGCGGCGAAGGCGAAGCTGTCGCTGCTGAATCCGCTGCTGGTCGCCATGGCGGTGATTATTCCGCTGCTGCTGGTGCTGCAGCTGCCCTACGCGCGCTATTTTGCCGGCAGCGCGCTGCTGAATAACCTGCTGCAGCCGGCGGTGGTGGCGCTGGCGCTGCCGCTGTATGAGCAGATCCATCAGATCCGCGCGCGCTGGAAGTCGATTATCAGCGTCTGCTTCATCGGCAGCCTGACGGCGATGGTTTCCGGCACCGCGATTGCGCTGTGGCTGGGAGCGACGCCGCAGATCGCCGCCACCCTGATGCCGAAGTCGGTGACCACGCCGATCGCCATGGCGGTTTCCGCTTCGCAGGGCGGAATTCCGGCGATCAGCGCCATCTGCGTGCTGATTGCCGGCGTGACCGGCGCGGTGTTCGGCCATATGCTGCTGAACCTGCTGCGGGTCAGGCATAAGGCGGCGCGCGGGCTGGCGATCGGTAACGCTTCGCACGCCATCGGCACCGCCCGCGCGGTGGAACTGGATGCGCAGGAGGGCGCGTTCAGTTCGCTGGCGCTGGTGCTGTGCGCCATTATCACCTCGCTGACCGCGCCGTTTCTGTTCCCGCTGCTGCTGCACTGGCTGGGCTGACAGCGACACTCTCCCCTGCTCCCGTGCCCCCAGTGGCTCGGGAGCAGAATTTCTCTGTTTCCCTGTTACCTGTTACCCGTTACCAGGTGCCCGATATTCTATTCCCGCTGCCTGCTGCCTGCTGCCTGCTGCCTGCTGCCCGCTGCACCTAGCCCGTCGCTGTTGTCCTCAACCTGCCGCCCGTGCCCCGTGCCCCCTACTCGCTACTCGTTACCCGCTGCCCGCTGCCCGCTGCCCGCTGCCCGCTGCCCGCTGCCCGCTGGGGCAGTAAATGGTCTAAAACTTGCGATAAGTCTCGCATTTCTCACATATCTTTCATCTATTACATTGTCAGCGTGACATGAATCACATATAACAGGCTGCCGGCCCATTAGGATGGGCCAGTACTCCGTTAATGAGGTTTCGTATGCACCCACGTTTCCAGTCCGCTTTTACCACCCTGCCCGCGGCGCTGCAGCAGGCCATTCAGCCGCTGCTTGACGCAGACGACTTTGCCGGTTCAATCAGCGCAGCCGACGCCGCCGCGCTGAAGCTGGCCAGCGGCCTGGACGACAGCCAGCTGGCCTTTGCGCTGCTGCCGCTGGCCGCCGCCTGCGCGGTTGCGCCGCTGTCGAACTTTATGGTGGGTGCCATCGCCCGCGGGGTCAGCGGCACGCTGTGGTTCGGTGCCAACCTGGAGTTCGCCGGGGCCACCATGCAGCAGACGGTGCACGCCGAGCAGAGCGCGGTGACCCACGCCTGGCTGCGCGGCGAGCGCGGGCTGGCGGCGATCACCGTTAACTACACCCCCTGCGGCCACTGTCGTCAGTTTATGAACGAGCTGAACAGCGGCAGCGATCTGATCGTTGAGCTACCGGGGCGCGCCGCCGCCACGCTTGGCCACTATCTGCCGGATTCGTTCGGCCCGCGCGATCTGGAGATCGCCACCCTGCTGATGGATGAGGTCGATCACGGCGTGCAGCCGCGCGGCGACGCGCTGGAGCAGGCGGCGCTGGCCGCCGCGAACCGCAGCCACGCGCCGTACAGCGGAGCCTGGAGCGGCGTGGCGCTGGAAACCGACGACGGCGCGATCTTTGCCGGCCGCTACGCCGAGAACGCCGCCTTTAACCCGAGCCTGCCGCCGCTGCAGGGGGCGCTGAACCTGCTTAACCTCAGCGGCCGCAGCTTCGACCAGATCCGCCGTGGCGTGCTGGCGCAGGCCGGTGATGCGCAACTCGATCAGTCGTCTGCCACCGCCGCCACCCTGGCCGCGCTCGGCTGTCAACATTTCAGCCGCTTATCGCTGGGCGATCTGTAAGAATTTTTCTAATATTCGAGGATAATCGCAGCTTTTGTTATTGCGTGTTAACAAAAGCTGTACTTTCAGGCGATTTATTCTAGGATTGGCGCCACATCCCCAATCCCCACTGAGTAATGATTGCATGGAACTCGAGTACGAAAGTAAACGCCCCCTCTATATCCCTTACGCCGGCCCAATCCTGCTGGAATTCCCGCTGCTGAATAAGGGTAGCGCCTTCACCACCGAAGAGCGCCACGACTTTAACCTGCGCGGCCTGCTGCCGGAAACCGTTGAGAGCATCGAAGAGCAGGCGGCCCGCGCCTACCGCCAGTACCAGGATTTCAAGAACAATAACGATAAGCACGTCTACCTGCGTAACATTCAGGACACCAACGAAACCCTGTTCTACCGCCTGCTGGACAATCATCTGGAAGAGATGATGCCGATTATCTACACCCCGACCGTCGGCGCGGCCTGTGAGCACTTCTCTGAGATCTACCGCCGCGCGCGCGGCCTGTTTATCTCCTATCCGAACCGTGAAAACATCGAAGACATGCTGCAGAACGCCACCAAGCAGAATGTGAAGGTGATCGTGGTCACCGACGGCGAGCGCATCCTCGGCCTCGGCGACCAGGGCATCGGCGGTATGGGCATTCCGATCGGTAAGCTGTCGCTGTACACCGCCTGCGGCGGCATCAGCCCGGCGTACACCCTGCCGGTGGTGCTGGACGTCGGCACCAACAACCAGCAGCTGCTGAACGATCCGCTGTATATGGGCTGGCGCCACCCGCGCATCACCGGAGAAGAGTACGATAACTTCGTTAACGACTTTATCCAGGCGGTGAAGAGCCGCTGGCCGAACGTGCTGCTGCAGTTTGAAGACTTCGCGCAGAAGAACGCCATGCCGCTGCTGGAGCGCTACCGTGATGAGGTGTGCTGCTTTAACGACGATATCCAGGGCACCGCTTCAGTCACCCTCGGCACCCTGCTGGCGGCCAGCCGCGCGGCGGGCAACAAACTGAGCGAACAGAACGTGGTGTTCCTCGGGGCCGGTTCCGCCGGCTGCGGCATCGCCGAGCAGATTATCGCGCAGATGAAGTCCGAAGGGCTGAGCGATGACGAAGCGCGCGGCCGCGTATTTATGGTGGATCGTTTCGGCCTGCTGACCGACAAGCTGCCGAACCTGCTGAACTTCCAGAGCCGCCTGGTGCAGAAGAGCGACAAACTGGCCGGCTGGGACAGCCAGAGCGACTCGCTGTCGCTGCTCGACGTGGTGCGTAACGCCCGCCCGAGCATTATGATCGGCGTTTCCGGCCAGCCGGGGCTGTTCAGCGAAGAGATCGTGCGCGAGATGCACAAACACTGCGCGCGCCCGATCATCATGCCGCTGTCTAACCCGACCTCGCGCGTGGAAGCCACCCCGCAGGATATTATGGCATGGACCGACGGCCAGGCGCTGGTCGCCACCGGCAGCCCGTTTGCCCCGGTCACCTGGAAGGATAAAACCTATCCGATCGCCCAGTGCAACAACTCTTATATCTTCCCCGGCATCGGTCTGGGTGTGATCGCCTCCGGCGCCACCCGCGTCACCGACAGCATGCTGATGGCCGCCAGCCGCGCGCTGGCCGACTGCTCGCCGCTGGCCAACGACGGCGAAGGTCCGGTGCTGCCGGAAGTGAAGGATATTCAGGGCGTGTCGAAGGTGATCGCCATGGCGGTGGCCAAAGCGGCGCAGCTGGCCGGCGTCGCGGTAGTGACTTCGGAAGACGTGCTGTCGAAAGCCATCGCCGCCAACTTCTGGCTGCCGCAGTACCGTAACTATCGTCGTACATCGATCTGATCGGCGTAAAGCGTCAGGGCTGCGGCCCTGACGCTGTTACCGCTGCACCTGCCTCTCTCCTGCCAGCTTCCCGCACGCGATACCTGCTCCTGCTCCATACACCCGCTACCTGCTGATGCTGATGTTTTGTCCAGCGGCACGCCAGCTAGCCGCTGCCTCATCGTTAACCTGGGCCGGCAGACAACCCTTTGTCCCTCCTTTTGTCTGAAATCCCGCCAACCGGCACGCGTTGACTTGCGTCACCCCGCCGCCTCAAGTAGCCTTGAACCACCTTGCACTTGCTGAACCGGGTACCGAGCCGAATGCTGAAACGCCTGTTTTATGGTCTGATTATCGTCGTGGGACTGACGGGTCTGACCGCGCTTGGACTCGATCGCTGGATCAGCTGGAAAACCGCCCCCTACGTCTATGACGACCTGAAGTCGCTGCCGCACCGCCAGGTCGGCGTGGTGCTTGGCACCGCCAAGTACTACCGCACCGGCGTCCCCAACGAATACTACCTGTTCCGCATGCAGGGCGCGCTGAACGCCTATAACAGCGGCAAGGTTAACTACCTGCTGCTCAGCGGCGATAACGCCCAGCAGAGCTACAACGAGCCGATGACCATGCGCCGCGACCTGATCGCCGCCGGGGTCGATCCGGCCGATATCGTGATGGACTTTGCCGGCTTCCGCACCCTCGACTCGATCGTGCGCACCCGCAAGGTGTTCGATACCAACGACTTCATCATCATCACCCAGCGTTTCCACTGTGAACGCGCGCTGTTTATCGCCCTGCACAGCGGCATCCAGGCGCAGTGCTACGCGGTGCCGTCGCCGAAAAACATGCTTACCGTGCGCCTGCGCGAAGTCGGTGCCCGCCTCGGCGCGCTGGCCGATCTCTATATTATGAAGCGCGAACCGCGCTTCCTCGGCCCGCTGGTGCCAATCCCCGCCCGCCACGAAGTCGCCGAAGACGCCCAGAGCTATCCGGCGGTTACCCCGGAGCAGGTGCTGGAGATCCAGCGCAGGAAGTAGCAGAACGGCTACCGCACGCAGTTTTCGCCTGCCGCTGCGACGTCAGACCGCCTGCCGGGTGCAGATCCGCTGCCCTCACCCGTTTTACTGGCCGTAATCCGCCCTCCGCTGCGACAGCCTGATGCAGTAAACTGCCGGCAAAAAAAAGGGCCGCGATAAGCGGCCCTTGTGCTGATGGTGCAGAGATTACTTCTTACGCGCGTACTTCAGCGAGTCCAGCGCCACCGCGAAGATGATGATGCCGCCCTTGATGATGTACTGCCAGTACGGGTTGACGCCGATATAGGTCAGGCCGTAGTTGATCACCGTAAAGATGATTACCCCGGTTACCACCCCGGCTACGGTGCCGACGCCGCCGGCGAAGGAGACGCCGCCCACCACGCAGGCCGCAATCGCATCCAGCTCGTACATAAAGCCAAGGTTGTTGGTGGCGGAACCGATGCGCCCCGCTTCCAGCATGCCGCCGAAGGCGTAGAACACGCCGGAGAGCGCATAAACCAGAATCAGGTTGAACGGCACGTTAACGCCGGAGACTTTCGCCGCTTCCGGGTTACCGCCGATGGCGAAGATGTTCTTACCGAAGCGGGTTTTGGTCCACAGCACCCACACCAGCAGGATGGCGATAATCGCGTAGAAGGTGATGTACGAGAGTTTGAAGTCGCCGATGCGCAGGAAGCCCTGGGTAAAGGTGGAGAACTTCTCGTCAAAACCGGCCACCGGTGACGCACCGACGAAGTCGAAGTACAGCGAGTTGATGCCGTAAACGATAATCATGGTGCCCAGCGTGGTGATAAACGGCGTCACCTTCAGGTAAGCGATAATCACGCCGTTGACCAGGCCAATCAGCGCACCGATCGAACAGACGATCAGGATCACCAGCGCAATCGGCATGGTTTCCAGCGTCGGGAACACCTTGTTGGCGTTGTCCATCGCCTGTAACAGCGTGGCCGCCACCACCGCCGCCAGCCCGACCTGACGGCCGGCCGACAGGTCGGTACCCTGGGTAACGATCAGCCCGGCCACGCCGAGTGCGATAATCACGCGCACCGAGGACTGGGTCAGAATGTTACTCAGGTTCATTAAGCTTAAGAACGTCGGGTCCTGGATAATGATGATCGCCAGCAATACCAGCAGCACCACATAAATCCCGCCCTCTTTTAAAAAGGTCAGCGCATTTTTCTTATTAACAGCGTTCATAGTAACAGCCCTTACATCATTAGAGGTGCAACGATGCCAGACGCAAGATTTCGTTTTGCGTGGTAGTTTTCGTTTCGACAATGCCCGCAACCAGGCCATTACTCATTACCAGTATCCGGTCGGTGATCCCCAGTAATTCGGGCATCTCTGACGAGATAATAATGATTCCCTTATTTTTCTTCGCCAGCTCGGCGATCAGCTGGTAAATTTCGAACTTGGCGCCAACGTCAATGCCGCGCGTCGGTTCATCCAGCATCAGAATTTCCGGCTGGGTCAGCAGCCAGCGGCCGATAATCACCTTCTGCTGGTTACCGCCTGAAAGCGAACCGATCGAGGTATGGTGCCCCGGCGTTTTCACCCGCATTGAATCAATCACCCACTGGGTGTCGCTCTTCATGCGGCTGTTATCCAGCAGGCCGATTTTGTTTTTATACTGGCGGATATTTGAGATCAGCGAGTTAAAGCCAATATCCAGGTAGGCGTAGATGCCGGTCGAGCGACGCTCTTCGGTCACCAGCGCAAAGCCGTGGTTAATCGCTTCGTTGGCGCTGTGGTTATTGATCGCCTTACCGTGCAGCTTAATGGTGCCGCCCGATTTTTCACGAATGCCGAACAGCGTTTCCACGATGTCGGTACGTTTGGCCCCCACCAGCCCGGCAATGCCGAGGATCTCACCCTGACGCAGGTCAAAGGAGATATCGCGGATCGACGGCTGGCGCAGCGAGGTCAGGTTACGCACCTCAAGGATGGTTTCGCCCGGCACGTTGTGTTTGTCCGGGAAGCGCTGGTTCAGCGAACGGCCCACCATCATGGCGATGATCTTATCCATATCCAGCCCTTCCAGCGGCTGGGTGGCAATCCACTGGCCGTCGCGCAGGATGGTGATTTCATCACACAGCTGGAAGATCTCTTCCATCTTGTGCGAGATATAGATAATGCCGCAGCCGCGATCTTTCAGTTTACGGATAATGGTAAACAGGTGGTTAACTTCTTTCTCGGTCAGCGACGAGGTTGGTTCATCCATAATGACGATTTTCGCATTATAGGAGAACGCCTTGGCGATTTCGATCATCTGCATCTGCGACACCGACAGGTTAATTACCTTGTCGCGCGGATCGATATCGATATCCAGTTCGTCGAAGATCGCTTTAGTGTCGCGATACATTTTGTCGTGATCGACAAACAGGCCTTTTTTCGGATAACGGCCCAGCCACATGTTATCCATCACGGTACGTTGCAGAACCAGGTTTAATTCCTGATGCACCATCGATACGCCGTTTTCCAGCGCCTCTTTGGAACTTTTGTAATTAACTTCCTGCCCCTGAAAAAGAATGCTCCCCGCATCTTTACTGTAAATGCCAAACAGGCATTTTAATAAGGTCGACTTCCCGGCCCCGTTCTCACCCATCAGGGCATGAATGGAGTGCGGGCGGACTTTTAAATTGACATTATCCAGCGCTTTCACACCGGGGAATGACTTGCTGACGCCGGTCATCTCCAGCAAAAACTCACGCTCTGCTTTCACGTTATCACTGCCCATAATTCTACCTGGCTGAAAGAGTGTAAAGTCAGGTCACCCTGACTCAACGTCTGTTCCGGGGCGATTCACCCCGGAACAGAGGACGCTTATTTAGCGAACTGAGACAGGTTGTCTTTATCTACCGGTACATAAGCAACGCGGACTACTTTACCGTCCAGCTTGTAGTTGGTGCCTTCGGTGGCTGGCTTACCGGCCGCCAGGTTTTTCGCCATATCGAAGGTGGCTTTCGCCTGGTTGTCGGCGTCGTTCAGCACGGTACCGGCCATTGCGCCAGACTTAATCAGCGCCAGGGCTTCCGGCAGCGCATCGACGCCAAACACCGGGATGCTGGATTTGTTGTGCGCCTTCAGCGCTTCAACCGCACCCATCGCCATCGCATCGTTGTTGGCGATAATCACTTCAATTTTGTTACCGTTCGGGCCAGACAGCCAGGCGTCAACTTTGTCTTTCGCCTGTGCGGTATCCCACATCGCGGTATCCATATGCAGCTGCTGGGTTTTCAGGCCGTCTTTGTTCAGGGTGTCGATCACGTATTTGGTACGCGCTTCGGCATCCGGGTGGCCCGGTTCACCTTTCAGCAGAACGAACTGCACCTGGCCATCTTTGTTCAGATCCCAGTTCGGGTTGGCTTTCCAGTGCTTCTCAATCAGCTCGCCCTGCTTGATGCCGGACTCTTTTGAGTCGGTACCGACGTAGTAAGCTTTGTCGTAGCTGGCCAGCGCCTTAGCAGACGGCTCTTTGTTAAAGAACACTACCGGGATATCATTGGCTTTGGCTTTGCTGATTACCACCGCGGCGGCAGCCGGGTCAACCAGGTTAATCGCCAGCGCCTTCACGCCTTTCGCCACCAGCACGTCAACCTGGTCGTTCTGGGTAGACTGGCTGTTCTGTGAGTCATTCATTAACAGCTGTACGTCCGGGCTGTTTTTCGCTTCTTTCTCAATGTCTTTGCGCACCATCGACATAAAGTTGTCGTCATACTTATAAATGGTTACGCCGATACGGGTATCTGCAGCCTGAGCCGTCGCGCCAAACATCATGCTCGCAACCAGTGCGGTAAGTGTGAATACCTTCTTATTCATGCTATCTCCGGTTTTATTGTAGGGTAGTACTCAACGTGAAATGCAGCGGTGGGCGGCACGTCACGGTCAATTAACTGGCGGTGTTACACCTTTGCGGTGCGTTACACCGGCCGACGATTGCTGACAAAACCCGACGTCCGTGTGCGGAAGACTTCCTGCTGGCTGTGTGGTAACGCTGCCATCATAGTGAAGGCGTTGTAATAGTTCTGTGAATTTACTCACAAATTGAAAACGGTTACACCGCTGAATCGCGCGGTAAAGTGACGGCCGCCACATTTTGCCGGATGGCGACCGAATGGCGACGCACCAGCGTCGGCATAAAGCAGTGCTGAGCGCTGGCGTCTAGCACGCCGGCCGCGCCCTTCAGCGCCAGTTCGGTGGCAAGTTTCGCCATAGAAACAATCGGATAGCGTACCGAGCTGAGCTGGGGATCGGTGTAACGGGAAATGGGAATATCGTCGAAACCGACCACTGAAACCTGCTGCGGCACCGCAATGCCGTTGTCCTTCAGCGCCGCCAGCGCACCGGCGGCCATGCTGTCGTTATAGGCGAACACCGCCGTCAGCTGCTGGTTGCGCCCGAGCAGTTCGACCATCGCCGCTTCACCACCCTGCAGGTCCGGCTCGCCGCTGGCGCACCAGCTCTCCTGCGGCGTTACGCCCTGCTCGCCCAGCGCCTGCGCCCAGCCGGCGTGCCGCTGGTCGTCATCCTCAATCGGATGCATCGACCCGAGATAACCGATGCGCTGGTGGCCGTGCTGCTGCAGCATGCGCATCGCCATCAGCGCGCCGCTGACGTTATCGAGGCAGACGCAGCGGTGGGCAAATCCGGGGATCACCCGGTTGACCAGCACCATCCCCGGCACCTGCTGCATCAGCGAGGCCAGTTCGTCATCACCCAGGGCTTTTGCGTGCACGATCAGCGCGTTACAGCGCTGACGAATCAGCACCTCAATCGCGTGGCGCTCTTTGTCGGCCTGATGATAGGAGTTGTTGATCAGCACGTGTTTCTGCATACGCTGGGCGACGGTATCCACCGCTTTCACCAGCGCGCCAAAGAAGGGGTCCGAGACGTCCATCACCACCACGCCGATGGTATCGCTGACCTGGCTGGCCAGCGCCTGGGCGTTGGCGTTGGGCCGGTAGCCAAGGCGTTCGACGATTCTGAGCACCGCCTCGCGGGTGTCGACGGTGACCGCCGCGCTGTTGTTAAGCACGCGCGAAACGGTGGCTACCGATACCCCGGCCTCGCGGGCCACATCGCGGATGGTAATCACAGGCTGATACCTGCGTTGAAAGTTTGCATAGCCGTTCCTGACCAGACGCTGTTACCGCGTATTGTGTCAGCCCTGAGCGCGCCGCTGCGTGAAACAGGTCACAGCCTTGAAAACGGTTACATCATGCGGTAACAACTTTGTGAGAGGGATCATGGTTTACCTGAAAAGTCAGGTGGAGTTCAGACGATTGATGCAGCGCCAGATGCTCATCTGGTCACAGTTCTGCCGGGTAATCTTCTCCAGCGCTCTGTTGCGAAAGGCGTAAACCTGTCTGGAACTGCAGTTCAGCGTTCGGGCGATCACCTTGGTATGGCAGTTCGCCAGGTAACCGCGCAGCACGCTCGTTTGCCATTTACTCAGACGATAGCTGTGCTGGGAAATGAAGCTCAGGCACATCGACGTCTTGCGCGGATGCTCTGCCAGCGCGCTGGAGATGGTGTATTTCAGATGTGTCAGCGGAATACGTTTGTCGATCACCCACTCCACCCCACCGATGGACATAAACTCATGCACCAGTGAGAAAATGCAGATGGAAATGCGGGGATAAGCCTGTCTGATGAGTAAAACTTCATGTTCAGGATCAATAGACCACTCGGTGCGAGATAATATGTCGTAAAAAACCAGATCGAAGTTAATTTCCCGCGAGTTTACAATAAAGTCACTTAGCTGAATAAAACCGATTACAGACAAGGTGATATCCGTTTCGATCTCCTGACATAATGCCGCCATAGCATGCTGCGTATACTGGCAATTATCAACCACCGCGACATTAAATATCTTCTTACCTTCCATAGCTTAATTCGCCCTGTAAAATAACACTCGATTAAATAAAAGCGCAATCATCACCAAAGTACACCGACCACCAAAAATGACAACAAAACAAACACAAAAAAACAAAAGACCGGTTTTTTGCATAAAATCAACCCTGCAAAAATGAGAACATTTCAACAATGATGAAAAAATCCTGGTGTCATTTTCTTTGCACCACAACCCGGAAGTTAATATATTTAGCGTCATTCTGAAACCACGATAGAACCAACCACACCATAACTAACTAAGATATAACTTAGATATAAGGATAAAACTAATGAAAGGTATCTGTTCGCTTATTCCTTTGGCCTTATCTGCACTGGTCATCTCGACCGCAAGCCAGGCCGCTGACGAGGCCGTGACGGCCTCCGCCGTCTGGAAGGCCGAAGCCGACAAAAACACCACTAACAATCTGGTGGTCACACCGATGCGTGCCCTGCAGTTCAAGTATGCTCCCGCTGCCAAAGACTTCAATACGGACACGGGGACCTTTGAGATCGCCCTGAAGGGCGATCACAGCACCTCAACCGCTTTCAAACTGGAAGCCCGCGTTGACGACACAAATAACATCCTACGCCAGGTCGGCGGTAAGAGTACGCTGCAGATCGGTGCCCTGTTTGGCAGTACCGAAGTCGGTTCCAGCAACGGTGGTACCGCTGGCGGCGTGAGTGCGTCGAATGCGTGGACCACACTGCTCGACTCCACCAAAGATATCGGCGCTGGCAGTGCGTTATGGGCGCTGACCCGGTCAGCGGGAAGTAAGGATCCGCTGATTTCGGCGCGCGATAACTTCAAGTTTATCGTTAAAAAAGCCACGCTGGACGGCAGCACGGCGGAGGCTGATCTGTCCAAACTGCCTGACGCTATGTGGCAGGGCGAGGTGGCGGTGGCCTTCCGCGCGACATGGTCGACGCCAGCGGGCGGAAAAACGGGTTCCTGACTCTTAACAGCTGGCCCTTATTAACCTGCGTTTAAGCGCATTGTGATGCAGGAGCACGGACTGGCTCCTGCACTTCAAGAAGGATTTGCATATGAAGATCGACCGTCTTATATCCTTAACTCTGTTAGTCTCTTTCAATACCGCCGCGCTCAATGTCGGCAACGTTACTACGATTATTGCTGCGGATAAGCAACTGGTGGCGAAAGAGATAATCAATCAAACCGATATGGCTCGGTTGGTAACAGTCAGAGTTGACAAGATTAGTTCGCCGTTTTCCTCAGGTACCACACTCCCCTTCGATTCAGCTGACGAATTGCTGGTGGCTCCGTCACAGCTAATGATGCCCGCCGAAACCCGAAATTTGGTTAAATTCTACTATCAGGGAAAATCGGATAGCGTGGAGCGTTATTATCGCATCACCTTTACCGATGAGTCGGTGGGTGAGAGCGCCAAAAATAGCAGTGGTAAAAATACCGATGCCATGACACGGGCGATAATCAGTACCATTCTGGTCGTGCAGCCGCGAAATAAGCATCTTAATTACGCTTTCAGCCAGGGAAAAATTAGCAATACCGGTAATGTTTCCTGGCGGGTTAACGCCATGGGTCGCTGCCTGAACAAAAACACGTCGCAGCAGGACTGCCGTGACGTTTACTACGTACCGCCGGGTAAAACCTACACATTCCCTGACGTTGATATCAATGATCCGCATTCCTATATCGGCATCTGGGATATCGACCAGTACGTACCAGTGAACAAGTAGCGCAGGCCGCAATGAAATTCACCTTCGCCCCCTGGCTGTTTCCTTTCCTTGCACTGTCTCCGTTTGTCCGGGCAGAAGTTCACCCTGCACCGGCGCACGAGGCATCCCAGTATCGTTTCCCAGCCGCGCTGTGGGGAATGCTGAAGAGCGGGCTCGACGTCCCGGTGCTACTGGAAAATCGCCCGGCAGGCACCGACGCCGCCGCCCCCTGTAATGATACCTGCTATCTGCAGATCGGCCGCGCTTCGCTATTTACCGACGCCGATCGGCTGGGGCTGCGCAACGTAATGATTGAAAACAACGATAGCGACGTGCGCCTCTCCCCGGAACTGCTGACGCTGCTTGGCGGCGACAGCGATCGTAAGTTTGACCCGCAAATGAAGATGACAATCACACCCTGGGCATGGTTTACGCTCGACGTCGTCAGAATGCGGCTGATCCTGCACGTGTTACAGCAGGGCTACGGCATCAGAATAAAACCCCGACAGTATGATATCGATGACCCAACGTCACAGGGGCTGTCCTCGACGCTCAGTTACCAGTTTGGCGGCTACAGCAGTCGTAGCGCCCGGGGGATGACCAGTAACTCAGGCTACCTCAACGCTAACGCTCTGCTGTCGCGCGGTATCGATCATCTGATCGTCGACTCCGCAATGTATGTCGGTAACAGTTTCTCATCCGATCGCGGCGGGCGCATCAACGCCGCGCTGTGGGAGCGTGACTACAAAGGCATGCGCTATGCGGCCGGCGTTCTGGACAGCTGGAAGATGCAGTCGGTCGGTAATATTACTGCCCTCGACGGTGGTGAAGTCTACGGTTTTTCCGTCGGCAATGCCGCCAGCTCACGTAAGCGTGAGAAGTCGCTGTCATTAACGCCGGTGGTCGTGTTCTTTGCCACCGCCGGCGAGGCGCGTATCTACCGCGAAGGCAAGCTGATCGGCATTCAGCGCTTTGACGTCGGCAACCATGAAATTGATACCTCACAGATGCCTTACGGTATCTACAGCGTGGATGTCGAAGTGGTCAGCGGCGGAAAAGTTCTGTCACGCAGCCCATTCCACATCAACAAGCCGTTCTCAGCGGACATCACCGAAGACGTACGCTGGCAGCTCTGGGGCGGTGCTTACCATCGCAATAACTCCTGGGCTAATAATGAAGACGACATTAAAACGACCTATGACCGCAAGCGCAAAGAAATGTTGTCGCTGCTCGGCGTATCGCTCGGCAAGAGCTATCGTCGTCTTGAGTGGAATCTCTCCACTTATATGTTGAAAAACCAGGCCATTGGCGAGCTTTCGCTCTCCGCCAGAATTCTCTCCTGGTTCTCACTGAACACCCAGGGTATGAGCTCCAGTGACGGCAGCAAGCGCACCAACGTGGGTAGCAACGTCACGCTGCCCTGGAACGCCGGTAACGCATGGCTGAACTACAGCAAGTTATCAACAGGGCGTTTCCTTGCGCTGTATGAAACGCAGGGCGTCAACTGGGGACTGGCGCTGAATATCCCGTCGGTGGGCTTTTATAACGGCGGCATCGTCACCTTTAATGAAGATCGCGATACCGTCTATGGCTACGTGCGACGCAGGCTGGATTACTCGCAGTCTCTTTATGCCGGGCGCTATGGCACCGTCAGAATGCGTGCCGGAGCGGCCAGCAACACGACCCGTAACCGTACCACGCGCCATGATCGGGAGCGTTTTGTGATGCTGGACTTCGCGATTCCCATTGGCAACGCCATCTCCGTTGGCCTGTCGCACTCGCGGGATGCCGGCACCAACCTCAACATGACTGCCAGCCGCCAGTTTGATAATGACTACCTGAAAAGTATGTCGGCCAACCTGTCGAAAGCCTTTTCAGGTGGCGTAGGCCGGGATCTGGCCGGCGGTGTGCTGGCCAATATCGATACCCCTTACAACAGCAACAGCCTGAGCGTACAAACCGACAACCAGCGCGGCTGGAACACGACGCTGACCAGTCAGGGGTCTCTCGGCCTGGCCGGCAGCCATCTCGGCGCCGGTAAAGAGCCGGGTAACGCCGGAGTGCTGATCGATACCGGTCTGAAGGGCGATGCAAAACTGATGCTTGACGTAGACGGCACTGCCAGGGCGCTGACCGGCAACCGTAACTATATCCCGCTGCGTGCCTACAACCGCTATCAGCTGTCGCTGATGAACAGCGCTGAGGATCTCGACAGCTATGAGGTCAGTAGCGGTGCCAAAAACAGCGTGACCCTTTACCCGGGCAACGTGGTCTATCTGCAGCCGCAGGTGCGCAAGATTGTTACGGTGTTCGGCCGTCTGCTGGATGGTCAGGGTCAGCCGCTGGCCAACCGTAAAATCAAGAACCGCTTCGGCCTGGCGGAGAGCGGCAGCGACGGTCGTTTCGTTATTGACGTGGATACGCAGCACCCGGTGCTGAACATCGAAACCTCTGACCAGAGCCAGTGCGCTATCGATCTGCAGATTAAACCGAAAACCGGTGCGCAGTGGATCGGAGACGTGCACTGTCAGCCACAGCAGCTGGCGCTGCAGCCCACACATCCATCCGCAGGGAACAGAAAATCATGAAAAGAGCGATCGGTTTACTGGCGTTCAGCACGTTTGCCGTCGGGGCAGTTGATCTCCCTTATATCGCCGTGCACAGCAATGATGCCAGAGGCGGCGGTAACAGCATCGCCGTTTACAGCCTGAATGCCGGAACGCCCCTGTTGGCCGGCCCGGCAGAGTATCCCGTACTCAGCGATAACCCGGCCAGAACCGTGGCGACCTATGTCCCCGCCAGCGTCACAGAAGCCGGTATTGCCAGCTATGACGAAGATGCCCGCTGGAAATATCAGATTGAAGGCTTTAGCGGCACCGGCTTCAAGGGCAGTTTCTGCGTCAGCTGCCCGGGCGGTATAACGCCGCCGGTGGCGGTTAGCGATACTGCTATCACACTGAAGTACAACGTGCTGGGCGGGATCTACAGCTCGAACGGCCTGATCCTCAGCGATACCTTTCTGCACTACCTGGCCACGCTGCCACCAGGGGCGAAGACAACCATAAATACGTCGGTGAAGGGGCGTTATGAGGAAAAATCGCAGAGCAACACGCTGCTGAAACGCGGCGATATGACTCTGCACAACGCCAGCCGGCTCGAATTTGTTATTGACCCGATCAGCGGTGAAGTCTCACTGCACACCGCCAACAGCAGAAACCAGTGTACGCCCTACACCCGGCTGGTGATGCCCGGCATGCTGTGCAGCATCCTGAACATCAGTTACCAGGGTAGCATGCCCGATCTCTCCGCCGGTCCGCTGAAACTGACGGCCAGCGGCATCAACCCGCTGCTCACTAAGTTTAATAACCGCGGGTTAAGCATTGATTACACCTTCGATGAGCAACTATGGAGCTCACTGTCGAACGCCACATCGGGGAGTGCAAAGCAGCTGGCTAACTCGCTGATCGCCGCCGCGGCAAAAAATGGCGGTAACGCTACGATGAAGGTGTTTTTCCCTAACGACTTTATTATGGCGGTGGCCACCCAGGGCCAGGCCAGCGATCTGACCGATATCGTCACCCTGTGCCTCAATCCGGACTACAGCCGCATCGGCGCCGACTTCTGTTTCAAACCCGGCGAGGGCGTAAGTATCCGGCCGATTGCACCCAGCATCGAGATCCGCCCGGATAACCCCGACTATAAGCTTGATCCCAACGGCTTCGGCGGCAGCGGTAAGGGCAAAATTGGCGACAGTAAACCGGTCACCATCCCCTTTACGCTGCTGACCACTGCCAAAGAGCCGGCCATGGCGATAAGTGTCAGCGTTACCGGCAGCAGCCAGGCCCTGCGGGGCCAGGATTACTGCCTGTTCCGCGGCGTCGGGGCCGCCAGCAACGTTACGGTGCCGGTACCGGGCTTTCTGCTGGCCGGGCTGGGGCAGCAGCGCTACCCGCAAAGCTGCAACGGGCAAAAAATAGCTATCCCCGATCCGAGTCACTCGCCGACGTCCTGGGAGCAACAGCCGTCAGGCATCAACGGCTACACCCTGTGGCGTGCGCCGCTGATCCTCGGCTTTACCATGAACGATCCAGTCTCGACCAAAACCTTCTCAGGAGATTCCTGGGATGGCGTAGTTGACGCCGAAGGCACCATTGAGGTTAAAGCCACATGGAAATAGGTCGCGCGGCAGCCTGGCTGTTCGCCGCCTGCAGCCTGCTACCGGCCCGCACATCGGCTCTGCTGCTTGAAGATCTGAACATTGACCTCAATCCGGAAAAGCAGGTGCGCTTTGTTCCGCTCAGCAATAACGGCCCGCGGCGCAGCATTTACACCCTGAGCATGGTGCAGGTCAGCGTGCCCAAAGCGCAGGGAACGGAGAGCGAAATTAACGACGGCAGCCTGATGTGGTCGCCGCAAAAGCTGTTGCTGTCGCCGGGGGAGCGGGCCGGGTTCAAGCTCTATTACAGCGGCCCGAAAGACGATCGGGAGCGTTATTACCGGGTCACGTTTACCGAAACCCCGCTGGCTGCGGTACCGCTACCGTCCGGTAATGCGCAGACCCGTTCCGATTTCCGCATCGCCATCTCGGCAATTGTGATTGTCCGGCCGGCGCGCCTGCGCTTCAGCTACCGGATAACCGACAGCGAAATCATCAATACCGGCAACAGTTACTTTAAGTACATGGCGGCTCAGGGCTGCAGTAAAAAATATCAGCAGGCGATCTATCTGGCCCCGGGAGAGAGCTGGTCGTTTCAGCCGGCTGAACGCGGTGCCAAAAAGATCGTCGTTTTTGAAAACCAGATTATTCCTGTCAGTCACTGTGACGAAACAGGAAAAAACCGGTCAATGCCAGGTGGCATTGGTCTTAAGCAGTAAGTACACAAAACAAAGGACGTAATACATGAAAGTCATCTCTTTTACGCAAGCGCAGCGCGTGGTGGGCGGTGCTATGAACCCCGTTGAGGGGCTGATTAAGGGTGCGCAGCTGGGTTATGAAACCGGCTCTGATGTTATGGGGATCCTGGGTGGCCTGGTCGGCGGTATTGTCTGCGGCATTGGCGGTTTCCTCGGGGCGCTGGTAGGCAGTTTTAAGTGATTAACAATTGGCAACTCTTTCAGATACATAACAGAGGGAATTAATTATGCGAGCAGTAAGTGAACAACAGGCAGAGAAAATTGTGGGCGGCTGGGATCCTTTTGGTGCCGCCCTTTCCGGCGCAAGAAAATGCTTTGACGTCGGAAATAAGATCCTCGGCCCGCTGGGCGGCACGGTCACCGGGGCGTTAGGCTTTCTCGGAGGCTTAATTGCCGGCCTCGTTTCCGCTTAACCGGTTATAGCGTTTCAGGCCCGCCTATGCGGGCCTTTTTTTCACTCAATAAGACACGCCACTTTATGTTTCTGTTTAGCCATAAAAAAGAACTGACCACCCCGATGATCCGCCAGCATGAGTACACGGAATGCGGCCTCGCCTGCCTGGCAATGCTGCTGGGGCACTACGGCCATCACGCCTCGCTCAGCCAGCTGCGCCGTCAGCATAGCGTCTCCGAAGAGGCCGGTACCTCGTTGTTTGACCTGCTCAACTGGTCAACAGGCTACGGCTTCACCGGACGGGTGCTGCAGGGCACCTTTGCTGAACTGACAGAAATCCGCCTGCCGGCCATCGCCTTCTGGCGCGGCCACCATTTTGTGGTCATTACCCACTTCAGCGCGAAGCAGGTTACCGTTCACGACCCGGCCAGCGGCGTCAGGCACTATCGCCATCGGGAAGCCGCCGCGCTGTTTTCCGGTTACGTACTGGAGCTGCAGCCGGGACCGGTCTTTATCCGTCAGGAGGCGCAGCCGGAACAGACGCTGCGCCTCGGCGCACTGAGCGGCCTGATCGGCCACCTGCACCGGCGACAGCTGGCGTTGCTGCTGTTTTCACTGTTCTGCCTGCTGCTGATGTTGATCTCGCCTTCCTATCTGCAGCTGGTGGTGGATGAAGCGGTGGCACGCAACGATTACGATCTGGTGATACTGCTGACGCTGGTGTTTGCCATCGTCTTTGTCTTCGACGTTGCCAGCCGCCTGCTAAAACAGATACTGGAAATCTGTATGCGTAACTTCGCCTATGACGACCTGAGCCAGACCGTGCGTAGCCTGCTGCTTCGTGCTCATCCGTCATGGTTCCGTACCCGGCCGAGTGGCATTATTCTGGCGGTGGAAAAGTCGCTGCACGCCTGCGCCGAATTTATCAGCAACGGCTATATCGCTATGCTCTCCTCCGCGCTGATGGCACTGTGCAGCCTGGTGTTTATGCTGTTCTACAATCTGCAGATCGCGATGATTACGCTGGTGTCAATGGCACTGTTTTTTATGCTGCGTTTTATGCTAATCGGCCCATGGCAGCGGGCGGTCGATCGGTCAATCCTTAAAACCGCTGAATATGAATCACTGCTGGTGGAGACGCAAAAAGGCATCATTACGCTAAAGGCGAACAATATGGAGGCCAACCTCAGCCAGGTGCTGGAAGTGGCGATGCGCCAGCATATAGCCGCACTGATTAAGAAAGAGCGATTGCTGGCCCGCTTTGACGCCACCTCGCTGGCGGTTATCAACATCGAACAGCTAATCGTGGTCGGCTACGGCGCCTGGTCGGTGATGCAGGGCAGCATGACCCTCGGCATGCTCTTTGCCTACCTCAGCTACAAACGCTACTTCGCCGATGGGGTGATGCAGATCGCGCAAAAGCTGTTAGAAAAATCTTCGCTGCGAGGGCCACTGGAGCGTCTGGCCGACCTGATACACTATCCGCAGGAAGCAGAGCGTTTCGGCGATCTTCCGCTGGGCCCGGTGGCGAATATTGAGTTCGACGACGTCAGCTTTAGCTGGCCGGCAAAAGCGGCAACGCTGAAAAATCTCAGCCTGTGCCTGAAGCGCGAGCAGGAAACGGTGATCATTGGCCGCAGCGGATCGGGTAAAACCACCTTCCTGCGCCTGATCTGCGGCATGCTCAACCACAGCAGCGGCGAGATCCGCATCAACCAGCGGCCGGTGACCGACTGGCAGCTGAGCTCACTTCGTGAGCGTATTCGCATCGTTCACGCTGACGATACGCTGTTTACCGGCACCCTTGCCGAGAATGTCGCCAGCTTTGCCGCTGAGATCGACCATCCCCGGGTCAGATCCGCCTGCAGGCTGGCCGAAATTGACACCATCGTCGACGCCCTTCCCCACGGCTATGAGACGCCGTTTGTCCCCGGCAGCCCGTTTTTCTCCGCCGGGGAAGTACAGCGGCTGGTGCTGGCGCGGGCGCTCTACTCAAAGCCCGACTGGCTGCTGTGCGATGAGGTCACCGCTAACCTCGACAAGGTAACAGCACAGCACGTGCTGGCGAACCTGAGGGGCTCAGGCATCGGTCTGGTTCTGGTGACCCACTCGCCGGAACGGGTCTACCAGCAGGGACAGCTGCTCAGTCTGGAAAACGGGTCACTGGCAGCGGTGGATGCAGCGGAGGTGCTGGCATGAGCTTCCTCAACTGGCTGGCACGGCGCTATCAGCAGCAGGCACCGCTGCCGCCGGGTCAGGTTTCTGCGAAGCGCTTCTCCCGCATCTACCCGGTTAACGTCCCCGGCTTATCGCGGTTGGGTCTGTTGCTGACGGCGTTTATCGTCAGCCTGTTAGTCTGGTCAGTGGTCATGACCTTTTCGGAAACCACCCAGGCACGGGGCACCGTCATCAGCAGCGCCGGTGAGGCACAAATCCGCGCCCGGGTGGCCGGCACCCTTGTCGATATTCCGGTAAAACTGGGTCAGCGGGTAGAGAAGAATCAGGTGTTGTTTACGGTGGCGCAGGACTATGGTGGCCAGCAGGGATCGGTGCCGGCTTTTGAAGCCGCGCGTTACCGTCAGGAACAGCAGGAGGCACAGACGCGCATTGAGGAGCTGGCGCAGTCCGTCACCCAGCTGAAGGACAATTTGCAGCAACAGCAGTTGCTGATCGACCGGCAGATAGCGGCCGCCCGCATTAAGATTCGCCAGAGTCGTGCGCTGGTCAGCAATACTCGTGCCACGCTGGAGGCCTGGCAGAAAATGCAGCATGAGGGCTACGTAGCGCATAACGAACTGAACAAGCACAACAACGACTACCTGAACGCCGAACTGAATCTGCAGCAGGAGGAGTCCGGCTTACTGCAGTTAAAGAGCAACCAGCGCGAGCTGGCCGATAATCACAAGGTCCAGTTCAACGAGCTGGCTAACCAGTCCCTCAGCTTACGCAACCGTATCAGCGAGATTGAGCGCACGCTGGCCAGCCGCGGTAGCAAAACGCTATCAATGCTGGCACCCGCCAGCGGCTACGTGGTGGCGATCAATTTTCCGCCCGGCCATGCGGTCGGTCAGGAGAATGAAGTGGTAATGGTGGTACGCCAGCATCTCAACAGCCCGCTGGAAGGTTATATCTACATTCCCTCCTCCGGTGCCGGACGCATTCGTGAAGGGGAACGGGTCAGGGTCCATTTTGACGCCTGGCCAGTGGACAAGTACGGTGCCGTTAACGCACGGCTGAAGGCGTTCTATCCGGTGAGCATTGACGCCAAATCTGCGCTGCTCCCGCTGCCTCAGGGGCAGAGCTGGTATCTGGCACGCATTGACCTGCCAGCCAGTTTTATCGATGCCGATCGCCAGACGCGTCTGATCATGGACGGAATGACTTTCTCGGCGGATGTGGTGCTGGATACCCGGCCGGTGATCGCGCTGTTAATTGCACCGTTAAACCGGATACGCACGCGTTTCCTGGGCTATGGTGATGCATAATCACCGGAATCTGATTAAAACAGCGTTATAAAAAAACGGCGGCCACCCACACCGTGGTAGCCGCCTTCTCTGTATTACTGGCGAGGTCGGGCATTAATCAACCCGGTTTACCTTCGTTGATCTGTACACCGCCGGCAACCCCCGCCTCAAGCACCTGTTTATACCAACGGGCGATGACCAGCGGTGGGCCGTCAATCAGTTTGACCTCGCCCTGCTTATTACTCAGCTGCAGACAGGTTTTGCCATCGTTGCGGATAACAAAATCAGCCCGGCTGACAGAATAGGTGTGTGTATCAATGTTTACCTCCTTATCCGTCGCCAGCACCGTCCCCAAACGTACGGGGAGCGAAATACACAGCGTAGAAGATTTAAACGCATCGTGCGCCAGGGTCACCTTTTGCGAGATATTCAGCCCCTGCAGGTAACCCTGCTCGGTCAGGCTGATATCGAAAGGCGTACCATTGCTGACGGTAAACTGCAGCAGCCCTGCCTCTTTCAATCTGAATATCGACCGGCGAACGTTTGAATCGAACGTTTTCTCGCCCTCACGTTCTTTCAGCCAGGAAATGATCGATTTCAGCTGCGTTGCTGCGATTCCCCCGCGCTTCATCTCCATAAGAACTTTGATAATCTTGTTCTGTAAAGCCGATCTTCGAAACGATTTTTCGGAATCAGTCATAAACCGTACTGGGCACCTCCCTCAGACTTTAGGAATAGTTAGCCCTGCAAAGGCGCACTTCACAGAGTAACGACTTGGACTACGCTCTCACTTGTATTGCGACTGCGCTATTAATCAGGGTTAAGGTCACACCACAGGCTGACGGTAACCGACGGACGACCGAAGATACGGATAATAGTTTGTATCGCAATATCGTCTTATCAAGTTGATTTTGAAAAAAATTAAACACTAATTGAGACTGTATCAAAAAGTCATCTGGCTGGGATATCTTGTGGCGGAACCTGAAACTTCAGCATCGAAATTCCACAGTCAGAACAAATTATACTCATCAGAGAATTTTTCGCATTACGAAAATTCCTATACGTGATGCTGAGCAGATATCTTACGCGCACCGCAGGCTGTAAATCTTTCCTGTAATAACCCCAGGAGTGATAATTAAACATATTGTTAATACTCTCTTTTTCAGCTCATCGCATTATTAAATATAGCTAAAAAAACCCATTTTTCCAGCCGGACGTCTCCGGCCTGATTTTTCGGGGGCAGAAGAGTGATGGTTTAAATCACATCCCGGTATTCCGGCCAGGCAACGTGCGCGGCATCGGCCGGACCAAACCCGGCAAACAGTTCACCCTGGAAATTGATCACCCCTGCCGCCTCCAGCCACATCCACTCTTCCGCCTGGGTGATACCGGCAGCGACCGCGACAATTTCCATTGCCGAGCAGCAGCGGATAATCGCCTGCACCACCGCCTGCTTAGGCCCGCTGCGGTGGATGTCACGGATGATGCTGGCATCGATCTTTAAGCGTTCCGGCTGAATGCGCGTCAGCAAAGACAGCCCCGCCGCACCGGCACCGAAGTTGTTGATACACAAGCTGATACCGGCAGTTTTCAACGCGATTACGCCGGACATCAGCGCGCTAACGTCAGCCGGCAGCATTTTCTCATCGAGGCTGATCACCACCTGTTCCGGCACCAGCCCGGCCTCCCTGACCTGACGGGCAATCACCGACGCCACCGCAGGCACCGTCGCCAGCGTGTGCGCGGCCAGGCTGACGTTAAGCAGGGTTTTGTTATCGCGGCGATCGCTCCAGGCCGCCAGAATATCCTGCAGGCGCTGCAGATCGGCGGTGGCGTCCGGCAACTGCACGGCATCATTTGCGCTCAGGCACACGCCCGCCAGTTCACCGTCCACGGCGTTGACCTCCCGCGCCAGCGGATCGACGATCGGCTGAAAAAGTACCGGCGGGTGGCCGGCGTCATGGGTGGCCGGCGCAGCGTCGCGGACGGCCGCTGGCCCGGCGACAAACTCCCAGTATTCACCCGGCAACACTTCGTAATAATTCTCTTTTTCACGCGCCTCAACGAAGGTGCGCAGGAACTGCAGCGCGCGATCGTTATAGGTCAGCTGATAGCGCGTGGTGCCTTTATCCAGCACCGCCTGCAGCACCTCTGACTTGTCATAATCGCGCAGGTCGAACAGCTCCATCCCGGCGTTACCGAAGCGCCTGAGAGGGGCATAGTCGCGCATCAGCTCGACCAGATTATGGTGCTTTTGATCGGCACAAATGCGCTGGTAAACGGCCTGCACACCTTCGTATGGCCCCTCCAGCAGCTGAAAAAAGTGCGTACCGTTAAACAGCAGGATACCGGTGACCTGGTGATGCGCGTTAAACGCGCTGGCCTTACTCACCAGAGTGGGCAGAGTTTTTACCGGCACATGCTCAGCGAGATGACTACGGTAAAGAATGGTGGTCAGCATCGGCTGCTCCGGTTGGGTTATCGGGGGCGCTGGTATTAAAAATCAGTCGCGTAAAATGAAACGGTTAATAAATATTTGCATGAAAATGGACGACTTGAAAGTCTCTGTTATGTAACAGGGATAGCCCCTGCGCCTCTGTTTTACTCATTAACAACCGCGTTATTAATTTTAACGGTCGGACATCACCCTGCGAAGGAGTAAAAAACATTAACCTGAGTGCTGCAAAGTTGATCTGTTTTGAGGTGATTAGGCAAAATAACACCTGTTAATCACCTAAACGATCGTTTTTGCTAACTGAAATGAGGTGGATTTTAAGATATTTCGGAAGTCGCGCAGTGCTGGCTACCGGGTGATTAAGCTGAGAAATTTTTTTTTTGGCGAATGACGCCGCGTCACACTTTGCCGCAGGAGTTGCGTACGGCCAGGTGCGTGTCTCTGTTCACAATGATGAGATTTGAATAATAATCAACCAATAACGCTGTTCTGACCCACATTAACCCTGAGGTTTCACCCGCACCACCTCCTTTTCACTCCCGTCAAAAAAAAGGAGTGGTTGCAAACTGATTGCCGATAAAAACGATATTTCGAAGATAACGGTCAGAAAGAATGAAAGTTATCAGAAATGATAATCAGTGCTCTTCTAAATCACCTTTGCAGCGGATGAAATTATTTACACCCGTGACAGCTAAAAAACCAGCGCCAAATTATACAGTTAAAAATGAATTGTACAGATATGTTTTCAGCTGTACCAACCCCTGTGATAAATAATTATGCTATTTACTGTTCTTTATTGTTCTTTTCTGTGCATGATGGAATACACGCAAACTCCGGCGGCTTTTGTCCTGCCTGTGAGAAATAAATTTGATTGCTCAGTTAAACAACAAAACGCAGCGGCCAGGCGAGGGATAATATGTCGACAGGTTTAAGCGAAACAGATGAACTCCGCGCCGTGATGGGCGCGGCGGTAACGACCATCATCAAAGCCGGGCAGCCGGTGACCCGGCTCAGCCTGATCGCCACGCTGACCCTTCTTGGCGGCCAGACCACCGACTCCCGGCGGCAACGCGTCTGCATCCGGGCACGCAGCCTGCTGGGAGAATACTTCACCTAGCCCTCTTCCCGCCGTTTGATCGCCTCAGCGGACGCTGCCGCCGCAGCGCTGCGTCAGCCAACGCCACAGCCACTCCAGCGGCCCCTGTCTGAACCGCTTGAGCCACAGCCACGAGAACAGCAGATTGACTGCCCAGATTGCCGGCACCATCAGCAGCAGCTGCGCGCGGCTGAACTGGTTAAACCACCCCAGACTGTTAAACAGCGTGGTACAAATCAGCGTCTGCAGCAGGTAGCTGGAGAGCGCCATGCGGCCTACCCGGCTAACCGCCGCGGTTAAACGCTCCGGCAGGGCCGGCCAGTAGCCGAAGCACAGCGCGGCGTAGCCCAGCGACTGCAGCGGGGCGCCGATCTCACGCGGCACCTGCAGGAAAAAACCGCTCCAGCGGAAATCCCAGCCGGTCAGGTACTGCAGTACGATTGACGGCAGCTCAATCGCCATCCCGGCCGCCACCAGTCGCCATCCGGTGCGGCGGTAGTGGGCCGTGTCGAAGTGCCCCTGCAACCAGCCGTTACGCATCAGCGCAGCGCCGATCATCATCAATCCCGCCAGCTGCCAGACGTACTGTACCGCCAGCGCGATCAGCGCATCACCGACCATATCCAGCCGGTTCAGCAGCGCCTCGCTGCCGCCGTGGGTGCGCCAGAAGGTTTCGTACTGAACCGCTGCCGCCCCCGGCAGCCAGCCGCTACCCGGCTGTGAACCGGCCCCCATACCCAGCACCACCAGCACTCCGCTGCCAACCAGATACAGCAGCAGGCCGGTGTTAATCAGCTGACGAGGCGTCGCCACATCGCGGATCATCCGCCACACCAGCAGGCCGGTCAGCCCGTAGGCCAGCAGAATATCCCCCTCCCACAGCAGCAGCCCGTGCAGCAGACCCAACACGCACAGCCAGATAAGGCGTGACTGCAGCCAGCGCCCGCCACGCGGCAGCAGCAGCTGCAGGCCGGCACCGAACAGCATGGCAAACAGGGTGAGAAATTTGGCCTGCGCCAGCAGATCCTGCGCCGCCCAGACCAGAAACTCACCGACGGTGGGCATCCCCTGCCAGGCCGGATTGACGTAAGCGGCTTTCGGCAGCGCAAAGGCGATAATGTTCATCAGCAGAATGCCAAGGATGGCAATGCCACGGATAAAGTCGAGGGTTACGATGCGGGGCATGATGGAGGTTCCGTCAGGCGGAGCGCTCCGGGCGCCCCGCCGGGTAAGGCTAATTAGCTGTGGCGCACCGCGCGCAGGAACTCCTGACGGGTGTTCTGGCTGGACTTAAACAGGCCGCCCAGCGAGGTGGTGGTCGTGGCGCTGGTGGCGTCGCGGATGCCGCGCGCCTTCACGCAGTAGTGCACCGCGTCAATAGAAACGGCGACGTTGTTGGTGCCGAGCAGGGTCTGCAGCGCCAGCAGGATCTGCTGGGTCAGACGCTCCTGCACCTGCGGGCGCGAGGAGAAGAACTGCACGATGCGGTTAATCTTCGACAGGCCAATCACCTTGTCTTTCGGGATATAGGCCACCGTGGCCTTACCGTCGATAATCACAAAGTGGTGCTCGCAGGTGCTGGTCAGCGTAATGTCGCGCACCGTCACCATCTCATCAACCTTCATCTTGTTTTCGATCAGGGTGATTTTCGGGAAGTTGGCGTAGTCCAGGCCGGAAAACACCTCGTTAACGTACATTTTTGCGATACGTTTCGGCGTTTCCATCAGGCTGTCATCGGTCAGATCGAGGTTCAGCAGCTGCATAATCTCGGTCATATGGCCGGCGATCAGCCCGCGGCGGGTTTCATCATCCATTTCACGTGCTGGCGCACGTAACGGGGTTTCCAGACCACGGGCGAGCAGCGCCTCGTGAACAAGTGTGGCTTCCTGACTCAACGTCGCCATGTGCTTTTCTTCTCCGGCAGGTAAAAGCCGGGCATCGCGCGCCCGGCCGGGAATTCTGAGGCGGTATTCTGGTACACATTGGCCGCGTAATCCAGTGAATCAACCCTGTCAGTGATAAAACAGTGTCAACTGACGCCGCCAGCGCGCCGCCAGACCAGTATACCTGCCAGCAGCAGTGCGGCGGCGGCCACGTACAGCGCCGGAGCCAGCTGCCCGGTCAACGCGGTAGCGATCGCCGACAGCAGCGGCCCGGCGAGCTGGCCGATGGCATAGCCGGTGGTCAGCAGGCCGGCCATATAGCGGCTGTGCTCCGGCGCCAGTTCACGGCCATACTGCAGCGAGAGCTGCACCACGCAGAGGAAGCCGCCGCCCACCAGCAGCGCCCCCACCAGCAGCCCGGCCAGACCCGGCAGCCGGTCGCTGGCCAGCACCCCCGCCCCCTGCAGCCAGAGGATCACCGCCAGCCGCCGGTTGCTCTGCCCCACGCGGCGGGTAAGAATGCCGAGCAGGATCCCCAGCACCGCTGCGCCGCCAAACACCGGCCAGACAAACTGAGAGACGATGCCAGGAAAGCGTTCGCTGGCCATCTGCGACAGAAAGGTGGCCGGCAGAATATAGCCGAAGCCCGCCAGGCTGTAGCTCAGCACCAGCCGCTTCAGCCCCGGCGTCAGCACCAGCGGCTCCGGCACGCTCTGCGGCCGGTGCAGATCGCCGCGCCGGGGCAACGAACGGGCGATGCTCACCACCAGCAGCAGCGCCAGCACCCCATAGGCCAGCCAGGCCCAGGCCGCGCTGGCTGCCTTACCGTGCAGCCAAACCGCCAGCAGGCCGCTGAGGAAAATGCCGGTACCCGGCCCGGCAAACACCAGGGCGCTGAGCCCAGGGCGCTGGTAACGGTGCAACACCTCATTGCTCCACGCCGCCACCAGCACCATCGCCCAGCCGCTGGCCCAGCCGATAACAAAGCGCAGCAGTCCGTGCAGCCACGGCCCTTCCACCGCACCTGAGAGCAGCGTCAGTGCCACCCCGCCCCACACGCCGGCCTGCAGCCGCCACTCCACCTGCCGCCGGGCGCGCATAGCGTCAAATGAACCGCACAGGTAGCCAAGATAGTTAAGCGCCGCCACCACCGCGGCGCTGGTCAGCGTCAGCTGATGTTCAGCTATCATTAAAGGGACCTGCGGGGTAAAGGCAAAGCGGCCGATGCCCATTGCTACCACCAGCGCCAGAAAGGCGCTTAGCGCCACGCGTACAGCCATGATGATGTTCCTTACTCTTTTAACGGTTGCCTGTAGCGTATCCGCCGGATATACTCACGAAAAGTGAATAATTAAAAACAAGTTACTTACAAATAGAGAACACATGGATCTGACCCAGCTAAAAATGTTCTGCGCGGTAGCGGAAAGCGGCTCGGTGGTACGCGCCGCGGAGCAGCTGAACCGCGTGCCGTCGAACCTCACCACCCGCCTGCGCCAGCTGGAAGAGGAGCTGGGCAGCGATCTGTTTATCCGCGAAAAGCAGCGGCTGCGGCTGTCACCGGTCGGCCATAATTTTCTCTGTTATGCGCAGCGCATTCTGGCGCTGAGCGAAGAGGCGCTGGCGATGACCCACAGCGGCGAACCGGCCGGTCATTTTGCCCTCGGCTCGATGGAGAGCACCGCCGCCAGCCGCCTGCCGGAGCTGCTGGCCGCCTTTCACCAGCGCTATCCGGCGGTGACGCTGGCGCTGACCACCGGCACCTCCGGCGAGATTATCGATCGGGTGCGCGCCGGTACGCTGGCCGCGGCGCTGGCCGATGGCCCGGTTAGCGGCGACGACCTCAACAGCTGCGTGGCGTTTCCTGAGCAGATGCTGTTGATCAGCAGCCTGGATCATCCGCCGATCGGCCAGCCAGCCGACGCCGCCGCCGCAACGCTGTTTACCTTTCGCAACAGCTGTTCCTATCGCAGCCGTTTTGAAAACTGGTATCGCGAAGCCGGTGTGCAACACGGCGCGGTCATGGAGATCTCCTCTTACCACGCGATGCTGGCCTGCGTCGCCAGCGGTGCCGGGCTGGCGATGCTGCCGGCGTCGGTGCTGGCGCTGCTGCCCGGCCACCAGCGGGTGCGTCAGCACCCGTTACCGGCGGAGCTGCGCGATACCGCCACCTGGCTGGTGTGGCGGCGTGATGCCTTCACCCCCAATGTGAAAGCGCTAAAGTACCTGATTATTGAGCAGTTTGATGAGAAGTCGAGCGCTTAATGGATTTTTTCCGATAGCCAGACTGAATCTATACCCCACCGCCCACGACCGCACCCCGGCGTGAGGCGACCACAGGAGCAAGAAATGCAGATGATTAAAACGCGTGCGGCCGTTGCCTGGGCAGCCGGCGAACCCCTGAAGATTGAAGAACTGGATCTGATGCCACCGCAGAAGGGCGAAGTGCTGGTGCGCATCACCGCCACCGGCGTCTGCCATACCGACGCCTACACCCTCTCCGGCAAAGATCCGGAGGGCGTGTTCCCGGCGGTGCTCGGCCACGAGGGCGGCGGTATTGTTGAAGCGGTCGGCGAAGGCGTCACCAGCGTGGCGGTGGGCGATCACGTGATCCCGCTGTACACCCCGGAGTGTCGCCAGTGTAAGTTCTGCCTGTCCGGTAAAACCAACCTGTGCCAGGCGATCCGTACCACCCAGGGCAAGGGCCTGATGCCGGACGGCACCACCCGCTTCTTTAAAGACGGCCAGCCGATCTTCCACTATATGGGCACCTCCACCTTCTCTGAGTACACCGTGGTACCGGAGATCTCGCTGGCGAAAATCAGCAAAGAAGCGCCGCTGGAAGAAGTGTGCCTGCTCGGCTGTGGCGTCACCACCGGTATGGGCGCGGTGCTGAACACCGCCAAAGTTAAAGAAGGCGATACCGTGGCAATCTTCGGCCTCGGCGGCATCGGCCTGTCGGCGATTATCGGCGCGAAAATGGCGAAGGCCGGCCGGATCATCGGCATCGATCTGAACACCAGTAAGTTTGACCTGGCGCGTAAGCTGGGTGCGACCGACCTGATCAACCCGAAAGATTTCGATAAGCCAATCCAGGAGGTGATCGTTGAGATGACCGACGGCGGCGTTGACTTCTCCTTCGAGTGCATCGGTAACGTTAACGTGATGCGTGCGGCGCTGGAGTGCTGCCACAAGGGCTGGGGCGAATCGGTGATTATCGGCGTTGCCGGTGCCGGTGAAGAGATCGCCACCCGTCCGTTCCAGCTGGTCACCGGCCGCGTGTGGCGCGGTTCCGCCTTCGGCGGCGTGAAGGGCCGTACCGAGCTGCCGGGCATCGTCCAGCGCTATATGGACGGCGACTTCCAGCTTAACGACTTTATCACCCACACCCTGCCGCTGGAGCAGATCAACGAAGCGTTCGATCTGATGCACGAAGGCAAATCGATCCGTACGGTGATTCATTTCGATAAATGATTAGAAATTTTGCCTAAACAGAAGGTGTTGTATCAAGGCGGCAAGTGAGGACATCCCCGGGAGCATAGACAACTATGTGACCGGGGTGGCCGAGCGCAGCCAACGCAGAGACAACGCCTTCTGTGACGGCAAAAGGAGGAAAAGTGGCTGATAATATGGAACTACTCGAAGAACACCGCATGCACGGCGGCTGGCAGCAGCGCTACCGCCATCAGTCGGCGGTGCTGAACTGCCCGATGACCTTCAGCATCTTTCTGCCGGAGCCGAAGGACGATATTCCGCCGCCGGTGGTCTGGTTCCTCGCCGGGCTGACCTGCACCGATGAGAACTTCAGCGTTAAGTCCGGCGCACAGCGGGTCGCCGCCGAGCTTGGCCTGGTGCTGGTGATGCCGGATACCAGCCCGCGCGGCGAAGGCGTGGCGAATGATGAAGGGTACGATCTTGGCCAGGGCGCGGGGTTCTACCTCAACGCCACCCAGGCCCCCTGGTCGGCGCACTTCCGTATGTATGACTACATTAACGACGAACTGCCGGCGCTGATTGCGGACCGCTTTAAGGTCAGCGATCGTCAGGCGATCATGGGGCATTCGATGGGGGGCCACGGCGCGCTGACCCTTGCGCTGCGTAATCCGGGCAAGTTCAGCTCGGTCTCCGCCTTTGCTCCGATCGTCAATCCGCTGGAGGTTCCGTGGGGCCAGAAGGCCTTCCGCCACTATCTTGGGGACGATCGTCAGGCGTGGAAAGAGTACGACAGCTGCTGGCTGCTGAGCCAGACCAGCGACCAGCTGCCGATGCTGATCGACCAGGGCGACAGCGACCAGTTCCTCGCCGACCAGCTGCGGCCGGAGCGTCTGGCCGCCTTCGCCCGCGATCGCGGCTATCCGCTGACGCTGCGCATCCAGCCCGGCTACGATCACAGCTACTTCTTTATCGCCAGCTTTGTGGAAGATCACCTGCGCTTCCACGCGAAACATCTGCTGGTGTAGCCTTTGCCCGTGGCGGCAATGTAAAAAGGGGCAGCCTGTGCAGGCTGCCCCTTTTTTGCTGAACAGGCCAGCGCCAGTCCGTTAATCCCGACAGACTTCAGCCCCCCGGGCCGCAAAACCTGACAGACGTTAACTGGCCGGGCCGTCCGGGACCTGGCCTGCCGGCCATCCTTTAACGCGCCCGATGCCGGCTCAGGCCACATCCCCCACCAGGCCATCAATCAGCACCTGCGGCGTACCGTGCGAACAGCGCTCAATGCGGCCGCGCACGCCGTAGACTTTCGCCAGGCTCTCCGGGGTGATCACCTCCTCCGGCGCACCGTCGGCAATCAGCCTGCCGTTCTGCAGCATCAGCACGTGTTCGCTGTGGCGCAGCGCGATGTTGATGTCATGCACCACCACCACGGTCACGATATTGCGCTGGCGGGTCTCGCGCGCCACCAGGTCCATCACGTGGAACTGGTAGTTAAGGTCGAGGGCGCTGAGCGGCTCATCGAGCAGCAGCAGCTCCGGGCGGCGGATCAGCGACTGCGCCAGCCCCACCAGCTGCTTCTGCCCGCCGGAAAGCTGATCGAGGAAGCTCATCGCCAGGTGGGCGATGCCCAGCTGTTCCAGCAGCGCCATCACCTCGGCTTCGCTGGCGGCGGTGCTGCGTCCGCCGGAGGCGCGCTGCGCCACGATAATCGACTCCAGCACGTGCAGGTGTACCCCGGCCGGCAGCGACTGCGGCAGGTAGACCACCCTTGATGCGCGGCGGGCAAACGGCAGGCTCATCAGCTCGTCACCGTTCAGCCACAGCTCACCTCTGGCCTTATTCAGCCCGGCCAGCGAGCGCAGCAGCGTCGACTTGCCGCAGCCGTTCGGCCCCAGCAGCACGGTGATTTTACCGCGCGGCAGCAGCGGAATGTTCAGGTCGGTAATCACCTGACGTTTTGGATAACCGGCGCTGAAGCCGCTGATTTTCAGTCCCTGCATCAGATATTCCCCCGATGGCGCAGAATAATACTCAGGAAGAACGGCACGCCGACCAGCGAGGTCACGATACCCACCGGAATGATCACCCCTGGCAGGATGTTTTTCGACGCCACAGAGGCCAGCGACAGCACCAGCGCCCCGGTCAGCGCGCTGGCCGGCAGGTAGAAGCGGTGATCTTCACCGAACACCATGCGCGCGATGTGCGGCGCGACCAGGCCGATAAAGCCGATTGGCCCGACAAAGGCCACCGCCAGCGCGGAGATAATACTGATGCGCAGCAGGGTGCCGAGGCGCAGACGACGCACGTCGATGCCAAAGCTCACCGCGCGATCCTCCCCCAGCCGCAGCGCGGTCAGTTTCCAGGCGCTCATCATCGAGATAGGTACCAGGATCAGCAGCGCAATGCTCAGCACCGCCAGCTTGTCCCATGATGAGCGCGCCAGGCTGCCCATGGTCCAGAACACCAGCCCCTGCAGGGTATCTTCGCTGGCGATAAACTGCATCATCGACACCAGCGCGTTAAAGGTGAACACCAGCGCGATGCCAAACAGCACCACCCCGGAGGTGGAGACCTGGGTCCAGCGGGTGACCGCGTCCAGCATCAGCGCGGCCAGCAGCGCAAACACAAAGGCGTTAGCGGAGATAAACCACTGGTCGGGAATGCCGGGAATGCCGATGCCCAGCACGATCGCCAGCGCGGCGCCGAAGGCGGCGGCAGAGGAGACGCCGAGGGTAAACGGGCTGGCCAGCGGGTTATTGAGGATGGTCTGCATTTCGGCACCGGCGAGGCCCAGCCCCAGCCCCACCACCACCGCCATCAGCGCATACGGCAGGCGGATATCCCAGACGATCACCCGGGTACCGGCATCCACCGACTCCGGCGAGATCAGCGTCTGCCACAGGGTGGCCAGCGACAGCCCGGACGGGCCAAGGGTAAAGTCGAGCAGCAGCGAAGCGAGGATCAGCAGCAGCAGCCCGCCCATAATCAGCAGCCGGTGCCGCAGCACCTGGTGATAACGGCCCATCGCGCCGTCGGGCGGGGTTTGGTCGGCGGACTGCGCCGAATCAACGCTTACACTCATCTTAAGACCCTGTTTCTCTGGTGAGGCGGCTACGCCAGCATTACGGCGGTAAAAGTAACGAAAACAAGAATAGTTATCAATGATATTCGTAACGGCGGTTAACAAAAAAAGGGCGCGAATAATCGCGCCCGGCAGGTTATTTCCGCTTACTTCCTGAAGGTGGGGAACTCCATTTCCCGGTACTTCACCACGCGGGTTTTGTGCGTCCAGCGGTAACCCAGCCAGATCGCCAGGAACAGCGGCAGGCCAATATAGGTCGCCGCCACCCCGCCCCAGTCGATGGTATCGGCGAGGAACGCCTGATAGTTCTGGCCGAGGGTAATCATCAGGCACAGGACAAAGGCGAAGATCGGCCCGAGCGGGAAGAAGCCGGAGCGGTACGGCAGGTCGGCCAGATCCCGGCCCTGCGCCATATAGCCTTTACGGAAGCGGTAGTGGCTGATGGCGATCCCCAGCCAGGCGATAAAGCCGGTCATCCCCGAGGTGTTCAGCAGCCACAGGTAGACGGTCTGGTTGCCAAACATCGAAGAGAGGAAGCACAGCCCGGCGACCACGGTAGTGGCATACAGCGCGTTGCGCGGCACGCCGCCCTTCGACAGTCGGGCAAACATGCGCGGCGCTTTGCCTTCACAGGCCAGGGTATAGAGCATCCGCGTGGAGGCGTACATGCCGGAGTTCCCCGCCGACAGCACCGCCGTCAGGATCACCGCGTTCATCACCGCCGCCGCCGACAGCAGGCCGGCGTGCTGGAACACCAGCGTGAACGGGCTGACGCTGATGTCTTTCACGTCGTTGCGCAGCAGGCTCGGGTCGGTGTACGGGATAATCAGGCTGATCACCAGAATGGCAAACACGTAGAACAGCAGGATGCGCCAGAATACCTGACGCACCGCGCGCGGAATATTTTTCGCCGGGTCTTCTGACTCACCGGCCGCAATGCCGATCAGCTCGGTACCCTGGAACGAGAAGCCAACGATCATCGCCACGCCAATCATCGCCGCAAAGCCGCCGGCGAACGGCGCGTCGCCGGTCTGCCAGTTGTGCCAGCCGGCATTTTCAGCCCCGTGCAGAATGCCGACGATCATCGCCATGCCAACGACAATAAAGATAATCACCGTCACCACTTTAATCAGCGAGAACCAGTACTCCGCTTCGCCGAAGCCCTTCACCGAGATGTAGTTAAGCAGGAAGATCAGGCCGAGGAACAGCGCGCTCCAGATCCAGCCCGGGGTGTCCGGGAACCACCAGTTCATCACCAGCTGTGCGGCGACGAGGTCAACGGCGATGGTCACCGCCCAGTTGTACCAGTAGTTCCAGCCCAGCGCGAAGCCGAAGCCCTCTTCAACGTACTTTGAACCGTAGGTGGAGAACGAGCCGGAAACCGGCATAAAGGCGGCGAGTTCGCCGAGGCTGGTCATCAGGAAGTAGACCATCAGGCCGATCAGCGCGTAGGAGAGCAGCGCACCGCCCGGCCCCGCCTGAGAAATCGTGGCGCCGGAGGCGACAAACAGACCGGTACCGATCGAACCGCCAATGGCGATCATCGTTAAGTGGCGGGCTTTAAGTACGCGCCTTAAGCCAGGTTGTTGTGTTGTTTTTGTGTCATGATCCATGTGTTACCGCTGTCTGTGTCAAAAATGAGGCGCGATTATAGCAACCTGCCGCAGCGCGTATAGTGATTACCCTCGGTTATAAGTTAGGTTCATAATTTTGCCATAATTATTAGTTATGGCAGTTTTCGCAAGCGCGCTGGCCGCCCGGCTGAGGCCGGTTACGTCCGCCAGGGCCTACTCTTTACAGTAACTAAGGAAACGTTCCAGCGCCTTCGACAGGTGCTTCTGCCGGTGATGAATGCGGTACAGCGTGCGTTTCAGCTTCGGCAGTGGCGACGGCAGCGGCAGTTCCACCAGCGTGCCAATCTCCAGCTGCTCGGCGATCACCCGGCGTGACAGGCAGCTGACGCCCATCCCGTGGCGCACCGCGTGCTTGATCGCCTCTGAGTTACCCAGTTCCAGCGCCAGCTCAAAGCTCGGCAGGTGCGACAGCAGCAGATAATCGACGATCTCCCGCGTGCCGGAGCCGTGTTCGCGCAGGATCCACGGCGCTTCAGCCAGGCTGGCCAGCGTCACCGGCTGGCTGAGGATCGCCGCGTCGGGCGCGGTAAACACCACCAGATCATCCTCCAGCCAGGGCTCGGTCACCAGTTCAGCCATATGGCAGGGCCCTTCGATCAGGCCGATATCGGCCTGAAAATCGGCCACCGCGGTGATCACGTCCTGGCTGTTGCCGACGCTCAGCTCCAGCGGCAGCGTCGGGTAGTCGCGGCGGTAGCCGGCGATCATTCCCGGCAGCAGATAGTTGCCTATAGTGCTGCTGGCGGCAATGCGCAGCGCGCCGTTATCGTCGCGGAACAGCTGCTGGATCTCCTGGGCCTGCTCCAGCAGCCCGACGGCGCGTGGATAGAGCAGTCGCCCGTGCTCGTTCACCACCAGCCGCTTCCCGACCCGGTCAAACAGCTGTACGCTAAGCTGCCCCTCCAGATCGGCCAGCGCGGCGCTGACCGCCGACTGCGACAGCGACAGCACCTGCGAGGCCTGGGTGGTGGAGCCGCTTTTTAACACTTCGGCGAAGACTTCCAGCTGGCGTAGCGTAATGTGCATAATCCTTCCCCTTCTGACTCTTGCTTCAAAAATGGCACTTAATGCCGATCGCTGCGTCGGCTGATTAATACTTATAGTGGTAGATTTCCAATATATAACCCGTGATTCTTTTAAGCAAATACGCGGCTCTTAAACTGCCTGTGGAGCAACTTCACTGACAGCTTACACCGGCAGGTGGGCTTTATACGGCATCTGTGAAGGCCATTTTCATCAAAACCTGCGTTCACCGCACGTTTGCAGTTATCATAACCGGCAGTAAAATCGAGTCATTAACAGGAGTAAGGCATGAAATTTATCGGTGCCCACGTTAGCGCCGCTGGCGGCGTGGACCAGGCGGTGAAACGCGCGGCAGAAATCGAAGCCACTGCCTTCGCGCTCTTTACCAAGAATCAGCGCCAGTGGCGCGCCGCGCCGCTGACGGATGAGGTGATTACCGCCTTTAAACAGGCGTGTGAGCAGTACCGTTTTACCCCGGCGCAGATCCTGCCCCACGACAGCTACCTGATTAACCTCGGCCACCCGGTTGAGGAGGCGCTGGAAAAATCCCGCGAGGCGTTTCTCGATGAGATGACCCGCTGCCAGCAGCTGGGGCTGAGCCTGCTCAACTTCCATCCGGGCAGCCATCTGCAGCAGATTAGCGAAGAAGCCTGCTTAAAGCGCATCGCCGAGTCGCTGAATATCGTGCTGGATAAAACCGAGGGCGTGACCGCCGTGATTGAAAATACCGCCGGTCAGGGCAGCAATCTGGGGTTCCGCTTCGAGCACCTGGCGGCAATCATCGACGGCGTGGAGGATAAATCCCGCGTCGGCGTCTGCATTGACACCTGCCACGCCTTTGCCGGCGGCTACGATCTGCGCAGTGAAGAGGAGTGTGAGAACACCTTTGCCGAATTTGAACGGGTGGTGGGTTTTCAGTACCTGCGCGGCATGCACCTGAACGATGCCAAAAGCGCCTTTAACAGCCGGGTTGACCGCCACCACAGCCTCGGCGAGGGCAATATCGGCAAGGCCGCCTTCAGCTGGCTGATGAAAGACCCGCGCTTCGACGGCATCCCGATGATTCTGGAAACCATCAATCCGGATATCTGGATCGATGAAATTGCGTGGCTTAAGTCGGAGCAGGTGTCGTCATAGTCGCGCAATCGCGGATGACAGATTAAGCCAGCATCAGGTTTGCGAAGCGGGCTTAACACCGCATGTTGTAAGAGCCCACGATAATGTGGGCTCAGGAAGGATGCGGACAGGTGCTTATCTGCACCGATTTAAACCGGATAAATGCGCCCGCTTCCGCCAGGCATCTCAATGTTCAGACTGACCTTTCCGCCCAGTGCCTCAACGTACTTTTTTAAAGTCGCCAGCTTAATTTCCTCGCCTCGAGACTCAATCGCCGTAATGGCTGGCTGGCTGACGCCCATTTTAGCGGCCAGTTCACTCTGTGAAAGATGCTGTTCTTCACGTAACTGCCGCAAACGGATCTCAAGAATTTTTGCTTCCGTTTTCTCGCGAATACGCTGTTGAGACTCCGCAGAGCGCTCGGCAATCAGTTGGCTCAGTTTGGTCATGTGCTTATTCCTTCCAGATGCTTCGTGTATTCTGCATCAGCGATTTTTATCATCTCGCTGTAAAATCGCTTACTCTTCTGACCGGTTTTATCCCCCGCACACAGCACAATAGCCATTCTCAGGGGGTCAAAAGCAAAGAATGCCCTTACAGGGCGCCCGTTACTCTGAACACGCAACTCTTTCATATTTTTGAATGCAGAGCCTTTAATCTGATCAACATCTGGCCGTCCCAGTCTGGGTCCAAACAGCTCAAGCGTCTGCAGGCTGGAAAGCACGTCCTCAATCATGGCTTCATCCTGACTTCTCAACCACCGGTCAAAACGTTCTGTGGTATCAACAATCCATTTCTCCACCGCCAAATTCCTTTACTGTACACGTTGAGTCTAGCACTTTATATAAACCACAGTTTATATTTTTAGTTTTACGAGCGGGTCCGGATAAGAGGCAAAAAAAAGCCCCTGCGCAGGCAGGGGCTGGTTTGTATTACTCGGTGAATCAGGCTTTTGCCAGCTCCGCTTCCGGGCGCTTCAGCACCGCGTAAGTCAGGCCCGCCACCAGCGTACCGGCAACGATAGAGAGCAGGTAGCCAACCACCGGCGTAATCGCGCCCGGGATCAGCAGCACGAACAGGCCGCCGTGCGGTGCCATCAGTTTGGCGCCAATCCACATGGAGAGCGCACCGGTCAGCGCGCCGCCGACGATGCAGCAGGGCAGCACGCGCATCGGGTCACGGGCGGCGAACGGAATCGCGCCTTCAGAGATAAAGCACAGGCCGAGAACCAGCGCCGCTTTGCCGCCCTCCTGCTGACCCTTGTTGAACTTACGACGCGCAACCAGCGTTGCCACACCCATCGCCAGCGGTGGCACCATACCGGCCGCCATAATCGCCGCCATCGGCGCATAGGTCTGCGAGCTCAGCAGGCCGACGCCGAAGGCGTAAGCCACTTTGTTCACCGGGCCACCCATATCGGTACACATCATGCCGCCCAGCACCGCGCCCAGCAGCACCGCGTTGGCGGTACCCATGTTCGCCAGCCAGCTGGTCAGGCCGGCCATAATGCCCGCCACCGGTTTACCCACCACGTAAATCATCAGCAGGCCGGTAATCAGGCTGGCGACCAGCGGGATGATCAGGATCGGCTTCAGCGCTTCCATACTGGTCGGCAGTTTGACCTTCTGGCTTAAGAACTTCGCCGCATAACCGGCGATAAAGCCGGCGATAATGCCGCCAAGGAAGCCGGCGTTGATGCTGGTGGCGATCATGCCGCCAATCAGGCCCGGGGTCAGACCCGGACGGTCGGCGATCGAGAAGGCGATAAAGCCCGCCAGCACCGGGACCATCAGCGCGAAGGCGCTGCCGCCACCGATCTGCATTAACGCGGCGGCCAGCGTACCCTGCTCTTTAAAGGCGGTGATACCAAAGGCGAACGACAGCGCGATGCTCAGGCCCCCTGCCACCACCATCGGCAGCATGTAAGACACGCCGGTCAGCAGGTGACGGTAGGCACCGGCCTTCTCTTTCTTATCATCACCTGCGGCGGCCTGCTGGCCACCCGCAGGCTGGTAAGGTTTGGCTTCCGCCACCGCTTTATCCAGCTCCTGCGCGGTTTTCTTCAGCGCCAGGCCGGTAGACGTACGGTACATCGGCTTACCGGCGAATTTCGCCAGGTCCACTTCAATATCGGCCGCGACGATCACCAGATCCGCCGCCGCCACTTCTTCTGCGGTAATTGCGTTACCGGCACCCACGGAACCACGGGTCTCCACCTTCACCCACCAGCCGCGTTTTTTCGCTTCGGTGTCGATAGCTTCCGCCGCCATAAAGGTGTGCGCCACGCCGGTCGGACAGGCGGTTACCGCCACAATACGTTTCGGGCCGTTGCCCGCCGCCGCCACCGGTGCAGCCGCAGCAACCGCCGGGGCCTGGTAAGGCTGTGCATCGGTCTGCGCCTGCGCCAGCACCGCAGCCGGCTGGCTAAGCAGCTGCTGGATGTCGGCGAGGTAAATGGCTTTGCCGTTCAGCGTCGCGTCGGCCGGAATGTTTTTCCCGGCCACGATGATGCGATCGGCCTCTGCCGGGTTATCGGTCAGCGTCACGCCGGCGCTGGCCGCCGCGGCGGTGGTGATGTTTTTTGCCAGATGTCCGGTTGCCAGCCCCAGCGAAGAATCTATTATCAGCAGCGTTTTCATTATGGGTCTCCTGCTGTCAGGAATTGAAAGGTTTCAGGTCGACGCGCGCCATCATTGCGGCCAACTGGGTACGATCGGTAACGCCCACATTGCTCTGGCTGACGGCCATCGCCGCCACTGCCGTCGCCAGGCGCAGCGTGTGCTCGCTCGATTCACGCATCAGCAGGCCATAAATCAGGCCGCCAACCATGGAATCGCCGGCACCCACGGTGCTGACCACGTCACAGGCAGGGGGTTTGGCAATCCATTCCCCTGAAGCATTGACCCACAGTGCGCCTTCAGCGCCCAGCGAGATCACCACGTGGGCGATACCCTGCTCACGCAGCGCATGTGCTGCTTCAATCACATCTTGTAATGTCGGTAGTTTGCGGCCGGCCCAGATCTCCAGCTCGCGACGGTTCGGTTTCACCAGCCACGGCGCGGCTTTCAGGCCCGCTACCAGCGCTTCGCGGCTGCTGTCAAAAATGATGCACGGGCAGTGGCTGCGCAGCTGACGCATCCACTCGGTGAACGCGTCCGGATCGACGCCGGCCGGCAGGCTGCCGCTGACGCAGACCATATCGAACTGGCCCAGCCAGGTCAGCGAGTCGGTGGTAAAGCGCTCCCAGTCCTGCCCGGTGACTTCAAAGCCGGAGAAGTTCAGGTCGGTGACGTCACCGCCCTGCTCGGTCAGCTTAACGTTGATGCGGGTACGGCCTTCCACCACCTGAAAGCGGTTGGCAATGCCCAGGTCGCTGAACAGGTGCTGGAAGCCGTCCTGGTTCTCTTTACCGAGGAAACCGCCGACGGTGACGTCGATGCCTAAATCTTTCAGCACTTTGGCAACGTTAATACCCTTACCGGCCGCGTGCAGCCCGGTGGTTTTCACCAGGTTGACTTCACCGCGTTCGATTTCCGGAATATAGCCGACCAGATCGTAAGCCGGGTTCAGCGTAATGGTGGCAACGCGTCTGCTCATTGTGCCCCCTCGCCCAGACCGGATGCGATGGCTTCGCCTACTGCATCCAGCGCCGCACGGGCATCTTCACCGCTGGCGGTGAAGCGCAGGCGATGGCCTTTTTTCACGCCCAGCGCCACCACCTTCATCAGGCTGCGGCCGTTGGCCGGCTTGCCGCTGCCGTCGAGGTTGGTGACGGTTACGTCGCAGTTAAACTGCTTGATCACGCTGACCAGCGCGGTGCCCGGACGGGCGTGCAGGCCGTGCTCGTTGCGGATCACAAACTCTTCGGTCAGCAGTTCGGCCTGCTCATCCACTATGCTGGTCAGCAGCGCGAGGATGCCGGCGGCGTCGGCCTGCAGCAGGCGATCGGCCTTCTGTGCAATCAGCAGGTCGCTCAGGTAGTTCAGCACGTGCAGCGGCTGGTCGTCGGCAACCGCCACGGTGACCAGCAGCGCGGCTTTCTCACCGTCAACCTCAAAGGCGTTCGCCGCGCGGGCAATCGCCACGCCGCTGGCGAGGTTGCCGACGGCGCTGTCGTTCAGCCAGATGCCCTGGCCAAGGTTCAGCGGCTTAGCGCCAATCACGCTGCTGACGAAGGCCGCGTCCACCGCGCCCGCCTGCTGCAGACGGCCGGCGTTCAGCGCCTGCAGGGTGATCAGATCGCCCGCCGCAACGTCGGTGGTAATCAGCGAAGCGTCAAATTTAAATTCGGCGGCCTGCTTTTCGCCCATCAGCAGCGCGCGCAGGGTTTCCGCCGAGTCGGTGCTTTTCAGCTGCTCTGCCACGCTGTCATCGCTCAGCACGTGGGTCAGCTGACGCAGCAGCGCCAGGTGTTCGTCAGATTTGGCGGCGATGCCGATCACCACATAGGCGGTCTGATCGTCACCCCAGGCGATGCCCTGCGGAAACTGGAACACCTGCACGCCGGTGTTCAGCACCAGGTCGCGGGTGTCGGTGGTGCCGTGCGGAATGGCAATACCGTTACCGAGGTAGGTTGAGGTCTGCTGCTCGCGCGCCAGCATACCGTTTACGTAGCCTTCGCCGACGTTACCGGCGGCGGTCAACGCGGCGGCGACCTGACGGATGGCATCCTGTTTGTCGGCCGCCTGCGCGCCGGGCTTGATAGCACTCACTTCTAACTGGAACATGGAACCCTCGCTGCTGAATTTGAATCGTTTCAGCTTATCTGAGAATAAAAGCGTTATCACCGTGTCTGGGATGCCGCAGGAGTAACGCTGAAACGTTTCAAGAAGTGTGGTCCCGACAGCCCGTTTTGTGCAAGATTTACCGCGTTTCATATAGCAGATTTTTGACGCTCCGCACATTTTTAGCTAAAACCAGCGCGGATTAATCCGGTGAAAACGACGGCCGGCTGACGCGATGCTGAACGCGATAGCCGATCCCGCTACCGGCGCTGACGCTGTTCAGCCTTTTGTGCAAAAAGTGCTTAAACCGGCATAGCTTATGCAACATCCGTGAAAGCGCTTTTTGATCGGCGGCAACAGGCGTAAAATTTGGCCGTTTTTATTCCTCTGACCGGTTCCCCTGACTATGCCTGTACCTTTAGCTTCCCCGCGCGCCCTGCTGCCCGACGGTAAATCGCTGGCGTTTCTGCTCGTCGCCTTCGTTTCCGGGCTGGCGGGCGCGCTGCAAACGCCAACCCTCAGCCTGTTCCTCAGCAGCGAGGTGCACGCCAGGCCGTTTATGGTCGGGCTGTTCTTCACCGTCAACGCGGTGATCGGTATCGTGGTCAGCCAGCTGCTGGGCCGCTACTCGGACAGTAAGGGCGATCGTAAAACGCTGATCTTCGTCTGCTGCCTGCTCGGTGCGCTGGCCTCAATGCTGTTTGCCTGGAACCGTAACTACTTTGTGCTGATGATCGTCGGCGTGTTTCTGGCCAGCTTCGGCAGCAGCGCCACCTCGCAGATGTTTGCGCTGGCGCGCGAGCACGCCGATAAAACCGGCCGCGAAAGCACCATGTTCAGCTCGGTGATGCGCGCGCAGATCTCGCTGGCGTGGATCTTCGGGCCGCCGCTGGCCTTCAGCCTGGCGCTGGGCTACGGCTTCCGCTCAATGTATCTGGTGGCCGCCGTGGCCTTTGCGCTCTGCGCGGTGGTGGTGCATACCATGCTGCCGTCGATGCAGAAAACCACGGTGACCACCGCCAGCGCGCCGCTGCAGGCACCGCGCCGCAACCGCCGCGCCACGCTGGTGCTGTTCCTCGCCAGTACGCTGATGTGGTCAAGCAACGGGCTGTACCTGATCGTGATGCCGCTGTACGTGGTCAACGATCTGCAGCTGCCGGAAAAGCTGGCGGGGATTATGATGGGGCTGGCGGCCGGGCTGGAGATCCCGGTAATGCTGTTCGCCGGGCTGGTGGCAAAGCGCTTTGGCAAACGGCCGCTGATGCTGATTGCCGCCGGGGCCGGGCTGCTGTTCTACGCCGGCACTCTGCTGTTCTCCAGCGAGCTGGCGATGCTGCTGCTGCAGATCCCCAACGCGGTGTTTATCGGGGTGATCGCCGCCATCGGCATGATCTACTTCCAGGATCTGATGCCCGGCCAGGCCGGGGCAGCCACCACGCTGTTTACCAACTCGACGCGGATGGGCTGGATCGTCGGCGGTTCGCTGGCCGGCCTGGTCGCCGAGGTGTGGAGCTACCACTCGGTGTTCTGGTTTGCGCTGGTGATGATGACGGCGTCGGTGCTGTGCCTGCTGCGGGTGCCAGAGCCTGGCGATCGACGGTAAACGGCTCAGGGCGCCGTAGCCGCTTCCAGATCCAGCAGCCAGACCAGCGCCGCCGCGCGGCTGCTGCCGCACATTTCGCGGTCGGGCTGCAGGCCAGCACAGACGGGCGGGCGCAGCGGCGAGCCAAAGATTTTACAGCGCTGGCGCTCGTCCAGCTGGATGCAGGGGGTATTGGCCGGCTTGCCGTGCGGCATCCCCGGGATCGGCGATGAAATCGAGGGCGCGGTGCAGCAGGCCCCACAGTCAATGCGACACTCCATCTTCCATCCTTTATGCCGGGTGAGTGCGTGCACGATGCCCGCTTGCCCCCCTTAAAAAACGCGACAATAGCAGCAAGCCCGGCCAAATACTATCTTTGCGCCGCGGGGAAGGGGTGCCCGTTTTACGGCGATAAAATTTTCACGCAGCGGTACAGCAGACGCTTGCCTGGCGGGCTTTCCGCGAGTAACGTGTCGCGACAAATTATCCCGTTCAGCCAGTCGAGATCTGTGAAATGCCAAGAGCAAACGAAATCAAAAAAGGTATGGCCATCAGCTATAACGGTAAGCTGCTGCTGGTTAAGGATATTGATGTGCAGAGCCCGAGCGCGCGCGGCGCCTCCACGCTGTACAAAATGCGCTTCACCGACGTGCGCACCGGCCTGAAGGTGGAAGAGCGCTTTAAGGGCGACGATATCCTCGACACCATCTCCCTCAGCCGCCGCCAGGTCACCTTCTCCTATATTGACGGTGACGAGTACGTGTTTATGGATGATGAAGATTTCACCCCGTACAACTTTAAGCAGGAGCAGATCGCCGACGAGCTGCTGTTTCTGCCGGAAGGCGGCATTCCGGGCATTCAGGTGCTGACCATGGACGGCCAGGTGCTAGCGCTGGAGCTGCCGCAGACCGTGGATATGGAAATTGTGGAAACCACGCCGGGCATCAAAGGCGCATCCGCCAGCGCACGAACCAAACCGGCCACCATGAGCACCGGGCTGGTAGTGCAGGTGCCGGAATACCTGAGCAACGGCGATAAAATCCGTATCCATATCCCCGAGCGCCGCTATATGAGCCGCGCCGACTAGTTATCGTCACCGGCAGGCCGCTGGTTTGTGTGCCGGGTTGCCGGGTTGCCGGGTTGCCGGGTTGCCGTGCAGAGTGGCGCATCGGCTGAGTGTTAAAGCCAGCGCGTAAAGGCCGTTTTAGGGGGGCGATGTCCGGTGACATCGCCCTTTTTGTTATGTTATAACAAAAGTAATATTCACCACGATTAAGGACGTAATGATGACCCGGGTTAACCTGATCACCGGTTTTTTAGGCAGCGGCAAAACCACCACCCTGCGCCACCTGCTGGCCAGCAAGCCGGAAGGTGAAAAGTGGGCGGTGCTGGTTAACGAGTTCGGTGAGATCGGCATCGACGGTGCCCTGCTGGCGGAGAGCGGCGCGGTGCTGAAAGAGATCCCCGGCGGCTGCATGTGCTGCGTTAACGGGCTGCCGATGCAGGTCGGGCTGAATACGCTGCTGAAGCAGGTGAAGCCGGACCGGCTGCTGATCGAGCCGACCGGGCTGGGCCACCCGAAGCAGATCCTTGAAATGCTGACGGCCGATGTCTACCAGCCGTGGATCGACCTGCGCGCCACGCTGTGCCTGCTCGACCCGCGCCAGCTGGCCGACCCTAAGGTGGTGGCCAACGAGAACTTCCGTGACCAGCTGGCCGCCGCCGACGTTATCGTCGCCAGCAAGGCTGACCGCTGGGATGACGCCTGCCGCAGCGCCCTGCAGCAGTGGCAGCAGCAGGCCGGTGGCGATCGTCCGCTGCTCAGCGTGCAGCACGGCGCGGTGGATATCGCCCTGCTGGATACGCCGCGACGCAATCTGCAGCCGCTGCCGCAGCCGGAACATCATCACCCGCACGCAGCGCCCCGTTCGCCGCTGGCCGGAATGAAGCTGGACGCTGCGGCGCGCTGGCGGCGGGCGCTGAACCAGGGCCAGGGCTACTTTGCGGCGGGCTGGGTGTTTGACGGCGATACGGTGTTTGACACCATCGGCCTGCTGGAGTGGGCGCGGCTGGCACCTGTGTCACGGGTGAAGGGCGTACTGCGCATTGCGGAAGGCGCGGTGAGCATCAATCGCCAGGGCAACGACTTCCATATTGAGACCCGCGCCGCCGAGCCGCTGGACAGCCGCATCGAACTGATCCACGAGCAGCAGGCCGACTGGAATACTTTACAAACCGCTTTGTTGAAACTTCGTTTACACTCTGGGGCATAACCTGTGCGGCGCATTCCGCTCTACTTGATAAAGCCCCTGAAAAAAACATGACTTCAAAACGCCTGATACTGATTCTGCTGCTTAACGCCCTCGGCCTTGCGCTGTTCTTCTCGTGGTACCTGCCGGCCGGCCACGGCCAGTGGTTTGCCCTCGACAAGGCCATTTTCTACGGCTTTAACGACCACCTGGTGACCAGCAAACCGCTGCTGTGGCTGGTGGCGGTGACCAACTTCCGCGCTTTTGACGGCGTCTCGCTGCTGGCGATGGGCGCGCTGTACCTCTCTTTCTGGCTGAAAGAGACGCCGCAGGGCCGCCGCCGCATGCTGGCGATCGGCATCACCATGCTGATCACCGCCGTGGGCCTCAACCAGCTGGGCCACCTGATCCCGGTCTCCCACCCCAGCCCAACCCGATACTTCCCCGGCGTACACCACGTTGCGGAACTGACCGGTATTCCAACCAAGGATGCCTCGGCGGACAGCTTCCCCGGCGATCACGGCATGATGCTGATGATCTTTGCCTGCTTTATGCTGCGCTACTTCACCCGCCGCGCCTTCGCTATTGCGGTGGCGATCGTGCTGGTGTTTGCGCTGCCACGGGTGATGATCGGTGCCCACTGGTTTACCGATATTGCCGTCGGATCGCTCTCAATCGTGCTGGTCGGCATGAGCTGGTGGCTGCTCACCCCGGCCAGTGATTTTCTGGTCAACGTACTTAACCGCAATTTACCGGGGAAATATAAACCGGTCGCATAATCGGGCTATTAGTTCGTCACATCGCTGTAACAGGGGGGACGTATATTCGCGTCCCCCTTTTTCGTTTACGGCGTTAATGAGGATGCTTACCGGATATGATTAAGAGGATTTTGTTATATTTAGCCACTGCGGGCAGGGACCGGTAACTCGTTGTTGTCTAGCCGGATTATTCCTAATCTGACCGGGTGACCCGTTGACCGGCGCGATTTCGGGCGTTTTCTGTCTGGTACGGCCAGCAGATTGTCGAGAATATCGCCAATGCGTTATCCGGGATTTGACATCACAAAAAGCAATCAAAAACTCCTTAAAAATCCCTCGCCATGCGGCATCTAATGGGGTAATCTCGAATTCGATTAGGCAGGATGGCTAGAATATTTCAGGAATTTTACATTTTAAACTGTGCACAGTGCCACATTTTAAGCTTTCCGGAATTGTCTTACCGCACGGCGCTAATTACTCTCGTTTCGTTTCGTATTTTAACTAACGACGCCGTCGTTAAGGACCTCAAGGGATTACACGAACAATGGTCAAGTCTCAACCTTTCCTGAGATATATCCTGCGGGCCATCCCCGCCGTCGCCCTGGCGACACTGATGTCAGCATGCAGTTCGAACAGCGGACACCAAGTACAAACTGATACTCATGCAGTTAAGGACCAGAGTGGTTTTTTACTGCAAGCGTCTCAGGATGAATTCGAACAGATGGTGCAAAACGTGGACGTGAAGTCCCGTCTGATGGAGCAGTACGCCGACTGGAAAGGCGTGCGCTACCGTCTTGGCGGCACCAACAAACGCGGCGTTGACTGCTCTGCCTTCGTGCAGAACACCTTCCGTGAGCAGTTTGGTCTGGAACTGCCGCGCTCAACCTACGAGCAGGAAGACAGCGGTAAGAGCATTCAGCGCACCAAGCTGCGCCCGGGTGACTTAGTGATGTTCCGCGCCGGCTCTACCGGTCGCCACGTGGGCATCTATATCGGTAATGATAACTTTGTTCACGCCTCTACCAGCAGCGGCGTTACCATTTCCAGCCTGAATGAATCCTACTGGAAAAACCGTTACCGCGACGCGCGCCGGGTGATCAGCCGAACGCAGGGCTGACCTTCCCTGAGGTCCGCGAAAACGAGAGTAAAAAAACGCCGCTTGCGGCGTTTTTTATTGCCTGAAAAACAGCTAAAAGTTCCAATAATTAGAAGAAGATAGAGACAGCAGCCGCCCAACCGTTATATTCTGCTCCCTCACCAGAGAACGCAGTTTGCATTGATAAATAATAAAAAAACGGCTAAACGAGAGAACTTCCATGCCACTAGCAAAAACCTTCTCGCGGCACGTCAGCCATCCGCGCAGAATCATCTTTTTGAGTGCCAGCGCGGGATTGATTTTTTTTCTGTTGTTTATCAGTATCAGCCTCACCCTGAGCATGAAGCGTCATGCCGCCAGCCATGACCGGCTGGCCGTCTATACACAACGCTACCTCAGCAACGTGTTCAGCGACCTGCAAAGCACGCTGGAACCGCTGCAGGCCGCCACGCTGGTCAGCTGCGAACAGGTGCGCGCAGACCTGACGCAGCGCGCGGCGTTTGCCGCCAATATTCGCGCTATCCTGCTGGTGAAAAACGATATCGCCTTCTGCTCCTCCGCCACCGGGCCGATGTCGCTCTCCATCCATCAAATTTCGCCGTTTACCGACGCCAGCCAGAGCCGCGACATTCGCCTGATCGCCGGCACGCCGATGGTGCGCAAACAGCCGGCGCTGGTGCTGTGGCTGGCCAACAACAGCCGTGCCGACAGCGGCATCTTCACCACGCTGAATATCGATCTGACCCCCTACCTGCTGCTGACCTCACGTCAGCAGGAGATCAGCGGCATGGCCATCGCCGCCGGAGGCCAGGCGCTGACCACCTGGAATGAGCGGGTGATCGACCGCAGCGCCCTGCCCGACCATCCGCTGCGCACGGTAGCGGTGCCCGGCTATCCGCTAACGCTCTACCTGTACGGTGACAGCATGCCGCAGCGCGAAATCCATCTGATCCTGCTAAGCGGCCTGCTGATTGGCGTGGTGATCGGCTGCGCCTGCTACCTGCTGTTAATGCTGCGCCTGCGGCCGGGCAAAGAGATCCTGCTCGGCATCAAGCGCGGCGAGTTCCACGTTGAGTACCAGCCGGTGGTTGACGCACAGACCGGCCAGCCCTATGGCGTTGAGGCGCTGATGCGCTGGACCCACCCCACCGAGGGGCGCATCCCGCCGGATGCCTTTATCAGCTATGCCGAAGGGCAGAACCTGATCGTGCCGCTGACCCGCCACCTGTTCAGCCTGATCGCCCGCGACGCTCACCAGCTGCGCGACACCTTGCCGGTCGGCACCCGGCTGGGCGTTAACCTGTCACCGCTGCATCTCAGCCACCCGACCTTCCGCCACGACGTAAACCGCTGGCTGGCGGCGATGCCGGAGGGACATTTCGTACCGATATTTGAAATTACCGAGCGGGCGATGATGTCGGGTAAAGAGGCGGACGATAACTTCGAGTGGATGCGACAGCAGCAGATCCGCATCGCCATCGATGACTTCGGCACCGGCCACAGCGCGCTGATCTACCTTGAAAAATTCCAGTTCGACTACCTGAAGATCGACCGCGGCTTTGTGCAGAGCATCGGTATGGAAACCGTCAATACCCCGGTGCTGGATACGGTGCTGGCGCTGGCGAAAAAGCTTAACCTGAATACGGTGGCGGAAGGCGTCGAGACCGCCGAGCAGGCGCTGTGGCTGATCAACCGCGGCGTCACCCATATGCAGGGCTACCTGTTCAGCCGCCCGTGCAAAGTGCCGCTGCTGGTGGCGTACTACCAGAACGCCGCACGGCCAGCCGGGGCAGCGTGCGCAACGGCTGACGGGAACTGTTAAAGCCGCCTGATTACCTTTACTATTAACGTTTAATTCCGAGGAGCCCGCAGGCCTATGATTGCGCGTCTTGTTGCCTTTGCTCTGTTCAGCCTGTCTGCGGCCGCTGTTCAGGCAGAAAAGATTACCGAGAGCTACAGCTTCGCCCAGCAGGGCACGCCGAAATATGCCGCCGGCTTCAGCCATTACGACTACGCCAACCCCGCCGCGCCAAAAGGCGGCAGCATTACGCTGTCGGCCATTGGCACCTACGACAACTTTAACCGCTATGCCATGCGCGGCAGCCCGGGTGCCGACACCGAGTCGATGTACGATCCGCTGTTTACCTCTTCCGATGATGAGCCGGGCAGCCTCTACCCGCTGGTCGCGGAGTTCGCCCGCTACCCGGACAACTATCGTTGGGTCGAAGTCAGCATTAACCCCAGGGCCCGCTTCCAGGACGGCACGCCGATCATCGCAGAAGACGCGGCCTTTACCTTCAATATGTTTATGACCCAGGGCGTGCCGCAGTACCGGGTGTATTACAAAGGGGTGACGGCCAAAGCCATTTCACGGCTGACGGTGCGCTTTGATCTGCCGCAGTCGGATCGTGACAGGATGATCTCGCTGCTCTCCTCGCCGGTGTTTCCGAAAGCGTACTGGCAGAGCCGTAAGCTGAGCGATCCCCTGCCCCACCCGCCGCTGGCCAGCGGCCCTTACCGCATCACCGCCTATAAAGTGGGTCAGTCGATTACCTATTCACGGGTGAAAGATTACTGGGCGGCCGATCTGCCGGTCAACAAAGGGCGCTACAACTTCGACACTATCCGCTACGACTACTATCTGGATGATAACGTCGCCTTCGAAGCCTTTAAGGCCGGAGCATTTGATTTCCGTACCGAAGGGTCAGCCAAAAAATGGGCTACCCAGTATCGCGGCAGCAACTTCGACCAGGGTTACATTGTTAAACAACAGGTGCCGAATACCGTCGCCACCGCCACCCAGTGGCTGGCGTTCAATGTGCAGAAACCTCAATTTTCCGACCGCCGGGTGCGCGAAGCGCTGTCGCTGCTTTTTGACTTTGAGTGGATGAACAAAGCGCTGTTTTATAACGCCTATCAGCGTGTCGACAGCTACTTCCAGAATACCGACTATGCCGCCCGGGGCTACCCGGATGCCAGAGAGCTTGCGATCCTCGCCCCGCTGAAAGGGCAGTATCCGCAGGAGGTGATCGACCAGATCTACCAGCCGCCGGTATCCAACGGCAGCGGCTACGACCGCGGCAAGCTGCTGCAGGCGCTGACGCTGCTGAAACAGGCGGGCTGGGAGCTGAAAAATCAGCAGCTGGTCAACGTGAAAAGCGGCCAGCCGTTCAGCTTTGAGCTGCTGCTGCGCAGCGGCGGCAACGATCAGTGGGTGCTGCCGTTTAAGCATAATCTGGCGCGGATCGGCATCACCCTTAACGTGCGCCAGGTGGACAGCTCGCAGTATCTGGCCCGCCTGCGCAGCCGCGATTTCGATATGCTGCCGTCGCCCTATCAGGCGTATGCCTTCCCCGATACCAACCTGCAGATCAGCTGGGCCAGCCAGTATATCGACTCCTCGTACAACCGGCCGGGGGTCAGCAGCCCGCTGATCGATAACCTGGTCGAACAGATCGTGCAGCATCAGGGCGATGAACAGGCGCTGCTGCCGCTCGGCCGGGTGCTGGATCGCGTACTGCTGTGGAATTACTACATGATCCCGATGTGGTACAGCGCCAATAACCGTTACGCGTACTGGAACAAATTCTCGATGCCCGCCACCCGCCCCACCTACTCGCTGGGCTTTGATAACTGGTGGTACGATGTCAACAAAGCCGCCCGCCTGCCGGCGCAGCGTCGTTAAGGAGCCAGACCTTGGGTGCATACATTGTCCGCCGTTTGCTGCTGATTATTCCCACCCTGTGGGCGATCATCACCATTAACTTTTTTATCGTACAGATAGCGCCGGGTGGCCCGGTGGATCAGGCGATTGCGAATATCCAGTTCGGCCAGACCACCGGCCTGCCGGGGGCGGCCGGAGAAGGCAGCGCCCACGGGCGCAGCACGCTCAGCAGCAGCCCAGGCGAAGGCCAGTACCGCGGCTCACGCGGGCTGGACCCGGAAGTGATCGCCGAGATCACCCACCGCTACGGCTTCGATAAACCGCTGCACGAGCGCTACTTCACCATGCTGTGGAACTATATGCGCTTTGACTTTGGCGACAGCCTGTTCCGCAGCAGCTCGGTGATTGCGCTGATTAAAGAGAGCCTGCCGGTGTCGGTAACGCTCGGTTTATGGAGCACGCTGATTATCTACCTGGTGTCGATCCCGCTGGGAATTAAGAAGGCGGTGCGCAACGGCAGCGCCTTTGATACCTGGAGCAGCACGCTGATCATTATCGGCTACGCCATTCCTTCATTCCTGTTCGGCATCATGCTGATCGTGCTGTTCGCCGGCGGCAGCTACCTCGACTGGTTCCCGCTGCGCGGGCTGGTATCGCCGCAGTTTGACAGCCTGCCGTGGTACGGCAAAGTCACCGACTACCTGTGGCACATCAGCCTGCCGGTGCTGGCGACGGTGATCGGCGGCTTCGCCACCCTGACCATGCTGACTAAAAACTCGTTTATGGATGAGATCCGCAAACAGTACGTGGTCACCGCCCGCGCCAAAGGGCTGGATGAGAACAAAATCCTCTATCGTCACGTGTTCCGCAACGCCATGCTGCTGGTGATCGCCGGCTTTCCGGCCACCTTTATCAGCATGTTCTTTACCGGCTCGCTGCTGATCGAGGTGATGTTCTCGCTCAACGGCCTCGGCCTGCTGGGCTACGACGCCACCATTCAGCGCGACTACCCGGTGATGTTCGGCACCCTGTATATCTTCACCCTGATTGGCCTGCTGCTGAACATCGTCAGCGATATCACCTACACGCTGGTCGATCCGCGCATTGATTTTGAGGGACGCTGATGAGCCGCTTAAACCCGATTAACCAGGCGCGCTGGGCGCGATTCCGCCATAACCGCCGCGGCTACTGGTCGCTGTGGATCTTCGCCGTGCTGTTTATCCTCTGCCTCTTTGCTGAGCTGCTGGCTAACGACAAGCCGCTGATCGTCCACTACCAGGACCGCACTTACTTCCCGCTGCTGGTCAACTATAACGAAACCGACTTCGGCGGCGAGCTGCCGACGCCGGCCGACTACCAGGACCCGTGGCTGCAGGCGCGGCTGGCCAGCAACGGCTGGGCGCTGTGGGCACCGATCCGCTTCGGCGACGACACCATCAACTTCGCCACCACCCAGCCGTTCCCGTCGCCGCCGTCGGCGCAGAACTGGCTGGGCACCGACGCCAACGGCGGCGACGTGCTGTCGCGCATCCTCTACGGCACGCGCATTTCGCTGCTGTTCGGCCTGATGCTGACGCTGTTTTCCAGCGTCATCGGCATCGTCGCCGGCGCGGTGCAGGGCTACTTTGGCGGCAGGGTCGACCTGTGGGGGCAGCGGATTATAGAAGTCTGGTCCGGCATGCCGACGCTGTTCCTGATTATCCTGCTCTCCAGCGTGATCCAGCCCGGCTTCTGGTGGCTGCTGGCGATCACCGTGCTGTTCGGCTGGATGAGCCTGGTCGGGGTGGTGCGCGCCGAGTTTCTGCGCACCCGCAACTTCGACTATATCCGCGCCGCGCAGGCGATGGGGGTCAGCGACTGGGGCATAATGTCGCGCCATATGCTGCCCAACGCGATGGTCGCCACCCTGACCTACCTGCCGTTTATTCTCTGCGGTTCGATCACCACCCTCACCTCGCTGGACTTCCTCGGCTTCGGCCTGCCGCTCGGTTCGCCGTCGCTGGGGGAGCTGCTGCTGCAGGGCAAAAACAACCTGCAGGCGCCGTGGCTCGGCCTGACCGCCTTCTTCTCGCTGGCGATCCTGCTGTCGCTGTTAATCTTTATTGGTGAAGCCGTGCGCGACGCCTTCGACCCAAGCAAGGCGGTCTGATATGGCACTTCTCTCTGTTAAAGACTTAAGCATTGCGTTCCGCCAGGGCGGCCAGCAGCGGGTGGTGGTCGAGGGCATGTCGCTGTCGCTGGAGGCCGGCGAGACGCTGGCGCTGGTCGGCGAGTCCGGTTCCGGCAAAAGCGTCACCGCGCTGTCGGTGATGCGCCTGCTGCCGACGCCGCCGGTGGTCTACCCGCAGGGCGAGATCCTGTTTGACGGCCAGAGCGTGCTGCAGGCCGACGAACGGACGATGCGCGGCCTGCGCGGCAACCGCATGGCGATGATCTTCCAGGAGCCGATGGTATCGCTCAACCCGCTGCACAGCATCGAAAAGCAGCTGTATGAGGTGCTGTCGCTGCACCGCGGCATGCGCAGCCAGGCGGCGCGCGCCGAAATGCTTAGCTGCCTTGACCGGGTCGGCATCCGCAACGCCGCCGGCCGGCTGAACGACTTCCCGCACCAGCTCTCCGGCGGCGAGCGCCAGCGCGTGATGATCGCCATGGCGCTGCTGACCCGCCCGCAGCTGCTGATCGCCGATGAGCCGACCACCGCGCTGGACGTCACGGTGCAGGCGCAGATTATCAGCCTGCTGCACGAGCTGAAGCAGGAGATGAATATGGGGCTGCTGTTTATCACCCATAACCTGAACATCGTTAAGAAGCTGGCCGATAACGTCACGGTGATGCGCGAAGGCAGGGCGGTGGAGGTCAACGGCACCGCCGCGTTATTCAGCAACCCGCAGCATCCTTACACCCAGCAGCTGCTCAACGCCGAGCCGCAGGGCCGCCCGCAGCCGGTGGCCGCCGGCGTCGCGCCGCTGCTGCGGGTCAGCGACCTGCAGGTCGCCTTCCCGCTGAAAAAAGGGCTGATGCGCCGCACGGTGGGTTACCACCATGCGCTGAAGTCGCTGAGCTTCAGCCTGCGCCCCGGCGAGAGCCTCGGCCTGGTCGGCGAATCCGGCTCCGGTAAAAGCACCACCGGCCTGGCGCTGCTGCGGCTGATCGCCTCAAAAGGCGAAATCTGGTTTGATAACCAGCCGCTGCACCAGTGGAGCCGCCGGCAGATGCTGCCGGTGCGCCCGCAGATCCAGGTGGTGTTCCAGGATCCGAACTCGGCGCTCAACCCGCGCCTCAACGTACAGCAGATTATCGCCGAAGGGCTGCGGGTGCATCACCCGGAGCTGGACGCGGCAGCGCGCGACGCGCGGGTGGTGGCGGTGATGCAGGAGGTGGGGCTGGATCCTGAGACCCGCCAGCGCTACCCGGCGGAGTTCTCCGGCGGCCAGCGCCAGCGCATCGCCATCGCCCGCGCGCTGGTGCTGAAGCCCCGGCTGATCATTCTGGATGAGCCGACCTCCTCCCTCGACCGTTCGGTGCAGAAGCAGATCCTCAGCCTGCTGACGCGCCTGCAGCTTGAGCACGGGCTGGCCTACCTGTTTATCAGCCACGATCTGCAGGTGGTGCGGGCGCTGTGTCATCAGGTGGTGGTGCTGCGTCAGGGCGAGGTGGTGGAACAGGGCGAAAGCGAGAGCGTGTTCAGCGCGCCGCGTGAAGAGTATACCCGACAGCTGCTGGCGCTGGCCTGAGGTGCGGGCCAGACCCGGTGCCGGTTGAGCGTCAGCGTCGATGGCGGAACAACGTCAGGCCCGGTGCCCGTTAAGCATACGCGTCGATGGCGAAATAACGTCAGGCCCGGTGCCCGTTAAGCAGCAGCGTCGATGCCGGAACAACGTCAGGTTCAGCGGCAGGTAAACGAAAGAGGACGGCAACGGGGAGGTTAAGCTGCGCAGGTCAGTGGGTATAAGGCTCGGCGATGCCGACGCCGAAGTTTTTCAGCCGGCAGGTGGTGGTGCACTCATCCTGGCGGCAGACAAACAGGCACGGCTCCCCTTCCCACTCGACCACCGCGCACTCCAGCTCGATGCCGGCCAGCGCCTGCTGAATCGACTGCATAATATCCCAGGCGGAGGCCCCCTGATGGCTGAGCAGGCGCAGGCCGATCAGGTCGGCGTCTTCCGGCGGCCGGTTACACGCCTGGGCCACCACGCATTTTCCCTGCGCACCGGCACACCAGCGGTAGCTTTGCGGTAAACGATGTACCACAGAATGTTCCAGCGTATTCAAGCGGCGTTCCCCAGAGTGATTTTCAACAATAATTTCACAAATATTTTACAAGGTAAATCATCCGTTACCGGAATCAAGCCAACCTTCTGATTTTAATTGGAATTAAATGTTGAAGGAGATTTCTTACGGCATGGATGGTGCGTTTCGCGGTTTTTTTTTGAGAGCTGCCTCTCATTTATTCGTTATAAATACCGCGACTCTCGCCCGATGACAACCGTTTTCGCCATATTTTGTTACTTTTAGCGGGTTTGATTTTTACAAAAAATCAACAAACGCCAGGGCCACGCTGGCCACGGCGTCTGATTACGCGGCGCGCGCCGCCGGGCGGGAGGCCCAGCTAAACAGCAGCACCGACAGCGTGGCGCAGATAAAGATCGCCCCGACCATCGGCCAGGCGCTGGTAAAGGAGAGAGTCGACAGCAGCGCACCGGCCAGCGCGCCGACGCCAAAGCGCAGGGTGCCCGCCAGCGATGACGCGGTGCCGGCGATATGCGGAAACTCGTCGAGGATCACCGCCATGGCGTTAGACGACACCATCGCCACGCAGCCGATAAACATCGCCACGCCAAACACCAGCGCCAGGAAACCGAGATCAAGCGCGCAGACCACCACCAGCCACAGCGCCATCGAGAACTGCACCAGCAGACCAAAGCGGAACATCACCAGCGGGCCAAAGCGGCGCACGCAGCGGCTGTTCAGCAGCGTCATCAGGAACAGGAACACCACGTTCAGCGCGAAGTAGTAGCCGAAATCCTGCGGGGAAATATGGTTCAGCTCGATGTAGACGAACGGCCCGGCGTTGAGAAACGAGAACAGCCCGGCAAACGAACAGCCGCTGGCCAGCATATAGCTGAACACCCGCCGGTTGCGGAACAGCGTCAGAAAGTTGCCCAGCGTGGTGCGCAGGCTGAAGCGCTGCCGCCGCTCTCTGGGCAGCGTCTCTTTGATCTGGGTCACCACCAGCAGCGTGGTCACCACCGCCGCCGCCGAGATGGTCCAGAAAATCGCGTGCCAGCTCCACAGCAGCAGCAGCCAGCCGCCGACGATCGGCGCCAGCAGCGGGGCGACGGTGGTCACCAGCATCACGAACGACATCATGCGCGAAAACTCCTCTTTCGAGTAGCTGTCGCGCATCAGCGCGCTGATCACCACGCTGCCCGCCGCGGCCGACAGGCCGTGCAGAAAGCGCATGTTAATCAGCTGCTCGATGCTGTTGGAGAGCGCACAGGCCGCCGCCGCCAGCGCAAAGATCAGCGTGCCGGCGGCGATCACCGGCTTGCGGCCAAAGCTGTCGGCCAGCGGACCGTAAATCAGCTGCCCGAGGGCAAAACCGAGGATATAGGCGTTGAGCGTCATCTGCACGCTGCCCGCCGACACGCCATACTCGCGGGCGATCTGCGGCAGCGCCGGCAGGTACATATCGATCGACAGCGGCATCAGCATCGCCAGCAGGCCGAGGATCACCACCAGCCCCACCGACGAGTTTTTTGCCGGCTCCGGCAGCGTCTCTTTCATCAGCGAGGCAACCCGACGCTGGCGATCTCGTCTGCCGTCAGCGCACGGTATTCGCCCTCCTGCAGGGAGGCATCCAGCGCAATCGCGCCAATGCGCTCGCGGTGCAGCTCCACCACCCGGTTCCCCACCGCGGCGAACATGCGTTTCACCTGGTGATAGCGCCCTTCGCTGATGGTCAGCCGCACCACGTGGTCGCTGACCTGTTCAAGGCTGGCCGGTCGGGTAAGCGTTTTTTCGTTATGCAGCTGCACGCCTTCGGCAAACTGGCGTTCGGTGTCGTCGGACAGCGGCTGCTCCAGCGTCACCAGATAGGTTTTTTCACATTCGTGGCGCGGCGAGGTGATGCGGTGCGACCACTGGCCGTCATCGGTCATCAGCACCAGCCCGGTGGTGTCGATATCCAGCCGTCCGGCCGCGTGCAGCTTGTACGCGGTGGGTTCATGCAGGAAATAGAGCACCGTCGGGTGGTCCGGGTCGTCGGTGGAGCAGACGTAGCCCACCGGCTTGTTCAGCATAAAGTAGCGCGGGCCGTGCTGCTGCTGCAGCGGATTGCCGTCATAGGCTACTTCACTGTCTGCAGGTACTTTAAACGCGCTGTCGCGTACCACTTCACCGTCAATGGTGACGCTGCTGGCGCGGATCAGTCGCGCGGCGATAGCGCGGCTGACTTCCAGCTGCTGGGAAATAAATTTATCAAGTCGCATTAACTCTGCACTGCCTGTTATTGGAATCTGAACCGGACGAATATCGTCTGATGAGGTGTAAGCGTTCTGCTTATCCGGGGAAACAACAGTATAGCCTGACTCGCCGCTCAGGCACAGGGGGTAACCTGCCCTCTGTGTGGATTCGTGGCATAATAGGCCAAACCTGCGCAAATTGAGTGTTCATGTCTTTTACGTTACGCCCCTATCAACAGGAGGCGGTGGATGCCACCATCGCCTACTTCCGCCGCTCGGCCGAGCCGGCGGTCATCGTGCTGCCTACCGGGGCCGGTAAAAGCCTGGTGATCGCCGAGCTGGCCCGCGTGGCGCGCGGCCGGGTGCTGGTGCTGGCCCACGTCAAAGAGCTGGTGGCGCAGAACCACGCGAAATATCAGGCCTACGGCCTGCAGGCGGATATTTTCGCCGCCGGCCTGCAGCGCAAAGAGAGCCAGGCGAAAGTGGTGTTTGGCAGCGTGCAGTCGGTGGCGCGCAACCTGGCCGCGTTTGACGCCGAATTTTCACTGCTGATCGTCGACGAGTGCCACCGCATCAGCGACGCCGACGACAGCCAGTACCAGCAGATCCTCGGCCATCTCAGAGCGCGCAACCCGCAGCTGCGCCTGCTGGGGCTGACCGCCACCCCCTACCGGCTGGGTAAAGGCTGGATCTACCAGTTTCACTATCACGGCATGGTGCGCGGCAGCGAGCTGGCGCTGTTCCGCGACTGCATCTACGAGCTGCCGCTGCGCTATATGATTAAACACGGCTTCCTGGTACCGCCGGAGCGGCTGGATATGCCGGTGGTGCAGTACGACTTCAGCCGCCTGCAGGCGCAGGAGAACGGCCTGTTCAGCGAAGCCGACCTCAACCGCGAGCTGAAGCAGCAGCAGCGCATCACGCCGCACATCATTGCGCAGATCGTCGAATTCGCCCAGCAGCGCCAGGGGGTGATGATCTTCGCCGCCACCGTGGAGCACGCCCGCGAGGTGCTCGGCCTGCTGCCGGAGAGTAAAGCGCTGATCAGCGCAGGAACTCCGGGGCCGGAGCGCGATGCGCTGATTAGCGCCTTTAAGGCGCGCGAGCTGCGCTACCTGGTCAACGTGGCGGTGCTGACCACCGGCTTTGACGCGCCGCACGTCGACCTGATCGCTATCCTGCGCCCTACCGAGTCGGTCAGCCTCTATCAGCAGATCGTCGGCCGCGGCCTGCGCTTAAGCCCCGGCAAACAGGACTGCCTGATCCTCGACTACGCCGGCAATCCGCACGACCTGTTTACCCCGGAGGTCGGCGCGCCCAAGGGCAAAAGCGACAACCAGCCGGTGCAGGTGTTCTGCCCCGGCTGCGGTTTCGCCAACACCTTCTGGGGCAAAACCACCACAGACGGTACGATTATTGAGCACTTCGGCCGCCGCTGTCAGGGAGTGCTGGAGGATGATGACGGCCACCGCGAACAGTGCGACTACCGCTTCCGTTTCAAAAACTGCCCGCACTGCAACGCGGAGAACGACATCGCCGCCCGCCGCTGTCGCGAGTGCGACGCGGTGCTGGTTGACCCGGACGATATGCTGAAGGCGGCGCTGAAGCTGAAGGACGCGCTGGTGCTGCGCTGTGCGGCGATGCAGCTTGAAGCCGGACGCGACGAGCACGGCGAGTGGCTGAAGGCGCGCTACTTTGACGAAGAGGCCACCGAGGTCAGCGAACGCTTCCGGCTGAAAAGCCCGGCGCAGCGTACCGCCTTCGAACAGCTGTTTCTGCGTCCGCACCAGCGCGCGCCGGGGGTACCGCTCGGCTGGCAGACGGCGGCGGATATCGTCGCCCTGCAACCCCTGCTGCGCCACCCGGACTTTGTGGTGGCGCGCAAACAGCGCCACTTCTGGCAGGTGCGCGAAAAGGTGTTCGACTATCAGGGGCGCTATCGCCGTGCGAATGAGTTGCGTTAAAGCGACCGGCGTGATGTCAGCCAGTGAGCGCAGCAACAGGCAACCCTCACCCACCGCGCCGCAGATATCCCGTCAGTACAGGGTATTAAGGCGGCTTTGCGGTTGTTATCTCGCGGCTATGCGGCTATAATGCCGCCCGCTTTTACCGGGATTTCCCGGCGAAAGTTGAACAATCAACCTGCTGATGGGTCGCCTTTAGCAGGAACAAAACTTAAAGAGATTTTAAAATGTTCACTATCAATGCTGAAGTACGTAAAGAGCAGGGTAAGGGTGCGAGCCGCCGTCTGCGTGTTGCTAACAAGTTCCCGGCTATCATCTACGGCGGTAACGAAGCAGCTGTTGCTATCGAACTGGACCACGACTCCGTAATGAACACCCAGGCTAAGCCAGGTTTCTACGAAGAAGTGCTGACTCTGGTTGTTGATGGCAAAGAAGTTAAAGTAAAAGTGCAGGCTGTTCAGCGTCACCCGTTCAAGCCAAAACTGCACCACATCGACTTCGTTCGCGCTTAATCGCCTGACCGAAACTGATGTAAAAGAAACGCCGCTCTGCGGCGTTTTTTTTTGCCGGCTGCTCACTGGCTTACCGTTCAGCGCCGCTCAGACCGCGCACCTGTTCGGCACGGCCTGAGCGGATAAGGCAGATTATTTACCGCTGGAGCGGCGCTGCAGCTGGTCGCGCAGGTTCGGCGGCGTGCCTTTGATGGTCAGGGTATCGGTGGCCGGGTCCCAGAAGATACGCTCGCCTAACAGCATCGCGTCAAAGTTCAGCGTCAGCCCGCCGCCGCTGCCGGCAAATTTGGTCAGCTGGCGCAGGGTGCTGCGATCGGCGGGGAAAGTCTCCTCCAGCTCGTAGCCCTGCTCGGCGGTAAAGGTCTGGAAGCTCTTCTCCCCCCACGGCGGCAGCTCGTCGGACAGCCCCTGCAGTTCGATCTCCTCCCCCGCCTTCAGCTGCTCGTTACAGTAGCTGTGGACCTGCTGACGGTAGTTCTGCCGCTCGTTCTTATCCAGGCTGACCTCGGCGCAGTAGTCATCGACCGCCTGCAGCAGGCCGCGGTTCTGCGCTTTGGTATCCAGCCCGACGCTGGCCCCGAGGAAATCCATAAAGAAATCGGCCACCTTGCGCCCGACGCGGCCGCGCAGGAAGGTCAGATAACGGGTCGACTGCGGATTGGTTTCCCACTCGGTGAGATCGACGCGCGCCACGATATCGGCATGGCTGATATCCAGATAGGCGGTGCTGCTGATGTCCAGCTCTTCGTTGACGCGCATGCTGTTCTGGCTGCTCAGCACCGCAATCAGCAGGTACTCCACCGCCAGATAGCGGTAGTGGCCAAACAGCACCACGCCGCCTTCGGCAAACGGGTATTTCCCCAGCTCATCGCGCAGGCGGGCGCTGGCGGCGCGGCTGAAGGCGAGAAAATCGTCCTCGCCCTTACGGCAGTTGCGCAGCGCATCGGCCAGCTCGCTCTCTTCATTAAACAGGCCGTAGGCTTTGCTCTTGGCGCTGTAGACCCGGTGCAGCTCGTCCATCATCTCGCTGACGGCGGCGGTGGACGGCAGCAGCGTGTCGCGCAGCACCAGTTCAAGGGTCTGTTCATCGCGTTTGATCAGCTGATGAAGGGCAATCTGGTCGATATCGACACTCATGGGAAACTCTCCTGTAGGCAAGGGCGCGTATTCAACCATCCCGCGCGATTACAATCAACCACCACAACATTACCTGTCGCTGACGATAAAAAAGCAGAAAAAAACCCGCTGTTACGCTAAGATACCGCCTTTTCCTTCTTAGTAAAATTGACGCTATGCCACAATCATCCCGTTACAGCGACGAACGCGTGGAACAACTCCTCGCAGAAATGGTACAGGTACTGGAGAAAGACCAGACCCCTACCGATCTTTCCCTGATGGTGCTGGGAAACATGGTCACTAACCTGATCAACACCAGCGTTGCGCCTGCGCTACGCCAAACCCTGGCCAACTCGTTTGCCGAGGCGCTTAAGTCCTCGGTGCGTGACGATAAAGCCCACTGATAAGACGACGCTGATCCTGATATGGTAACAAACAAGCAGCGCTACCGTGAAAAAGTCTCCCAGATGATCGGCTGGGGGCACTGGTTCGCCCTGTTTAACATCATCGTTGCCTTTATTCTCGGCAGCCGCTATCTGTTTGTTGCCGACTGGCCGGCCTCGCTGGCCGGGCGCATCTATGCGTTCACCAGCTGGATCGGCCATTTCAGCTTTATCGTCTTTGCCGCCTATCTGCTGGTTATCTTCCCGCTGACCTTTGTGGTGATGTCACAGCGGCTGCTGCGCTTCCTGTCGGCGATTTTTGCCACCGCTGGGCTGACGCTGCTGCTGGTCGACAGCGCGGTGTTTGAGCGCTTCCACCTGCACCTTAACCCGGTGGTGTGGGAGCTGGTGGTCAACCCCGACCAGAGCGAGCTGGCACGCGACTGGCAGCTGATGTTTATCAGCGTGCCGGTGATCTTCCTGGTGGAGATGCTGTTTGCCACCTGGAGCTGGCAGAAGCTGCGCAGCCTCAACCGCCGCAGCTTCGGCAAGCCGCTGGCCGGGGTGTTTATCACCGCCTTCTTTGCCAGCCACCTGATGTATATCTGGGCGGACGCCAACTTCTACCGCCCGATTACCATGCAGCGTTCTAACCTGCCGCTGTCGTACCCGATGACCGCCCGCCGGTTCCTCGAAAAACACGGCCTGCTGGACGCGCAGGAGTATCAGCGCCGGCTGGTGCAGCAGGGTAATCCGGAAGCGCTGTCGGTGGCCTACCCGCTCAGCGAGATCACCTACAGCGACAAGGGCAGCGGCAACAACCTGCTGCTGATCACCGTTGATGGCCTGAACGACGCCACCATGGCCAGCGCGCTGCCGAACCTGACGCGCTTTGCCGAAAACAACGTGCGTTTCAGCCAGCACTTCAGCTCCGGCAGCAACGATGACGCCGGGCTGTTCGGCTTGTTCTACGGCATCTCCCCCAGCTATATGGACGGCGTACTCTCGACGCGCATGTCGTCAACGCTGGTCAGCGCGCTCGGCCACCAGGGCTACCAGTTTGGCCTGTTTGCCAGCGACGGCTTTACCTCGCCGCTGTATCGTCAGGCGCTGCTGACCGACTTCTCGCTGCCGGCCGGCGGCGCGCAGCCTAATGCGGATACCACCCGCCAGTGGCAGAACTGGCTGGAAGGCCAGGCGAAAAACAGCGCGCCGTGGTTCTCTTATCTCTCCTTCTCCACACCGGAGGGAGCAGAGAACGATAAGCAGCAGGAGCGCCGCTACGCGCGCGGGGCGACGGCTGTCGATCAGCAGATTCAGGCGGTGCTGACCACCCTGGAACAGAAGGGCCTGCTGGCCAATACCGTGGTGGTGATCACCGCCCGCCACGGCGTGGTGCTGGACGGCGAAGCCAACCCGGGCAACCGCGCCACCCGGCAGGTGCCGCTGGTGGTGCACTGGCCGGATACTCCGGCGCAGACCGTCACCCGGCTGACCGAGCATCAGGATATTATGGCCACGCTGATGCAGCGCCTGCTGCACGTGAATACCGCGGTGTCCGACTACAGCCAGGGTGAAGACCTGTTCGCCGCGCGCCGCCGCCACGACTGGGTGGCCAGCAGCAACGGCCACCAGCTGGTGGTGACCACGCCGCAGGAAACCCTGCTGCTGGACAACAACGGCGGCTATGCGGCGTGGAACCGCGCCGGCGAACCGTTAAAAGACCATAAGCCGCAGCTGACCCTGCTGCTGCAGGTGTTAACGGACGAAAAGCGCTTTATCGCCAACTGACTGACTAAATATAAGCCAGTCAACGATTTAGCCCCTTGATTTCGCAGAACGGTTGAGTAATATGAGGGGCAGATTTCGGCACGTAGCGCAGCCTGGTAGCGCACCGTCATGGGGTGGCGGGGGTCGAGAGTTCGAATCTCTCCGTGCCGACCAAAACGTTTAAAAAAGCAGCCTGTTAAGGGCTGCTTTTTTTATGGTAAGAGATGCCAGCTCCATTTTTATCTCTCTTTTTTATTGACTAAAAATCACTCAAAGCTGTTAACGATAACAACATGAGGGGCAGCTATCTGCTCAGGGAGAACTGGCTTATCCTTCTTACGAAAAGGTAGTTGCCAAGGAAAAGATATTGATGTAGCTTCCGCCGCCGTTCAGCGTGATTCTCTTTCTCGCGATGATTTTTATTTCATCTTCCGTGCTGATAATGCCGATCTCTTTGCGCGCCAGCAGCGCCTTCTCTGCACGTATCGCGCCCCGACTGTGGCTGCGCAGCTCAAACCCTTACCACACTTGTGCCTTTCACTGACCACCACCTGACCGAGGTTCAGCAGATTTTTGCTGTCACGTTAAAGCATTAAAATGACATTTCCCCTGCATCAAAGATCGGTACACCACATCACGCCGGTTTAAAAAAACAGGCTACTTTTTGGGACGAATAAGTTTCCCACCTAATTCTTCAAGCGTGGCTTTACCGTCGAATAGCTTCTGACATCTATTCTTAATCTCATCGTCTCCGAGTGAAGCATCAAAGACTACCCTTTTGTTTTTCCTGATATCCCAGAGTCCGGGAAATGAATCTACAAAACAACTGAGATAAACAGGAGAAACATACTTGCCATCTAATGAAATTTTACCACCATACTGGTTATCGCCTACACCAAAAGGAATATCGCTATTTTTTCCACTAAAAAAACCCGGGCCTGATAGTAAGTTTTTATTACTGCCAAAGTTCGAAACTATAGCTGTATACGATAAAACCCTTACATCATTCAGTGCAACTAACAGAACCAGTCTTTTATCGAAATTTATATCGACAATGGTATCCAGCTTATCATCAGACTGCGGTATTTTATGAAGTTCTATACCATCTTCAGAACATCGAATAAGCTCATCGATTGACAAGTATTTATTAGTTGGGTAGATAAGCAACCCTTTTTCATCGTTGGTAATATCTATATACCCTCCGGTATTAAATCTGTCTTCCCAGTTTTTTATTTTACATAAGAAATCCCCCCTCCCGTTATCATTAACAACATGGATGATGGAGCGTTCTTTTTTATCCATATACATCATGAAATTACTATAATGAATGACATTATTAGCACTGGCAGAGTAGGATATAAAAAGCAGAGTGGAAAGTAACGATTTACACTTCATCACTGAGAATCTCCTTAGCAGTCTTGGTGGTTTTTTTTCTGTCTTTAATACCAATGGCACCTCCATTAATTGCTCTGGTAACACTATCAACAACGTCGTTATCATCCCGCGACGTAACTTGATCAGAATCCATCACTTTTAATGTTTTATTTTTGAAGCACACGATATAAAACGCACCGGTATCAATGCAGTTATAGGGGTTTTCCGTCACTTTTTGTGGATCATCTATCTGAGGGGGCCTTTTAACCATCCCGTGAATGTTTTTTCTCCGGTACTGAGGATCTGTCCACCATGAGGAATCAAAACTGCTTTTTGATAACCATCCTCGGTATACCCAGTAGCTGGAGTAGGTATCCAGCCCGGTAAGCATTTTAAACCCACGCCCGCGAAACTTCTGCGCATCCACATCTCCGCAGTTACCATTGCGCCAGCTGTAGGAACTGGCTATAAAACCCCCGCTTCGATTATATTTATCACCAGAGAAATAGACATCCATTTCGGAAGCTATCGCACCATACCAGTGACCGAGTTCATTTGATTCATTTTTTTTAGAGTCATCTATGGTATCTCCACCAAAGTGCCTCCCATTTTTTGTAAGCTGTATCTGACTGTTTTCCTGCATAGAGCATAAATAACCTGACTCGACAGCCCCCTGCCCCAGGAAATGGCTTGCTCTGTTGAAGCCGGTAATGTTGTACTTTCTCATGACTACATTTATTGAAAAAAGATATTCTTCCGACTTATGTTTTATTTTTTTGATTTCATCTTCGCGCCTGACACTTGTAGTCGACGTCATTATTCTCTCAATCACCTCACACTCCAGCCATCCACATTTCCTGAAATGTGCGATAAACCGCCTCGGGTCAAAATGCCAGACCCGGCCCGTTGGTATCTCTGCGCAGTTCTCCAGCGCCAGTG